>NZ_QLMG01000038.1 GCF_003259905.1 Salipiger aestuarii | reverse complement strand
TCGCAGTCGGCATTCCAGCCTCCTGCTCCTTGATCATTCCAATGATTTGCGCCTCGGTGAAACGGCTCTTTCGCATGTGTCTGCTCCTTCAGAGTCGGCGCAGACTCTACATCACGGTGACGGATTTCGCGGGGGGCAGGTCAGGTGCAGTAAATGCTATCAAAGGAGCGGCATCAAACCGCGACAGGTCCAGAGCGATACACAAGGCTCGGCTTGTCGGGGTAGGTATGAAGATTGTGCCGCGAGGCAAAAAGGGTATCCGACGCGTCCTGTTGGGGCATGCGCGTGATCGCGGGCGCTATGGCAACGGGGCGGACTTGGAACGGCTGCGGTGCGTTCTTGATCCTGCGGCATTGCGATGCTTGCCGACGAGTGCCCCGCTCGCCAATGATGACTGCCCGGAGCCGGAATTTTCAGGCTGTTTCACGATGACGGGCTGGTGGCGCCACCGGATAATGCAGTTCGATCGGAACGTTGTAGCCGAACGCGCTAAGTGGTTGCGCTTCGTGGCAAATGTGGATGCCAATCCTTCGGCTTTTCGCGAGCATCCGCTTGCCAGCGCCTGGCAGGCAAGCCGATGCTCGCGACAACATTGGCGCCGAAGGGGGGGGGCGCCGCGCCACGCCCGCCCCCCTTTGTCAGTGACCGAGGATCTGACTCAGGAACAGCTTTGTCCGCTCGTGCTGCGGATTGTTGAAGAACTCCTTCGGTTCGTTCTGTTCGACGATCTGGCCCGCGTCCATAAAGATCACCCGGTTCGCCACCGCTTGCGCAAAACCCATCTCGTGGGTCACGCAGAGCATGGTCATGCCTTCTTCGGCAAGGCTGACCATCGTGTCGAGCACCTCCTTGATCATCTCGGGATCAAGCGCCGAGGTCGGCTCGTCAAACAGCATGATGCGCGGCTTCATGCACAGCGACCGCGCGATGGCGACGCGCTGCTGCTGTCCGCCAGACAGCTGACCCGGGTACTTGTTGGCCTGCTCGGGGATCTTCACCTTTTCCAGAAAGTGCATCGCCGTTGCTTCGGCTTCCCTTTTCGGGATCTTGCGGACCCAGATCGGCGCCAGCGTGCAGTTTTCCAGGATCGTCAGATGCGGGAACAGGTTGAAGTGCTGGAACACCATCCCGACCTCGGAGCGGATCTTGTCGATGTTCTTGAGATCCGACCCCAGTTCGGTGCCGTCCACGATGATCTTGCCGGCCTGGTGTTCCTCGAGCCGGTTGATGCAGCGGATCATCGTCGATTTTCCGGACCCGGACGGGCCGGCGACGACGATCCGCTCGCCGCGGTGCACCGTCAGGTCGATGTCGCGCAGCACATGGAAGCTGCCGTACCACTTGTTCATCTTGGTGATCTGGATGGCAATTTCATCGGAGACCTGCATGTGGCTGCGGTCGACGGTCTCGGTCGCTTGATTTTGCATTGTCAGGTGTCCTTAGCGGTGCTCACGACGGAGCTTTTTCTCAAGAAAGAGCGAATAGCGGCCCATGCTGAAGCAGAAGATGAAGAAGCACAGACCGATGAACACGAAAAGCTCCCAGTAGATGCCGTTCCATTCCGTGCTGGCGCGGATGGCGTTGGACAGCCCGATGGGGTCCAGAAGGCCGATGAACACCACCAGGGTGGTATCCTTGAAGAGACCGATAAAGGTGTTCACGATGCCCGGTATCGAAATTTTCAGGGCCTGCGGCAGAACCACAAGCCGCATGGATTTCCAGTAATCCAGGCCAAGCGCGGCGCCGGCCTCGTACTGGCCCTTGGGCAGGGCGGCGAGACCGCCGCGCACGACCTCGGCGATATAGGCCGAGCTGAACAGGGTCACCATGATGATCACCCGCAGCATAAGGTCAAAGTTGGTGCCCGGCGGCAGGAAGTAGTTCAGCAGCAGGGACGCGGTGAACAGCCAGACGATCAGCGGCACGCCCCGGATCACCTCGATAAAGATCACCGACACCTTGTTGATGAGAAACAGATCCGACTGCCGCCCCAGCGCCAGCACGATGCCCAGAGGCAGCGACAGCACGATCCCCGCGATGCCGATGATCAGCGCCAGCATGAACCCGCCCATGTCGCGCGACGCCACCTGGTCCAGCCCGATGGGCAGGATCGCCGACAGCCCCGACGCCAGCGGCCCCGCGATCACCACCCAGTACAGAACCGGCACCAGGATCGCGAGCAGGATGCTGCCCAACGCGCCGATCCGTGGCCCGGCAACACGGATTGCCGCCCAGCCGATCACAAACCCCAGCGCGATGCAGATCGGTGCCCAGACCGTGCCGCCCCAGATCAGCCAGAACATCACGAACGGCGACGCAACCGTCAGCCACAGCATCTTGCGCGGCAGCGAGGCGAACAGGATGGGCGCGATGGCGGCGATAAACAGCGCGAAGGCCAGCACCGGGCGCCAGTAGCCTTCGGGCGGGTAGAACCCGAACAGCAACTGCGGCCAGCGTTCCGAGATCACCGCCCAGCAGGCGACCGACGCATCGGCCCCGTAGATCTCAGTCCGGATGGCGCGGCATGCGCTCAGGCTGTCGGCGTTCCAGATCCCCAGGACCGCCCAGGGCAGGACGTGGCTTAGAACCGACCAGATGACCCAGAGTGACCCGATCGTCAGGATCACGTTCAGCGGGGTCGACAGCATGTTCCCGAGGATCCACTTGTAGGCTCCGGTTTGCGAAAGCGGAGGTTCGCGCTGTTCGGTCATGGTGTCGCGAACATAGGCGACGGTTTGTGCATGGGTGTCAGACATCACTGCGCTCCTTTGTACCGGCCATGACTCACCGCTCCTTCAGCTTTACGGAGGTGTTGTAGACGTTCATCGCGCCCGAAATAACGAGGCTGAGCACCAGATAGAACAGGCCCAGCAGCAGCATGCCTTCCAGTTCGCGCCCGGTCTGGTTGATGGTGATGCCGCCCAGGGTGGACCGCGCATCCATGTAGCCCACGGCGATGGCGAGCGAACTGTTCTTGGTCAGGTTCAGGAATTGCGAGATCAGCGGCGGTATGATGACGCGCAGCGCCTGCGGCAGAACCACAAGCTTCATCGTGGTGCCGGGGCGCAGGCCCAAGGCAAAGGCCGCCTCGGACTGGCCCTTGGAAACGGCAAGGATGCCGCCGCGGACGATCTCGGCGATGAATGCGCCGGTATAGAGCGACAGCGCCAGCCACAGCGCGATCAGCGAGCCGCGCAGGTGGATGCCCCCCTGAAAGTTGAACCCCTGAAGCGAGGGCAGGTCCAGAAAGGCGCCCATCAGCGCGAACAGGATCGCGACGGGCAGCACCAGGATGCCCAGCGTCAGATACCAGGTGGTGGGGCGGTCGCCGGTCGCTTCCTGCTTCACCGCGGCCCAGCGAGACAGCCGTTTGACGGCAAAGACCGACGCCGCAAAAGCGATCAGCACGATCAGCCAGTTGTAGAGGCCGTTGTCAAAGAACGGCGCTCCGAAATGGATCGCGGGGATGTAAATGCCCCGGTTGGTCACCGCCACACCGTCCAGCAGCATCGACGCGCTTGGCGTGTCACCCCGGAATGCCGACGGGGCAGGGGTGCTTTCGCTCATCAGCGCAAAGATCAGCACGATCCACAGCAAAAGCGGGACGTTGCGGAACCCCTCGACGTAGACCGCCATCAGCCGCGACACCAGCCAGTTGTTCGACAGTCGCAGCACGCCCGCCACGACGCCCAGAACCGTTGCCAGCGCACAGCCCAGAACCGCCACAAGCAGCGTGTTCAGGATGCCCACGACAGCGGCGCGGCCATGCGTGCTTTGGCTGTCATACGCGATGAGGCGCTGGTTGATGTCGTATCCGGATGGCTGCGTCAGGAACCCGAAATCGAAATCCTTGCCAAGCGCGTGCAGGTTGGTGACGGTGTTCGCCACAAGCCACGACACAAGGAGCATCAGCAGGATCATCGCCACGACCTGGATGGTCAGTGACCTGTAACGTGTGTCGTAGATCAGCTGCGACAGCCGGAATCCCTGCCCCGGCGGGTCAGTCATGGTGGTCATTTTGTTCTCCCCGGTGGCTTCCGTTCTTCCCGGGTCTTGCACCGGTTTGTCCGGTGTCGCGCCCCCATTGCGGAAACTCGTGCCAGCCCTTCGGGCCGTGATCTTGATGTCGAGCCCTGTGGGGCCGGTGGTCGTTCAAACGTGGTCTGTCAGGTGGTGCCGCGGACTGTCCCCAGGCTTCGGACGCACCAGCCCGAAGTGGTCGGGGCGCGGGGATTGATCCCCGCGCCCCGTATGTCTGGTGCCGATCAGCGGAACGGCGGGCTGTAAAGCAGACCGCCTTCGGTCCACTGCGCGTTCAGGCCGCGCGACAGGCCGATCGGGGTTTTTTCGCCGATGGTCTTTTCAAAGATCTCGCCGTAGTTGCCGTTGGCCATGATGGCTTTCTTGGCCCAGTCGGGTTCGAGACCCAGCATCGCGCCCAGTTCGCCTTCGGCGCCCAGCAGCCGGTTGAGCTCGGGGTTGTCGCCGGCCGAGGCCGACAGTTCTTCGATATTGGCCGAGGTCACGCCGTATTCCTCGGCCGCGACCAGCGCGTTGAAGGACCAGCGCACGACGTCGCCCCATTCGCTGTCGCCATGGCGCACCAGCGGGCCAAGCGGCTCTTTCGAGATGATCTCGGGCAGGATGACGTGATCGGTGGGTGCCTCGAACGACGCGCGGGTGGACGCAAGGCCGGACGCGTCGGTGGTGTAGACATCGCAGGCACCGGCAAGGTACTGCTGCTGCGCCTCGGCGTTGGTTTCGATCGGCACCGGCTCGTAGTTGATGTTGTTGACGCGGAAGAAATCGGCAAGGTTCAGTTCGGTGGTGGTGCCGGTCTGGATGCAGACGGTCGCGCCATCGAGTTCCTTGGCGGAGGACACGCCAAGCGCCTTGGGAACCATAAAGCCCTGACCGTCGTAATAGTTCACGCCGACAAATTCGAACTTCAGGTCGACATCGCGCGAAAAGGTCCAGGTGGTGTTGCGGGCCAGGATGTCGATTTCGCCCGACGCAAGCGCGGTGAAACGGGTCTGCCCGGTGGTCGGCACGAAATTCACGGCCATCGGGTCGCCCAGAACGGCAGCGGCGACCGCGCGGCAGACGGCGACGTCAAAACCCTGCCAGACACCGTTGGCGTCGGGGGCCGAGAAGCCGGTCAGACCGGTGGACACGCCACAATTCAAGGTGCCACGCGCCTTGACATCGTCAAGCGTCGCCGCACCGGCGGTACCGGCCGCCAGACCGGCGACGGTGAGCGCGCCAAGGAGTACGGTGTTCTTCATATCAACCTCTTCCTGTTGTCCGGCCCTTCGTGGACCGGTTTTCACGGCCCTTCGGGGGCCTGGAACCATGGGATGGGAGCTCCCCCCTCAGGTGGGGCGAGTTTGTTAGGATTCCATTTGGGAGGTCAACCCGTTCCGCCGCGAAAAACGATGTCGAATGCTGAAGAAAAAGGCAGCCGGGCCTGCGGCGCCAGCGGTTTAGTCAGCGCCGGACAAGACAAAGAACCGATGTGCGTGAAGAAAGGCCGCGCGTTTGTGCAACGCCAACGCCTGCGCTTCTTCGTCGACGCCCCAGGTTTCTTCTTGCCAGCATTCATCCAGGCGGGACAGCGACCACAGGTCGTCGGGGTCGTGGTCCGGCCCGGTGGCCGCGAATCCCAGGATCAGCGAGCCGGAAACCGCAACGAGATCGTGAAACGCCGCGAGTTCGAACTCGGTCATCCTGTGCACACGGTCTGCCAGATTTTTCAGCGCCATGGCATCCTGCGGCGCGTGCATGATGCCGGTAACGGGCACAAGCCGCGCGCCAAGGCTGGCGGCCGCCCAGTCCAGCATCGGGTCCCACAGATCCGCTTGCCGCCGCACCAGCGCATCCGGTTCGGCCGCGCGGTAGCACAGCAGGTCGCTGTCGCCGTAGTCGGCCAGCATCTGTGCCACGGCGTCCTTTTGCGGCGCCACTTTTTCGATGGCGCTGTTCGCGGTGCGGGTGAAGGGCATCGAACCGGGGTCGATCTTTTCGCCCTGCGCCTGCCATTCGGCGGCGATCGCTTCGGCCAGCGCACGGCTGGGCACCACCAGCGCGGATTTCCCCGGCGTCATGACCCGGTGGCCATCAAGGGCGATGCCATAACCGCCGGAGGTTTCGGTCGGGGTGGCCTGTTCGTAAAATCTGCGCGGGGTCCATTCGCTCATGCCGTCAGCCTCCAGTGGTCGCGCAGCAGAGCGGGCAGTGCGCGGATGTCGTCGATGATACTGGACGCGGCGGCCAGCCGACCGGTCGGATGATAGCCCCAGCTGACGCCGATGCCGCGAATCCCGGCGGCCTGCGCCATGTCCATGTCGAACGACGTGTCGCCCAGCATCACGGCGTTATCCGCCTCGATGCCCGCCTCGCCAAGCGCTGCCAGCAACATCGCCGGGTGCGGTTTGCTGGGGTGGTCGTCGGCGCATTGGTGGGTGACAAACAGCGGGCGCAGCCGATGCCCGTCCAGCAATTTGTCCAGACCGCGCCGGGATTTCCCGGTGGCAATGCCCAAAAGCACCTGAGGGATGGCGTGCAGCTCGTCCAGAACGGCGCGCACATGGGGATAGAGCGGCGAACTCTGCGGCGTCCCCTTGGCGATACGCAGCCCTCTGTACGACGTCTTGTAGGCATCGACCATGCGGTCGCGGTCGGATGCGGCCAGACCGGGCACAAGCTGCGACACCGCAAGCGGCAGGGACAGGCCGACGATCGACAGCATGTCGGCGCGCGAAGGCGCCGCTACGCCGATGGCTTCGAACGCCGCGCGCATTGAGGCGACGATGTCGGTCTGGCTGTCCACCAGCGTGCCGTCGACGTCAAAGATCACCAGCTTGAGGTCGCTCATTGCAGGCTTTCGAACGGGTCGCCCTCGGCCAGGTCTTCGGTCCAGCCGAAGGTGTCCCAGGTGTGTTTCATGTGGTCGGGCAGGGGCGCGGTGACGGTGATGGTCTTGCGCGTCCTCGGGTGTTCGAAGCTCATCGACCGCGCATGCAGGTGCAGCTTCTTGCTGATGACGCCGCCCAGCTGCGCGCCCCATCCGTCGCCCATGTTTTCCTGCCCCGATCCGCCGTATTTGCCGTCGCCGATGATCGGGTGGCCGATTTCGGCCATATGGGCGCGCAGTTGATGGGTGCGCCCGGTCAGCGGCTCAAGCGCGACCCAGCTTGCCCGGCTCGCGACGCGGTAGAGCGTTGCGTAAAGCGTATGCGCCCGCTTGGCGCCTTCGGTCGTGCCAATGTCGCGCGGATGGACGCAAACCATTTTTTCCGCCTCGCCGCCCTTGCCGTGGCCGCGCGCCTTGACCAGACCGTACCGGATTTCGCCAAGGTACGGCGTGGGCACACCCGCGACGACCGCCCAGTAAATCTTGCGCGTCTGCTTGTGACGCAGCGCGGCGGTCAGCGCTTGCGCGGCCTCGCGGGTGCGGGCCAGCAGCAGCACGCCTGACGTGTCCTTGTCCAGGCGGTGCACAAGGCGCGGCTTTTCATCCATGCCAAAGCGCAGTGCGTCGGCCATGCCGTCCACATGGCGCAACTGGCCGCTGCCGCCCTGCGTCGGCAAGCCCGCGGGCTTGTTGATCGCGATGACGTGGTCGTCCTTCCACAGCACGCAGGACTGGATCAGCTCGACGTCCTCGGCGTTGACCCTGGGCGGTGTGCGCGGCAGCAGCGCCTTGGCGCGGGCCTCGTCGGGGTCGGGCAGGGGCGGGATGCGCACCTGTTGACCGACGCTCAGACGGGTGGACGCCTTGCAGCGCCCCCCGTCGACGCGCAGCTCGCCCTTGCGGCACATCTTTTCGATCGGGCCCTGCCCGAGATGCGGGAAATGACGCTTGAGCCAGCGGTCAAGACGCTGGTCGCCATCCCCCGGCCCGACGGTTACGGTCTGAACTTGGCTCATGCGAAAAAACTCCTGGCGATGAAAAGACCGGCGAACAGTGCCAGGATCGACGCCACGACCGACACGCAGACATACCCAAAGGCGATGGCCACGTCGCCCCGTTCGTACAACGTCACGACATCCAGCGAAAAGCTGGAAAACGTGGTGAACCCCCCAAGAAAGCCGATCGCAAGCAGCGGCGCAAAGCGCGTGGCCGACATCTGCCCCAGGACCGTGACGAGCACCCCCATCAGGAACGAGCCAAGGATGTTCACCGTCAGCGTGCCCCACGGAAACGACTTGCCCAACACCGCCGTCATCGCCACGCCGGTAAGATAGCGCGATGACGCGCCCAATGCGCCGCCAACGGCAACCTGGAGAAGGGTCAGGATCATCCTCGCGCAATGTCGCGGGCGCGGCGGGTTGTCAAGCGTGCAGGGCCCCCGGGGGCGTCCATCACGCGATCACTTTTGCCGGTCTCGCCGAAGTTTGGCAAAATAATCCGTGCGCTTCTTGAGGTCCCGTTCGAATCCGCGCTCGACCGGGGCGTAGAATTCGGTGCGCCCCATGTCTTCGGGGAAATAATCCTGCCCGGAAAAGCCGTCTTCGGCGTCGTGGTCGTAGGCGTAGTTCTTGCCGTAGCCGACATCCTTCATCAGGCGGGTGGGTGCGTTCAGGATGTGTTTCGGCGGCATCAAGGAGCCGGTCTTTTTCGCCGCCGCGCGCGCCGCCTTGTAAGCGACGTAGGCCGCGTTGGACTTGGGCGCTAGCGCAAGATAGATCACCGCGTTGGCCAGCGCCAGCTCGCCTTCGGGCGAGCCGAGACGTTCATAGGTCTGCCAGCAATCCATGCAGATCGCCTGCGCCTGCGGGTCGGCAAGGCCGATGTCCTCGACCGCCATGCGGGTCAGGCGGCGGGCAAGAAAGCGGGGGTCCTCGCCCGCCTCCAGCATCCGCGCGAACCAGTAAAGCGCCGCGTCCGGGTCCGATCCGCGCACCGATTTGTGCAGCGCCGAAATCAGGTTGTAATGCCCGTCGCCCCCCTTGTCGTATTGCGCCGCGCGCCGCATCAGGCGCTGGGTCAGCTGGTCCGTGCCGAGCGGAGCAGAGGGTTTCCACGCCATGATCTGTTCGACAAGGTTCAGCAGCGCGCGCCCGTCGCCATCGGCCATTTCCAGCAGCGCCCGACGCGCCTGTGGGTCCAGCGGCAAAGGGCGGCCCAGATCGTGCTCGGCGCGTTGCGCCAGCCGGTCCAGATCGGCGGGGGCCAACCGTTCCAGCACCAGAACCTGGGCGCGGCTCAGAAGGGCGGCGTTCAGCTCGAAGCTGGGGTTTTCGGTGGTCGCGCCCACCAAAAGGATGGTGCCGTCTTCCATATGGGGCAGAAAGCCGTCCTGCTGGGCCTTGTTGAAGCGGTGAATTTCATCGACGAACAGCAGCGTGCCCTGCCCGTTGGCGCGCCGGTGCCTGGCGGCATCAAACACCTTGCGCAGGTCCGGCACGCCGGTGAAAATCGCGCTGATCTGAACGAAATGCAGATCGGTCGCATCCGCCAGAAGCCGCGCGATGGTGGTCTTGCCCACGCCCGGCGGACCCCAGAACACAATGCTGGACAGCGACCCCGCCGCCAGCATCACGCCCAGCGGCGATTCTTGTCCCAGCACCTGTTGCTGACCGATCACCTCGTCCAGCGTCCTGGGGCGCAGCCGGTCGGCAAGGGGGCGGGGGGGCATGTCTTTGCCTGTATTGTTGCCCGAGGGGGGATCGCCGAAGAGGTCCGCCATGGCTCAGGCCCTGAACCGCAGCGAGATGCGCGATCCGCCGCGCTTGATCAGCATCGTGATCCTTGGCGCGGCACGAAGCAGCAGCGCTCCGATCTCGGCGGGGGCGGTCACGGCCCGATCGCCGATGGCCAGCAGCATGTCGCCCGCCCGCAATCCGATCCGTGCCCCGTAAGGGCCGGGATCGGTCACCACCACGCCATCCTCGCCGTAGGTCCTGCCCAGTTCGGTTTCCACCGCCGGGTTGATCCGCGACGCCGAAAGGCCGGGCAGCACGTCTCGTTCGGTCAGCGTGACACTGTCGCGGGGGGGCGTTTCGGGGGCCATAATCATCATGGCGCGGACGCGATGCTGCATGCCCTGGCGCAGGAAAAGCACATCGGCGGGATGTCCAGGACCCCGAACCGACATTCGGAACAGCATTTCGGGCGGAGTGTTCACCGGGTGGCCGTCGACTTCGATGATGACATCCCCGACCTGAAGCCCGGCCTGCGCAAACGGGCTGGCGGGGTGAAGCGCCGCGATCAGCACGCCGTTGGGCAGCCCCAGCCCCAGGCTTTCTGAAATGTCCGAGGTTACCGGCTGTCCGGTCATCCCCGCCCAGGGGCGTTCGAACCGGTCGTTGCCGGCCCGTGCCTGTTCGACGAACTGCGCGACAAGCGCCGCCGGGATCGCGAAGCCGACGCCATTGGACCCGCCCGAGCGGGTCATGATCGACGTGTTGACCCCGATCAGCCGGCCCGACGTGTCGACCAGCGCCCCGCCCGAATTGCCCGGATTGATCGGCGCGTCCGTCTGGATGAAATAGCCGCGCGCGTTGCCGGTCGCGACGCCGGACCGTGCCAGCCCCGACACGATACCCGACGACACGGTCTGCCCCACGCCGAACGGGTTGCCGATGGCCAGCACCAGTTCGCCCACTTCGACCGTATCGCTGTCGCGCAACGGCAGGTGGGGCATTCCGGCCGCGTCGTCCAGTTGCAGGATGGCCAGGTCGGATTCCTCGTCCGCCAGCAGCACCGATGCGTCGTGTTCGGCCCCGTTGTTCAGCACCACGCGGATTTCGGTCGCCTGTCCGACCACATGGTAGTTCGACACCACGATCCCGTCGTCCGACAGAATGACCCCGGACCCCAGCGAATTCTGCACGCGGGGCCGGGCGGCGAAATCGCGAAAGATGCTGCCGAACAGCGGATCGCCGGCAAAGGGGCTGCGCGATTCCACCACGCGACGCGCGTAGATATTCACCACCGCGGGGGTCGCCTGTTTCACCAGCGGCACGAAACCACGCGAGATTTCGGCCTGGCTTTGCGGCACGTGCTGGGCGTGCAGCGGGGCCATGGGCAGGCTTGCAACGGCGAGGGTAGCGAGGGCAGCGAGGGCGGTGCGCAGCATGGGCGGTCTTTCCTTTGGCCCTCTGGATATGACCCGAGGTGCAGGGCAGATCAAGGCGGCGGAACGGCGGGGCAGGGCAAAGCGTTGTCGCAGCAGACACAAGAGTTGAAAGGAGACCAGGATGGTCGAACTGAAACAGGGAACCTGGGTCGTGGTGACGGACAGCGAAAAGGCACTGTTCCTGCGCAACCTGACCGATCACGAAAACCCCAACCTGGAAGTCTTTGACGAAGAGGCGCAGGCCAACCCCTCCGATCGTGAACAGGGCGCCAACCGTCCCGGTCGGATGCATGACGGCGGGGTCGGCCAGCGGTCGGCCCTGGATGACACCGACTGGCACGATCTGCAAAAGGAACGCTTTGCCGCAGATCTGGCCGACCAGCTTTATGCCGAGGCGCACAAGGGCGCGTTCGACCGGCTTGTGCTGGTGGCGTCGCCGTCGGTGCTGGGCGATCTGCGCAGCGAACTGCACAAGGAAGTCTCCGATAAAATCGTGGCCGAGGTCCCCAAGACGCTGACCAATCACCCGCTGCGCGATATCGAAAAGCTTGTTAAGAAAGAGCTTGAGAGCTTCTGAAGACGGAAAAAGGACGCTGTGGGAAAACCCCGCAGCGCCCTTGATCCGTCTCGCTTGCGCGCGATGCGTTATTCGGCTTCGGCGGCCTCAAGCGCGGCAACGCGGGCCTTGTCGGCGGACCCCTTGGCGTCGACGTCGCGGTCGACCAGTTCGATGATCGCCATCGGCGCCATGTCGCCGTAACGGAAACCGGCCTTCAGCACACGGCAATAGCCGCCCGAACGCTCGGCGTAGCGCGGCCCGAGGATTTCGAACAGCTTGGCGACGTCTTTGTCTTCTTTCAGCTGCGACCCGGCCTGACGGCGAGCGTGCAGGTCGCCGCGCTTGCCCAGCGTAATCAGCTTGTCGATGATCCGCTTGAGTTCTTTTGCCTTCGGCAGGGTGGTCTTGATCTGCTCATGTTCGATGAGCGAGCCGGCCATGTTCGCCCACAGCGCCTTGCGGTGCTCGTGGGTGCGGTTCAGGCGGCGGTAACCTTTTGCGTGGCGCATTTTCGTATCTCCAGATGTGCCCTCTACGGGCTGTTTTGCTTTGTCAGGCGGCCCATGCGGTGCGGGTCGCTCTCCTTGGGGCCGATCCGGCCCGGTCGTCCGGGCCGACGACAAGTCGCCGGCCCGTAATTTTCGCTCTTAGAACTGGTCTTCAAGCTTTTTGGCGAGATCTTCGATGTTGTCGGGCGGCCAGTCCTCGACATCCATGCCAAGGTGCAGGCCCATGGCCGACAGCACTTCCTTGATCTCGTTCAGCGACTTGCGGCCGAAGTTCGGGGTGCGCAGCATCTCGGCTTCGGTCTTCTGGATCAGGTCGCCGATATAGACGATGTTGTCGTTCTTGAGGCAGTTTGCCGAACGGACAGACAGTTCCAGCTCGTCCACCTTCTTGAGCAGAAGCGGGTTGAATTCCAGACCGTCGTCGTCATCCTGACGGCTGGCAGCTTCGGGTTCGTCGAAGTTCACGAAGATCGACAGCTGGTCCTGAAGGATGCGGGCCGCATAGGCGATGGCGTCGTCAGGCGTGACGGAGCCGTCGGTCTCGACCTTCATGGTCAGCTTGTCGTAGTCCAGAACCTGGCCTTCGCGGGTCGGCTGCACTTCGTAGGAAACGCGCTTGACGGGCGAATAGATCGCGTCGATCGGAATCAGACCAATGGGCGCATCTTCGGGCTTGTTCTTGTCGGCGGCGACGTAGCCCTTGCCGGTGTTCACAGTCAGTTCGACAAACAGATCGGCACCATCGTCAAGGTGACAGATCACATGGTCCCTGTTCAGAACCTCGATGCCGTTGCTTTCGGCGATGTCACCGGCGGTCACGACGCCCGGACCCTTGGCGTTGATCGACACCCGCTTGGGGCCTTCGACTTCCATGCGCAGGGACACGCCCTTGAGGTTCAGCACGACATCGGTCACATCCTCGCGGACGCCGGCGACGGACGAAAACTCGTGCAGCACGTTGTCGATCTGTACGCTGGTGATGGCCGCGCCTTGCAGGCTCGACAACAGAACGCGGCGCAGCGCGTTGCCCAGAGTCAGACCGAAGCCGCGCTCCAGCGGTTCGGCGACCACGGTGGCGACCCGAGACGGATCGGCGCCGGGGCGAACCTCCAGCTGGGTCGGCTTTATAAGTTCAGCCCAGTTCTTGTGGATCATGCGTCCCTCCATTCCTGTCCGTGCCCCATGTCCTAAAGGCGCAGACGCCCGAGGTTGAAATGACGACAGCAGGGCCCCGCTGAAAAGCAGGGCCCCGCCATGTTGAAATTACCGATCAGACGCGGCGACGTTTCGGCGGACGGCAGCCGTTGTGCGCGATGGGCGTCACGTCGCGGATCGACGTGATGTTGAAGCCCGCGGCAGCAAGCGCGCGCAGTGCGGATTCACGGCCCGAACCGGGCCCCTGAACTTCGACTTCCAGCGTTTTCACGCCGTGTTCCTGCGCCTTCTTGCCCGCGTCTTCGGCAGCGAGCTGAGCGGCGTAGGGGGTCGATTTCCGCGAACCCTTGAAACCCATGGTGCCGGCGGACGACCATGCGATCGCGTTGCCCTGCACATCCGAGATTAGGATCTTGGTGTTGTTGAATGACGAGTTCACATGCGCCACGCCAGCGGCGATGTTCTTGGAGACCTTCTTCTTGCCTCCGCGACGAGTATCACGTGCCATTGATGCAGCCCTCCCTTACTTCTTCTTGCCGGCGATGGCCTTTGCGGGGCCTTTGCGCGTGCGAGCGTTGGTGTGCGTCCGCTGACCGCGAACAGGAAGGTTGCGACGATGGCGCAGGCCGCGGTAGCAGCCAAGGTCCATCAAGCGCTTGATGTTCATCTGCGTTTCGCGACGCAGGTCACCTTCGACGGTGTAGGTCGCGTCGATGTGCTCGCGGATGGCGAGAACTTCGGCGTCGGACAGTTCGTTCACGCGGCGGGACGCGTCGATGCCGACCGCCTCGCAGATGGCTTTCGCCGAGGTGTGACCGATGCCGGTGATGTAGGTGAGGGCGATGGGCACCCGCTTTGCAGTCGGGATGTTGACGCCGGCAATACGTGCCAAGTCCATATTCCTTTTCGTTGCGGTTCCGTAGTGCCAGAACCTTTTTTCACAACATGGGCCCGTGACGCGGACGTCCGGGCTTGCCGCTGCTGAGGTGATCTGCGGCAAGGCAGAGCCCGGCCACGAGAAAACGAGTCTCTGATAAGAGATGGGGGTGGGTATGAGGATTCGCATGGGGCGTCAAGCCCCTTCGGGAACCTTGCGCCGCCATCATGCGTTTTTATGGCCAAGGGCATGCAACCGCTGCCTTTTGATCCCGAAAGGACCTGTCCGGTATATGCTGACCCAATTGTTTTACACAAGCCTCTGTCGCAGCTCGCGGGGACACTGGAGCGATTTTGTGATCCTTAAGGATGCGCTCGAAAACAATGCACGGGCCGGGGTCACCGGGTATCTGCTGCGCGACCGTGCGCATTTTTATCAGGTTCTGGAAGGGGCGGCATCGGTGGTCGATGCGCTTTTCGACCGTATCAGCGCCGATGACCGGCACAGCAATGTGACCGTTCTGATGCGCCGGTCGGTGCCCGAACGCAGTTTTCTGGGCTGGTCGATGGGCTATGCCGATCTGTCGGCCGAGGATAACGCCTGGTTCGGCAGGTACCTGCGCACGCGGACGTCTGGCGTGGTCGTGCAGTTCAACCGACTGGAACGGCGGGCCCGGCAGCCCACGCTGCGGGCAAATTGACGCAAGCGCCATGAGCATCACGCAATGGGGCGGCCCCGTGACAGGACCGCCCCCTGTATGTTCCGGCTTGGGCCGGACCTAGCTGTCGATACGCTCGGCAAGGGCGGCCTTGACCTCGGCCATGCTGCCCATGCCGTCGATGTGCGAATACAGCCCCTTGGCGTAGTAATACCCGACCAGTGGCGAGGTCGTCTTGTAATACGCCATCAAACGGGTGCGCAGCGCCTCTTCGGTGTCGTCGGCGCGCGGGGTCTGCCCGGCGGCCCTGGCTTGTTCGGCGCGGCCGACGATACGACCCACGAGCGCGTCGTCATCGACGCGCAGCTCGATCACCTTGTCCAGCGATTGCCCCATCTCTTCAAGCAGCTCGCCAAGGGCATCCGCCTGATGCAGGGTGCGCGGGAAGCCGTCGAAGATAAAGCCGGACGCCTTGGTCGTTGTCAGCTTTTCGCGGATCAGGCCGATGACGATCTCATCGGTGACAAGCTCGCCGCGGGCCATGACATCGGCGACCTTCTTGCCCATCTCGCTGCCGCTGGCCTTCGCCTCGCGCAGCATGTCCCCGGTCGACAGTTGAACCATGCCGCGATCCTCGACGAGAAAACCGGCCTGTGTGCCTTTGCCCGCTCCCGGCGGTCCAAGTAGAATGATGTTCATCGGCGTGCAGGCCCTTTCCGCTTCGCTTTGGTCTTTCCCTTGCCACGCAGCTGCGACTTCTGAATAAGACCTTCGTATTGATGCGCCAGCAGATGGCTCTGGACCTGCTGGACGGTGTCCATGGTGACCGAAACGACAATCAGCACCGACGTGCCGCCGAAATAGAACGGAATCGCGAACTGCGCCCGCAAAATTTCCGGAAACAGACAGACCAGTGCAAGATAGCCCGACCCCAGAACAAGCACACGGTTGACCACATATTCCAGATGCTCGGCGGTGCGCTTGCCCGGACGGATGCCGGGGATGAACCCGTTCTGGTTCTTGAGGTTGTCGGCCACGTCATCGGGTTTGAATGACACGTTGAACGTGTAGAAATAGGCGAAAAAGATGATCATCGCGGCGAAGAACAGCAGGTACAGCGGCTGTCCGGGGCCGAAATAGGCCAGGATCGTCGACAGGATCGGCGATGTGCCCCCGGTCTGGCTGAAGGTCGCGATGGTGGTCGGCAGCAGCAGCAGCGACGAGGCAAAGATCGCCGGGATGACGCCGGCCGGGTTCACCTTGACCGGGAGGTGCGACGACTGCGCCTCGGTCATTTTCATGCCGACCTGACGGCGCGGGTACTGAATGGTGATCTTGCGCAGGGCGCGTTCCATGAACACCACGAACATGATCACCACGACGACCATGACAATGGCCCCCAGGATCACCGCGGGCGAAACCGCGCCCGACCGGCCGGAGGCAAAGAACTGCGCCAGCGCGGCGGGAATTTCCGCAACGATGCCGACAAAGATGATCAGCGAGATACCGTTGCCGATGCCGCGCGCGGTGATCTGTTCGCCCAGCCACATCAGGAACATGGTGCCGCCCACCAGCGTGATGACCACGGCCGCGCGGAAATACCAGCCCGGATCATGGGCAAGGTCACCCGCTTCCAGCGAGACCGCAAGGCCATAGGCCTGGAACAGCGCCAGAAACACCGTGCCGTAGCGGGTGTACTGGTTCATCTTCTTGCGGCCCTGTTCGCCCTCTTTCTTCAGCTGCTCCAGCGCGGGCACCATGGCCCCCAGAAGCTGCACGATGATCGAGGCCGAAATATAGGGCATGATGCCAAGCGCAAAGACCCCCATGCGCCCCAGCGCGCCGCCGGTGAACATGGACACCATGCCGCCGATGCCCTGGCCGGCCTGTTCCATGAACTGACGCAGCGCCGCCCCGTCGATGCCGGGCACAGGGATATAGGTGCCCAGCCGGTAAACGATCAGCAGACCGAGGGTAAACAGAATGCGATTGCGAAGGTCAGTCGCCTTGCCGAGTGCCGCCCAGCTGGTGTTGGCGGCCATTTGTTCCACAGCGGATGCCATGCGGGTCCTCTATTCAAGAGAAACGCCGCCGGGGCGCTTTCCGGCTCCGGCGGCGTTCGTGGAAAACATGGGGTCTTGTGTAAGCGGCGCGCTCGCCGCTCACAACCCGCTTATTCGGCGGCCGCCGCAGCCGTGATCTTGAGAGCACCGCCGGCTTTCTCGACCGCCTCGATGGCGGCTTTCGATGCGCCGGTGGTTTCGATGGTCAGCGCGCCGGTGATCTCGCCCTTGGCAAGGATGCGGATGCCGTCCAGCTTGCGGCGCACCAGACCCGAGGACACGAGCGTCTCTTCGGTGATGGCGCCAGCCTCAAGCTTGCCCGCGTCGACGAATTTCTGGATCAGGCCAAGGTTCACAACAGCATATGCCTTGCGGTTCGGCTTGTTGAAGCCGCGCTTGGGCAGGCGTTGGTACAGCGGCATCTGGCCGCCCTCGTAGCCGTTGATGGCCACGCCCGAACGGGATTTCTGACCCTTGATCCCACGGCCACCCATTTTACCTTTGCCCGAACCGGGGCCACGGCCAATGCGTTTCTTGGTCTGGGTTGCGCCGGGATTGTCGCGCAGTTCGTTGAGTTTCATATCGCTTCTCCATTGCCGGACGTGGCCCCCGAAGCGAATGGGCCAGACTCGGCGTGCGTGTTGATGAATCAGTGGCACAAAGCCACCGGGGGGCCTATAGCGCCCGATAGCCGGTCATGCAAGGAAAACGGCCCCGAGGGGCGCGGGTCAGGATGCGCCCTTTTCCAGCGCGTCAAGACGGACCTTCAGCGCCTCGTTCTCTTCGCGGGCCTTTTGCGCCATGGCGCGCACCGCGTCGAATTCTTCGCGGGTGACGAAATCGCGGTCGGCCAGCCAGCGGTCGATCATCGACTTCATCGCCGTTTCGGCCTCGGTCCTGGCACCCTGCGCCACGCCCATGGCGTTGGTCATCAGTTGGGAAATGTCGTCGAACACCTTGTTGCGCGTCTGCATGAAAGCCTCCTGATACGCTGTCGTGATCTATATGGGCTGCCTGGCCTTCGGTCTCAAGGTTGACTTCCCCGCTGCGGCCATATCAACCATGCGCCCATGATCGCAGCCATCCCCTTTCCGCCGCTCTCGCCCGAGCTTTTCACGATCTCGATCGGAAGCTTCGAATTCGCGCTTCGCTGGTATGCGCTTGCCTATATCGCAGGCATCCTGCTGGGCTGGAAGCTGGCCACCATGGCGGTGAAGCGCGCCGCCCTGTGGCGCTTTGATGCGCCGCCAATGGCGCCCGCGCAGGTCGAACAATTCGTCACCTGGGTGATTTTGGGCATCATTCTGGGTGGGCGCCTGGGGTTCGTGCTGTTCTATCAACCGGCCTATTACCTGGCGAATCCGGGCCAGATTCTGATGATCTGGCAGGGGGGCATGTCGTTTCACGGCGGCTTGCTGGGGGTGATCGTGGCGGTGCTGCTGTTCTGCCGCAGTATCCGCGCGCCGCTGGTGCCGGTGGCGGACATGATGGCGCTTTCGGTGCCGCCGGGGCTGATGCTGGGGCGCATCGCGAATTTCGTGAACGATGAACTTTGGGGGCGGCCAACCGATCTGCCCTGGGGCGTGATCTTTCCCAGCGAGGCCGCACAGGCCTGCGGGCAGGCGGCGGGCGAGCTATGCGCGCGGCACCCGTCGCAACTGTATGAGGCCGGGTTAGAGGGGCTGATCCTTGGCGGTCTGCTGCTCTGGATGGTGTTCCGGGGGGGCGCGCTGAAACGGCCCGGCCTGGTGACGGGGACTTTCTTCATCGGCTACGGGCTGGCCCGGTTCGCGGTGGAGTTCCTGCGCCAGCCGGATGCGCAATTCGTGTCGCTGGGCAACCCGCTGGGGCTGGCGTGGCATGTAGGGAGCTGGGGTCTGACCATGGGGCAGATCCTGTCGTTGCCGATGATCGCGGTCGGGCTTGGCTTTCTGCTGGCGGCGCGGCGGCGGGCATGACGCCGCTGGCGCAGATTCTGCACCGGCGCATCGCGGCCGAAGGTCCGATGACGGTGGCCGAATACATGGCCCTGTGCCTGTTGCACCCCCGGCACGGCTATTACACCACCCGCGATCCGCTGGGCGCGCAGGGCGATTTCACCACCGCGCCCGAGATTTCCCAGATGTTCGGCGAGCTGATCGGCCTGTCGCTGGCCCAATCGTGGATCGACCAGGGGCGGCCCACACCGTTCGTGCTGGCGGAGCTGGGGCCGGGGCGGGGCACGCTGATGGCGGATGCCACCCGTGCGATGGGGGCCGTGCCGGGAATGCTCGACGCCGCGACGCTTTGCCTTGTCGAAGCTTCGCCCGCCTTGCGCGCTTGGCAATCGCGGTCGCTGCAAGGGTTGGCTCCGACGTGGGTCGACAGCGTCGCCGATCTGCCCGAGGCGCCGTTGTTCCTGATTGCCAACGAATTCTTCGATGCGCTGCCGGTGCGCCAGTTCATTCGCGCGGGCGAGGGCTGGGCCGAACGGGTCGTCGGCCTGTACGAGGGTGCGCTTGCCTTTGGCCTGACCGAGCCTGCGCCGCAGGCGGCGCTGATGCCATTCCTTGCGACCCCAGAGGGCGACCTGATCACCACCTGCGCCCCCGCCGAAGGAATCGTCGAAGACCTGGGCCGCCGCATTTCGTCCCATGGCGGCGCGGCGCTGGTGGTGGATTATGGCGACTGGGGCGCCCATGGCGATACGTTCCAGGCGGTGCAGTCCCATACCAAGGTGCCCCCGCTGGCGGCCCCCGGACAGGCCGACCTGACCGCCCATGTGGATTTCCGCGCGCTTGCCGCCGCCGCGCCCTGCGCCCATACCGCGCTGGTCCCTCAGGGCGTTTTTCTGGAAACGCTGGGGATCACCCGGCGGGCGCAGCGGCTGGCAGACGGGCTGACGGGCGCCGCGCGCGATGCCCATGTCGCGGCACATCGCCGGTTGACGCACCCCGGCGAAATGGGTTCGCTGTTCAAGGTGCTGGGATTCGTTCCCGAGGGCGCGCCGGTGCCGCCGGGGCTGCTGCCCGCAGATCGCCGCGAGGGGTGACATGACGCTTGAAATCATCACGTCCGACAGTCTTGGACCGTTTCGGCACGGCTTTTTCACCCGCAAGGGCGGGGCGTCGTCCGGGGTTTTTGCCGGGCTGAACTGCGGCAATGGCTCGACCGACCAGTCCGAAATCGTGGCCATCAACCGGTCCCGCGTCGCGGATGCGATGCAGGTGCCGGTGACTCATCTTGTCAATGTACATCAGACCCATTCCGCCGGCGTGACCACGGTGAGCGGGCCGCACGCGGGGCCATTGCCCGAGGCCGATGGCCTGGTGACGGCGACCCCCGGCATCGCCCTGGGCGTGCTGACGGCCGATTGCCAGCCGGTGCTGTTTGCCGATGCAGACGCGGGCGTCGTCGGCGCGGCCCATGCCGGCTGGAAGGGTGCCATCGGCGGGGTACTGGAATCGACGGTCGACGCGATGCTGGCGCTTGGCGCGACGCGCGCCGGCATCCGCGCCGTCATCGGCCCGACGATCAGCCAGCATGCCTATGAGGTCGGGCCCGAATTTTTGGAAACCTTCATGGACGAAGACCCCGGCTACGCCCGGTTCTTTGCTCGGGGGCGGGGGGACCGGATGCTGTTCGACCTGCCGGCATTTGGTCTGTTTCGCCTGCGCGACGCGGGGGTCCAGGCGGAATGGACGCGGCACTGTACCTATTCGGATCCCCGGCGGTTCTTTTCCTATCGCCGTGCGTGTCATGAACGCGCCGCCGATTACGGACGCCTGATCGCGGCGATCCGCCTGTAGCTGGCGGAAACAAACCTGCCAAATTCCCTGAATTGTCCCGGCTGCGTCCGGAATTCGCCCGATTTCGCTGTCAGTGTCGGGACAGGCGGCGCAGGAATTGCGCCAAGGCCGGGCCACCCGGGCAAAGCCCGGCAAACAGGAGCATCCTCATGACCCAAACGTGCAACCCAAGACAACAAGGCCGCTTTATCGCGTCCGTCCTTGAGGCCGCAAAAACCGCCGAGACCGATCTGCCCTGGGCACGCGGAGCCCGGCGCGCCGCGATGATCGCGCGTCGCAAGCAGAATGCGGGCAAGCGCAAAACCGCCTGAAAGGAGCGTGCGATTCGATCCCGCCGGGCAAATGTGGCGGATTCGTTGAAAATCCTCCAACAATATGCCGGGTCGCCTGGGATTGGGCCTGCGGGACGACTCAAATCCGGTTTAATTTTGACAGGGCAGCGGCATTGGGGCCTGTTCGTGCTTAACGAAACCGCGAATGTCCTTCTGTCGTTGTTGGTGGGGGCCAACTTCGGATGTGACCGACCTTTAAGAGGTGTCACATGTCCAGTCTCCAGCAATCCGTCCGTCTTCGGGGCAGCGCGGTTCCGATGCCTACCGCTCGCGATACCGTTTCTCTCCGGGACGGGCGGCCTCGGCGCGCATCCTCTCTCATGCGCAAGTACGAGGCCGCCGCGCTGCTGCCGGATCTTTCCATCGCCTATGACAGCCACGTCGCGCCCGCAGTGGCGCTGTTTGAAGAGGCAACCACCGCCTTTGCCCGTGGCACGCTGATCCGCACCGTACGCGGTCCCGTCGCCATCGAGGACCTGCTGCCCGGCGATTACGTCGAAAGCAGCGAAGGCACCCAGCCGGTGCTGTGGATCGGATCGACCACCTATGTGCCGGGGATCACCGATGACCGCTCGACGCTGGCCTCGCTGGCGCGGATCACCGCAGAAACCTTCGGGCCGGGGCGGCCGATGGCAGACGTGCTGGTCGGACCCGCCGCCCGCATGGTGATGCGCCGCGATCGCCTGCGCGCGCTGATCGGACAGGACAGGGTGCTGGTGCCGGTGGCCGATTTTGCCGACGGGGACCGCATCGTCCAGGTGTCGCCCGGAGGCCCCGTGCAGCTGTATCACCTGATGCTGCCGCGCCACGGGACGTTGCCCATCGGCGGCATCGAGATGGAAACCTATCATCCCGGCAAGGCGATCAGCAAACCGCTGCCCGACGCGCTGCGCGGGCTGTTCCTGGGGATGTTCCCCAACGTCGGACTGATGCAGGATTTCGGCGAACTGATCATGACGCGTACCACGCGCGACGTGCTCGACGGCCTGATTGCGATGTAATCAGGCCGAGCGGCTCAGCCGCTCTTCGAGCACATCGAACGGCACGCCGGGCTCATCCTTGGCGCCCCGGATCACCAGCGAGGTCTTGACCGACCCTACATTTTCGGCGGTCAGCAGGTCTCCGGTCAGGAAACTCTGAAAGGTTGACAGATCGGGCGCCACGCATTTCAGGATGAAATCGACCTCGCCGTTCAGCATGTGGCATTCGCGCACAAGCGGCCAGGCCCGGCAGCGATCCTCAAAGATGCGCAGATCGCTTTCCGCCTGACTTTGCAGGCCGACCGATACGAACACCTGCACCTCGAACCCCAGTTCGCGCGGATCGACATCGGCGTGGTAGCCGCGGATGAACCCCTGCTCTTCGAGTGTGCGAACGCGCCGCAGACAGGGCGGGGCGCTGATTCCGACGCGCCTGGCAAGCTCGACGTTGGTCATGCGACCGTCCGCCTGAAGCTCGGCGAGAATCTTGCGGTCGATCGGATCGAGCCGGTTGCCGGGCATTGCGAGACCTCTTGCTGAATTCCCGATTATTATAGCACGACCCGCGGTCGGCGCAATAAAGTTTCGCAGATACGAAATATTCTTAGCGGATCGCGCATTCCAGCCCGGCATTCCTGCCGGGGGTTTGCGCATGTCGCCCGCATCTTTATATGCAATGCGATCCGACGAGATTCCAGAACGAAACGCAGCTGCGAGGCTTTCCCCATGTCCGACACACGCCACACCAAGGTCCTGATCATCGGCTCCGGTCCGGCGGGCTATACCGCGGGCGTCTATGCGTCGCGCGCCATGCTCTCGCCGATCCTCGTCCAGGGGCTGGAACCCGGCGGGCAATTGACCACAACCACCGAAGTCGAAAACTGGCCCGGCCACACGGAAATCCAGGGCCCCGAGCTGATGGTGACCATGGAAGCCCACGCCAAGGCGATGGGCACCGAAATCATTTCCGACATCATCACATCGCTCGATTGCGGCGTCCGGCCGTTCGTGGCCAAAGGCGACAGCGGTACGACCTACACCGCCGATGCAGTGATTCTGGCAACGGGCGCGCGTGCGAAATGGCTGGGGCTCGCCTCGGAAGAGGCGTATAAGGGCTTTGGCGTCTCCGCCTGCGCCACCTGCGACGGTTTTTTCTATCGTGGGCAGGAAATCGTCGTGGTGGGCGGCGGCAACACCGCCGTCGAAGAGGCGCTGTTCCTGACCAACTTCGCCAGCAAGGTGACGCTGATCCACCGCCGCGACGAACTGCGCGCCGAAAAGATCCTTCAGGACCGCCTGTTCAAGCACCCCAAGATCGAAACGCTGTGGTTTCACCAGCTTGATGAGGTGGTGGGCGAAGACAATCCCAAAGGCGTGACTGCGGTGCGGGCCAAGAACGTGCAGACCGGCGAGATCATCGAAATCCCCTGCAAGGGGGCGTTCATCGCCATCGGTCACGCCCCGGCGAGCGAGTTGGTCAAAGACCAGCTTGAAACGCATATGGGCGGCTATGTGAAGGTCCGGCCTGGCACGACCGAAACTTCGCTGCCCGGCGTGTTCGCTGCAGGCGACCTGACCGATCACGTCTATCGCCAGGCGGTGACCTCGGCCGGGATGGGCTGCATGGCGGCGCTGGACGCGGAACGCTGGCTTGCCGGACAGGGGCTGGACCACGGGCGCGACGAATCCGAGCCGCTTGGATACGGCGCTCCGGTCGACGCGACGCACTGATCGCGACAGCCAGGAATTTTCGTACGAAAATTCCTGGCGACCCCGGTCTCGGTTCAGAAGATTATTCGTCCGAATAATCTTCGTGCCGCAGACTGGCAGGCGAGCTTTCGCCGTGTCTGTGCAACCTTCGTTCTCTTTCGCCTCAAGCGGGTTGAAACCGAACGTCAGTCGTGGCTAAAGCCTAGCCATTCCCGCCCGAGGCAGCCTTTGCCGACCTTCCTGACGAGAGACTTGTTCATGACCATGTCCGCCAACCTTGCTCCGATCACAGAGCTTTATGTGTCCTACGACAGCGCCCAGAAACTGAAAGTGGAGGCGGCGGACCTCGTTTCGCACGATCTGTCACCGCGCCAGATTTGCGATCTGGAACTGTTGATGAATGGCGGGTTTTATCCGCTCAAGGGTTTCCTGCCCGAGGCCGACTACGATGGTGTCGTCGACAACATGCGTCTGGCGGACGGCACCCTGTGGCCGATGCCGATCACCCTGGACGTGTCCGAAGCCTTTGCCGAAAAGATCGAGATCGACCAGGATATTGCGCTGCGCGACCAGGAAGGCGTCATCCTTGCCACCATGACGGTCACTGACAAATGGGTGCCGAACAAGGCGCTTGAGGCCGAAAAGGTGTTTGGCGCCGATGACGACGCTCACCCGGCCGTGAACTACCTGCACAACACCGCCGGAAACGTGTACCTTGGCGGGCCGATCACCGGCATTCAGCAGCCGGTGCATTACGATTTCCGCGCCCGCCGCGACACGCCCAACGAGCTGCGCGCCTTCTTCCGCAAGATGGGCTGGCGCAAGGTGGTGGCATTCCAGACGCGCAACCCGCTGCACCGTGCCCACCAGGAACTGACCTTCCGTGCCGCGCGCGAATCCGAGGCGAACCTGCTGATCCACCCGGTCGTCGGCATGACCAAGCCCGGCGATGTCGATCACTTCACCCGCGTGCGCTGCTACGAGGCGGTTCTTGACAAGTACCCGCAATCGACCACCACCATGTCGCTGCTGCCGCTTGCCATGCGCATGGCCGGCCCGCGTGAAGCAGTCTGGCACGGTCTGATCCGCAAGAACCACGGCGTGACCCACTTCATCGTCGGTCGCGACCACGCGGGCCCCGGCAAAAACAGCCAGGGCGAGGATTTCTATGGCCCCTATGACGCCCAGGACCTGTTCCGCGAGCATGAGGCGGAAATGGGCATCGAAATGGTGCCGTTCAAACACATGGTCTATGTGCAGGAGCGCGCCCAGTACGAGCCCAATGACGAGATCGCCGACAAGGACAGCGTCACGATCCTGAACATCAGCGGCACCGAGCTGCGTCGTCGTCTGCAAGAGGGCCTTGAGATCCCGGAATGGTTCTCTTTTCCCGCGGTGGTCAAGGAACTGCGCCGCACCAAACCGCCGCGCTCGAACCAGGGCTTCACCGTGTTCTTCACCGGCTTTTCCGGGTCGGGCAAGTCGACCATCGCCAATGCTCTGATGGTCAAGCTGATGGAAATGGGGGGCCGTCCGGTGACGCTGCTGGATGGCGACATCGTGCGCAAGAACCTGTCGTCCGAGCTTGGCTTTTCCAAGGAACACCGCGATCTGAACATCCGTCGCATCGGCTATGTCGCATCGGAAATCACCAAGAACGGCGGCATCGCGATCTGTGCGCCGATCGCGCCCTACGCGAATACCCGCCGTGCGGTGCGCGAGGATGTCGAGCAGTTCGGCGCCTTCGTCGAGGTCCACGTCGCGACGAGCATCGAGGAATGCGAACGCCGCGACCGCAAGGGCCTGTACAGGCTGGCGCGTGAGGGAAAGATCAAGGAATTCACCGGGATTTCCGACCCCTACGATGTTCCGCAAAACCCCGAGCTGAGTGTGGAGACTGAGAATGTAGATGTCGACAATTGCGCCCATCAGGTGGTTCTGAAGCTGGAAAGCATGGGCTTGATCGCCGGGCACTAGGGTGCTTGTCGGCATTACCGTCGAAACATCGCCCCGCGCTGGACTTGCGCGGGGCTTTTTTCTGGCACCATGACGTTTGGGCCGCAATCCGAACGCTGGCATGTGAACCGCACCAACGTACTCTTGAACTTGCGGCGCGTTTTCCGGCGTCAGCCTGATCGCCTCGGTCAGCTTTTTCGTATCGGACGAATCCCCCCAGCGGCTTTGCGGACAGCGTCTGCCGGATGCGCCTGTCAACGGCGGCCACTGGGCTTGCGACGATGAACCACATCTAGGGGCTCCGATGCGGTGGTCTTCGACACGATCACGCTGAACGGCGTGCTGGCAGGCGGTTCGGAAATCACTTTCGCCGGTCTGTTCGATTACGTTTCGACGCCGGGTGATCTGCTGATGGAAATGCAGTTTCTCTCGGGCGCACGGATGTCGACGACTCTGAGCTACAACAGAAATTCAAACACCGAAAGGGTATCGCCGCCTCTATGCTTTGACGGCTGCGACACCGGCTATACCCCGCCGGATTATGGAAACCTGACCAGCTTCGAGACCATCACGACCTCGGCCGTGCCGGTGCCCGCCGGGGTCTGGATGCTTGGTCTTGGCCTGGCCGGGCTTGGGGCGCTGCGTCGCGGGCGGCGGCCTTCGGCCTGATCCTTCGCGATACCGCTTCCGGCCTGGGCACCCCCCGCCCGGTCGGGGGCTCGATCACGGTCGCCGTCCTTGACGATTTGCGCTGCGGTTCGGACCTGCGGAAACCCTGTTCGCCGGAAGCCGTCGCCGGTCTGCGGCGTCCCATGGGGCGGCACTGCGCCCGCGTTGCGCACCGCGTTCCCTGATGGGTTCGAGGCCGAGACCGGCACCAATGTCGTGTCGATCGCGCAAGCGTCCATCCCGGCCCCGGATCACGCTGCCGGTGGATGCCGAAAGCTATATCCCGGGGGCGATGACCGCGCCGGACCAGGTCAAACCGCTGACGGCAAGGCCGGAATACGCCGCGCCGCCGGATCCGGGGGACAGGCCGACCTGCCGGAGGGGGGGGCGGAATGTGGAAAGCTGTCCCGGTCGCCGCGGGTCTGTCCGATCATCGGGGCGGGCGCCTCTGAGGCCGGTCTGCGATTTCCCGTCGAAACCGCCGAGGGGGTGTTTGGCGTGGCGATGGGCATCGGCGTTCCCGACCCAGGCCCGCGTCACGCCAGCGATGCGCAAGGCCGGGCTGGCCAGGGCGGTCATCTCCGGTTTCCCGTAAAACGTCGAGGACCTTACCGTTGCCCTGTTTTTGGGCGGTGGGCTGAAAACAACGCTTTGCCCACTGATGCAGGACAGCGTAAACCTGCAAACGACACCGATCATTGCGGCCGCCTCTGTTGTCGTGCTGCGGATCGTGCTGATCTTGTTCGGCGCGACGGAGCTGGCGCAGTCCCGGCGCGCGCCCAGGAAAGGATAAATGGATGGACGCACGCGTAGACATCACTGACGAAACCCAGGCGCGCATCGACCTTGCCGCCGCCCTGCGCATGACCGCGCGGGCCGACATGCACGAGGCGGTCGCCAACCATTATTCCGTCGCGCTCAGCGCCGACGGGATGCGGTTTCTCATCAACCCCAAGTGGATGCACTGGAGCCGGGTCAAGGCATCGGACATGATCCTTGTCGATCTGAACGAGGGCACCGACCATCCGCGCGTCGATCACACCGCGATGAAGATCCACGGCCAGGTGCACAAGCTTTGCCCCGCCGCGCGGGTTGTGATGCACCTGCATCCGATCACCACCACGGCGCTGGCGTCGATCGACCCGCCGGGGATGCCGGCCATCGACCAGAATTCGGCGCGCTATCACAACCGGCTGGCGGTCGATCTGGGCTATGGCGGCATGGCCAATTCCGACGCCGAAGGCGCGCGTCTCGCGGGCCTTCTGGGCAACAAGTCGCGGCTGTTGATGGGCAATCACGGTGTGATGATTACCGCGCCGACCGTGGCCGAGGCCTGGGACGACATCTATACCTTCGATCGCGCGGCCAAGATCGTCGTGGCCGCGATGTCCACCGGGCGCCCGCTGCTGACCCTGGGCGAAGCCGAGGCCGAACAGACCGCGCAGGACTGGGAAGAGATCGTCGACTTCTCGACTGCCCATTTCGAAGAGATGAAGCTGATTCTGGATGCGCAATGCCCGGACTATCGCGAGTGAACCGTTCGACGGCGGGGCATTCCGCGTGCCCTGCTGTATCGCGCGCCTATATGCCAGTATGACGACACGGGGGGCGCCGCCCGACGGGCCCTTCGACACTGGCTGGAAAGTAAAGACACATGACCGACACTGCATCCCCCGAAACCTCCGACCGCGTGACCGTCTCGCAGGCGCTGTTCCGTGACGGCATGGCGCGTCTTGCGGGCGCGGTGAACATCGTGACAACAGACGGGCCGGGCGGCAAGGCGGGGCTGACCGCCTCGGCTGTCTGTTCGGTGACCGATACGCCACCGACGCTGCTGGTCTGCGTCAACCGATCTACCTCGGCCGCGCCTGCGTTTCTGGAAAACGATGCGGTCTGCATCAACACGGTGGGACCGGCGCATCAGGACCTGGCGATGATCTTTGGCGGCAAGAAACCGATGGCGGAACGCTTTGCCGCGGCCGATTTCAGCACCGGGGCATCGGGCGCGCCGGTGCTTAGGGACGCGGCGGTCAGCTTCGATTGCCTGGTGTCCCAGCGGGCTGTGGTCGGCACGCATGAGGTGATCTTTTGCGAGGTGGTCGAGATGACACAAGCCGCCGATGCCACGGGCCTTGCCTATTTCGCCCGCAAATTCCACGAGCTCGGCGACTGAGCGCACGCGGCTTTCATGCAAAACGGCATGGCTTTGGGGGGGGGGGGATGGTTCGGGCTTCGGCTCAGCCTAAGCCGTGCTGCAAGACATATTAATTTTCCTGAGGTCGCCGTACGTT
This sequence comes from Salipiger aestuarii, assembly GCF_003259905.1. Classification (GTDB taxonomy): domain Bacteria; phylum Pseudomonadota; class Alphaproteobacteria; order Rhodobacterales; family Rhodobacteraceae; genus Salipiger; species Salipiger aestuarii. The sequence continues at coordinate 14,231 of NZ_QLMG01000038.1, read as the reverse complement.
TATGACCGGACTGCCGGGTCCGGGATAACCACAGGAAAGGGATGTGCGACATGCCAGTCGAAACCATTGATACCGTCGTCGTTGGCGGCGGGCAGGCGGGCATCGCCATGTCCGAGCATCTGGGCCGCGCGAACGTGCCGCATCTTGTGCTGGAACGTGCCCGCATTGCCGAACGCTGGCGGTCCGAACGCTGGGATTCTCTGGTGACCAACGGCCCCGCCTGGCACGATCGCTTCCCCGGCGCGCATTTCCCCGGTGGCCCAGAGGATTTTGTTCCCAAGGAAACCGTCGCCGACTATTTCGTCGATTATGCCCATCAGATCGCCGCGCCGATGCGATGCGGGGTCGAGGTTCGCAAGGTGTCCAAACAGCCCGGCCAGCGTGGCTTTCGCGTGGAAACCTCGCACGGCGATTACAGCGCGCTGAATGTGGTCGCCGCAACCGGCCCGTTCCAGAAACCGGTGGTGCCGCATCTGATCGAAGCCGGCGCGCCCGTGCTTCAGCTGCATTCCAACGGATACCGCAACCCCGAGGCCCTGCCCGAAGGCGCGGTTCTGGTGGTCGGTGCTGGTTCGTCCGGCGTGCAGATCGCGGATGAGCTGAACCGCGCGGGGCGCAAGGTCTACCTGTCGGTCGGCCCGCATGACCGCCCGCCGCGCGCCTACCGCGGGCGCGACTTTGTCTGGTGGCTGGGCGTCCTTGGCCTGTGGGATCTCGCGACCCCGCCCGAGGGCGCCGAACACGTCACAATCGCCGTCAGCGGCGCGCAGGGCGGCGAGACCGTCGATTTTCGCCGCCTTGCCAACGAAGGCGTCACCCTGCTGGGCCGCACCGTAAGCTATGCGGACGGCGCGCTGGGCTTTCTGGACAACGTGGCGCAAATGGTGAACGCGGGCGACGCGAACTATCTTGCGCTGCTGGATGCCGCCGATGCCTATGTGGCGCGCAACGGGCTGGACCTGCCCGAAGAACCGCAGGCACGCGTCATCCGCCCCGATCCCGACTGCCTGACCAACCCGATCACCACGCTGGATCTGGCGGGGGCGGGCATCGGATCGGTGATCTGGGCCACCGGCTATGTGCAGGATTACGGCTGGCTGGACGTGCCGACCTTTGATGCCGCAGGCAAGCCGCTGCACCGCCGGGGCGTGTCCGAGGAACCGGGGATCTATTTTCTGGGACTGCCGTGGCAATCGCGGCGGGGGTCCAGCTTTATCTGGGGCGTGTGGCATGATGCGCGGCATGTGGCCGATCAGATCGCCATCCGTCAGGCCTATTTCGATTATCATGCCAGCGCCGACGCCGACGCACAGACCTCCGCCGCGGCGCAGGCCTGACACACAGGAGACCCAAGTGGCACACACGCGCATCCGCAAGTTCAATACCAGCGACACCTACCCCGAACAGAACCTCGACAATGACCTGTGTCAGGCCGTTGTGACGCAAGGCGGCAAGACGGTGTATCTGCGGGGGCAATGCCCGCAGAACCTGGACGATGCCAAGACCATCGAAAGCCATGATCCGGTGGAACAGACCCACAAGGTGATGCAGAACATCCGCCAGCTGATCGAAGAGGCGGGCGGCCGCATGGAGCATCTGGTCAAGGTCGTCGTCTACATCACCGACGTGCGCCACCGCGAGGCGGTGTACCGGACCATGGGCGAATACATCAAGGGCGTGCACCCGGTGTCGACCGGCCTTGTGGTCACTGCGCTGGCCCGCCCCGACTGGCTGGTCGAAATCGACGGCACGGCGGTCATTCCGGACTGACCGACCCGCATCGCAAGCGCCCGTTCCGCGCCCCTTCAAAGGCGGGTTCGGCCGCGTCTGCACGGGAGGGCCGCCGGCTTAGCGCACCCGCCTGGGGTCCAGGATCGGCGGTTCCATCCCGGGAATGTAGCCATCGGAAATCAGCGCGGCGCAATGGTCCATGAAGGTGGACACCAGCCGCGTCGGCGCCTGCCGGGCGACGCGCAGCAGCCCCAGCCGCACCGGCTTGTGATCGCCCGCGATGCGCAGCCGACGCACCGACTTGCCGTCCAGCGCCAGCGTCGATCTGGGCCGGATGTTGGCGATGGAATAGCCAAAGCGGTTTGCCACCATGGTGCGGATCACGTCCTGCTGTTGCAGGCGGGCTCCGATCCTGGGGGTCAGCCCCATCCGGGCAAACAGCGCTAGGAAATAGTCGCGCGAGATCGGCAGGTCGAGCAGGATCAGGTTCTGTTCTGCCAGCTCTTGCAGCGTGACGGCGGTTTCCTGCGCCAGCGGGTCGTTTGCGCCGATCAGCGCGTGGGGGGGAAGTTCGGCCAGTGGGACGAATTCGTATTCGTCCGGCAGGTGCAGATCGTAGCTGAGCGCGATGTCCAGCTCGGCCCGTTCCAGATCGTGCAGCAGTTTTTCGTGGTCGCTAACCTGCGGCATCACCCGCACGCCGGGATACTCGGTGGAAAAACTGTGCGTCACCTCGGGCAGCACCATCGGCGCAAAGGTCACGAGGCAGCCCAGCGACAAGGTGCCGCGCACCGTATCCGTGGCCTCGGATGCGGCGAGGTACAGGCGCTGCGCCTGATCCATCAGCTGTTTTGCTTCGACCAGAAGTTCGCGCCCGGTCCGGGTCAGCGACAGGCCTTGCGCGTGGCGGCGCAGGAACAGCTGCGCGCCAAGTTCGGCTTCCAGTTGCGAAATCGCCGTGGAAATCGACGGCTGCGAGATATTGATCCGCTCGGCCGCAAGGGTGATCGACCCCGCCTCGGCGGTGGCGATGAAATATTCGATCTGTCGCAGGGTGTAACGCATGCGGTCTGGATGCGCCTTTGGCACGGCTCGGGCAAGGGCAGAATGGCCCCGGCGGGGCAGGGGCAGGGGGCGGTCTGGCGCGTCCGCCCCGCCCGTTCAGTAGTCTTTCTCGTAGAACACGCCGACGCCGCTGTTCCCGGTCGATGACACGATGCCGCGCGCCTTGAGATTGCGCCGCAGCTGGATGTTGAGATTGACCGAGGTTTCACCCGAGCTGTCCACTTCGACATCGGTATAGATCTGGTCGGTGATGTACTTGCCAAGGCTCAGCGCCGCATTGCCTTCGGCGTCGGTGGTCACGTCCAGATCGTCCAGGCCGAACCCCTGCCGGAGGTTGCCCACAATGCCGGCGCCGCCCTTGCCCGCAAGAGTGTTGACCGCCGCCGCGATTTGCAGCGCCTGAAACGCCGACAGCTCGCTGACGTCGCGTCCGAAGAGCAGAAGCGCCAGCACCTCTTCCTCGGGACGCGAGGGGCTTGAGCTGAACGCGACCTCAGGCGAGGTCGCCTCGCCGGTGACAGACACGGTGATGTCGACGTCATTGGCCTGCGTGGTTGCCTCGACGTCGATGGTGGGGATGAAATTGCCGGTCATGCGCAGGATCGCCTTGTCCAGCGTCAGGCGCTGCCCAAGAATGTCCAGCCGGCCCCGGATCAGGTCGAACCGACCGTCGGGGATGATGTCGGCGGTGGTGCCGCGCAATGTGAGCGTGCCCCCCAGCTCCGCATCCAGCCCGCGCCCGCGTACGAAGATCTGCGAGGGCGCCCGGATCGTCAGGTTCAGCGGCAACACATAGGCAGGGCCCTGTCTGTCGCGCTGGGCCTGGTCCAGCAATCCGGCGCGGTCGCGGGTCCGGCGTACATCGGCGGGTTCGGCGATATGCGTCAGGGTAAAGCTGCGGCTGCCCGGCCCAAGGCCGGTCTCGGGAATGCGGATTTCGGCCTGTTCGATCAGAATGTCGCCGCCGATGGCGGGGCCAGTCAGCAAGGGCCCCTGAACGGTGACGGTGCCGCCCGCTGTGGCCTGATACAGGCGTCGGTCCTGCAACAGCAGGTCGTTCAGTTGCACAGCAAGGTCGGCGCGGTAGGGGGCGGTCAGCCCGATGGTGCCGGTGGTGGTGAACGTGCCGCTGGTGGACAACCCCCCGTTCAGCGTCAGTTGCACCTGCCCGCCGCCAAGCCGCGCGGCCAGATCCAGCCCGGACAGCGACAGCGCTGGACCCGGCAGGACCATATCCGCACCGTTCACCGTGACGGTGCCCGACAGCGACGACACCGCCAGCGGGCCGTTCAGCGCCAGGTTCAGCTGCGCGGTGCCGCTCAGCAGATTGGGCTCGATGAAGGTATTGGCAAGGTCCAGCGGCGCGGTCCCGTCGATATCGAGGTTGCCGCTGTCAAACGCCCGCGCAAGGCTGCCCGAGATCGTGGCCCGCGAGCCGCCCGGTGCGGTGATCGACGTGTTCACCTGATACGGGCCGCTGCCCGTCGCGCCGATGGTGCCTTGGGCGGTGGCCCGGCCGGGCAGTTGCGGCACGATAACGCCCAGATTGGCCAGGGCCAGGTCAAACGTCAACTGGCTGCCTCCCTGCGCATCCAGACTGCCGCTTGCGTTTGCGGTGATCTGTCCGGTGGTCACATCCAGCCGGTTCACGGTGATGGTGCCCGCAGCGTCCCGGCTGGCCGATACGACGGCGCGTCCGCTGCCGCCGATCAGCGCATCCGCCGCCGCAATGCCCAGCCCAAGGTCCTGCGTCGTGATGGCGCCGTCCGCGCTGAACGCCCCGCTGGCGGGGGTATAGCTGCCGGTGCCGTCGAAATTAAGCGACCCGCGCAGGTTCTGACCCGTCAGCGGCGCCAGCGCCGACAGCCTGTCCGCCCCGGCGGTGCCGTCAAAGCCGACGGTGCCGATACCACCCGCGTCGGTCTTGGCTGCTGTCACCGTGCCATTGGCGCGGGTCTGACCGGGACCCGATGCGGTGAAGTCCAGCAGGTAGGCATCCGCGCCTTCGGTCAGCGTGCCCATGACATTGGCACTGCCCGACGTGCCGGGGGCGGCAAGGGACAGATCTGGCAGCGTCAGGTCGAAGGTGGCGCGCGAGGCGCCGGTGGCCACAGAGCCTTCGGCGGTCATCCTGATGCCCGGCCCGTCCACTTGCGCCTGGTTGATGACGATCCCGTCCGCGTCGCGCACCACGTCCACCTCGGCGGTGGTGGTGCCCGCAAGCAGGCCGTCCACCTGGGAAATCCCGACCCTGAGGTCGGCGGTGACAAGCGAGCCTTTGCTTTCGAAGAACCCGTTGGCGAACGTATAGCCGCCTGTTCCATCGAAGCTGAGACTGCCGCCAAGCTCGCGCCCGACCAGTTCGGAAAACGCGTCAAGGTCGTGCGCATCGGCCTTGCCGTCGAAACCGACACGCGCGATCGACCCGTCGGCCGCCTTGTCTGCGGTCACGGTGCCGTCGATGCGGGTGTCTCCGGGGCCGGCCGCGGTCAGGTCCAGCGTGTAGGTGCCGGCGTCCTCGATCAGCGTGCCCTGCGCGGACAGCACCCCGGACGCGCCGGGCGCCACGATGGACAGGTCCGGCAGTGTGATGTCGAAACTGGCGCGGCTGTCGCCGGTCAGGATCGTGCCGCTGGCGTTGGCGCGGATGCCGGGGCCGGCGATGCGCCCGGTGTTGATGATGATGCCGGTTTCGTCGCGCAGCACGTCGACCTCGGCGCGGGTTGTTCCGGTCAAAAGCCCGTCGACCTGCGGAATGCCGACCGCCAGATCCTGCGTCACGAGCGATCCCCGGGCGTCGAAATATCCGCTGCCGAACGTGTAGCTGCCCGCGCCGTCAAAGCGCAGCGCCCCGTCCAGATCGCGCTGCGCCAGCGCGGCAAAGGCCGACAGGTCGTCGATCACCGTGTTGCCGGTAAAGCCCGCGCCGCCGATGCTGCCGTTCTCGGCCTTGGCCGCGGTCAGCACGCCATCCATGCGCATGCCGCCCGGCCCGGCGGCGGTCAGGTCGAGCGCATAGGCGGCTTCGCCTTCCTGAATCGTGCCCTGCGCGGACAGAGCGCCGCTGGCGCCGTCCTGCACCAGCGACAGGTCTGGCAGCGTGATGTCAAAGCGTCCGGAACTTTGCCCGGTAGCCAGCCGCCCGCTGGCGTCCAGTTGGATCGCCTGACCGTCGATCACGGCCTGGCGGACCGACAGGCCGGATTCATTGCGCGCGACGGCCAGATCGACCGCGACCTCGCCGGTCAAAAGCCCGTCAAGCTGCGCGGTCCCGGTCACCAGATCGGTGGTGATGCCGTTTGCCGTCAGGTCGAACCGCCCCGAGACCGGTTCGTAATCGCCCGCGACGGCAAGGGTCGCAGCCCCGCCCAGCGTGCGGTTGGCCAGGCCAGAAAACCGGTCCAGCCCCTGGATGTTGGCGCGCAGGTCGGGCGAAACCGTCGGGTCCGCACCCTGCGTGAGCCCGGAGAACTCCACACCGCCTTCGATGCGCACGCCCGCGCCGTTCAGGTCGATATCTGACAGGCGCAGCGGCGCGCCTACCTGCCAGTCGATATCCAGACGGCCGGTCAGCACATCGCCCGCCGCCTGCGACAGCGACGCATCGGCAAAGTCCAGCCCGGAGGCATCAAGGGTCAGACGACCCGCGACCTGTCCCGGCAGGGGGCTGTCGGTGTTGGGCGACAGGGTGGCGATCAGGTCGATACGGGCCTCGTTCAGGGTCATCTCGGGGCGCTCGACGCCGCTTGCCCGCACCGATAGCACAAGGTCGTCGCCCTGCGCGCGGTCATAGCTCAGCGTCAACGTGGCGCCATCCACCCGCGTGACATCCGAGGTGAACGCAAGCGTCACCGGTTGGCCGTCATCCGATGCGATGCGCCCGTCCAGGTCCAGCCTTTCCGGCCAGCCGTCCGCACCGATGCGGATGGCGCCGTCCAGCGTCATCTGCGCGGCGGTCAGTTGCAGCCTGTCCAGATCCAGCGCGCCGGCAGAGTCCATCATGCCGCTGGCCACAAGCGTCTGGGTTTCGCCGAGAATGGCGCGTTGCTCTTGCGGCAGAAAGGGGCGCAGATCGCCGGACAGATCCGCGGCAAAGCGGCGCCCGCCATTGTCGGCGCCCTGCAGCCTGACCTGACCTGTCAGCCGGTCGGTGCCGTCCGAGGCAAGCCGGATGTCGGCGGCGAAATCGTCAAGCGGGCCGTTACCCTGCACGTCAAGCAGCAGGGCGGGGGCGCCGGGCAGGCCCAGCCTGGTGGCCAGCAGCCCGCCCGCCGCCTCGTCCAGCGTCAGGTTCAGCGAAAGCACCTCGGTTTCATTGGCATAGCTGCCCGAGAGCTGGACAGAATCCGATCGTTCATCGACACGCTGAAGCGACAGCTCGACCGTGCCGTCACCGCCCGCAAGCTGCGCGGCACCTTCGATCCGCGCGGCCAGCGCCTCGCCGATCACCGGCTGTCCCAGTTCCAGCCGGTCGATGGCAAACCGCCCGATATTCACCGAAACCGGCAGATCGGGCAGCGAAAACGCGGTGCCCGATGCTTCGGGGTCGGGCAGATCGCCGTTGCCCGCAGGCAGCCGGTCGATCGCCAGCCGCGCGGCGGACAGTTCCTCGACCTGGACGCGACCGGTCAGCAGGGCCGTGCGCGACCAGTCCAGCGTGGCGTTTTCCAGCGTCAGCCATATGCCCTGGTCGTCCGCGATGGTCATCCGCTCCAGCGTCGCCTCGGAGCTGAGCGCCCCGCGAAAGCCGCTGACGTTCACGGTCATGCCATCCGAGGACAGCGCGTTTTCGATCAGCCGCTCAAGCGCGGTGCCACCGTCGTCGCCATCCTGCGCCAAGGCAGGGGCCGACAGGCAAAACAGCAGGGAAAGAAGAAGAAGGAACCGTTTCAAAATGCCTGACCTATGCCAATGTAAAGTTGCACGCCCTTGCCGGTGTCGCCCGATGTCGGCCCCGCGACATCGACACGCAGCGGTCCGATGCCGGTCTTGTAGCGCAAGCCAAGGCCCGCGCCCGAATGCCAGTCGCCGTCGCCCCCCGGCGCGGTGCCCTCGCCGATGAACCCGGCATCGGCAAAGGCCACCATCTGAAAGTTGTCGCCCACGTCCTGGCGCAATTCGCCTGACAGCCCCAGGAAACTGCGCCCGCCGGTTTCGTCGCCATCGCCCAGATCGACCGTCAGCGACTGGTAGGGCTGGCCGCGCACCGACCCGGCGCCGCCCGAATAGAACAGGTATTCGGGCTGGGTGTCTTCCAGTTCCGGCCCCATCACCGACCCGACCTGAAGCCGGCCGGCCAGCACCGTGCCCTCGTCGGCGCCAAAGCCGTAATAACCCCGCATGTCGGAATATAGCCGCGCCCCGTTGCCGGAGCCGGTGAGGTTGACGAAGGGCGTGAAGTCTGTATCGGCGTACCAGCCCGATTTCGGGTCCAGATCGTCGTCGCGGCGGTCCCAGGTCAGCGAGGTCGGCACGGTGAACAACAGGAAATCGCGGTAGCCCAGATCGTCGTCGACCTCGGAATAGCGCAGCCCAAGCCCCAGCGAGCCGGTCAGCTCGTCGCTGAAACGCCGTGAGATGCCCGCAGACAGCTCGACGCTGTTGGCCAGATAGGCCGGTTCGTTTTCAGACGACAGTTCGAACTGGAAATAGGCGGTGGTGTCGGGGTCCCAGATCGCCACGGCGGCGGGGATTTCAAGCCGCGCGGTCAGGCTGGCGTCGATCTGGTCGGTCTGGTTCGAGATGTCCGAAACCTCGGCATCGACCCGGAAGCGCTCGGCCCCGCCCAGAAAATTGCGGTGCAGCCAGTAGGTCGTCAGCGCCAGCCCCTCAAGCGACGACACCTCGGCGCCAAACCCGATGCGGCGGGGCTTGGCGTCTTCGACGCTGAGCAGCATGTCGAGCGAGCCGTCGGCGTTTGGCGTTTCCGCCTCGCGCAGGGTGACGGTGCTGAACGCGCCGGTGGTGGTCAGGCGGCGCACGGCGTCGTCGACCTCATCGGGGTCGAACACCTCGCCCGTGGGGAGGCCGGCGATACGGCGGCGCGCGGCGTTGCGCACGTTGCTGTCGCTGATGCTGCGAAGCGCGCCGAAGGTCAGGCGCGGGCCTGGGGCGAGGGTCATCGCAACATCCAGTCGGCTGGCGCGGTGGTCGGCGGTGACCTGCTCGCCGGCGATCTCGGCCTTGGCATGGCCAAGCTGGCGCCAGCCCTCGATACCCGCGTCGGCGGCATCGCCCACAACCCCCGCCCGCGCCACTTCGCCGGTGGCAAACCCGTCCGGCAGGTCGGTTTCGGGCGCGATCGGCGCGATAACGGCCCGGCCGAAATCAAAGCGCGGCCCCTGATCGACCCGCACCAGAACCTTGCCCACGGTGCCGGGGGTTTCGAGCAGGGGAATATCCGACGCCTCGCGCCCGTCGATGGTGATGCTGACGGTGCCGCCGTAATACCCGGCGTCATAGAGCGTTTCAATCAGGATGCCGTAATCCGACAGCGCCGCAGCCACGATGTCCTGCCCGGTCACCCGTTCTTCGTTCTCGGCGGCGGACAGCGCGGAATAGGCCTTGATGTCCGCCCTCAGGTCCTCGTTCATTCCTGGTGTGGAATATTCCAGATCGTCAAGAGCGGCGGCGGGGCCGGTGACAAGAGCGAGGGTAATGCCGAGGGCGGCATGGCGGCGCCTGGGGGTCACTGCGGTCGTCCTTTGTAGGGCCCCGAAATGGGCGTGGCGCGCCGGGACAGGCGCAAGGAGTGAGTCTAGGCCAGACATACGGCCATTTCCAGCATCGGCGCGAAGATGGCGCGGCGCGCCCTGCTTGCCGGTGCCGGCGTCGCATGCACGACACAGCACGATCACGGCGCCGCGACTTGCCTGCCCTCACAGGGCGCAGTATCCCGGCACGGCGGGGCAGGCCCGCGGATTTCACGCCGCAAACCGGCAGGAGGCGCCATGCCTGACATTATCGTGAACGGACGCCGCCGGACCCGAACATGCGCGGCGGCGCTGTTCCGGCCGGTCGGCGGGAAGCCGGCGGCATGACCGTTTACGTCACCGGCAGTTCGGGGGTTCTGGGCTTCGAGATCCTGTCGCATCTGCACGATGCCGGGATTGCCGCAAGCGGCGTGGCGCGCAAGCCGCTGCCGCTGCGCAACGGACAATTGCGCCAGATCTCGACCCCCGAAGTGCTGCGGGCAGGCTGGCTGCCCGGACGGGCCGATGCCACCATCGTGCATTGCGCGGGGCTGGCCAGCCCGCGCGTGCATTTCAACGATTTCGCCGAATTGTCGCGGCGTGACATCGAACCGCAGATCCGCTTTGCCGAGCTGCTGGTGGCCAAGGGTTGGCGCGGACACATGATTTATCTGTCCTCGGCGGGCGTTTACGGCGACAGCGCCAGCCTGCCGATCCCCGAGGACACGCCGCTGGCGGCCAAAAGCTGGTACGCGTTGCAAAAGATGTCGGTCGAGCAAGGGCTTTCGCTGCTGGCACAACGCCATGGGTTCCGGCTGACGATTCTGCGGGTGGCCAATGTCTACGGGGCGGCGCTGGCCGGGCCGACGTTCGGCGTGGTGACAATTCTGCTGGACGCGCTGCGCACGGGCAAGGCGTTCCGGCTGTTTGGCGGGGGCACGTCGCTGCGCGACTACATCCACGCCTCGGACTTCTGCGCGGCGGTGGAACGGTGTTGCCGCACACCCCCGCGCGGCCCGGTCACCGTGCTGAACCTTGGCACGGGCGAGGGCACTTCGCTGGCGTCCCTGATTGAATTGCTGCCACGCGTCGCGGGCGGGACGCTGAACATCGTGCATCAGCCCCAGGACGGCGAAGTTGCGTCAAGCGTGCTGGACATCTCGCGCACGCGGGCGGTTCTGGGCTGGGCGCCGGCGGTCGGCCTGGAAGAAGGGCTGCGCCGCACGGTGGCGGTCACGCGCTGACGGCTGTCAGTCTTCTTCGAAGGGGTCCCACTCGTCCTCGACCTCGGGGAGGGCCTCGGCAACGGCGGCCTGGCTCACGGCCTCGGGGGTGCGCACGCTGAGGATCTCGGCGTCGGGAAAGATCGCAAGCGTCGCCCTGACCAGCGGATGGCCCGCGGCCTCGGCCTTGAGCGCAAGTTCTTCGGCGTGGTCCTTTTCATAGATCGTGGGCGTGTCGCAGCCGTTGACCAGCGTGACGGCCCAGCGATTGCCGGTCCAGCGTTGCAGCGCGCTGCCAAGACGCTGGGCAAGGTCGGCGGGGGCGCCGTCCGCCGGGGTGAATTCGATCCGTCCGGGCTGATAGGAGGCAAGCCGGACATGGCGTTCCACCTGCGCCTGCAGCAGCCCGTCGCGATTGGCGCGGATCAGCTCGATCACATGTTCAAAACTGGGGAACCGCGCCAGCGACTGATCGGCGGCAAGCGCCCTGACGGCGCCGCCGTGATGGGCGACGGGCCCAGAGGGGGCAGGATGGGTGGGCACGGGGCCGCCCATGGCGGTGGTCCCGCCCATCGCAGTCGTCGTGGCCTGTCGGGTGCCGCCATCGGGGCCGGGGGCCGGCGGAACGGGCGTGTCCTGCAACTTGCGGATCAATTCTTCGGGTGACGGCAGTTCGGCCACATGGGTCATGCGGATCACCGCCATTTCGGCGGCCATCATGGCATTGGGGGCCTGCGCGACCTCGTCAAGCGCCTTGAGCAGCATCTGCCACATGCGCGTCAGCCCGCGCATCCCCAGATTGGCGGCAAGCGTCTGGCCGCGCAGCCGTTCATCCGGGCCGATGGTCGGGTCGTCGGCGGCATCAGGCGTGATCTTGACCACCGAGATCCAGTGCGTCAGTTCGGCCAGATCGCGCAGCACCGCCAGCGGGTCGGCCCCGTCGGCATATTGTTCGGACAGTTCGGTCAGCGCGCCGGGGGCATCGCCGCGCATGATCTTTTCGAAAAGATCCATGACCCGGCCGCGGTCGGCAAGCCCCAGCATGGCGCGCACCTGTTCGGCGCCGGTTTCCCCGGCGCCGTGGCTGATCGCCTGATCCAGCAGCGAGGTGGCATCGCGGGCCGACCCTTCGGCGGCGCGGGTGATCAGCGCCAGTGCGTCATCGGTGATGTCGGCGGTTTCCGACGTGGCGATCTTGCGCAGCAGGGCGATCATCACCTCGGGTTCGATCCGCCGAAGGTCGAACCGCTGGCACCTGCTGAGCACGGTGACCGGAACCTTGCGGATCTCGGTCGTGGCAAAGATGAATTTCACATGCGCCGGGGGTTCTTCGAGGGTCTTGAGCAGGGCGTTGAACGCGTTGGTCGACAGCATGTGCACTTCGTCGATGATATAGATCTTGTAGCGCGCCGACGCCGCCCGGTAGTGCACAGAGTCGATGATCTCGCGGATGTCGCCGACGCCGGTGTTGGACGCGGCGTCCATCTCCATCACGTCGACATGGCGGCCTTCCATGATCGCGCGGCAATGTTCACAGGTCCCGCAGGGTTCGGTGGTGGGGCCGCCGGTGCCGTCGGGCCCGATGCAATTCATACCCTTGGCAATGATCCGGGCCGTGGTGGTCTTTCCGGTGCCGCGGATGCCGGTCATGATGAAGGCCTGCGCGATCCGCCCGGCCTTGAAGGCGTTCTTGAGCGTGCGCACCATGGCGTCCTGACCGACGAGATCGGCAAAGGTCTCGGGGCGGTACTTGCGGGCAAGAACCTGGTATCTGGTACCTTCCTGGGGCGATTGCTCGGACATGGGGACCTTCCGGGTGACGGGACAGGCCCAAGGTATGCGCCCCGAGGGCAGAGGTAAACCGGGCGCCACGCAAATAGCGAAGATGCAGGACAACGGTCAGGGGACCGGCGAAAAGGGTTCGCAAGGCAGCCCGAATCGTGCAGCCTGTGCCGACCCTCGTTCGGAAAAGGCGCCCCAAATGTTCATGCTGCACGCGCTGCGGGTTTCCGACGGCATCCTTGCGCTTTCAGCCCTGCCCGGCGGCGACGGGGATCTTGCCGGGGACCTTCAGCATGTGTCGGACTGGCAACCTTCTGTGGTGCTTGCCTTGGTGACGGCGGATGAACTTGCCGCGGCGGGCGCGCGCGATTTCGGGGTCTTCGTCGCCGATCATGGTGCCAGATGGGAGCACCTTCCCATTCGCGATTTTGGCATACCCGACGATGTATTCGAGCAGCGTTGGACGGGGGTAAGCCGCGTCATTCACAACGTTCTTGAAGGTGGAGGGCGGGTGTTGGTGCAGTGTCGGGGAGGCTGCGGTCGATCCGGAATGGTCGTGTTGCGGCTGATGACCGAGGCGGGCGAAGCGCCGGGTGATGCGCTTGCCCGTCTGCGGTCGGTTCGCCCCTGTGCCGTCGAAACCCAGGAGCAGATGACCTGGGCGATGGCTATCCCCCGAAAAAACGGTGCAGTTCCTGCGAGGCCGCGCCTGAGCCTGCTCTGACCCCAAATCCGGCGCGCCGGAAGCTGGAGTTTTCCGGCCGTTTCACGGTGACGCGCTGGCTGCGCCATCGGGATAATACATGGTGATCGGGACGTTGTATCCGGTCGCGCTATGGGGGAGATCTTTGTGATAATGTCTGCGCCAATCCCCCAGATTTTCGCGCGCATCTGCAAGGCTCATGAACAGGTGCTCATTCCGGCACTCGGTCTTGGGGAGCAATTGCACCAGGCCACCATCGGGCTGTTCGCGGTCCCGCAGCGTCAGCGCCCGTTACATCCTGAGCCACGGCTTCGTCAGAAAGGGCGGGATCGCCGACATTTGCGTCCGTCACCTGCGTGTGGACGTCGAACCGACCACCCGCGAGCGCGCAGAGCGGGTCATGGCGCAGCGGGATCTGGCGCAGCGGGATCCGGATATATCCGACACGGTGCCGAGGAAATCCGGGGGCTTCAAAGCCGTCCAGGCCCTGTGTCACGCCAGGCGCCGCAAGCTTGTCCGGATGATCGAACAGCGCATGGGCATGGCCCGCGGATGATGCGGTTCCGTTGCGCGCCGTTGCCAATATCCCCTCCACGACGTGCTGACCGGTGAGGCTAGCTGTTTAGTCCCAGCGTGTGATGGTCTACTTATCTGTGACCATGGGAAGGACGCCTTATGGGACAAATTCTTCACGGCAGCGCCACGCACTGTTACCCGGCAGGCGATTTGCAAGGCAAATCTGCCGAGAGGGCACGCACGCGGTCCGAGCAGCGATACAGCGATCCATTGGCTGGCAGTCGTTTGCGCAGCACAACGATGAGAAGCGCAAGCTTCGCTCGCGCAGCTGAGCATGGAGTTGGGCATCACTCCCAAAACCGTCGCGAAGTGGCGTAAGCGTGCGACGGTGGAGCGCCTGAAGACCGATCCAAAGAAGCCGCGTTCAACCGTTCTCACTGAAGCTGAGGAGGCAATTCCTCGCATTCCGACGGCACACGCTGCTGCCGCTGGACGATTGCCTCTATGCCCTTCAGCCAT
>NZ_QLMG01000037.1 GCF_003259905.1 Salipiger aestuarii | reverse complement strand
TCCAGCGGCAGAAATAGTCGTTTACCGTGCTGCGCGGCGGCAAGTCCTTCGGCAGCGCAGCCCACTGGCATCCGGTGCCGAGAATATACATCAGCCCGTTGACGACCTCCCGCATCACGACCGTCCGCTTGTTGCCGCCCCGCTTCGCGGGCGGGATCAGCGGAGAAATGATCCCCCATTCCTCGTCCGTCAAATCGCTGGGATAGCGCAGTCCACTGCGATCATAACGACCGCGGTTCTCGTTGGTCCACATCCAAAAGCTCCTGCAAAACCTTGCCTCCGCCAAGGATTCACAAGTGATTCCAAAGATTCAAGATGTTCCCGGATGGACACTAAGGGGGCGAGGTGCGGGCAGAACCAGGGCACGCGCCGCGCCGGCTGTACCGATGTCAGGGACGCCTCATTCGCGGGGGCGCGGGCGCGAGGGCGGCTCCTTGAGCAGACCGCCGACGCCCATGCGCATGATGTCGCCTTCGCCGATCGTTACCCCGCACAGGATGCGTTCAAGCACCCAGTCGGCCCCGTTCAGCGCGGGCGAGCGCGCGCAGCCAGGCAGGCCGATCACCGGGGTCCCGCCGAGATCGCCGTAAAACAGCAGATTGCCGGGATCGACGGGCATTCCGAAATGCGTGACGGTGCCGCCCGCAGCGCGCAGTGCCTCGGGCGCGGTATCGTACAGGTCAGAGGTCGCCGATCCGGTCAGGACAAGGATCACATCAGCGGCGCTTGACGCGATCGCTTCCGCCAGGGGGGCGGTGTCGTGCGCGACCAGCCGTGTGCGCGACAGATCCGCGCCAAGGCGTTGAAGCCGCTGGCGTATGGCGCGCCGCCCCTTGCCCGTGGCGCCGGCGCCGATGCTGGTTTCGATCAGCTCGGCCGTACGCAGCACCGGGGGGCGCAGCGCCAGGGCGCGCGCGCCCGCCGCCGAGGCCGCGACCAGGGCATCGGACGGCACCGCATAAGAGATGATCTTGATCGTGGCGACCATGGTGCCCTCTGCGCAGCGCGACCAGGGGCGCAGCGTCGCCACGGTGATCATGGGATGGACAGCGTTGGCGGCGTCGATCCGCGTCGTGTCCAGTTCCAGCAAGCCCGGCCCGAGGCTGTGCAGATTGACTCGCCCGGTCGACGCGGCCCCGATCCGCAGACCGGCGGTGTGCGGATCGGGCACCAGCGCGGCGGCAAGGCGGGATGCGGCCGCATCCTCGCCCACGTCGCCGGGTTCCAGCCTGGCGATCACCACATGGTTATGGCCATCAGCCCCCAGCGCCGAGATGTCCGCGGCGTCAAGCACCCGCCCCTTGCGCAGCCTGCCCCGCGTCAGCGCCACCGAATGGGCCAGCACGCCGCCAAGCGCCTCCTGCAGGGGGACAGGCCCGAATTTCATGCGCCCTTCCTCAGCACCCGGATCATTTCCGCAAGGATCGATACCGCGATTTCGGACGGGCCTGCCGCCCCGATGTCAAGGCCGACGGGGCCATGGATGCGCGCGATATCATCGCCCGAGAACCCCGCCTGCCGCATCCGCTCGGCCCGTTTGGCCTGGGTGCGGGACGATCCCAGCGCACCGATGTAGAAGCATTGCGAGGTCAAGGCCGATTCCAGTGCCGGATCGTCCAGCTTGGGGTCATGGGTCAACAGGACAAGGGCCGTGCGCGAATCGAGTCCAAGCCTTGCCACCGCCTCGTCGGGCCAGTCGTTCAGCAGCGTCTCGCCGGGGAAGCGCGCGCCGGCACCAAAGGCCTCGCGCGGATCGACGATGGCGGGATCGAAACCCGCGATCCGGGCCATCGGCACCAGAGCCTGCGCGATATGCACCGCCCCCACGATCACCAGCTTGAGCGGCGGATTGTGGATGCCAACGAAGCTGCGGCTGCCCTCGTCAAAGCCGGAACGATCCATGCGAAAGCGCGTCTCATGCCCGCCCCGGTCAAGGTGGCGCGCGCCGGTGTCCAGATCCGCGACATAGGCGACCGGGGTGCGGGCCGCGCGGGCATCGCACAGCTCTGCCAGCAGCGGTTCGGGCAGAGCGCCGCCAACGGGTTCGACCAGCACGCGGATGGTGCCGCCGCAGGCCAGCCCGACGGCAAAGGCATCGTCATCCGAGACGCCGAATTCCAGCTCGCGCGCGGCGCCGTCTTCGAGCGCCTCAAGCGCCTCGACGATGACGGCGCCTTCGACGCAGCCGCCCGAGACCGAGCCTTCGATCTCGCCGCGCCCCGACACCGCCAGCTGCGCGCCGACACGGCGGGGCGCAGAGCCCCAGGTTTCGATCACCGTGGCAAGCGCCGCGCGGCGCCCGTCCCGGTGCCAGGCCAGCGCGGTTTCGGGGATGGTGTCAAGAACGGGTGTGGTCATGTCCAAAGTCTCCCTGATGATCCCGGCACTCCTGCAACGGCCGGGCCGGTCGTGTCGCCGGCGGTTGCATTTCCGGCCTGTCAGCCCCGCTGAAAGAGCGCGCCCGCTTCGGCCCGGATGATCCGGGCAATCTGCGCGCAATCCTCGACGCTGAAGGTCAGCGGAAGGCGCATGTCGACAAGGCCCGCAAGGATGCGGTCGGTGGCGGGCAGCGGCGCGGTCGCCGCGTAATGCCAGCTGTCATAGCGGGACGTGAAGGCGGCGGGTTCCGGCGCGCCGAACCACTTGAGGTCGACCCCGCGCGCGGCGCACCGGCCCAGCAAGGCACGGATCGCGTCCGGCGCCCAGTCCGTCAGCAGGAACTGAAAGGACGACCCGACGAAGCTTTCGGGTTCGGGGCGCTCGATGATCGCAAGACCGGGGGTGTCGCTCAGCCCGTGCGCGACCGCAGCGTAGCGGGCGTTCCAGCGCAGGACCTGGTCGGGCAATGCGGCAAGCTGCGGACGCAGGATGGCCGCGCGCAGGTTGTCCATGCGGCCCGACACGTTGGGGATGTCGTATTTGATCCGCTCGAACACGTCGGGCGGCGGCGCGGCGGCGTGACGTTCGTACAGCATATAGGATCCCGACAGCAGGATCGCGCGCGCGGCAATGTCGTCATCATCGGTGACGAGAAAACCGCCTTCGCCCGAGTTTATGTGCTTGTAGGTCTGGGTGGAATAGCATCCCACAGCCCCGTGCCGCCCCGATGGCACCCCCTTCCACGCCGCCCCCATGGTGTGGGCGCAATCCTCGATCACGGTGACGTCGGCCGCGTCGCACATGGCCATCAGCCGGTCCATGTCGCAGATGTGCCCGCGCATGTGTGACAGCATCAACACCCGTGCCTGCCCGAGTTTCCGCGCCAGATCCTGCAGGTCTATGGTCAGCGCCTCGGTCACCTCGACGAAGACGGGCACCGCCCCCAGCGCGGCGATTGCGCCGGGTACGGGCGCCAGCGTGAAGGCATTGGTCAGCACGCGATGACCAGGGGCCACCCCCGCGGCGCGCAGCGCGCAGCCAAGCGCGTAGCCCCCCGAGGCGACCGCCAGCGCGTAGCGGGCCCCCGTAAAGGCGGCGACGTCCAGCTCCAGTCGCGCAACCTCGGACAATTCGCCCGGCGCGGTGTTGTACCGGTGCAGACGCCCGTGCCCCAGCACCTTGAGCGCGGCAGCGATCGCGGCCTCCGGAATCGGTTCCTGCTGGGTGAAGCTGCCGGTGAAACGCTCTGTCATGGCGCCAGTCATGCGCTTCGCACGCTGCCCCGTCAATCGCCGCCGCCCCAAGATTTTTCGTCCGAAAAATCTTGTTTGAGACGCAAGAGAAGATCTTTCGTCCGAAAGATCTTCGGCCCTTAGCCCAGCAGCCGCGCAACTTCGGCGTCCAGCGCGCCGAAATCGCCGATAAGCCCCTCGGGGGACAGCGCGTTGACCGCATCGCCGTCAGGGCCAAACGTCACGAGAATGCATGGAACGCCGGCCGCCGCCGCTGTCTTGCGATCGGTTTCGGTATCGCCGACCAGAAGACTGCGCGCCGGATCGCCCCCCGCCCGGCGCACCGCCGCGACAAAGGGCGCGGGGTCCGGCTTGCGGACCGTCAGGGTGTCGGCGCCGATCACCGATCCGAACAGATCGCGCACGCCAAGGCGCGCCAGCAGCGTTTGCGCAAGCGCCTCGGGCTTGTTGGTGCAGATGCCGACGCGAACACCCGCGCCGCGCAAGGACCGGACCGCGTCGATTGCTCCGGGATAAAGCCGCGTGTGCACGTCGATCGCCTCATCGTAGAACCCCAGCAGACGGGGGTACCAGCTCTCCACCAGATCGGTGTCAAAGGCCTCTGCCCGCCGCAGCCCCAACCCCAGCATCGCGCGCGCCCCGCGAAACGCGGTGTGCGCGTCGGCAACCGGATCAAGCCGCACGCCCTGGCCCATGCTTTCGAAACAGCGGTTCGCGGCCGCGATCAGGTCGCCGCTTGTGTCCGCCAGCGTGCCGTCGAGGTCGAAGATCACCGCCCGCATGTTCTGCCCTTGTCCTGTCATATGTCGAAATCAGACGTGATGCCTGCTGGCTTGCTCCTGCCTGCGGACCCGATAGAACGTATGCACAGGCAGAACACAAACGGGAAAACCCAGCATGAGCATCGCTCTCATCATCCTTGCCGCGGGAAAGGGCACCCGCATGGGGTCCGACCTTCCCAAGGTGCTGCACCGCATCGCCCACGCACCGATGCTCTGGCATGCCATGCGCGCAGGCCAGGCGCTGGCGCCGGAGCGTACGGTTGTCGTCACCGGGCACGAGGCCGACATGGTCGGGGCGTCTGCGCGGGATTTCGATCCCGAGACTCGCGTTGTCCTTCAAACCGAACAAAAGGGCACGGCCCACGCGGTCGCGCAAGCCGCCCCCGCGCTCGACGGGTTCACCGGCGATGCCATCGTGCTGTACGGCGACACACCCTTCATCAGCCAGGACAAGCTGGAAGAAATGGCGCGCGCCCGTTCACGACACGACGTGGTCGTGCTTGGGTTCAACGCGGCCGATCCCGGCCGATACGGGCGACTCGTCACCGAGGGCGACGCCTTGCTGCGCATTGTCGAATACAAGGACGCGACCGAAGACGAACGCTCCATCGCCTTGTGCAATTCCGGCGTCGTTGCCGCGGATGCGACGCTGTTGATGGACCTGATCGCCGAGGTCGGCAATTCCAACGCGGCAGGCGAATATTACCTGCCCGACATCGTCGCCATCGCCCGCGCCCGCGGGCTGTCCGCCGGTGTCGTGCCCTGCGACGAGTCCGAAACCCTGGGGGTGAATTCGCGCGCAGAACTTGCCCAGGCCGAGGCGGCCTTTCAGCGGTGCGCCCGCTTGCGCCTGATGGAAGACGGCGTGGCGCTTCAGGCCCCGGAAACGGTCTGGCTGGCTTGGGACACGGTGATCGGGCGCGACGCCGAGATCGAGCCGAACGTGGTGTTCGGCCCTTGCGTGACCATCGAAAGCGGCGCGCGCATCCGCGCCTTTTCGCATCTCGAAGGGTGTCACGTCAGCCGCGGTGCCATCGTCGGCCCCTTCGCCCGGCTGCGCCCCGGCGCCGAACTGGCGGAGCACAGCCGTGTCGGCAATTTCGTCGAAATCAAGAACGCCCATCTCGGCGCGGGCGCCAAGGCCAACCACCTGACCTATATCGGTGACGCCGACATCGGTGAGCGGACCAACATCGGCGCGGGCACCGTCACTTGCAATTACGACGGCTTTTTCAAGCACCGCACCACCATCGGCAAGGACGCGTTTATCGGTTCCGACACCATGCTGGTCGCCCCGGTGACGGTGGGTGACGGCGCGATGACCGGGTCGGGGTCGGTCGTCACCAAGAACGTGGCTCCGGGCGACCTTGCCATCGGGCGCGCCCGTCAGGAAAACAAGCCCGGGATGGCGCGCGCCCTGCGTGACATGCTGCGTGCCAAAAAACAAAAACAAACCAAGGGGTAGCAGGCCATGTGCGGTATCGTCGGAGTTCTGGGCACACACGAGGCGGCCCCCATCCTGGTCGAGGCGCTCAAGCGTCTGGAGTATCGCGGCTATGACAGCGCCGGGATCGCCACCGTCAACGGCGGCAGGCTTGACCGGCGCCGCGCGGTGGGCAAGCTTGTCAACCTGTCCGACAGGCTGGTACACGACCCTCTGCCCGGCAAGGCCGGCATCGGCCATACCCGCTGGGCGACACATGGCGAGCCCAACGAAAAAAACGCCCATCCCCACCGATCCGGCCCCGTCGCCGTCGTGCACAACGGCATCATCGAAAATTTTCGCGACCTGCGCGCCCGGCTTGCCGCCCAGGGGCACTACCCCGAAACCGACACCGACACCGAAGCCGTCGCGATGCTGGCGCGCCATCACCTTGAGTCCGGCCTGACCCCGGTCGCGGCCGCGCGCGCCACGCTGGCGCAATTGGAGGGCGCCTTTGCGCTGGCCTTCCTGTTCGACGGCGAAGAGGACCTGATGATCGCCGCTCGCAAGGGGTCTCCGCTGGCCATCGGCCATGGCGACGGCGAGATGTATCTTGGCTCGGACGCCATTGCGCTCGCCCCCATGACCGACCGGATCACCTATCTGGAAGAGGGCGACTGGGCCGTCATCACGCGCGCGGGGGCACAGATCTTTGACGCGCAGAACCGCCAGACCAGTCGCGAAATGCGCCAGATCCGAATGGATGCGGCGCGAATCGACAAGGCGGGTTTCAAACACTTCATGGCCAAGGAGATCGCGGAACAACCCACTGTGCTGGCCGACGCGCTCGGAGCGTATCTGGAAGGCGACACCATCCGACTGCCCGGTCAGGGCGTGGATTTTTCACGCATCGAACGGCTGACGCTCGTGGCGTGCGGTACCGCGTTTTACGCCTGCCTCACCGCGAAATACTGGTTCGAACAACTCGCCCGCCTGCCCGTCGAAGTCGATATTGCGTCGGAATTCCGCTACCGCGAACCACCCGTCCTGCCGGGAACCACTGCGGTCTTTGTCAGCCAGTCGGGCGAAACCGCAGATACGCTTGCCGCCCTGCGCTTCTGCAAGGGGCGCGCCGACAGAATCCTGTCGGTGGTCAACGTCGAGACGTCTTCCATTGCGCGCGAAAGCGATCTGGCACTGCCGATCCACGCGGGCGTTGAAATCGGAGTGGCCTCTACCAAAGCCTTTACCTGCCAACTGAACGTGCTTCTTTTGCTGGCCATCGAGGCGGCAGTGGCGCGCGGGCACATGAGCGTACAGGACCGCGCCACCCTGCTGACACAGATCAGGGGCCTGCCGGGACTTTTCAACGCGGCCTTGGACAGGGATGCCAGCATCGAAGCGGCCGCACAAAAGATCTCCGAAGCGCGCGACGTGCTGTTCCTCGGGCGTGGCACAATGTACCCACTCGCGCTTGAAGGTGCGCTGAAGCTGAAGGAAATCAGCTATATACATGCGGAAGCGTATGCATCAGGCGAACTGAAACACGGGCCGATCGCGCTGATTGACAAGACAGTGCCGGTGATCGTCATGGCCCCGCATGATGCGCTTTTCGACAAGACCGTGTCGAACATGCAGGAAGTCATGGCGCGCGGCGGCAAGGTGTGCCTGATCACCGACGCCACCGGCGCCGCGGAAGCTGGCGAGGGCGTCTGGCAGGTAATCACCCTTCCCGAAGTGGACAGCCGCCTCGCGCCCCTGCTTTATGCGCTGCCCGCGCAGTTGCTGGCCTATCACGCCGCCGTGGCCAAGGGAACGGACGTGGACCAGCCGCGCAATCTGGCAAAATCGGTGACGGTGGAATAGCCGCCCAAGATTTTTCGTCCGAAAAATCTTGTATCACCCAGCGGCAAAGATCTTGCGCCCGAAGGCGCGGCCTGACCTCCGAGTGAAGATTTTTCGGACGAAAAATCTTCGTGCGCACCGACCCTACGGGCTTATCCAAGCTGGCCCGGCATTACATGACGACCGGCGAGCCACATGCGCGGTCAAACCCTGCGGCGCAACGCCGCCACGGCTGTGCGGATCTCATCTCTTATCTCCCCGTCGCGCGGCATATCACGCAGCGTTGTCAGCAGAGCCGCGTCCGGGCGTACCTTTCGATGCCATGAAAGCCTCCCAAGGTGTTCTGACGCCGCCGCGGGCAACGCATCGGGGATGTCCCGGCCCGACAGCGTCGCCCAGACGCCCGCCCAGCACCGCGCAACCGTCCAAGGATTATACCCGCCGCCGCCTGACACGATCAGTTTTGGAGCAAGATCACGCAGCGCGGACACCGCCCGGAAATGACTGTTGTTGGACAGCGCAAGCCGCGACAGTGGGTCCTCGGCCAGCGCATCCGCCCCGCATTGCAGGAAAACCGCGTCGGGCCGGAACGCCTGGGTCGCGGGCAGGATGAACTCATCCAGCGCCAGGCGAAATTCGCTGTCGTTGAAGTCGCGCGGAAGGGGCAGGTTGAAGGCCGCCCCCCCGGCGTCAGCCTCAAGCGCGCCGGTATAGGGCCAACGACGCGCTTCATGGATCGAAATCATCCGCACCCGCTCCGACCCGTGAAAAGCGATCTCGACGCCGTCGCCGTGATGCGCGTCGATGTCGATATATACCACACGCCGCGCACCAAGCCGCAGCAGGTGAAGGATGGTCAGCACAGGCTCGTTTAGAAAGCAAAAGCCGCTGGCACGGTCCTTCAAGGCGTGATGCGTGCCCCCGCCGGGATTGTGCACGACCCGCGCCGTTCCGGACATCACCAGTGCCGCCGCGAGTAGCCCGCCGCCGACGGCCGTGGCCGGGCGGCGGTACATCTCGGGAAAAACCGGGTTCGACACGGTACCTAGCCCATGGCGTGCGCGCGTGTCGCCGGACACAACGCCGTCGGTCTCGGCCTTTTGCAGGGCGGCGACGTAATCCGGGTCGTGAAACGCGTGCAGCGCCTGCGGCTTGGCCCGTGGGCTGGAGCGGCACAGATGCGGCGGCAACCAGCCCATGTGGCGCGCAAGATCGGTTGCGGCGGGAACGCGTTCGATAGAAAGAGGGTGGCGGGCCCCATAGCGGGACCCCCGATAGATATTCGATCCGATAAATAGCGCCTGCTCCATAGGATGAGGTTTAAAGCGCCCTCCAGCCAGAGCCAAGGCGTCACGCGCATGGCAGGGTCAGCCCATTGCACCGGCTGGAAAACTCTGCTTGGTTGCCCGGCGATGACCGGCACGTCCCTTTCCCTTGGAACCATCTGGCTGACCGCCGTCATGCTGACGGTCGGGGCGGTGTGCGGACTGGGTGCGCAGATGGCCGGGCTGCCGATGCCCTTCATGCTGGGCAGCCTTGGGGGCGCGGGGCTTGCCGCGGGGGTTCAAGGCCAGTCCTTACTGCGCGACTACCGCTTTCCCGAACGCTTGCGCACGGTCTTTATCGGGCTGATCGGGGTCATGATCGGCACGCAGGTGCAGCCGGACCTGTTAGCTGAGGTGGGGGATTTTGCGCTGACCCTGACAGCGCTGGCCGGTTTCGTACTGCTGGCCCATGCGGGTAACATGGTCATTTTCCAACAGCTTGGAGGCTACAGCCGCGCGACCGCCTTTTACGCCGGGATGCCGGGAGGGCTGATGGAAAGCCTTGTGATGGGAGAGCGCGCCGGTGCCGATCTGCCGGTGCTGACCGCCCAACAGTTTTTGCGCGTCATTCTTGTGATCACGCTGTTGCCCACCGGCCTGTCGCTTTGGCTGGGTCATCCTGTCGGCAGTGCCGCGGGCGCGACGGCTATGGCGCCCGCGCCTTTGCCCGCGATGTCGCTGCCTCTGATCCTGGCGGCCGCGCTGGGGGGGCTGTGGATCGGCCGCTTGCTGCGCCTGCCCGCCGGTCAGATCACCGGGCCGCTGGTTTTGACGGCAGGGCTGTCGCTGACCGGATTGGTCGATCTGCACCTGCCGTTCTGGCTGATCGCCACGGCGCAGGTGGTGGTGGGAGTCTCACTGGGACTGCGGTTCAACAGCATGTCACTGGCGATGTTGCGCCGGTCAGCGGGACTAAGTGTGGTTTCGGTGCTCTGGATGCTGACGCTTGGCGCACTGTTCGCGTCGGTGCTGGCCCGCGTCACGGAATTGCCCTTTGTTCAGCTTTTCCTCGCTTACGCGCCCGGAGGCGTCACCGAAATGTCGGTAATCGCGCTCAGCCTTGCGGCGAACCCGGCGCTGGTCAGCCTGCACCATGTGGTGCGCATTCTGTTCACCGTCACCTTCATGGGCATGTTTGCACGCAGGACAGGCCCGGACGAGGGTTGAGCCTGGACCAAAATTTTTAGCTAAAAATTTTTCCCAGCCCGGCGCTCTCAGCCTTGTTCGGCCTTTTCCTCAAGCTCCAGCCATTCCTCTTCGGAGACGGCCAGCTTGTTCTGCCGCTCGGTCAATGCCTCGGTTGCCTTGCGAAATTTCACCGGTTCCCGGGTGAACAGATCGGGATCCGCCAGCAAGTGTTCAAGCTTGCCGATCTCGGCCTCAAGCCGTGCAAGGACCTGCGGCAGTTCCTCAAGCCGGTGCTTTTCGGTAAAACTAAGCCCCGCCGGTTTCGCCGCCGGTCTTGCCACCGCGCTCTTGCCCGACTTTGCCCCGCCTGCCGGGGCTGACCCTGCGGCAGCAGCCGTTCTGGCCGCACGCTGCGTCTGATAGTCACTCCAGCCCCCCGCATAGACAATGGCGCGGCCATCGCCTTCCATCGCGACGGTCGTCGTCGCGACCCGGTCAAGGAAATCGCGGTCGTGGCTGACGATCAGCACCGTGCCGTCGTATTCCGCCAACATGTCCTGAAGCAGATCCAGCGTTTCAACATCAAGATCGTTGGTCGGTTCGTCCAGCACCAGAAGGTTGCTTTCCCTGGCCATCAGCTTGGCCAGCAACAACCGCGCCTTTTCGCCGCCCGAAAGCGACCGGACCGGCGCGCGTGCCTGGCGTTCGTCGAACAGGAATTCCTTGAGATAGCCCACAACATGCTTGGGTTCGCCCCGCACCAGCACCTGATCGGCCTTGCCCGACACGCGCATGTCCTTGTCCCCGACAAGGTTTTCCCAAAGGGACATGTCCGGATCAAGCTGCGCGCGCGACTGGTCGAACACTGCCGGAACCAGGTTGGTGCCCAGCTTTATGCTGCCCGTGTCGGTTGGGATTTCGCCCATCAGCATCCGGATCAGCGTGGTTTTTCCAGTGCCGTTCGGACCGACAAAGGCCACGCGATCGCCGCGCTGCACGGTCAGCGAAAAGCCGCTGACGATCACCTTGTCGCCAAAGGACTTGGCCACGTCCTGCGCCTCGATCACCTTTTTGCCCGACACCGGGGCCGAGGCCAGCTCCATCGCCGCAGTGCCCTGCCGGCGGATCATGCCGGCGCGATCCTGCCGCAACGCCTTGAGCGCACGCACACGGCCCTGGTTGCGGGTACGCCGCGCGCTGATCCCCTCGACCGCCCATTTCGCTTCGGCCTTGATCTTGCGATCCAGCTTGTGTCGACTGCTGTCCTCCTCGGCCCAGATCTTGTCGCGCCAATCCTCAAAGCCCTTGAAGCCCTGCTCCTGGCGGCGCACGGCCCCGCGGTCGATCCACAGCGTGGCGCGGGTCAATTCTTCCAGAAAGCGTCGGTCGTGGCTGATAAGCACGAAGGCCTTGCGCGTACGCTTCAGCTCGTCCTCCAGCCAGCGAATGGCCGAGATATCAAGGTGGTTGGTCGGCTCGTCCAGCAACATCACATCAGGGTCGCGCGCCATCAGACGCGCCAGTGCCGCACGGCGCCGCTCGCCCCCCGACGCGGTCGCCACAGGGCGATCAGGATCAAACCCCAGCCCTTCGCCTGCGGCCTCGACAAGATACATCTCGGCCGGCCCCAGCCCCTCGGCGGCATACTCCCCAAGTGTTTCAAAGCCCGACAGATCCGGGTCCTGCTCCATATAGCCCACGGTGGTGCCGGAAGGGACCACCCGGTCGCCCGTGTCGCTTTCGACCTGTCCCGCCATGACCTTCAGCAGCGTCGACTTGCCAGAGCCGTTGCGCCCGACAAGCGCCACCCGATCGCCCGGCTGGACGTTCAACGAAAGACCTGAAAAGACCGGCTCGCCCCCAAAGGTCAGCGAGATATCGGAGAGTTGTAAAAGAGGTGCCTGTGCCATGCCGATGCGCTATTTTGCGGCGCGCCCGGCGTCAAGACCCAACGCACGCAAGAGCAGCGCGTGTCGAGGGGGCGCTGCCCCCGCCCCGCGAGCCCCCCGGAGTTCAACAGGCAAGATGAAGAGCGGCGCCCTGTCTTCATCTTGCCAGAAAAACTCCCGCCGGAGGCAGGCCGTCGGGCGCGGCCTGGTGATGCGCCGGGGTCAGACGCGCGCGATCTGACCGCCGCTCACCGGTGCCGCGACCCCGGTCGTGCCGGGTGCCGAGGTTGGAAGCCGCCGTGTGACCCGCACCGCAAGATAGGCAAACGCCTGTGCTTCAAGCATATCGCCGTCCAGCCCCGCAGCCTCGACCGGTTCGACCGCGCAATCCAGTCCGGCTTGCAGCATGGCCATCATTACCGGGTTCTTGCGCCCGCCGCCCGTCACCAGCAGACGGGCCGGGACGGTCGGACAATGCTCCATGCCCAGCATCACGGCGGTCGCGGCCATGGCGGTCATGGTGGCGGCGGCGTCCGCGTCGCCCAGTTCGCGTACGAGGTCGAGCATCAGCGCGAAATCGTCGCGGTCCAGAGATTTGGGAGGGATGTGGCGGAAATAAGCGTCCTCCAGGAACAGCTCCAGCGCCCCGTCGACGACGTTGCCCCGCGCGGCCAGTGCTCCGTCGCGGTCACATTCCAGCCCCAGTCTTTCGGCCACCAGATCATTCAACGGCGCGTTGGCCGGCCCGGTATCGAACGCAAGCAGCGCGCCGGCTTCCTCGGGGCCGGATTTGCGAGGGTCGACCCAGGTGAGATTGCCGACCCCTCCCAGGTTGAGAAACGCCACAGGTTCGGTCGCGCCCATCCAGCGGGCACAGGCAAAATGAAAGAACGGTGCCAGCGGCGCGCCCTGCCCCCCCAGCGCCACGTCCGCCGAGCGGAAATCCCAGACAACGTCACGACCCAGCGCCTCGGCCAGCGCCGCCCCGTCGCCAAGCTGGTGGGTGCCGCGCCCGCGCGGCTCATGCGCCACGGTCTGGCCGTGAAATCCGACAATTCCGGCCTGTGGAAACCGCGCCAGCAGTTCGGTATGGGCGGTTTCGACAACCTGCTGCGCGGCCGACAGATTGTCGCCCGGCCAGCGCCCCAGTGCCGCGCGCAACACCTGACGTTCAGCGTCGGTATAGGCCCGATAGCCGCTGTCTCCGAACGCGAAAATCTGCTGCCCGTCGGTTTCCAGCAAGGCCGCGTCGACCCCGTCCAGCGATGTTCCCGACATCGCCCCCAGCGCCCAGACCGGCGCTTTGTTCAACTTGCCCTTCACTCCTGTGCGCCTCGCCCTTATAGGATTGCGCGGATTAATAAAGGGAACCCCCATGACCTACCATCCCAAATCGGACTTCATGCGCGTCATGACAGAGCGCGGCTTTGTGGCCGATTGCACCGATTATCAGGGCCTTGACGAGGCGCTTGTCGCGGGGGTTGTGCCGGGGTACATCGGCTTTGACGCAACGGCAAAGTCGCTGCATGTCGGCGGTCTGATCCAGATCATGATGTTGCGTTGGCTGCAAAAAACCGGCCACCAGCCGATCACCCTGATGGGCGGGGGCACCACCAAGGTGGGCGACCCGAGCTTTCGCGCCGATGAGCGCCCGCTGCTGAGCAATGCGCAGATTGACGACAACATCGCGGGTATCAAGCAGGTGTTCGCGAAATATCTGGATTACGACGCCGCGACACCCCCGCTGATGCTTAACAATGCCGAATGGCTGGACGGGCTGAATTATCTCGACTTCCTGCGCGACATCGGGCGGCATTTTTCGGTCAACCGGATGCTGTCGTTTGAATCGGTGAAATCGCGCCTGGATCGCGAGCAGTCGCTGTCGTTCCTTGAATTCAACTATATGATCCTGCAAGCCTATGATTTCCTTGAACTGAACCGCCGCTACGGGTGTCTCGTGCAGTTTGGTGGCTCTGACCAATGGGGCAATATCGTCAACGGCATCGACCTGACGCGGCGGGTGCTGGACCATCAGATCTTTGGCCTGACATCCCCTTTGCTGACCACATCGGACGGCAAGAAGATGGGCAAATCGCAGGCGGGCGCGGTCTGGCTGAACGCCGACATGCTGTCGCCTTACGAATTCTGGCAGTTCTGGCGCAACACGACGGATGCCGACGTCGGCCGGTTCCTGAAGCTCTACACAGAGCTGCCGGTTGACGAATGCGACCGCCTCGGGGCGCTGTCAGGGTCCGAGATCAACGAAGCCAAGATCGTGCTTGCCAATGAGGTCACCACCCTGTGCCATGGTGCTAATGCTGCCGCGGCGGCGGCGGCAACTGCGCGCGAAGTGTTCGAAAGGGGCGGCGTCGGCGACGATCTTCCGACGCTGGAGCTGACCCGCGACGAACTGGGCGGCGGTCTGTCGATCGTGCAGGTGATCGTGCGCGCGGGGCTGGCGAAGTCGGGCAAGGAAGCCAAGCGTCTGATTTCCGAGAATGGCGCGCGCATCGACGATGCCGCGCTGACCGACGCCGCGCTGATGCTGGACGCCGACGCACTGGCCGCGCCAATCAAGCTCAGCGCGGGCAAGAAACGCCACGCGCTGGTCAAGCTGGCCGATGAAACGCGGGGCTCTGCCTAGAACGGCATCCGGCAGATCGCCAGCACCCCAAAGGGCAACGACAGCGCCGTCGCGAGCAAGAGCGCCGCGGCGGCGGTGGGTTTCGATCTGGGTGCGATGGATGCCGTGGCCCCTGCGCGGGATGAGGGCGCCGTCTGGCGCTGGAATATCTGTGCCATGATTCAGTTTAACCACGAATTTACTTTCCAGATCCTTAATGCAGATCATGGAATCGCTTGTCCTGCCCCTGACCCAATCGCCGCAATACGCCAGGACGCTCAAGGCGCTCGGGCTTGGCGTGCGTTGCGGCTTTACCGGCCCCGAACACGATCCGGATATGCGCTGGCTGGTACAATCGCGCCGCCTGCCGGTCATCGGACAGGTCGATCTGATGTCGCGCGGGCCGGTGTCGCACGATCCAACGCCGCCAGAGACCTGGCTGAGGCTGGCGCGGGCGCAGCGCGCGCGACCGCTGATCCTGAACGCCGCGCAACAGAATGCCCTCTCGCTGCGCGCCGCCGGGTTCTGGCCGCTGATGACCCCCGCCACCCTTGCCATTCTGCCGCTTGCCCCGCCCGATCAGATGCGCGCCGCAATGCTGCAAAAATGGCGCAACCGCCTGAACCGCAGCGCGCGGGCGGACCTGCGACTCACGCGTCATGCGCTTACCGGCGATCACTGGATCATGCGCGCCGAGGTGCTTCAGGCCCGCACCCGCCATTACCGCACCCTGCCCCCGGCGCTGATCGCCGCCTTTGCGCGTGAAAACCCCGGTCATGCCCTGGTATGGGAAGCCCGCCACAACGGCGTTGCCGTCGCCGCCATCGCGGTGCTGCGCCATGGCCCCATGGCCACCTGGCAAATGGGCGTGTCCCTGCCCGAGGGGCGGCGCCTGAACGCGATGAACGCCCTGCTGTGGAAGGCGATGACCTATCTGTCTGCCAGGGGCCACAGCCAGCTTGACCTTGGTATTGTCAATTCTGATGATTCGCCCGGCCTGATGCATTTCAAGCTGGGCACCGGCGCGCGCCTGCACCGGCTGGGCGGCACCTGGCTGCACCTTGGCGCGCTGGCCCCGATTGCCCGCCGCCTGCCCGGTCGGCTTGCGGCCTGAGCGCCGCGCTTGCAAGCCTGCGCGCCAGCCCTTATTCCGATGACATCAAGGAGGAGGCCCCCATGCGCTTCGACGGAACCGACAGTTATGTCGCCACAGACGATCTGACCGTTGCGGTGAA
This sequence comes from Salipiger aestuarii, assembly GCF_003259905.1. GTDB lineage: Bacteria > Pseudomonadota > Alphaproteobacteria > Rhodobacterales > Rhodobacteraceae > Salipiger > Salipiger aestuarii. The sequence goes on along the minus strand of NZ_QLMG01000037.1, from coordinate 27,384 downwards.
TGCCGCGATCACCCTGGAACGCCCACTGCTGGTCAAGGGCGAGCCGGGCACCGGCAAGACCGAACTGGCCCGCCAGGTGGCGGGTGCGCTTGGCCTGCCGATGATCGAGTGGAACATCAAATCCACGACCCGCGCGCAACAGGGGCTGTATGAATACGACGCGGTCAGCCGGTTGCGCGACAGCCAGCTTGGCGAAGAGCGCGTGCATGACGTCGCCAACTACATCCGCAAGGGCAAGCTGTGGCAGGCCTTCGACACCGACGAAAGACTCGTGTTGCTGATCGACGAAATCGACAAGGCCGACATCGAATTCCCCAACGACCTGTTGCAGGAACTCGACCGGATGGAATTTCACGTCTACGAGACCGGACAGACCATCCGCGCGCGCACCCGGCCTATCGTCATCATCACCTCGAACAACGAAAAGGAACTGCCCGACGCGTTCCTGCGGCGTTGTTTTTTTCACTACATCCGCTTTCCCGACCCCGAGACGCTGCGCCGCATCGTCGGGGTGCACCACCCCGGCATCAAGCCCGCCCTGCTGACCGAGGCGCTGACGCAGTTCTATGGGCTGCGCGAACAGTCGGGCCTGAAGAAGAAACCATCGACCTCCGAAGTGCTCGACTGGCTCAAGCTGCTTCTGGCCGAGGATCTGGATGCCGAAGATCTCAGGCAGGACGGCACGAACGCCCTGCCCCGCCTGCACGGGGCGCTGCTGAAGAACGAGCAGGACGTGCACCTGTTCGAACGGCTTGCGTTCATGGCGCGCCGTCAGGGGCGTTAGGCGGTCGGGGCGTCGGGCGGTCGGGGCGCTAGCCCGCCTTTCGCAGCTCTGGCGCGACCTGGGTTCCAAGCACCTCGATCGCCCTGAGCACTTCGGCGTGCTCGATCACCCCGATGGCCATCTGGATGGACACCCGGTCGAACCCCAGATCCTCGCGCAGCGACAGGATCTTGTCGACGATCTGCGCCGGGGATCCGACGAATTGCGCGCCCTCCGGCCCCATCGAGGCATCGAACTGCGCCCGGCTTTGCGGAGCCCAGCCGCGTTCGCGCCCCAACTGATCCATCACCGCCTTTTGCGCGGGATAATACACATCCGCCGCGCGCTTGGCATCGGTGCCGACAAAGCCGTGCACGTTCATCGACACCCGCGCCACATCCGCGTGGCCGGCCTGGGCGGCCGCCCGGCGATAAAGATCGGTCAGACCGGCAAAGCGCCGCGGCTCGCCGCCGATGATCGCCAGCGCCAGCGGACGGCCCAGACCGCCCGCGCGCACCATGCTTTGCGGGCTGCCCCCGGCGGCGATCCAGATCGGAAGATGGCCGTTGACGGGGCGCGGATACACCCCCAGCCGGTCCACCGCCTGGGTATGATCGGTTCCCGGCCAGCGCAGCAGTTCGTGGGTGTCGATTTCCAGCAGCATCGCCAGCTTTTCTTCGAACAGCGCGTCGTAATCCTTCAGATCATGGCCGAACAGCGGAAAGCTTTCGATGAAACTGCCGCGCCCGACCATCAGTTCGGCGCGCCCGCCGCTGAGGTTGTCCAGCGTCGCAAACTGCTGATAGACCCGCACCGGATCGTCGGAACTCAGCACCGACACCGCCGAACTGAGCCTGATGCGCTGCGTCACCGCCGCCGCCGCCGCCAGCACCGTGTGCGGCGAGGTGACCGCGTAGTTGGGCCGGTGATGTTCCCCCAGGCCGAACACGTCCAGCCCGACCTCATCCGCAAGCCGGATCTCTTCCATGAGGTCAGACAACCGCTTGCGCGCGTCGACCTTTTCGCCCGTGACCGGGTTGGTGCCGATGTCGCCAAAGGTATAAAGGCCGATTTCCATGCTGTGCTCCTGGGCTGTGCTCCTTGCGGTGCGTGACATCTACGCCAGGCGCGTGCGCGTGACAGCCCCCAACCCCGCACAAAACCTGTGCGGCAGAGCCGCCCGCCGCAGCGGCATCAGTGTGCTGCAAAAAGCGGCAGATGCCGCGCCGGGACGACGCGGGCGCGGGCGACCGCTTTACAAAGCCCAAGGACCTGCGATGAGTTGCGAATGACAGCCACTCTTTCAATCGTCGTCGTCGAACCCGACCGGGACCGCGCCTTGCTGATAGTCGACAGCCTGCGCGACGCGGGGGATTTCGACGTTCACGTCATCGCCGAACCGACCGGGCTTGCCCGCCGCATCCAGGCGTTGAAACCCGATCTTGTCCTGATCGACCTGGAAAACCCGTCGCGCGACATGCTCGAAGAGCTGGCTCTGGCCTCCGGCCCGCTCGACCGCCCCGTGGCGATGTTCGTGGATCGCGACGGCGCCGGGCTGACCGAAGCCGCGATCGAGGCAGGCGTGTCGGCCTATGTGGTCGACGGGCTCAAGGCCACCCGCGTCAAGCCGGTGCTGGATGCCGCCATCGCGCGGTTCCGCATGTTTCAGCGGATGCGTACCGAACTGGCCGAAACCAAGCGCGCGCTTGAAGAACGCAAGATGATCGACCGCGCCAAGGGCATGCTGATGCGCGCGCGCGGCATCGACGAGGATGCCGCCTATGCGCTGCTGCGCAAGACCGCGATGGATCAGGGCAAGCGCGTGGCCGAAGTCGCCTCGGCGCTGGTGACCGCAGCGGGGCTGCTGGGATGATCGCCGCCACGCTGTCCCTGGGCTTTTTGCCGCTGGTCGATGCCGCGCCGCTGATTGTTGCGCATGAAATGGGGTTCGCCGCCGAAGAAAGCATCGCGCTCGACCTGCGCCGCGCGCCGTCATGGTCGTCGGTGCGCGACATGCTCAGCTTCGGGCGGGTCGAGGCGGCGCATATGCTCTCGCCCGTGCCGGTCGCCGTCGCGCTTGGTCTGGGGGGCGCCGGCACGCCGCTGTCCGCCGTCAGCGTGCTGTCGATGAACGGCGACGGCATCGGCGTGTCCAACGAACTGGCTGCCCGGATGCGCGCGGGCGGGCATGATTTCGATTACGTCGACGCGCGCAAGGCGGGCGAGGCGCTGATCGCCCATGCCAGCCATCCGCTGCGGCTGGGCGTACCGTTTCCGTTCTCGATGCATGCGGAACTGCTGTATTACTGGCTAACCGCGCTGGGAATGCCGGCGCCGCAAAACGTCGACATCCGCACCGTGCCGCCGGCACTGATGGCGCAGGCGATGGAGGCGGGCGAAATCGATGCCTTCTGCGTGGGCGAACCCTGGGGCTCGATGGCGGTCGAAAACGGCGTCGGCACCTTGCTGCTGCCAGGCAATGCGATCTGGAAATCCTCGCCCGAAAAGGTGCTCGCCGTGCGCAGCGACTGGGCCGAGGCGGAACCCGACCTGCTGGGCCGCCTGATCCGGGCGGTCTGGCGCGCCGGGCGCTGGCTGGCGGAACCCGGCGCGCCCACGCTGGCCGCCGAGTTGCTGAGCCGCAAGGAATACCTTGACCTGCCCGCCGAAATTCTCGACCGGGCGCTGACCGGGCGCATGGTGATCTCGGCGCGGGGCGAGGAACGCCAGGTCGACCGCTTCATCGAATTCCATCGCGGCGGCGCCTCGTTCCCGTGGCGCAGCCAGGCGGAATGGATCGGCATACAGCTTGCCGCGCGCACCGGGCTTGACCGGGCATCGGCGGCACGGGCCGCGCGCGCGGTGTTTCGCAGCGATCTGTACCGCGCCGCGCTTCAGGGCACCCGCGCCGACCTGCCCGGCGCCTCCTCAAAGATCGAAGGCGCGCTTTCCGAGGCGACCGCGGTCGCCTCGGTATCGGGGCGGCTGTTCCTGGGGCCGGATTCGTTCTTCGATGGCCGCATTTTCGAGCCAACCGGATCATAGCGCAACATTCTTGTGCAGCTGCGGCATCGAAATCCGGACTCCCCGGTAAAAGATGCCCTCACAAGGAATTTTATCTTGAGCGATGCGCCGGGCATGCCGCATAGACGGTCCAAGAGACGGGCAATGGCGCCCCTCTTCCGAAACTCTCCCAAAGACCGGGAATACTGAGCAAAGCCGCTCGACTGTCGTGATCGTTTGCAGATCAGGACCAGTCAGCGGCTTTTTCACGTTTGGCCCGAGCGCATCCGGGCCTTTATCCAAAGGGACGGACCGAATGAAGAAACTTCTCCTCGCGCTCAGCGCCACCACGACGCTTGCTGGCCCCCTGTTCGCACAGGATCTGGAAAAGGACGAGCTGACCTTCGGCTTCATCAAGCTGACCGACATGGCGCCGCTCGCCGTGGCCTACGAACAGGGCTATTTCCTTGACGAAGGCCTGTTCGTGACCCTGGAAGCGCAGGCCAACTGGAAGGTGCTGCTGGACGGCGTCATCGGCGGGCAACTGGATGGCGCGCACATGCTGGCCGGTCAGCCGCTGGCCGCAACCATCGGCTACGGCACCGAGGCGCATATCGTCACGCCCTTTTCAATGGACCTGAACGGCAACGGCATCACCGTGTCCAACGCCGTCTGGGACGAGATGAAACCCAACATCCCCACCAATGCCGACGGCCTCCCGCAGCACCCGATTTCCGCGGCGGCACTCAAGCCGGTCGTGGAAAAGTACCGCTCCGAAGGCAAGCCGTTCAACATGGGCATGGTGTTCCCGGTCTCGACCCACAACTACGAACTGCGCTACTGGCTTGCCGCCGGTGGGCTTGAGCCGGGGTATTACAGCCCCGAAAACGTCACCGGCCAGATCGGCGCCGACGTGCTGCTGTCGGTGACTCCGCCACCCCAGATGCCCGCCACGCTCGAGGCCGGCACCATCTATGGCTATTGCGTCGGCGAGCCCTGGAACCAGGCCGCCGTGTTCAAGGGCATCGGCGTGCCGGTCATCACCGACTACGAACTGTGGAAGAACAACCCCGAGAAGGTGTTCGGCATCTCCTCCGGTTTCGCCGAGGAAAACCCCAACACCACCCGGGCCGTCGTCAAGGCGCTGATCCGCGCCGCCATGTGGCTGGACGAAAACGACAACGCCAATCGCATGGACGCGGTCGAGATCCTGTCCAAGCCCGAATATGTCGGCGCCGACGCCGAGGTAATCGCCAACTCGATGACCGGCACCTTCGAATACGAAAAGGGCGACAAACGCGAGGTGCCCGATTTCAACGTCTTCTTCCGCTACAACGCCACCTATCCGTTCTATTCCGACGCGGTCTGGTACCTGACCCAGATGCGCCGCTGGGGGCAGATCCCCGAAGCCAGGTCGGATGCGTGGTACGACGAGATCGCCAGATCGGTCTACAAGCCCGAAATCTACCTCGACGCAGCCCGCGCGCTGGTCGACGAAGGGCTTGCCGACGAGGCCGATTTCCCCTGGGACAGCGACGGCTACAAGGATGCGACCCCCTCGGGCGACATCATCGACGGCATCCCCTACGACGGCCGCACCCCCAACGCCTACCTCGACAGCCTGCCCATCGGCCTCAAAGGTAAGCAGACCGTGGTCGGCACCGAGGTAAAGGGCTGATTTCCCTTCCCCGGAACGCCCGACCGGGCGCACCGTAAAACACAGCGCGGAGATTCACCTTTTGCAGGATCTCCGCCACCTCCCGCCAAGGATCACCTGCGGGATGGCGGGTGGGGCGATGTTCCGCAAGGAACGAGCGTCCGACCGTCTCCCGACCAAGCCGAGGACCCCTCACATGACGACCGTCGATCCCGACTACGCCCGTGAAGCCGAACGCGAGGCCCGCAAGGCCCGCACCTTCACCCGCATCAACAAGGCGGACGCCTGGTTTCGCGTTCTCGGCCTGTCCTGGATTACCCCCATCCTCAAGGCAGCCGCTGGCGACAACCCCCGCGCGCAGATCAAGGACATCTGGCTGCTGCTTGGGGTGCCCCTCGTCGCCATCACCGCCTTCCTTGTGATCTGGGGCACGCTTGCCCCCAGGGTGCAGACCTCGCTCGGCGCCGTCCCCGGCCCCGCCGAAGTCTGGCACGAAGCGGTTCTGCTGAACGAGGATGCCGCCGCCAAGGCCGCCAAGCAGGCCAAGTTCGAAACCATGGTCGCGGCGCGCAATGAAAAGCTCATTGCCGCGGGCAAGGCCGATCAGGTCAAGACCATCGCCTATACCGGCGCGCCCAGCTACTACGAGCAGATCTGGACCTCGATCAAGACCGTGTTCTTCGGCTTCCTGATCGGATCGGCCATCGCCATCCCGCTGGGCATTCTTGCCGGCCTGTCGCCATATGCCAACTCGGCCATCAACCCGCTGGTGCAGATCTTCAAGCCGGTTTCCCCGCTGGCCTGGCTGCCGATCGTGACCATGGTGGTCTCTGCCGCGGTTGCCACCAATGATGGCCTGTTTTCCAAATCCTTTTTGATCTCGGCCATCACCGTGACGCTTTGCTCGCTTTGGCCGACACTGATCAACACCGCGCTTGGCGTGGCCAGCATCGACAAGGATCTGGTCAACGTCTCCAAGGTGCTGAAGATGAACACCTGGACCAAGATCACCAAGCTGGTCCTGCCCAGCGCCCTGCCGCTGATCTTCACCGGCCTGCGCCTGTCGCTTGGTGTTGGCTGGATGGTGCTGATCGCCGCTGAAATGCTGGCCCAGAACCCCGGTCTTGGCAAATTCGTCTGGGACGAATTCCAGAACGGTTCGTCCAGCAGCCTCGCCAAGATCATGGTCGCCGTCTTCACCATCGGCATCATCGGCTTCCTGCTCGATCGCGTGATGTTCGCGCTGCAATCCCTCTTCACCTTTTCGAACAACAGGTAACCGGCGCTCAGGCAGCGAAGCGATAGCGCATAGAAAACCGCGCTCAGGCAACGAAGCGATAGCGCGAAAGGAAATCCAATGAGCCTCCTCAAGTTCGAAAACGTCTCGAAAAGCTTTGGCACCGGCATCCACGAAACACCGGTTCTGCAAAACATCGACCTGGATGTGCAGGAGGGCGAATTTCTTGTCCTGCTGGGCTTTTCCGGCTCTGGCAAGACCACGCTGATCAATATGATGGCGGGACTCGACACCCCCACCAAGGGCCGCGTGACCTATCGCGGCACGCCCATCACCGGCCCCGGCCCCGAACGCGGCGTGATCTTTCAAAGCTATTCGCTGATGCCGTGGCTGACGGTGAACGGCAATGTGCAGCTTGCGCTCGACAGCGTCTTTCCCAGGATGCCCAAGGCCGACAAGCAGGCCACCGTCGCCAAATACGTCAACATGGTCGGTCTGGGCCACGCCACAACCCGCCGCCCTGCCGAACTGTCCGGCGGCATGCGCCAGCGAGTCAACGTCGCCCGCGCGCTGGCGATGAATCCCGAAATGCTGCTTCTGGACGAACCGCTGTCGGCGCTTGATGCGCTGACCCGCGCCAACCTCGCGGACGAGATCGAAGCGATCTGGAACCAGGACAAGAAAACCTGCGTCCTTATCACCAATGACGTGGACGAGGCGATCATCCTTGCCGACCGCATCATCGCGCTGAACCCCGACGGCACCCTGGGCGAGGAATTCACCGTCGCGCTTCCCCGCCCCCGCGACCGGGGTGAAATGAACCACAACGACGACTTCAAACGCCTGCGCGCCGCCGTCACCACCTACCTCATGGACGTGGGCATCGAGGCCAAGGCCCAGGGCACCCACAATCTGCCCGACATCACCCCGATCCACGGCGCGGCCTCGGACCTTCCCGCCGCCGTACAGGATGCGACAGGCAGCCTGCGCGAAGACCGCTTTCTCGAATTTTCGCAGCTGCACAAGGTTTATCCCACGCCCAGAGGGCCGCTCACGGTGGTCGAGGATTTCAACCTCAAGATGGACAAGGGCGAATTCATCTCGCTTATCGGCCATTCGGGGTGCGGCAAGTCGACCGTGCTGACCATGGCGGCCGGGCTTAACAGCATCTCGAAAGGCGCAATCAAGCTCGATGGGCGCGCCGTGATGGGGGCCGATCCCGAACGCGCCGTGGTGTTCCAGTCACCCAACCTGTTCCCCTGGCTGACCGCCCGCGAAAACTGTGCCATCGGGGTCGACAAGGTTTATCCCAAGGCCCGCCAGGCCGAACGGCAGGAGGTGGTGGAATACTACCTTGAACGGGTCGGCCTAGCCGACAGCATGGATCGGGGCGCCGCCGATATGTCCAACGGCATGAAGCAGCGGGTCGGCATCGCCCGCGCCTTTGCGCTGTCGCCGAAACTGCTGTTGCTGGATGAACCTTTCGGCATGCTCGACAGCCTCACCCGGTGGGAGCTGCAAGAGGTGCTGATGGAAGTCTGGAGCCGCACCAAGGTCACCGCCGTCTGCGTCACCCACGACGTGGACGAGGCAATCCTGCTGGCCGACCGCGTGGTAATGATGACCAACGGGCCGCAGGCCACCATCGGCAAGATCGTCGATGTGAAACTGCCCCGCCCGCGTACCCGCAAGGCGCTGCTCGAACACCCCGATTACTACCTTTACCGCGAACAGGTGCTGAATTTCCTTGAGGAATACGAGCACGGAAAACACGGCAAGACCAAGATGAAAGCCGACAAGAAGAAAGCCGCCTGACCCGGCGCGCGCCCCGGTCGGGGTGTGCCTTCAACAATCTCTCTGACTTGGGGGTCCCTGCATGGACACTGTCATCGACGCACGCGTGAAAACCTTTATTCAGGTCACCGAACTCTGGATTCCCGACGGCGACCGGCTTGTGCTTGCCAACGGCAATTACGGCGACCTCGCCGCCTTTGAAACCGCCACCCGCGCCATCAGCTTCGGCAAGGGCGAGGGCCTGCCCGGCAAGGCCTGGGCCGAACAGCGCCCCGTCGTGCTCAAGGGCTTTGACGGTTCGTATTTCAAACGCATCGAGGCCGCCGCCGAGGCCGGCCTGACCAGCGCCGTGGCCCTTCCGGTCTTTGACGAAGACGACCTGAAGGCGGTCCTTGTCGTGCTGTGCAGCGACAGCGACGAACGCATCGGCGCGATCGAGGTCTGGTCCGAACTGGACGGGCTGATGATGCTGGACGATGGCTATTACGGCGCCGCCAAGCATTTCGAATGGGTCAGCCAGCACACGCATTTCCCGCGCGGCCAGGGCCTTCCGGGCGGTGTATGGTCGGCACGCACGCCGATGCTGTTCCGCGAGCTGGGCAGCGGCTACCGGTTCATCCGCGCCGACAGCGCCGGCAAGGCGGGGCTGACCACCGGCCTTGGCGTGCCCGTGCCGGTGCCCCATGACCGCCAGTTCGTGCTGACGCTGCTGTCCGCGCGCGGCACCCCCATCGCGCGGCGCTTCGAAATCTGGGACGCGCGCCCGGAAAAGGTCGGCAAGGAAACCGCCGCGATCCTCGTGGATGGCATCTGCGAACGCGACGGTCCGTTGTGGACCGATGACAACGACGCGCCCCCGCGCCGCGTCACCGCCAATCAGGGCAATATCGGCAAGGTGCTTGCCACCGGCCTGCCGGTGATCCTGTCCGGCGCCCCTGCCCTGACCGAAGGCTACAGCGCCATGGTCGCGCTGCCCGTCTATCAGGGCGGTGCCCTCGCCCACGTCGTCGCCTGGTACATCTGAGAGGAGCCAGAACATGCAGAAACTCGTCGTCATCGGAGCGGGCATGGCCTCTGGCCGCCTGCTGGAACAGATCATCGCAGCCAACCCGGCCGCCTATGACATCACCCTTTTCAACGCCGAACCGCGCGGCAACTACAACCGGATCATGTTGTCCCCGGTGCTGTCGGGCGAAAAGAGCTATGGCGAAATCGTCACCCATGACGATGCCTGGTATGCCGAAAACAGGATCACCTGCCGCTTTGGCGAAAAGGTGGTTTCGGTCGATACGGACCGCAAGGTGGTGATCGGGGAAAAGGGCGAGGTGCCCTATGACAAGCTGGTGTTCGGCACCGGCAGTTCGGCCTTTATCATCCCCTGCCCGGGGCACGATCTGCCCGGTGTCGTTGCCTTTCGCGATCTCGAAGACACCACCGCCATGACCGAAGCCGCGGGCAAACCCGGCGCGCGCGCGGTGGTGATCGGCGGCGGCCTGCTTGGCCTTGAGGCCGCGGCGGCGCTGCGCCTGCGCGGTATGGAGGTGACCGTTCTACACATCTCGACCCACCTGATGGAACGCCAGCTTGACCCGGCGGCGGGCTACCTGCTGAAGAAGGATCTGGAAAAGCGTGGCATCACCGTGATGCTCGAAGCGTCCACCAAGGAAATCGTCGGCAATGGCCGGGTCGAACAGGTGAACCTTGCCGACGGCACCGAACTGCCCTGCGATATCGTGTGCATGGCCGTGGGCATCCGCCCCTCGGTCAAGCTGGCGCAGGACAGCGGCATCGCCTGTGGTCGCGCGATCAAGGTCGACGCGCAGATGCGCACGCAAACGCCGGATGTCTACGCCGTGGGCGAATGCGTCGAATATAACGGTGCGCTCTTCGGGCTTGTCGCGCCGCTCTACGACCAGGCCAAGGTGCTGGCGAAAACACTGCTGGACGAAGAAGAAACCTTCGTGATGCGCGAGCTGTCCACCAAGCTCAAGGTCACCGGGTGCGACCTGTTCTCGTCGGGTGATTTTGCCGAAGGCGAGGGCCGCGAGGACATCGTGTTCCGCGACCCCGCGCGCGGCATCTACAAGCGCCTGGTGATCGAAAACGACAGGCTGATCGGTGCGGTGATGTATGGCGACACCGCCGATGGCAACTGGTTCTTTGGCCTTATCAAGGACGCCACCGATATTTCGGACATACGCGAAACGCTGATCTTTGGTCCGTCTTTTCAAGGGGGTGCCCAGGTGGACCCTCTGTCAGCCGTTGCAGCATTGCCGCCTGAGGCAGAAATTTGCGGCTGCAACGGCGTATGCAAGGGCAACATCATCAAGGCGATCGAGGCAGGTGCCACCGACCTCGGCGCCATCAAGGCAACCACCAAGGCGTCGGCGTCCTGCGGCACCTGCACCGGGCTTGTGGAACAGGTGCTGTCGGTCACACTGGGCGATGATTTCGTGCTGCCCGCCGCGCAGCCGGTCTGCGGCTGCTGCGATCTGACCCATGAAGACGTGCGCCGCCTGATCAAGGTGCAGGAACTGAAATCCCAGGAAGCGGTCTGGCAGGAACTGGGCTGGAAAACCCGCAACGGCTGCCACGTCTGCCGTCCCGCAGTGAACTACTACCTGCTGGCCGACTGGCCGCTGGACTACACCGACGACCCCCAGTCGCGCTTTGTCAACGAACGCAACCACGCCAACATCCAGAAAGACGGCACCTATTCCGTCATGCCGCGCATGTGGGGCGGCATGACCACCCCGCAGGAGCTGATCGCCATCGCGCAAGCGGCCGAGAAATACGGCGCCACCGTCAAGGTGACCGGCGGCATGCGCATCGACCTTCTGGGCATCCAGAAAGAAGACCTGCCCGCGATCTGGTACGATCTCAATCAGGCGGGCATGGTGTCGGGCCATGCCTATACCAAGGGGCTGCGTACGGTGAAAACCTGTGTCGGCAAGGACTGGTGCCGCTTTGGCACCCAGGACAGCACCGGCCTTGGCATCAAGCTGGAGAAAAAGCTGTGGGCGTCCTGGACGCCGCACAAGGTCAAGCTGGGCGTGTCGGGCTGCCCGCGCAACTGCGCCGAGGCGACCTGCAAGGACATCGGCGTGATCTGCGTTGACAGCGGCTATCAGGTCAGCGTGGCCGGCGCGGCCGGAATGGACGTCAGGGAAACCGAGCGTCTGGTCGATGTCGCCACCGAAGACGAGGTCATCGAATGGACCACCGCCTTTGTGCAGCTTTATCGCGAGAACGCCAAGTATCTTGATCGCGCCTACAAGTGGGTCGCCAAGGTCGGACTCGACTGGGTCAAGGAGACGCTGGCCGACGACGCCACGCGCCGCGCGCTGGTCGAACGGTTCGACATCTCGCAATCCGTCTACCAGGTCGACCCCTGGGCAGAACGGGCACAACCGGCCGAGGCGGTGAAATTCCACCCCCTCGCGGATCTTACCAAGGAGGCAGCGGAATGAACTGGATCGACATCGGACATATCGACGACGTGCCCCTGCGCGGGGCGCGGCAGGTGAAAACCAAGGTGGGCTGCCTTGCGGTGTTCCGCACCGGCGAGACCGAAGTCTTTGCCGTGTCCAACCTCTGCCCGCACAAGGGCGGCCCCCTGTCCGAGGGCATCGTGCACGAGCAAAAGGTCACCTGCCCGCTGCACAACACCATCTTCGATCTGAACTCGGGCGAATCCCTGGGGGTGGATGAGTACCGCATCGACACCTACCCGGTGCGCGTCGAGGACGGGCGCATCCTGCTGGACCGCGACGCCATCGCCCAGCGGAGTGCCGCGTGATGAAAGACCAGAGCTTTCCCGAAATCCGCTCGACCTGCCCCTATTGCGGGGTGGGCTGCGGCGTGCGGCTGCGCGCCGACGGCAACGGCGGGCTGGACGTGCGGGGCGACCCTGACCATCCGGCCAATTTCGGCAAGCTCTGCTCCAAGGGCTCGGCCCTTGGCGAAACCGTGGGGCTGGACGGCCGGTTGCTGTCCCCCCGCATCCACGGGCGCGATGCAAGCTGGGACGAGGCGCTGGAACTGGTCGCGGACCGCTTTCGCGACACAGTGGCGCGACACGGCCCCGACAGCGTGGCCTTCTACGTCTCGGGGCAATTGCTCACCGAAGACTACTACGTCGCCAACAAGCTGATGAAGGGCTACGTCGGCAGTGCCAATATCGACACCAATTCGCGGCTGTGCATGGCCTCGTCCGTGGCCGGGCACAAGCGCGCCTTTGGCACCGACACGGTGCCTGGCACCTACGAAGACCTCGAAGAGGCAGATCTGGTGGTGCTCGTTGGGTCCAACCTCGCCTGGTGCCACCCGGTGCTGCATCAACGCATTCTGGCGGCCCGCGAGGCGCGCGGCACCAGGCTGGTGGTGATCGACCCGCGCCGCACCGCGTCCTGCGACGGGGCGGACATGCACCTAGGGCTGGCGGCGGGCAGCGATGCCGCGCTGTTCAACGGGCTGCTGTCCGCCATCGACGCCGCGGGCGCGATCGATGACGATTTTTCCGCCCATATCACCGGCATGCAAGACGCCATCGCCGCCGCCGCGCTGGATGACGACGCCGCGACCGGCCTGACCCGCGCCCAGCTTGATGCGTTCTACAAGCTGTGGATCGGCTCCCGAAGGGTTGTCACCGTCTACAGCCAGGGCGTCAACCAAAGCACTTCGGGTACCGACAAGGTCAACGCGATCGTCAATTGCCACCTTGCCACTGGCCGCATCGGCCTGCCCGGCACGGGGCCGTTTTCGGTGACCGGCCAGCCCAACGCCATGGGCGGGCGCGAGGTCGGCGGGCTGGCCAACACGCTCGCCTGCCATCTCGATCTGGAAAACCCCGACCACCGTGCCGCCGTGCATCAATTCTGGGACAGCCCGGTCATCGCCGACACCCCCGGCAAGAAGGCCGTCGACATGTTCCGGGCGGTGGGCGACGGGCGCATCAGGGCGCTGTGGATCATCCACACCAACCCCGCCGTCACCATGCCCGACGCCGATGCGGTGCGCGACGCTATCGCGGGCTGCGATTTCGTCGTGGTCAGCGACATCACCGCGCAGACCGACACCGCGCGCCTGGCGCATGTGTTGCTGCCCGCCACCGCATGGGGCGAAAAGGACGGCACCGTCACCAATTCCGACCGCACCATCAGCCGCCAGCGCACCGCGCTGCCCGCCCCCGGCGACACGCGCCCCGACTGGGATATCATCGCCGAGATCGGGCGTCGCATGGGCCATGCCGCCGCCTTCGATTACGCGTCGCCCGCCGAGATCTTTCGCGAATATGCGGCGTTGTCGGGGGTGGCCGGGACGCTGGGGCGCGATTTCGACATTTCGGGCAAGGCCGAACTTGGCGACAGCGGGTACAAAACCATGGCGCCCTTTCGCTGGCCCTTTACCCAGGGGCGTCAGGGTGGACGGTTCTTTGCGGACGGCCAATTCTATCATGACGGCGGCAAGGGCAGGATGATCCCGGTGCGCCACCGCGCGCCCGGCTCGACCCCCACGGCGGACACCCCTTTTCGGCTTAACACGGGGCGCATCCGCGACCAGTGGCACACCATGACACGCACCGCGCTGTCGCCGCGCCTATCGGCGCATCTGGCAGAACCATACTTGGAAATTCACCCTACGGATGCGGCGCGCCTGCACATCTCGCCCGCCGATCTTGTGCATCTGCACAGCCCCCACGGCCGCGCCATCCTGCGCGCCCGCCTGACCGATGCCGTACAGCCCGGCGATGTCTTTGCCCCAATGCACTGGACCGGCGAAACCGCCCCCGCCGCGCGCATCGACGCGTTGGTGGCCCCGCTGACAGACCCGGTTTCGGGACAACCCGAAAGCAAGGCGAGCGTGGTTTCGGTGGCACGTTTCGATCCCGCGTGGTACGGATTCGCCGTGTCGAGCCAACCCCTTTCCCCCGACAGCGCCTATTGGGCGCGCGCCCGCACCCGCACCGGATGGCGCGCCGAAATGGCGGGCGCCACCCTGCCGCAGGATTGGGAAAACTATGCTCGCGGCCTGTTCGACCTGCCACAGGCGCAGGCGCAGGTGATGCTGGATGCCCGCCGCGGCCGCGCGCGCATCGCGTTTCATCACGACGGGAAATTGCTGGCCGCGCTGTTTGCGGGCCCCGAGCCGGTCGCGCTGAAGCGTGAGTTCCTGGCGACCCTGCCGGGGACTGCGGCCCCCGACGCGCTGACCGGCCACCCCCCCGCCGACCGCCCGGACCCCGGCCCGCTGGTGTGTTCGTGTTTCAATGTCGGGCTGAACACAATTCTCGCCGCGATTGAAGACCAGCACCTGATGTCCGTCGAAGCCATCGGCACCGCGCTGGAGGCCGGCGCCAACTGCGGCTCGTGCCGCCCCGAACTGGCGGGAATCCTTGCCTCGGCCTTGTCAAAGGAAGCCGCCGAATGACCGCCACGCCGCTTGGCGCGCACGTCCGCACCCTTGCACGCGGCCCCGGCCGGTCACGCGCGCTGACCCGCGACGAGGCCGAAGATGCCATGCGTCTCATGCTGTCGGGCAATGCCGACCCGCATGCCATCGGCGCCCTGCTGATGCTGCTGCGTATGAAGGGCGAGACCGCCGACGAGATCGCGGGCTTTGCCCATAGCGCGCAGCAGGCGATGCCCCGAATGCCGCAGCCGGCGCTGGACTGGCCCAGCTACGCCGCCGGGCGCACGCGCGGTTTGCCGTGGTTCCTGCTGTCGGCGCGGCTCGTGGCGGATGCGGGCCATACGGTGTTGCTACACGGTTGGAACGGCGCGGATGGCGCGGTGCGCGCCGGGCTTGCACCGCTGGGCATTCCGGTTGCCGACGACCCCGGCGATGCCGACCGACTGATCCGCGCCCGGGATATCGTCTATCTGCCGCTGGAACGCATGTCCCCGGCGTTGTTCGGGCTGCTGCGCCTGCGCGATGTGCTGCACCTGCGATCCTGCGTGAATACCGTGTGCCGGATGCTGAATCCGGGCCGCGCGGCGTGCAGCGTGCAGGGCGTGTTCCACCCGCCCTACCGGTTGTTGCAACAGGACGCGGCGCAGATCCTGGGGCTGCGGGCGCTGACGGTCATCAAGGGCGGCGGCGGCGAATTCGAGCGCCACCCCGCCAAGGCGATCGAAGGCTTTGGCCTGCGCGACGGCCAGCCATGGGACGATATCATCCCGCCCCTGCGTCCGGAAGACACGCGCCGGCTCGACGATGGCGAAACCGACCCCGCCCGGTTGAATGCGATCTGGCAGGGCACCCTGACGGATGCCTTTGCCGAAGCCACGGTGATCGGCACCGCCGCGCTGGCGCTGTCGACGCTGGGCGAACAGGCGCCGCGTGAGGCTGCACAGGCACTTTGGGCGCGCCGGGTGGTCAGCGCACCGAACTGACAAGCCTGCCCGGCAGCCCTGCGGTGGATGTCATCCCCGCCAGCCGCGCCATGTGCCCAGCCCAGCCCAGCCCAGCCCAGCCCAGCACGAGATTGCCGGACAGCACCGCCATCGCAAGGCCGGATTCAAGCGCATCGCCCCCACCGCGCGGTATCGGAGCGGCGTCCGGCGCGGCGTCAACCGATACCCCGCCCGCCGTGCGCGCGGCGAAGGCCGCCTAGTGCGGCTCTCCGGCCAGATGCGTCACGTCCAGACCACGGGTGAACACCAGCCCCATGGAATCGCGCAGGGTAATCGGCCCGCCCAGGTAATCCGTTCCGATACCGGGGCTGCGGATCGCCAGATACCAGTCGTTGCGCGACACACCGTCGGGCAGCAGGTCGAGCGGGTCGATTTCTCCGGTCTCGCCGCCCTCCATGTGGCAGATGGTGAATACCTCCCCCCCGTCCGGCGCGTTGCGCAGCGAGACCAGCACCGTGCGCCCGTCGATCGGTTCGACATAGCGGAAATGGTCGTCGGCGCGCAGATTGTGGCGCAGCCACGGGTTGTGCAGGCGGAACATGCGCAGGCGGCGCATCGCGTTGGTCTGCACCGGGTCCAGTTTCGACGTGGAATGCGACACGTTGCAGTATTCGTGCATGTCATCCATCCACGCCCGCGCGATCTGTTTCAGCGCGCCGACGGTCACCGGATGCGGTCCCGCCAGTTTCGGCTCAACGGCGTTGAGCAGCGTCGCGATGGTGTGCAGGTCGTAATCCGTCACCTCTACCAGCGCGGGCAGGAATTCCAGGAAGCGCGCCAGATCCTCGCGGGTTTCGAACCCCAGCTCTTTCAGGAACCGGAACGCGCCGGGGATCGAATAGGCGTATTCATCCACCTGCCACTTGAGCGAGATCGCCTCTTCGGACACCACCTTGACGCCGTATTTGTCATCCTGATTGCGGATGAACCCCCAGCTGGCACGCGCGGTCGCGTTCAGGAAATCCATCGGAACCCCCGGCAGCGCCGCGTAGGTCAGAATTGACACCGCCGGGTTGTCATAGGCCTTGTCGAGGATCTCCATCTTGGTGTCGCCAAGCCGGGTGTTGATGTTCAGCTTGGGGCTGACCTGCGTGCCTCGGCGCAGCGTGTCGTGGTTGGCGGTGCCGGAAATCCAGTTGGCGCCATGTTCCAGGATTTCCTTGATGCGCCAGTATTTCGACAGCCAGAACGTGTAGATGAACGGCGTATTGTGGGCGAATGTCAGCGGCCCCCACTGGAATACATCCGGATCGGTGCCCTGCTGGTTCTTGATGACGGCGCGGTAATCCGACGACAGTTCCCAGTCTTCCTGCGGCCAGGGGCGGCCATCCTCGAACACGAACCACGGGCGGTAGTCGACCCCGCCGACATTCTGCACCAGATCCGACATTTCCTGAAGATAGGCGTCGTCATGGCGCATGTCCTGCACGCTGGCATCCCACCATTTGAAATCCTGAGCGCCGTCGATCCGCACCCCGTCGGCACCGAAATCCACCTTGCGGCGTTGCAGTTCCAGCAGAATCGCCCGCACGAAGGGATTTCGGTAATCAAGGTTCTGGCCATACATGTTCGGCCCGGCAAAGAAATGGCTGTTGAGCGCGTGCAGCCCCTGATTGTCGGCATGGCCGAACACCACGTCCAGCACCAGCATCTTGGGGTGACGCGGAAAATTGTGCAGCACGGCAGCCAGGTCCACCAGTTCATCGGGCCGGGCGGTTTCAAGCAGCACCGGATTCACCGTCGCCATTCCCGAAATGACGATGTCGTACCCCCAGTTGGTGGTATCCGGGCGCAGAAGATGGGCGGTCACCTGGCCTTCGTCTTCGCCGGTGTGGGTCCAGAAATCGGGACCGGCCTCGTAGACGGTGGTCGGCTCGACGGGCAACAGTTGCACCGCGTCGTAGCCGGCGAACAGCTCATCGTCGGGTTCCAGCGGCAGCCCGGCGGCGACGCGCACGCCCAGCCGTTCGAACTGTCGGGTCAGCGCGGCCAGCGTGCCCCCCGGCGTGGCGGTGGGCACATGCACCTGCAATATAGAGGTGGGTGGCGCGAATTTGTGCGGCGCATCCCCGCGGACCTGCTCGAAATAGCCGGTGTCCTGTCGGCGCGCCTGCATCGCGGGCAGATCATAAATTTCGGCCGGGGCGAAGGCGCCATAGGGCAGCGAGGCCGCCAACGGGTCCAGAATGCGGTGCAGCGCGCCGTCGTGATCCCGCCAGACCAGCGCATAAAAATCGCCGACCGTCTCGCGGTCGCCCAGCCTTAGCCCGCTTGCGGCGGCAAAGGTGAACGCCTCGGCCCGCGCCACCGGCAACAGCGTGCGATCAAAGCAGACATCGGCGGCGGTGGCGGTCAGGTCGATGCCGTCGCGCGGACGCAGAATCTCCAGAAACACATCGCCGTCGGCGATCCGCCAGTCCAGCAATTCCGGCGTCCAGAAGCCGAATTCGACGCGCCCGCCTTCGACCAGCGCGCCAAGCCGCCGCGCGATCTGGCGACCCGCGTCAAAGCGGTCCGGTGCGCTGTTGAGCACATCGTGACACCAGGCCGCGCGGGCATGGGCCTTGGTGCAATCGCTGGAAATGGAGGAGATGTCGGTCATCTGGTCTTTTATCCTGTCCTTGGCGTGCGGGCGCACCGGATACCCGCCGACTGGCAGCAGCGTCAGCGTCGCGCCGGCAAAAGCGCGTGGGTCCGGGGCGCAGAGCCATCGGGCCGCACCGTCTTGCGCCCCAACCTAGGCCGCACGCGCATCCATGCAACGCGAAAGGCCCGGTTTCTGTCGAAACCGGGCGTCGTATTTGGGGCGTGCCCCACGGAAAGGCAGGATCAGGCCGCGTTCCTGTGCAGGGTTTCGGCCATTGCGGGCAGTCGATCCTGCCCCAAAAACCGTTCGCTGCCAATCATGTAGGTGGGGGATACAACCGCCTCACGCTGCACGATTTCCAGCGTGATGTCATCGGCCTTGTCGCGGATCTCGTTGCGCTCGGCCAACGCCATCAGGCGGCATCCGGGCAGGTCGATCTGATGCATCGCCTCGGCCAGATCTCCCGGATCGGCGATGTTGCGCCCCTCGGCCCAGGTGCCGCGCATACAGGCAAGCGCCACCTCGGACTGGTCCAGACCGAGATCGCCGGCGGCGATGATCACGCGCGCCGCCAGACGTGAGTCCACTGGGTGATGCATCGGCATCGGCGCCATGTGCAGGCCGCGCAGACGCGCCCAGCGGCGGCGGTCCTCGACGCTGTCCTCGGGGCGCGGCGGTTGGTCGAGCAAGGCCTCGCGGCAGATCCGGTCGATGTCGGCGGGCCGAAAGCGCACTGTCGCACCGCTTTCACGGGCCAGTCGCATCAGTGTTTCATGTCCGAGATAAGCGTATCCCGAGGCCGGCGAGAAATAGTAGTCGATGATCGTAGTCATGACGGTCCTCTTGCGCGAAGGCGGCCGGGTCACGGCCTTCCGGATCGCCCGAAAAGGCAGCGCCGGGGGACAAATCGCACATCAGCCCGCCCAAGCGGGCCTGACACAGCCGCGAAATGTTTCCGGGCGAGGCCCGTTTCAGAACGCCGTACCACAAGGGAAGCGCCGCCGAGGGCTTGTGTCAAACGCGCTGCACCGCAGCGCGCGCTTTTTTGTCGTTTTGCCTCGAATACGCCGGATCATTCCGGTTTCGGCCCGGTCAATGCCTTATTGATGGGCAGAAACCGGGCATCGCCGGCCTGACAGGCGCCCCCCGGACCAGTCCATACGGCGATTGCACATCGGTTGCCCACTGCTATTGTGCGCCCCGAGGATGCCGCATCGCGGCAAGCAAGCAGGAGAAGACAGACATGCAGATCCAGGATCGGGTATTCCTAGTCACGGGCGCAGGATCAGGCCTGGGCGCCGCGGTGGCCGAAATGATCGTCGAAAACGGCGGACGCGCGGTGCTGCTTGACGTCAACGCCGAAGCGGGCAACGCAATGGCGGCCAAGCTGGGCGACGCGGCGCATTTCGTGCGAACCGACGTGACCTCGGGACCCGATGGCGAGGCCGCCGTCGCCGCCGCGCAAGACACCTTTGGCCGACTGGACGGGCTGGTGAACTGCGCCGGAATCGCGCCGGGAGAAAAGATCGTCGGGCGCAACGGGGTGCACGCGCTGGACAGTTTCGCCAAGGCGATTTCGGTCAACCTCGTCGGCACGTTCAACATGTTGCGGCTGGCAGCAGAGGCCATTTCGAAACACTGCGCGAACCCGGACGACAAGGCGTCCGAACACGGGGTCATCGTGAACACCGCGTCGGTCGCCGCCTTCGACGGGCAGATCGGTCAGGCGGCCTATGCGGCGTCCAAGGGGGGCGTGGCGTCGATGACGCTTCCGGCGGCACGCGAACTTGCGCGCTACGGCATTCGCGTCGTCACCATCGCTCCGGGTATCTTTCGCACGCCGATGATGGCCGGCCTGCCGCAAGAGGTGCAGGACACGCTTGGCGCCTCGGTCCCTTTCCCGCCACGTCTTGGCGACCCGACGGAATACGCCGCCCTGGTGCAGCACATCATCTCCAACAGCATGCTGAACGGCGAGGTCATCCGCCTGGACGGCGCGCTGCGGATGGCACCGAAATAGGCCACGCCGCCCGGTTTTCACAAACCTCTCACCCCGACCGGCAGAGGTGGGCGCAGCCATGAAAAAGCCCCGGACGCCTGCGCATCCGGGGCTACAATGCGGGGCCAGAACCCGCGACAGCCGCCGCGAAGACCCGCGGGCGTCACTCTGCCGGCATCGCCTCGATCGAGATCTCGACCGCGACCTCGTCGCTGACATAAGGGGCATAGGCACCCACCTCGTAATCCGAGCGCAGCAGCGTGGTGGTGGCAAAGAATCCAAGCCAAGGCTTGCCTTCCATCGGATGCTCGCCCGCCTGGGTCAGCGTCGCGTCCAGCACCACAGATTTGGTCACGCCGTTCAGCGTCAGATCGCCGGTGATCTCGGCCGTGCTGTCGCCCGTCACGTTGATCGAGGTCGAGGTAAAGGTGACCATCTCGTCATCCGATGCGTCGAAAAACTCGCCGCTCATGAAGTGATCCTTGCGCGCGTCCCAACCGGTGATCATCGAATTGACTGGAAACGACACTTCGACCGACGAGGCAGCGGGATCTTCGGCATCGTACTGGATTTCGCCCGCGAACCCGGAATACATTCCAAACCCGGTCGAATAACCAAGGTGGTTGTAGGAAAACACGATCTGGCTGTGGCTGCTGTCCAGTTTGTATGCCTCGGAGGCAGCCATCGCCGTCATCGGGACCGCAGCCAGGAGGCCCGCAAAAATCATCGTCTTCATATTTGTATCCGTTCTGCTGGGAGCCGGCGAACCACGCCGCCAATGACCCGAGGATCGACCGACCGGGGCGTAATCTCAACTCCGGCTCGTGTCACAGAGTCTGTGGAAAAACACACAGATCCTTGTGTCCCAAACGCACAAGCACCAGGTTCGGTCCGCGGCCGCGCCCGTGCCGTTAGGCAACACCGCCCGCCGGCCGCAAACGCAACAGAAATCACGAGCCGCAGCATCAGCGGAGCGGCCTCGCGGGCGCGGCCGCCGGCAAACGGGCAACAGGGTGCCATGGCAAATCATTTTTCCCGGCGGCGGCGCGCAAACGTCGGGAACAGACCGTGGTTGACAGGCCGCCAGCGTCGGCCCGAAAGCGGACCATTCCAAGACGACCGCTCGTCAATTCGCGGGCGTTTTCGGGAAAGAAGCGCCCCCCCCCGCTGCGCTTGCGTCCGCCGCCCATCCGTGTATATGGGCATATCCCTTGCAGGACGATGTGAACCGCGCAGTCTCTCGTGGGCAGGAGCAAGGGTGTGCCTGTCCTATGAAATGCGCCCAGACAAAAATGGAGCTCACATGCCGCTTTACGAGCATGTTTTCATCGCGCGTCAGGATCTTTCCAACGCGCAGGCCGAAGGCCTCGTCGAACATTTCAGCACCGTGCTTTCGGACAATGGCGGCAGCATCGTCAATTCCGAATACTGGGGCGTCAAGACGATGGCCTATAAGATCAACAAGAACCGCAAGGGCCATTACGCCTTCCTGCGCACCGACGCCCCGGCGACGGCCGTTCAGGAAATGGAGCGCCTGATGCGCCTGCATGACGACGTGATGCGCGTGCTGACCATCAAGGTCGACGAGCACGCCGAAGGTCCGTCGATCCAGATGCAGAAGCGCGACGAGCGCGAAGGCCGTGGCGACCGCCGCGAACGCCGCAACTGATCCCCGAAAAAAGGAGTTAAACCATGGCCGCAAAACCGTTTTTCCGCCGCCGCAAGGTCTGCCCCTTCTCCGGGGACAACGCGCCGAAGATCGACTACAAGGACACGAAACTGCTGCAGCGCTACATTTCCGAGCGTGGCAAGATCGTGCCGTCGCGCATCACCGCCGTTTCGGCGAAAAAGCAGCGTGAACTGGCCCGCGCCATCAAACGCGCCCGCTTTCTCGCCCTGCTGCCCTACGTCGTGAAATAAGGAGGCCAAGCCCATGCAAGTCATTCTTCTTGAGCGTGTGGCCAAGCTTGGCCAGATGGGTGACGTCGTCGACGTCAAACCCGGCTTCGCCCGCAACTACCTGCTGCTGCAAGGCAAGGCGCTGACCGCATCGAAAGAGAACATCGCGTCTTTCGAAGCGCAGAAAGCCCAGTTCGAAGCGCGCAACCTGGAAACCAAGAAAGAAGCCGAAAGCCTGGCATCCAAGCTCGACGGACAGCAGTTCGTCGTGATTCGCTCGGCATCGGACGGCGGCAACCTGTACGGCTCGGTCACCACGCGTGACATCGCCGACATCGCCACCGAAGAAGGTTTCTCGATCGACCGCAAGCAGGTCATCATCCGCCTGCCGATCAAGGAACTGGGTCTGCATGAAGTCGAGGTGCACCTGCACCCCGAAGTCATGTGCGTGGTCGAAATCAACGTCGCCCGCTCGCCCGAAGAGGCCGAGCTTCAGGCGTCGGGCAAGTCGATCCAGGAACTGGCCGCCGAAGAAGAGGCCCAGGCCGAGTTCGAGATTTCCGAGCTGTTCGACGACATCGGCGGTGCAGCCGATGACGACGAATCCGATCTGGTCGAGACTCCGGAAGGTCGCGCCGCAGAGGCCCGCGAGGACTGATCCTCGCACGGCATGCCGAGGCGAACCCTTGGTCTTATCGAAACCGCGCCGATGCATTCGGCGCGGTTTTCTTGATTCTCGGACGGCGTCAGAACGCAAGCGATTGAGCCGCGGGCGCCGTCCCTTTGTTCCAGCCGGGATCCCGTTGGTCGACAGAGCGCGCACATCCCTGCGATTGTCTTGCTCTCACGTCATAAACTCTAAAAATTTACCTTACTTAGCTGCAATTCTTGCCTATCCTCGGACGGCAAGGCACTCCGTTCACGGTTCAGTGGACAGAGTAACGAGGACGATCCGTGACGTTGGAACAAGGCATCGCCGCGCGTCTGCGTATGTACAGGCAGGCTGCGGGATTGACACAAGGCGAGCTGGCGGGCCGAATCGGCGCGAACACGCAACAGATACACCGCTACGAGACCGGAGCCGGCCGGATCCCGGCAGCACAGCTGTTTCAGATCGCAACCGCGCTGGCGCTGCCGCTTGCCGCCTTCTTCGAGGTGCCACCCGACACCCCTCCTCCCGAGGATACGCTGATGCGCGACACCCGCATCGTGGCGGCGCTGCTGCGGGAACTGTCAAAACAAGAACGCCAGGCGGTCATCAAACTTGTCGAGGCAATGGCCCGGCCGCGCTGACGCCCGTTTCCTTGCCGAGATGCACAGCGTCCGGAATGAAAAAAGCGCGCCGCTTGTACGACGCGCTTTTTCTGTCTCTTGCAGCTGACGGGCAGCACCCGCCGCCCGGACCGGATCACTCTTCGTCAAGCGCCTCGACCGCCGCCTGAAGCTCGTCCTTGGTGACTTCCTTTTCCGTCACCTTCGCCTGGGCGGCGATATGATCGATCACCTTGTCTTCAAAGATCGGCGCGCGCAGCTGCTGCTGCATCTGCTGGTTCTGGCGCACGAAGTCAAAGAAGGCGCGTTCCTGTCCCGGATACTGGCGTGCCTGGGACATGATCGCCTGGGTCATCTCGGCGTCGGTCACCTCGACCTCGGCTTTCTGGCCGATCTCGGCGAGCAGCAGACCAAGGCGCACGCGACGCTCGGCAAGGGTCCTGTGTTCTTCGGTGGGCTCGACGGACGGGTGATCGTGACCCTCGACCTCGGGGTTTTCCTCGTGCCACAGCTGGTGCGCGATCTGGCCGGCTTCGGCATCGACCAGCGCCGGGGGCAGATCGAAGCTGACCAGCTTGTCCAGCTCGTCGAGCAGACCGCGCTTCATCACCTGACGCGCGGCGCCGCTGTATTCGGCTTCCAGACGCTCGGCGATCTGCGCCTTGAGACCGGCAAGATCCTCGGCCCCGAATTTCTTGGCAAGCTCATCGTCCACCTCGGCAGCGACGGGCTCTTTCACGGCCTTGACGGTCACATCGAAGACAGCCGCCTTGCCCGCAAGATGTTCAGCGCCGTATTCCTCGGGGAAAGAAACCTCGACGGCCTTCTCTTCCCCGGCCTTCACGCCCACGAGCTGCTCTTCGAAGCCGGGGATGAAGGAGTTGGAGCCGAGCACCAGCGGATAGTCTTCGGCAGAGCCACCCTCGAAAGGTTCACCATCGACCTTGCCGACGAAGTCGATCACGATCTGATCGCCGTCCTTGGCCTTGGTGCCTTTCTTGCGGTCCTTGAAATCCTGCGCGGTCTCGGCAAGCGAGGCCAGCGCCTCGTCCACGGCGGAGTCATCGGCCTTGACCACCAGCTTTTCGATCTCGACGCCGCTCAGGTCCAGCTCGGGGACATCGGGAAGCTTTTCGTAGGACATCTCGACGGCAACGTTGTCGCCCTCTTTCCAGTCTTCATTGGTCATCTTGACCTGCGGCTGAAGCGCGGGCCGGTCGCCACTGTCTTCGAAATGCTTCGACATGGCTTCGTCGATGGCTTCCTGCATCGATTCGCCCATGATGCGCTGGCCAAATTGCTTCTTGAGAAGCGGCATCGGCACCTTGCCCTTGCGAAAGCCCTTCATCTCGACTTCGGGCTGCGCTTCCTTGAGCTTGGTGTTGACCTTTGCGTCCAGTTCCTCGGCGGTGAGGATAAGCTCGTAGGCGCGCTTCAGCCCTTCGTTCAGAGTCTCGGTGACCTGCATACCATTTCCCTATGCTTCCGGGCGCCGCCCTGCGGGAGACGCCACGCTCTTGCGAATTTTCGGTCTTCTAAGCGCAGGGAGCCAAGCGTGCAAGGCAGATTCGCGCGCCGCCGCGCGGCAGACCGCCTTGCGGCAGCACGGCGGTTGTCCGGGCGGAACAAGGCAGTTCCAGCGACCCCAAGACCAATCTGCACCGACTGAGCGGAATTTGCTCAGGTTAAGGCGCCAATCTGAATGCCTCGGCAGGCGTGCACATGGCGAGTGCCTGATGAGGGCGGCGGGTGTTGTAGAAAGCGATCCAGTCTGCGATCATGCGCATCGCGTGCTGTTTGCTTTCGAAACGGTGTCGATATCCTTCAACGTCTGGATGAAGCGCTCGACCATGCCGTTCTGCTGCGGGCAGTGGGGGTAAGGAAATCCTGCTTCAATCCGTCGCTGCGGACGATGGCCGTGAAGTGCGGGCTGGTGAAGACAAGCCCGTTGCACGACCTCAGCAGGAACTCTTCTTCGATTCGGCCGAAGGTGCCGAATCGGACGATCAGGGCGTGTTCGAGGGCTGCGCTGGCCGTCGTGGCCACGGAAGGCACAGCCTGAATGCGGGGCCTCATGCCAACGGCAGGACCCAGAGCTTTTCCGGGCCCGCAGCTCCGGCATCGCCTCGCCATAAGCTTCCTGCAGGTCCCGGAGCCGCTTTTCGTATTGCTCGCGGATGTCGCGCGGGTTGGCGCGCAGCGGATTCTCCATGCCGCGCTTCGCGTCCTCGCCCCCCCCTTGATTTCGGAAGGCGTTGGGTCGAAGGATCGGATCGCTTCCGACTCGGTCGTCTCGCCCTGGATGATCTCGATCACCAAGGCCGTCTTCCGCTTCGCCGTCCACCGTTTAACGCTGTCGCCCATCGTCATACTCATTGCTGCGTTCTCGCCTGTAGCATGAGCAGGTTTTCGCTGGGTCGATACACGCGCGCCGATGGAATCCCCGACTTGCCCCGCTGTCAGGAACAGGTTCAGCGGCCGCCCCATGCTATCGCGGATGGCGTGCAGCTAGGTGTTCATACCGCCTTTGTGCGCCGCCCCTCTCGGGACATTGCTACGCAATACCCTGTCGGGCAGCGATCAGGCGTCCGCGTCCCCCTTTTTGACGCCCATGCTGGTCGCTGTGCGGTGTGCCTTCAAGTAAGTCACGGCGATCATCACGGTCTTTCGTTCGCGGTGCTCGGCTGCCGGGCTCGCCATCACTTGGGCAAAGACGCCTTTGGCACACCACCGCTTCCATCGGTTGTAAAGCGCCTTGTGAGGTCGGTGGTCCCTCGGCGCATCGCGCCACCGTAATCCATTGCCATTGATAAAGATAATGCCACTCCGAACACCTACCGCCGTGCGTTCGACCTGACGCTGAACGCCTTGCAGTTGAACGGAATGAAAAACGTAGCCGAAAAGTACGAGTTTGTGGTTGGCACACAGTAGCGTTCTGCATCTTTCGGCCTTGCCCATAAGCGGTGAGCTATGATACGCGGCCAACCGTGCGGGTGTAGCTCAATGGTAGAGCATTTGCTTCCCAAGCAAGTGACGAGGGTTCGATTCCCTTCACCCGCTCCATACCAGCAAAAATGTCTAAGTGAATTCATAAAGCTACGGGCAATTGTGTCCCGCGCAGAACGGGACCGTGGGACACTTTGGCCCCGGAAGCCGCCCAGAGATGTTTGATCCCATGGTTTGATGGTGTGATCTGTTCTCATGAATGGAAGGATGCACTTTGGGACAAGTTCGTCAGGCGCGCGCCGCGACCAAGCTCGCCGTCAGAACTGCAATACAACGATCATAAGCTTCGCGTCGACGCTCGGCGCGTTTTGAGCGGCATTATCTTTACCAATCGCAATGGCGTGCGGGATCAGAAATGCGCGCAGGGATCGGCAAGTGGCTGACTTACTATAACTCCGAACGCCCCCACTCAACGCACGGCTTGTTGCCCCCCGACGTAAGCATCCGGCGTAGGCTGCGGTCATGTAGCGAGTTGGCGCTGCGATGTCTGCCAATTCCATGGCAGAAGGTCCGGCACCCGTGAAGCCGTTGTGTTGGGGAGCTTGTCGCGGACGTCGGCGCGCCAAGCTTGCGGGGCGATGTCGTTTATCCTGGCGGTGACGATCAGGGAAGACATGAAGGCGGCGCGGTCGCCTCCGCGCTCGGAGCCGACGAAGAGCCAGGATTTCCGTCCCAAGGCGATACCGCGCAGCGCGCGCTCGGCCGCGTTGTTTGTCAGGCGGACGCGCCCATCCTCAAGGAACAACGTGAAG
>NZ_QLMG01000036.1 GCF_003259905.1 Salipiger aestuarii | reverse complement strand
TGGTCCACATCCAAAAGCTCCTGCAAAACCTTGCCTCCGCCAAGGATTCACAAGTGATTCCAAAGATTCAAGATGTTCCCGGATGGACACTTAGAACCGGTCGCCGGGGGCCATGGCGTACCGCGTGCTGACGGTTCCTTCAGCATCGCCCATGTTTTCAATGATAATGGCCATATGAAAAGCGCCTCTGATTGTAAATGCATTCAACGGTCGAAGCTTTACCGAACTTACCAATCCGATCAACCGAAAGCTGTGGGCCGGGGGCGCACCGGCCTGCCTGTCGGCGGCGACGGCGTGGCGTGGCGCGTGCGATCATCGCATGCGTGGCCGCGGTTTCATGCACGGATCGTGCATCAAACCGCCGCAGCACCCCGCAAGATGCGCGCCACACGCATGACCGCTGCGCTATCCTTTGCCCAAAGAGGAGCGCCCGCAATGTACGACACCACCCCCCGGGACATCCCCGTGCATCAGGCCATCGCCCGCGCGGTACGGCACCACGGCATCGACGTGATGTTCGGCCTGATGGGCGATGCAAACCTGTTTCTGGCCGATCATTTCGTGCGCGGCTGTAACGGGCGTTTCGTTCCCGCCGCGCATGAAGGCAGCGCCGTGCTGATGGCGCTGGCCTATGCGCAGGTCACCGGGGCGCCCGGCATCGCCACCGTCACCCATGGCCCGGCGCTGACCAACTGCATGACCGCGCTGACCGAAGGCGTGCGCGGCCAGATCCCCGTCGTTCTGCTGGCCGGGGACACCCCCGTCGCCAACCCCCGCCACCTGCAGGGCATCGACCAGCGCGCCGTGGTTCTGGCCACCGGCGCGGGGTTCGAACAGCTGCGCGCGCCTGACACCGCCGCGCGGGATGTCGCCCGCGCGATCTGGCGGGCGCGGGTCGAACGCCGCCCCGTGGTGCTGAACATGCCGGCGGATTTCATGTGGGCCGAGACCCCCTATGCGCCCCACGCGCTGACCGTGTTCGAAACCCGCAGCTATGTGCCCGAAGGCGACGCGCTGGATCAGGCCATCGGCATGATCGCCAGCGCGCGCCGACCGGTGATCCTTGCCGGGGGCGGCGCGGTTCACGCGCGCGACCGGATCCTGCGGCTGGCCGAACGGCTTGAGGCACCCGTCGCCACCACCCTGCGCGCCAAGGGGCTGTTTCGCGGCCATCCCCATGATCTGGATATCTTTGGCACGCTCAGCACGCCCGCCGCCTATGACGTGATCGGCAAATCCGACTGCATCGTCGCCTTTGGCGCGGGGCTGCATGATTTCACCACCGACCGGGGCAAGCTGACGGCCGGCAAGCGGCTGGTGCAGGTTGACACCGACCCCACCGCCATGGGGCGGTCTGTGCATCCTGACGCGGCGCTGGTGGCCGACGCGGGTCTGACGGCGGATAATTTCGTGCATTGGCTGGATGAGGCGGAAATCGCGCCCTCGGGCTTTACCCCCGAACTTGATCCCGCAACGCTGCGCACCCATGTGCCGGGGCGGAAATCTACCAGCCATGTGAGCTATGTCGCAGCCCTCGACCGGCTGGAACGCGTGCTGCCGCAGGACCGCGTGCTTGTCACCGACGGAGGCCGCTTCATGACCGAGGTCTGGTGCCGGATTTCGGTGCGCGACCCGCAAAGCTTTGTCGTTACAGCGCATTTCGGGTCCATCGGGCTGGGCCTGCCCGAGGCGATCGGCGCGGGCATCGCGGCTCCGGACCGTCCCGTGGTGCTGTTTTCCGGCGACGGGGGGTTCATGATGGGCGGCTTGGGCGAATTCAACACCGCCGTGCGGCTGAAACAGGATCTGGTGGTGATCCTGTGCAACGATGCCGCCTATGGCGCGGAACATATCCAGTTTCTGGACCGCAAGATGGACCCGTCGCTGACCGAATTCGACTGGCCGACCTTTGCCGACGTGGCGATCTCGCTGGGCGGGCAGGGGGTTCTGGTGACCGACGATGCGGGGCTGGACGCGGCGCTGGATGCGATTGCGACCCGAGACCGCCCCTTGCTGATCGAACTGCGCCTTGACCCCAACGATGTGCCCCGGATGCGGATCTGACTAGCCCTCGCCGCAATCGACGATGAACGCATCCAGCAGCGCCACAAGCTGCGCGTACCGTTCCCGCCCGAACCGATCCGCAAAGCCATCGGTGACGGCGCGCGATACCGGCGCGGAGCGTGCGATCAGCGCCTGGCCCTGCGCCGTTGCCGTCACCACCTGACGCCGCCGGTTGGCGCTGTCCTGCCGACGCAGCACCAGCCCGCGTTCCACCATGGATTGCAGAATGCGCGACACCGATGTGGGCTGCAGACAGGCCGCCGCCGCCACATCCTGCACCGACAGCGCGCCCTCATGGGTCAGCACCCGCAGGATGCGCCATTGCGGTTCGGTCAGCCCCGCGTCGGCCATCATCGGGCGCAGCTCGCGCAGCATGGTTTCGCGCGCAAGGATGAGCAGGATCGGCAGCGAGGCGCGGGGCGGGGGCAGATCGATCATGGCCGCTACAGAAG
The DNA here is from genome assembly GCF_003259905.1 of Salipiger aestuarii. Lineage (GTDB taxonomy): Bacteria > Pseudomonadota > Alphaproteobacteria > Rhodobacterales > Rhodobacteraceae > Salipiger > Salipiger aestuarii. The sequence goes on along the minus strand of NZ_QLMG01000036.1, from coordinate 42,133 downwards.
ACACAGCGACAGCCACGGCACCAGCACCAGCAACGCCAGCCGTACCAGATCGGCCAGCCAGAACGGCGTGATGCCGCGAAAGATGTCGGTCAGCGGGATGTCGGGCATGACGCTGCGCAACACGAACACATTCATCCCCACGGGCGGCGTGATAAGGCTGACCTCGGTCACGACCACGACGACGACGGCGAACCAGATCAACAGCGCCTCGGGGTCGGCCAGCGGGCCGGAGCCGAAATCAAGCTGGACGATGATCGGGTAGAACACCGGCACCGTCAGCAGGATCATCGACAGGCTTTCGAACACGCATCCCATCAGCAGGTAGATCCCCACCATGATCCAGACCACGGTCCAGGGGTTCACGTCGGCCTCGTAGATCATGTCGACCAGCGCGTCGGGCAGCCCGGCAAAGTTGACGAAGGCGGAAAAGATCTCGGCGCCGATGATGATGGCGAATATCATGGCCGAGGCCAGCAGCGTCTCGCGGCACGCACTTGCAAAGCCTTTCCACGTCAGCGCGCGCATTCCCAGCGCCAGGCCAAGCGAGGCGATGGCGCCCATGCCGGCCGCCTCGATCGGCGTGAAAAACCCGCCGTAGATCCCGATCATGATAAAGGCGAACAGCCCCAGCGTGCCCAGCACTCCCAGCTTGTCCTGCCGGGTCATGGGCTGGGACTGGCCCGCCTCGGGGGCAAGTCCGGGGTTCAGGCGCACCGCGACCATCACAGCGATCAAATAGAACAGGATGCCCAGCACGCCGGGGATCAGCCCCGCGATGAACAGCTTGCCGATGTCGCTTTCGGTCAGCAGCCCATAGATGATCATGATGACCGAGGGCGGAATAAGGATGCCCAGCGTGCCCCCGGCGGCGATGGACCCTGCCGCCAGGCTGTCGGCATAGCCGAACTTGCGCATGGGGGGCATGGCGACGCGGCTCATGGTGGCGGCCGTGGCAAGCGAAGACCCCGAGACGGCGGAAAACCCGCCACAAGACAACACGGCAGCCAGCGCCAGCCCGCCCTTCATGCGCCCGAACAGCCGGTCGGCCCCGGCGAACAGCCCGTGCGCGATGCCCGATCCCGCCAGAACGTTGCCCATGAAGATGAACAGCGGCACCACCGACAGCGAATAGCTGAGGCCGGTTTCGAACACGGCGGCCCCGACCATGGCGCTGGCCGGTTCCCAGCCGCGCAGCAGCGCAAAGCCCACCCCGCCCACAAGCGCCATGGCAAAGGCGATGGGCACGCGGGCGAACACCAGCCCCAGCAGGATGGCGATGGCGACAAGCGATTCAGTCATGGGTAAATCCCCGGATCAGTCCGAACAGCGCCGACAGCAGGCAGGCCGCTGCCCCCAGCGCGGCAAATGGCGCCAGCGGCACCCCCATCGACACCGACCGCGCGCCGTCGTGGATCTGGCCCAGCATCAGCATCAGCAGCGTCCAGGCGAACCAGCACAGCACCCCCGCTGACACCAGCGCGGCGAAAACCCCCAGCCCGCGGTTGACGGCGCGCGGCAGCACGCCCGCGACCAGATCGACCTCGACATGCGCACCGTTGCGACTGACCAGCGGCAGCGCCGTGAACACCAGCGCGCCCAGCAGCAGCTCGGTCATTTCGAACGCGCCGGACAGCGGCGCGTTCAGCAGGTAGCGGCCGATCACGTCGATCCCCGTCACCGCCATGAGGGCCAGCAGCAGCACCGCCGCCAGCCCCAGCAGACTTGTTTCCAACCGGTTCAGGATCATTGGGTCGCCAGGGTCTCCACGCCGGTCATCGCGCGCAGGCGCGCCAGGGCGGCGGCGCCGTCTTCGCCTTCGGGCAGGCTGTCGGCCCAGGTCCGTTCGTGTTTCCCGGCTGCCGTGCGCACCGCGTCGACCACCGCGTCCGGCGCCGGGTAAAGGTCGATCCCCGCGTCCGTTATGGCCGCTTCGGCGGCGAGGTCGGCGTCGTTCCACGCCTGGCCCACCAGCCGGGCAAAGGCCGCCCCCGAGATCGCGTCGATCGCCGCCTGATCCTGTTGCGGGATTTCATCCCACTTGTCCTGGTCCATCACCAGGAACCAGCTGGTGTTGTAAAGGCCGCCGGGCACGGTCATCGAATATTTGATGTCGTCGGTCAGCTTGAACGCGGTCAGCGCCTCATAGGTGAACGCTACCCCGTCGATCACGCCGCGCGACAGTTTTTCGTAAACCTCGGGCGAGGACATGAACAGCGGCGTCGCGCCGAGGTCTTCCGTCAGCGCCGCCACATAGCCCCCCGGAACCCGGATCTTGAGCCCGGACAGATCGGCGGGGGTTTCGATCTTGCGCACGTTGTTGTGCAGCAGACCCGGCCCGTGGACGAACAGGCCCAGCAGGTGGGTGCCGTCGTGTTCGGCCCGCGCGTTCAGGTCTTCGGTGTAGACGGTCCAGAATGCTTCGGACGCGCCGATCGCGTCATCGCCCAGAAACGAGAACTGCCCCAGTTGCGCCCCGGAAAAGCGGTCGTCCTGGGTAAAGCTGTGCAGCCCGTAGGTGATGTCGGCGATGCCATCGCGCGCCATGTCGAAATGCGACGGAGGGCTGCCGAGCGGTTTGCCCAGAACGCGCACGCTGACGCGGCCCTCGGTCACCTCTTCGATCTGTTTCGCCCATGGCTTGATGGCGTTGACAACGATGGGGTGGCGCGGCGGCAGCCAGCTGGACAGCGCCAGCGTCACGTCGGCAGCCTGTGCCGCGCCAGACATCGCCAGCAGGGCCAGCGCCGAAAGGCCGGTTTTCAGATGGGTCATGGTGTGTCCTCCCTTGGATCGGGCTTTGGCCCGGATCGTTTATGGTGTCGTCAGCTGCATCGCGGCCGCGTCGGCTCGCACAAAGGCATCCAGCGCGGCGCAATGCGCCGCCGCGCGCGTCAGGCGCGGCAGATCGTCGGTCGGCACGCCCCAGCGCGCGGCGTTGTAAAGCTGCGGCGTGATGCACAGATCGGCGAGCGTCAGCGCATCGCCCATGGCAAAGGGGCCGGTGGGGTGCAGCAGGGTTTCCACCGCTTCCAGCCCCGGACGGATGAAATGGCGCATCCACGCGGCGCGGGTGTCGGGGTCGGCGGTCAGCGTGGCGGCATGGGCCGCGACGCGCAGGTTGCACACCGGGTGGATGTCGCAGGCGATGGTCATGGCCACGGCGCGGGCGCGCGCCGCCTGCGCGGGATCCGCGGGGGTCAGCGACAGGCGGCCGGTTGCCTCAAGATAGTCGATGATCACAAGGCTTTGCGTCAGGCGGATGCCGTCGATGTCCAGCACCGGCACCAGCCCCTGGGCGCTGCGTGCCAGATGCGCGGTCGCGCGCTGATCGCCCGCCACCAGATCGACCGGGCGGCTGACCCAGTCGATGCCCGCCAGGTTCAGCGCGATGCGCACCCGCCAGGCGGCGGTGGATCGCCAGTAATCATACAGCACCGCGTCAGGCATCGGCGGCGGCTTTCAGCAGATCCTTCAGCACATCGACATCGCCGATCCGGTTGGCAAGGATCAGCACGAGGCGCGCGTTCAGCGCGTGGCTGGCAGGCTCGTCCAGCCCGTCATGCACCGCTATCAGCGCCTCGTAAAATTCATCGCCCCGGCTGCCGAGGCCCATCTGTTGCACGGTCATGCCGAAACCCTTTCGCAGCGTTTGCCCATGGCGCGGGCCAGCGCGGTCCGCGCGGCGTGGGCATCGACGACGCCCGTGAAGGTCGCGGCGACATGCCCGTCGGGGCGCACAAGATGGGCCACCCCGGTACCGTAGCGTTGCAGCGCATAGCCCTGCGGGTCGTCGTGACACTCATAGCCCCGCGCGGGTCCGCCGATGCCGACGCGCGGCAGACCGATGTCGGGCAGGGCGATGTCGCCAAAGCCCACCAGCGCGAACCGCCCCTGCACCAGCGGCAGCAGCCAGCCATCGCCCAGCGGCGCATCCACCATCGCCAGCCCGACGCCCGGACCGGGGGTCTGCAACGACAGCCCGTCCAGAGCGCAGGGCAGCGACAGCCGCCCCGAGTTTATCAGTTGGCGGGCAAAGGGATGGGTGTGGGCAAGACGCAGGGTTTCGCGGCGGAACATCGCCTCGACCGGGGTCTTGGGGGTCATGAAATTGGTGGCGCGGGTCGAATTTCGGATGTTTTCGGCGGACCCGCGGCTGCGTTCCTCGTGATAGCTTTCCAGCAGCACGGTGTCCGCATCGCCCCGGATCACGGCCGCCAGCTTCCAGCCCAGATTGTCGACGTCCTGAATGCCGCCATTGCCGCCGCGCGCGCCAAACGGGCTGACCACATGGGCGCTGTCGCCGACGAACACCACGCGGCCATGCACGAAGCGATCCAGCTTGATGCAGCGGAACGTGTAGACCGACAACCAGTCCAGCCGGAAGGGCCGGTCACCGACGATGGCGCGGATGCGGGGCGTGACCTTTTCCTCGGTCGCCTCCTGTTCGGCATCGGCGCCCTGATCCAGTTGCAGATCAATCCGATAGAGGTTGTCGGGCTGCATGTGCAGCAGCGCCGACTTGCCGGGGTGAAATTCGGGATCGAACCAGAACCAGCGCTCTGGCGTGCCCTGATCGAAGGGGCTTTCGGCCAGTTCGATATCGGCGATCAGGAACTGTTCGGCAAAGGTCTGTCCGGCGAAATCCAGCCCCATGCGGGCGCGCGTCTGCGAACCCGCGCCGTCGCAGGCCAGCAGCCAGTCGGCGTGCAGTGTGTAGGCCCCTTCGGGGGTGTCGACCTCCAGCGCCACGCCGGTGTCTGTGGCGCGATGACCGGTGACCCTGGACAGGAACCGCAGGTCGATCAGGTCGGGAAAATCGCGGGCGCGTTCCAGAAGGTATTGTTCGACGTAATATTGCTGAAGGTTGATGAAGGCGGGGAACTTGTGCCCGTCCTCGGGCAGCAGGTCAAAGCTGTAAACCTCGTCCGCGCCGTGAAACAGCCGCCCCACCTTCCAGGTGACGCCCTTGGCCAGCATCCGGTCGGCAACGCCGAGGCGGTCGAAAATCTCCAGCGTGCGTTTGGCCCAGCAGATGGCGCGACTGCCGACCGACACCACGTTGTTGTCATCCAACACCACGCAGCGCACGCCCTGCAACGCAAGATCGACGGCCATGGCAAGCCCGATCGGCCCCGCGCCGACGATGGCGACGGGCGCGCCGGTGCTGCCGCCATCCAGTTCGGGCGGGCGCACAAAGGGTTGGGGGTCGTAGGAATAGGCGGGCATCGTTGTCTCCTCCGTCGGGTCGGGGCGGTCCGGCTGCTGTTTCGGGCCGCCCCCCTTGCGCCGTTCAGCTTTGCAGATCGGCCCACATGGTCTGGTCGCGCTCGGCGGTCCAGATGCGCGGGGTGTCAATGCCGCGCGCCTCGTCATAGGCCCGCGCGACGTTGAACGGCAGGCAATGTTCATAGATCGCGTAATCGGCGAACTTGGGGTCGCATTCGGCGCGCACCGCATCCCAGGCCTCGCGCAGGGTGCCACCACGGGCGACCACCTTGGCCACGGGTTTGTAGGTCGAGCGCACGAAATCCGCCGTGGCGGCCAGCGCGGCGGCAACCTGATCCTCGCCCACCAGCGCATCGCCCCGACCCGGCGCGATGGCCTTGGGTTCATAGGCGGCGATTTCCGCCAGCGTCTCGGGCCAGTCGGCGAAATGCCCGTCGCCGCAATAGCAGGCCGAGTGATATTCGACGATGTCGCCGGTGAACATCACCTCTTGATCGGGCACCCAGATCACCGCGTCGCCCGCCGTGTGGGCGCGGCCCAGATGCATGATATCGACCCGGCGCCTGCCCAGATACACGGTCATGCGGTCGCTGAAGGTGGTGGTCGGGCGGGTCAGGCCGGGGATTTCCTCATGCCCCTGAAACAGCCGGGGAAAGCGGCCGAACTCGCTGTCCCAGTCTTCCTGACCGCGCTCTTCGACCATGGCGGCGGCAGTGTCGGACATGATGATTTCCCGCGCCCCATAGACCGATGCCCCCAGCACGCGCACCGCGTGGTAATGCGTCAGCACAAGGTGGCTGATCGGCTTGTCGGTGACGCTGCGCACGCAGTCGATCACCTTGCGCGCCAGACGCGGCGTGGCCTGCGCCTCGACGATCATCACGGATTCATCGCCGATGATGACCCCGGTGTTGGGATCGCCCTGCGCGGTAAAGGCATACAGCCCGTCACCCACCTGCGTGAAACTGATGGTCTTTTCTTCCAGATCGCCTTGCGATGCGAATGCCTTGCTCATGTCGTGCTTTCCTGTTTTGTCCATTCGGGCTGTGGGGTCGCGGGCAGAACCGTGCCGGTGCAGGCGCCGAACCCGATGCGATACCCATCGCCCTCTGCCGCGCCGTACAGCGTCAGCGTGTCGCCATCTTCCAGAAAGCTGCGCTGGGTGCCGGAGACGGTGATCGGCTCCTTGCCCCCCCAGCTCATTTCCAGAAGCGATCCGCGCGCGCCCTGGTCCGCCCCCGAAATCGTGCCCGATCCAAGCAGGTCGCCGGTGCGCATCGGGCAGCCGCTGGTGGTGTGGTGGCACAGCTGTTGCGCGGCGGAATAATACATCTCGGAATAGTTGGTGCGCGAGATGATCTGCTCATCCGCGCCCTCGGGGGCCAGGCCGACCGAAAGCGATATGTCATACAGCATCGGCCCCGGTTCGCGCAGATAGGGCAGCAGGTCACGCTCACGCGCCGGCGTGTCGACCCGGAACGGCGCAAGCGCCGCCGCAGTGACGATCCACGGGCTGATCGTCGTCGCCGTCGCCTTGGCCTGAAACGGGCCCAGAGGCTGGTATTCCCAGGCCTGGATATCGCGCGCCGACCAGTCGTTCAGCAGCACATAGCCAAAGATCATCGCGTCCGCATCGGCCACCGACACCATGCCCTCGGAACCGGTGCCGACGATGGCGCCCAGCTCCAGTTCCAGATCGAACCGCGCGCAGGGCGCAAAGCGCGGCGCGTCATCCTGCGGGCCTTTCAACTGCCCCCAGGGGCGGCGCACATCGCTGCCCGATACCACGACCGACGACGCCCGCCCGTTATACCCGATCGGGATCGACAACCAGTTCGGCGGCAACGCGTTCTCCGCCCCCCGGAATATCGTGCCCACATTGGTCGCGTGGTGCCTGGATGCGTAGAAATCCGTGTATTCGCTGACCGCAAAGGGCATCTTCAGCGCCACGCCCGAAAGCGCCACCAGATGCTCCGACACCGCGTCGCGATGCGCGTCGTTCCCAAGCAGTTCCATCAGCCGCGCCCGCAGCGCCGCCCAGACCTCCGGCCCCGCCGCCATCACCGCATTCCACGACGGGTCCGCGAAAAGCGCGGCGTCCAGCCCGTGATCCACCGCGGCCACATCCAGCACGCAATCGCCGATGGCCACGCCCATCCGCGCCCCCGCCCCGGCATCAAATACCCCATAAGGCAGGTTGTTCAGCGGAAATTCACAGCCGGGCGCGTTCGCGCTCTCCAGCCAACTTTTCTTCAAGCTCATTGCTCGTCCTTCCATGGACGCGGGGCGCCCATTCTTCATCTTGCCAAATAAACTCCGGGGGGCCGAAGGCGGGGGCAGCGCCCCCTCGACGGATCAGTCCCAGTTGCCCTCGATCGTGCCGTCGAACCGCTTTTTCAGGCTGTTCCAGCACTCTATGTAATCGTCCTGCAACGGCGCTTCGGTTGCGGCAAAACCGGTCAGATGCTGGGGAAACCGGGTTTCGAACATGAACGACATGGTGTCGTCCAACTTGCCCGGCTTCAGATCCGCAAGGCTGGCCTTTTCGAACGCCTCGTTGTCGGGCCCGTGCGGCAGCATCATGTTGTGCAGGCTCATGCCGCCGGGCACGAACCCCTGCGGCTTGGCGTCATATTCGCCGTAGATGTTGCCCATCAGCTCGGACATGACGTTCTTGTGGTACCATGGCGGGCGAAAGGTGTTCTCGGCCACCATCCAGCGTTCGCGGAACAGCACGAAATCGATATTCGCCGTGCCCGGCACGCCCGAAGGCGCGGTCAGCACGGTAAAGATCGACGGATCAGGGTGGTCGAACAGCACCGCGCCCACCGGGCAATAGGTGCGCAGATCGTATTTCACCGGCGCGTAATTGCCGTGCCAGGCGACCACGTCCAGCGGCGAATGGCCGATTCTGGTTTCGTGAAACTGGCCCTGCCATTTGATCGTGACGGTCGAGGGTGTCTCGCGATCTTCGAACGCCGCGACGGGCGTCTTGAAATCGCGCCGGTTGGCCATGCAGTTCGCGCCAATCGGGCCACGACCGGGCAGTTCGAATTTCTGGCCGTAGTTTTCGCAGACGAAGCCGCGCGCCGGGCCGTCCACCAGTTCCACCCGGTACACAAGGCCGCGCGGCAGAATGGCGATTTCCTTGGGTTCAAGGTCGATCACGCCGAGCTCGGTGCAAAACCGCAGGCGGCCTTCCTGGGGAACCACCAGCAACTCGCTGTCGGCGCTGTAGAAATAGGCATCCTCCATCGACCGGGTCACCAGATAGACATGCGACGCCATGCCGACCTGAGTATAGACGTCGCCGGCCGTGGTCATCGTGCGCATCCCCGTCAGCCAGGTCAGGGGGGCATCGGTATGGGGCACAGGGTCCCAGCGGTACTGGCCAAGGCTGATGACGTCGGGATCGACGCAGGGCGCGGTCTTCCAATAGGGCAGGTCGATCTTTTCATAGCGTTGTGAATGCTTGACCGACGGGCGGATGCGATAGCACCAGCTGCGTTCGTTCTGATGGCTCGGCGCGGTGAAGGCGGTGCCCGTAAGCTGTTCGCCGTACAGCCCATAGGCGCAACGCTGAGGGCTGTTCATGCCCTCGGGAAGGGCGCCGGGCAGGGCCTCGGTTTCGAAATCATTGCCGAAGCCGGGCATGTAGCCTTCGTGCAGGGCGCTGATGCCGCCGGCGCGGGTCAGGCCAGAGATTTGGCCAGAGATTTGGCCCGCTTGCCGGCCGGGTATTCTGCGTTGGTCTGTCATGTAGGGTCCCCTCCCTCGACGAATTGCTGACATGATGTTAGTTACCTTTGTAACCAACAAGGGGCTTTTCGAAAAATCATGCAAACCGAAGACGACTTTGAACTCGCGGGCTTTACCCCCTATCTTCTGACCCTTGCCGCCGAGTCGCAAAGCGATGTTTTTTCACGGAATTATCGTGATCTCTACGGCATGCTGCGCACCGAATGGCGGGTGCTGTATCATCTGGGACGCTACGGCGAGCTGAGCGCCAGGGAGATTTCCGAGCGCGCGCGCATCCACAAGACCAAGGTGTCTCGCGCTGTGCGGGCGCTTGAGGAAAAGCGATTCCTCGCCCGCGTGACCTCGGACACGGACCGGCGCAGCGAGCGGCTGTCGCTGCGCGCGCCGGGGCGCGCAGCCTTCGACGTGCTGAGCCAGGCCGCCCGCGATTACGAGGCAGCCCTTGAACGCAGGCTGGGCAAGCGCGACGCCAGAACCCTGCGCCGATTGCTGAAACGCCTGGCCGCGACCTAAAGCGTCACGCCCCCCCGATCCTTGAGCGTCTTGAGCACCAGTTCCGATCGCACCTGCCCGACCTGCGGATGCGGCAGCAGGTGGTCGTGGATGAACGCGGCATAGGCATCCGGGTCGCGCACGCGGATGTCCAGCACATAATCCGCATCGCCCGACACGGAAAAGGCGGCACAGATCTCGGGGCGTTCGGCGACGAAACGGGCGAAATCGGCGTCGCCCCCCTGCCCGTGGCTGCGCAGGTTGACGCGCGTGATCGCGCGCAGCCCGAACCCCAGCTTGCCCGCGTTGAGCCGCGCGGTATAGCCAAGGATCACCTGCGCCGATTCCAGCGCCGCGCGCCGGCGCGAAATCTGGCTGGCGGACAGATGCACCGTTTCGGCCAGCGCGGTGTTGCTGACGGTCGCGTCTGCCTGAAGCGCCACGAGAATCGCACGGTCGAAGCGATCCAGTTCCATATCGTGCACCTTTCCGGCCATGGGTGAGGGTTTCATGCAGAACCGCGCCTCCCATGGGTACCGCGCCCGCGCCGCCTTGCGCAAGTCCGCGCATAGGACGATGCTGCCGGGTTGCATGCGCCGTCCCGCCGCGCGTGACCGGCCGGGTGGCGCCGCCGCTCAACCGGTCGCGACCGCCCGGCCCCGCCTGATCGTCTGAACGCGATCAGAGGCCCTGTCACGTTCGGCGTGGACCGTCGCGGTCCGATCCCGCCAAAGCCGCGCCGCCGAGCAAGATACGATGAAGACCGCCGCCCGGCCCCGCCTGCGTCATCGCGTCGGCGGGGATCGGCGCCGCAGCAGATAGGTGTCCATGATCCATCCCGCCCGGGCCCGGCTGTCGGCACGGGTCGCGACGATGTCATCGGCCACTTCCGCCACCGGCCCCGCGCGCAGCACCTGCGCCGGGCTGCCAAGGTGCGCGCCCCACCAGATATGCAGTCCCACCGGATCGAGCGCGCGAAAGCTGCAATCGCTGTCAAGCATCACCACCAGGGTGTCTTTGCAGTCGGGGTCGCGGGGGTCGTCGGGCCAGCCGCCGGCGCGCAGCTGGCGGCCCGTGGTGATCCTGACCGGGCCGTTCAGCGTGCTCAACGGGATTGCATGGGCGGCGGTCAGCGCCTGCACGGCGGTGATGCCGGGGACCACGCGCAGCGTCGGGGGCGGGATCAGCCGCCGGGCAATGCGCAGGGTGCTGTCATACAGCGACGGGTCCCCCCAGACCAGCAGCGCGACCGGGCCGCGCGGCGCGTCAGCCCCAAGCGCGTCCATCCAGCGCGCCGCGATGGCGTCGTGCCAGACGCGGACACGGTCTGCATAGGGCAGGGCGGGATCGCGCAGCGGATAGTCGAAGGTCCGGATTTCGGCGCTGGTGTTCGCGGCGTGCAGGATGGCGTAGCGCAGGGCGGCGAGCTCTTCCTTGCTCTCGCCCTTGAGCGGCAGCAGGATGACGGCGGCATCGCGCAGCGCCTGCATGCCTTCCAGGGTCACATGCGCCGGGCTGCCGGTGCCCATTCCGATCAGCCAGAGATCCGTCATCATGTCGGGTGTCCTTTCACGACGCGCCCGGGGCGGCGAGTTCCGCCTCGGGCCGGTGTCCGTGTCGCGCCGGATCAGGCGGGGTCATACAGCCGCCGCGCCAACAGCCGCGCCGCGCCGGTGTTGCGGATCGCCCTGGCCCCGGCAAGGGCCGTCAGATCGGCCAAGGGTTCGATCAACAGCACAACCGCGTAGGCCGCGCCGAAGCTCAGCACCGACTGGAATGTCGCCGCGTTGACGCCCTGGCCGTAAAACACCCAGAAGGCGACCCAGGCGACCACGCCGCCCTGATACAGCGCCGACAGTTTCAGCACGTCGGCACAGGTCAGATCGACATAGGCAGTGCCTTGCGGAACCAGTCGCCGCGCCAGGGCCGACACGGCGAACAGCGGCACCAGCAGCGTGGTCACGTTGACGAAATACATCGGCAGGTCCGAGGGCGCCAGGAACAGGCCCTGCACCAGCAGCCCCAACGCCAGCCCCAGCGCGGCGGGGGCGCTGCCCAACAGCACGAACAGCGTCGTGCCAAGGATGAAATGCACCTCGGACACGCCGACGGCGAAATGCGGCAGCACCTCGAAGAATACGAAGGTGCCGACGCTGGCCAGCGCGGTGCGCAGGGCGAACGACACGGCGGTGCTGTGCGACAGGTCCGCGACGGTTTCCCTGACGGTACAGGTCGCCGCCCCTGCCGCGGTCGCACAGGCCAGGATCATCTTGGCGCCATCCACGACGCCGGGTTCGATATGCATGTAAAGTCCTCTCTGGATAGGCTGCCCCACCGGCAGCCGGTGGTGCCCTTGCGGGCGATGAATTGGGGGGCATGGCCGCTGGGGCCGGGGTGCTGCGCTACTCCTCCGCCAGGGGTCCGAACAGGATCAGCCCCGCCTTGTCGCCGGGATCGGATGACAGGGCTGCGGCAAGGCTTGCCACCGTGTGCCGGGTCAGGGACTGATCCGGGTGACTGACCGATTCCGCAAACAGCGCCGGAGTGTCGGGCGGCAGGCCATGCGCGACGAGCTTTTCGGCAAGGCGCGGAAAGGTGCGCTTGCCCATGAAGATCGCGGTCGTCGCGGTCGGGTCCGCAAGGGCGGCAAGGTTGGCATCCGCGGGCAGCGCGCCGGTGACATCGTGGCCGGTGGCGAATTGCACGCGCCGGGCCGTCAGGCGGCGGGTCAGCGGAATCCCGGCGGCGGCGGCGGCAGCGCAGGCCGACGGCACGCCGGGGATGATTTCATACGCGATGCCAGCCGCCTTCAGCGCCGAGATTTCTTCTTCGAGCCGCCCGAACAGACCGCAGTCGCCGGATTTAAGCCTGACCACGCGCTGGCCGGTCCGCGCGTAGTCGACCAGCAACCGGCTGACGTGATCCTGCCGGGGCGAGGGCCGCCCGGCGCGTTTGCCCACGCCGACAAGATCGGCGTCCTTGCGCGCATGGTCCAGAATCGGCCCCGAGGACAGGTCGTCGTACAGCACCGCATCGGCGCGCCCCAGCCGGTCGACGGCCTTCAGCGTCAAAAGCGCGGGGTCTCCGGGGCCAGAGCTGACAAAGCTGACAAATCCGGTCATGCGGCGTCCTCGGGTGCGATCAGGTGAAAAAAGGTGCCGGTGACGTGGCCCCGCACCGATCCGGTTTCGGCGACGGGCGCGCCATCGGCGTCGGTGACGGCGGCAAGCGGCGCGTCGGGTTGTTCCAGGATGGAGGAATAGTGAAATTCATGACCGCGCAGCACCGCCCCGCGCGCGTGGCCGGGCATCGCGGCGCGCAACGTGGCGCGTCGGTAGCCAAGGTGGAACCTGCGCTTTTCGTAACTGGTCACCAGCCCCAGCAGCCCGGCCATTCGGTGGCGCGTGCCGTCCTTGTCGATCAGCCCCGCGCCAAGCGCCATGTAACCGCCGCATTCGCCATGCACGGGCCGGGTTTGGGCATGGGCGCGCAGCCCGGCGCCAAAGGTCTCGGCGGCGGCAAGTCGCCCGGCATGCAGTTCTGGGTAGCCTCCGGGCAGCCAGACCAGATCGGCCCGCGGATCGGGCGGGGCGTCGGCGAGGGGCGAAAACGGCAGGATCTCGGCGCCCGCGGCGTGCCAGCCCCGCAACAGATGCGGATAGGTGAACGAAAACGCCGCATCGCGGGCGATGGCGATGCGCTGCGCGGGGGGTGGGGGCAGGGGCGCGCTGGCCGGCAGGGCGTGCCCCCGCGCGGCGGCCCCGATGGCAGGCAGATCGACATGCGCGCGCAGGAAATCCGCATAGCCGGCGATGGCCGCGTCCAGGTCCGGGTGCTCGCTGGCCTGTATCAGGCCAAGGTGGCGTTCGGGCAGCGCAAGATCGCCGCGCCGGGGCAACGCGCCCAGCACCGTCAGGCCCGCACGGTCCATGCCCGCCCGCGCCAGCCGTTCATGCCGCGCGGAAGCGACCCGGTTCAGGATGACCCCGGCAAAGGGCAGGTCCGGCATGTACTGGCGAAACCCCATCGCGGTGGCGGCGGCGCTTTGCGCCTGCCCGCTGACATCCAGCACCAGCACCACGGGCCAGCCCATGGCCCGCGCGGTTTCCGCGCTGCTGCCAAAGCCCTGCTGGCCGCGCGTCGCGACCCCGTCATACAGCCCCATCGACCCTTCGGCGATGCAGATGTCGGCATCGACCGCCTGCGCCCCGATCGCGCGCCACAGATCCGCGCCCATCGCCCAGCCATCCAGGTTGAAGCTGTGGCGCCCGGCGGCGGCGCGGTGAAAGGCCGGGTCGATGTAGTCGGGCCCGGATTTGAACGGTTGCACCCGCAGCCCGTCCTCGGCCAGCGCGCGCAGCAGCCCCAGCGTCACGGTGGTTTTTCCGGTGCCCGATGAGGGCGCCGAGATCAGCAGACCGGGGACCTCAGCCATCCTGACTGTCCTGCGCGGGTGTCCATCCGTGCCACGGGCTGCCGGCGCTCTGGGGGCGGTACCGGCGGTCGTAATCCGCCGCGTAAAGGCAGCTTTCGTCGAACGCTTCGCCGCCAAGCGCCGGGCCGACCAGGATCAGCGCGGTCCGGGTGATGCCGGTGCCCAGCTTTTGCTGAATATCGCCAAGCGTGCCACGGACGATCTGCTGGTCGGGCCAGCTGGCGCGATAGACCACGGCGACGGGGCAATCACGTCCGTATCGGGGCGCAAGATCGGCCACCACCTGCACGATGTTCCGGATCGACAGATGGATGGCCAGCGTCGCGCCGGTGGCGGCGAAATTGGCCAGCGTCTCGTGCTCGGGCATGGCCGACGCGCGCCCAGGCGTGCGGGTCAGCACCACCGATTGCGCAAGGCCCGGCAGGGTCAGTTCCGCCCCAAGCGCGGCGGCGGCGGCGGCAAAGGCGGGCACGCCAGGGGTGATCGACACCGGGATGCCAAGCGATCCCAGGCGGCGCAGCTGTTCGCCGAGCGCCGACCATACCGAAAGATCCCCCGAATGCAGCCGCGCCACATCCCGCCCGGCGTCATGGGCGGCGGCGATCTCCGCGATAATCTGATCCAGGCTGAGCGGGGCGGTGTTCACGATCCGCGCGCCGTCGGGGCAATGCTTCAGGATCGCCTCGGGGACCAGCGATCCGGCATAAAGGCAGACCGGGCAGGCAGCGATGATATCGCGCCCCCGCAGGGTCAGCAGGTCGGGGGCGCCGGGGCCGGCACCGATGAAATGAACGGTCATCTGTCTTGTCCTTCGTGCGACGCTGCGGCCAGCGCGCAGCTGGCCATGCGGTCGGTGGAAATCCGGCGTGCGCCCAGCAGCGCCGCGCCGGACCCGGCGGCGTTCGGGGCAACGGCAGGGGCAACGGCAAGGGCGGCGGCAAGGGCGGCGGCTTCGGCCACCGACCCGGTGCCGCGTTCGGCAAGGGCGCGGGAAGATCGGGTCAGCGTGGTCTGCGCGCACAGATCGGATGGCGCGACGCCCAGGGCGGGCAGGCCAAGCGCGTCTGCCAGCGCGCGAAACGCCGGGGCGGTGACCTTGTCGGCGGCGGTCGCGATGTGGGTCGCGCGCGCGGCGCCCTGTGCCTTGTCAAACGCGTCACGCAGGCTGGCTGGCGTCGCGGCGGCGCGAAATCCAAAGCCGGCGACAATCATGGGCGGCTCCATTGCATGATCGGAAAGGCGGGTTTCCAGCCGCGCCTCGTGCCGATGGCGGTGACTGACGACAGTTCGGCGCGCAGCAGATCGCCGCCGTGCCGGGCATGGGCGGCGACCAGCAGGGATTGGGTTTCCAGGGTCACCGCGTTGGCGACGATGCGGGGCCGTCCAGGCAGGGCCATCAGGTGATCCAGCAGGTCCGCGCCAAGCCCGCCGCCCACGAAAACCGCATCCGGGGGCGCAAGCCCCGACAGCGCCGGTGGGGCATGCCCGGTGACCACCCGCAGACGATCGACCCCCAGCCGGGTCGCATTGGCCGCGATGCGCGCGGCGCGCTCGGGGCGGGGTTCGATGGCGGTTGCGGTCAGGGTGGGGTCGCACAGCAGCCATTCGATGCCGATCGACCCGGACCCGCCGCCGATATCCCACAGGTGATCGCACGGGCGGGGGGCGAGCGCGGACAGGGTCAGGGCGCGCACCGGACGCTTGGTGATCTGGCCGTCGTGGTCGTACCAGTCGTCCGCCCGCCCCGATGCCAGAGGCACCACCGCGCCATCCCCCGCGATGTCGACGGCAGCGCAGACCGGCGCGGCGTACCGCCGATCCGCCAGCGCATCGCCGCGACACAGGCTGACACGTTCGCGCGGACCGCCAAGGCATTCCATCACCGTCACCTGTGACGGGCCAAAGCCCAGATCGCCAAGGTAGGCGCCCATTTCCGCCACCGCCGCGCCATCGCGCAGCAGCACGATCATCCGTTTGCCGGGCGCCAGCCGGGGGCGCATCCGGGTCAGCGGGGCGGCGTGCAGCCCGAGGCAGTCGGTCGTCTCCAGCGGCCAGCCCATGCGCGCCGCGGCAAGGGCAAACACCGACGCGCCCGGAAAGGCCCGCCATTCGCCGCGCGCCAGGCGCCGCGCCAGCACCGCCCCCGCCCCGAACCAGAACGGATCGCCAGAGGCCAGCGCCACCACCCGCTGCCCGCGCAGGGCGATCAACCGTTCGATCCCATCGGCAAAGGGCACCGGCCACGGGATGCGCCGTGCCCCGCTGTCGGGGATCAGCGACAGGTGGCGCGCCGGCCCCATGACGATTTCCGCCCGCTCCAGCGCCGCGCGGCTTGCGGCGCCAAGCCCGTCCGGGCCATCTTCGCCCAGACCGATGATGGTGAGCCAGGGAGCGTCAGACATGAACCCGAACCTGCTTGTGCTGGGCGGCACGCAAGAGGCCACCCGCCTGTGCCGAACGCTTGCGGGGGCCGGGGTGCGCGGCACGGTGTCGATGGCCGGGCGCGTGGCGACCCCCGCCGCCCAGGCGCTGCCCCTGCGGACCGGCGGGTTCGGCGGCCCCGACGGGCTGGCGCGCTATCTTGGCACGCACCGCATCAGCCATGTGATCGACGCCACCCATCCCTTTGCCGCGCGGATCAGCGCCAACGCGGTGCAGGCCTGCGCCGCGCGGGGCGTGCCGCTGATCGCGCTGACCCGTGCGCCCTGGGGCGAAACCGCCGCCGACCGCTGGCAACGCGTGCCCGACATGGCCGGCGCCGTCGCCGCGCTTGGGGGCGCCGCGCGCCGGGTTCTGCTGGCGGTGGGGCGGATGCACCTGCCCGAATTCACGGCAAACCCGCAGCATTTCTACCTGTTGCGCCTTGTCGACCCGCCCGCCCTGCGCCCGGCGTTTCCCGACCATCATGTCATCGTCGACCGCGGCCCTTTTGACGTCGATGCTGATACCGCGCTGCTGCGCCAGCATCGGATCGACCTGATCGTGTCGAAAAATTCCGGCGGCACGGGCGCCTTTGCCAAGATCGACGCGGCGCGTCGGTTGGGCTTGCCCGTGGTCATGATCGACCGGCCCGTTCTGCCAAGGCGCCGCGAAACCCATGACGCCGATGCGGTGTTGCGCTGGCTGGATCATGCGGGCACCGACCGGGGCGTGTAGACGAACGGCGCCCCCGCCCGCGCGATGATGCGCGTCGCCGAAGACCCCACGATCACCACCGTGCGCATGTCGGCCATATCGGCGCGGGCTTCGGGCAGCGGTACGACGCGGATCTGTTCGCGCGCCGTCGATACGGCGCGGGCAAAGATCACCGGGCGGGTATCGCGGCAGGCATCGTTGAGAATGTCCAGCGTGCGCGCAAAGCCGTCGGGGCGGGATCTGGACCGGGGGTTGTAAAACGCCATGGCGAAATCCGCCTTCGCCGCCAGCCGCAACCGCCGTTCGATCAGCCCCCAGGGTTTCAGGTTGTCGCTGAGATTGATGGCGCAGAAATCATGCCCCAGCGGCGCGCCGGCGCGGGCGGCGGCGGCCAGCATCGCGGTGATGCCGGGCAGCACGCGGATGTCCAGATCGCGCCACGCGGGGGGGCCGGCCTCGATCGTTTCGAACACCGCCGAGGCCATGGCAAAGACTCCGGGATCGCCCGACGACACCACCACCACCCGGCGCCCATCCCGCGCCAGCCCCAGCGCCTGGCGCGCCCGGTCGATTTCGACCCGGTTGTCCGAGGCGTGCAGCGTCAGACCGGGGCGGGCGGCGACCCGCGCGACATAGGGGATATAGCCCACCACATCGCTGGCGCGCGCCAGCGCGGCGCTGACCTCGGGGGTGACAAGCGCGTCGCTGCCGGGGCCAAGCCCCGCGATCACAAGGCTTCCGGTCATGGCCTGCGCCCCTGTCCGTGAACGAGGATGATCGAAAAATAGGGGGTGATGCGGCCCTCGGCCTCGGACAGGCGCTGCACGGTCTGATCCGGCATGGCGGCGTATTCCACCAGCCACGCGGCATCATAGCGCCCCGCGCGGCGCAGGGCGCGGCGGATCTTGTCGATGTTGCGGCCGATCTTCATGATGACCAGCGCATCGGCGCGAACCATCTGATCGACAAGCGCCTCCTCGGGAAGCGTGCCCATCAGCGTGCACATCACATCGTCGCCCCAGCTGATCGGCGTGCCCGTGGCGGTCCAGGCGGCGGCCATGCCGGTGATCGCGGGCACCACCCGCATCGGCACGGCATCGCGCAGGCGGATGTAAAGATGCATGAACGAGCCGTAAAAGAACGGGTCGCCCTCGGCCAGCACAAGCACCTCGTGCCCCGCATCGGACAGGGCGCGCAGCCGGGCGGCGCAATCGGCGTAAAACCGCGACAGCAGCGCGTTGTAACGCGGATCGTCCAGCGGAATTTCCGTGGTGACGGGGTATTCCATGGCGGTCTCGGTCACGTCTTCGGGCAGCAGCCCGTCGACGATGCGGCGAGCCTGTCCGCTGCGCCCGGCCTTGCGGAAATAGGCGACATGGCGCGCACGGCGCAGCAGGCGGTCGGCGCGCACCGACATCAGATCGGGATCGCCCGGCCCCAGCCCGACGCCCCAGATGGTGCCCTGAACGCGGGCCGCCGTCGGCGCGGCGATCTCTTCGCGGGCGTTCATTCGGCGCGGCTCGCGATGGCGTTGATCGCGGCGACGGTGATGGCGCTGCCGCCAAGGCGCCCCTCGACGATGCAGCAGGGCGCGGGTTGATCGGCCCAGAGCGCGGCCTTGCTTTCCATCGCGCCGACAAAGCCGACCGGGCAGCCGATGATCGCGGCGGGGCGGGGGCAGGCGGGGTCCTCCAGCATGTTGAGCAGGTGGAACAGCGCGGTGGGCGCGTTGCCGATCGCCACCAGCGCCCCGGCCAGCCTGGGGCGCCACAGCTCCAGCGCGGCGGCGGAGCGGGTGGTGCCGCCGCCGCGCGCGAGATCGGCCACCGCCGGGTCGCGCAGGGTGCAGATCACGTCGTTTCGGGCGGGCAGGCGGCGGCGGGTGACGCCTTCGGACACCATATGCGCGTCGCACAGGACGGGGGCGCCCCGCGCCAGGGCCGCGCGCGCCGTGGCGCCGAAGCCGGGGGAAAAGCGCAGGTGCCGTTCCAGCCCGACCATTCCCGCGGCATGGATCATGCGCACCGCGATCGGTTCGTCGTTGGCATCAAAGCGGGCCAGATCGGCCTCGGCGCGGATGGTCGCAAAGCTTTGCCGGTAGATCGCGGCGCCATCTTTTTCATAATCATAGGGCATTCAGATCATCCTGCTGGGGTGGGTGAGGTGCCTGGGGTCGATGCCGCGCCGGACGGGCGGATCGGTGGGCGTGCCTTGCCGCACCAGGTCGAACGCGCCGTCGCGCCCCACCAGCGTGACATCCGCCGGGCCTTGTAGCGCGCAGCCCTTGGCACAGCCCGACACATGCAGGGTGCCCGTCGCTAGCGGCGCCAGCCGTGTTGCCAGCGCGCGGGTTTCCACACTGGCCTGCGGGCACTGCGGCGCGCCGGGGCAGGCATGGGCGTCCAGCATCCGCGATCCCGGCGCGGTGACGAAGTCCGGCGCGGCAACCGGGCGGGCCCCGGTCAGACAGATCAGCCGACCCGGCATCGGGCGCAGCGCCGTCGCGCCGCTGTCGCGGATCAGCGCCGTCGCCGCGCGTGCCGTCATGCTGCCGAACGGCGTCCCGACGATCAGACCCTGCGCACAGGCGCCGGGCCGGGGCGGCGCGGCGGCGGCGCGCGGGGCAAGCCGGCACCACGCTGCCGGCAGGGCGTGGCGGCGCAGATGGCGCGCCATGCGGCCCGCGCCCGGCCCGCCGGTTGCCACGAACCACGCGACCAGCCGGATCAGCGCCGACATCGCCCGCGCTTCGCTCGACGGCCAACCCAGCGCCGCCCCGTCGGCGCGCAGGATCAGCCCGCCGTCCCGGGCCAGTTCGAACCGGAAATCGCCCGACCCGGTCCCCAGCACCGCGCCGCCGCCGGTGTCCAGCACAAAGCCCATCTTTTCCGGCAGCGCCGGAAGGCTGGGCAGCGTGGCGATCAGCGCCCCGTACAGCCGGTCGGTCAGATCGCCGCTTTTGCGGTCCGGCGCGACAAGGATATTGCGACGCGCTTCGCTCAGGGGGTCGGGATCGAGCAGGCCATGCGCGTCCAGCGCCCGCACAAGCGCCGGATGATCCTTCGGCGCCACGCCCCGGATCTGAAGGTTCGCGCGTGAGGTCAGATCGACCGTGCCGTTCCCCAGCCGCTGCGCCAGTTCGCACAGCGCAAGCGCCTGCGACCGATCCAGTTCGCCGCGAAAGGGGCGCACCCGCACCACCAGCCCGTCGCCCGACATCATGGGGCGATGCGCGCCGGGGCACCGGCCCCTGACCACCGGCAACCTGAGCAGCGGCGATCTGTCGGGCGGCGCGCTCATGCCCCGGCCCCAAGCCTGGCGTTGCGGCGGGTGTGCCACAGCCCCGCGTCCATCAGCGCGCGGAACCTGTCCAGCATCGCCGCATGGGCACCGGGGTTGGCATCGCGCAGAAAGCTGTCGGTGTCGGGATCGCCCAGCGTGGCCTCGTGGTAAAGGTCGAACAGATGCGGGCCAACCGCATCGGCAAGCTGGGCAAAGGCGGCCATATGATCCAGCGTCGCGGCGATTTCCGCGGCCCCGCGAAAGCCGTGGGCGCGCATGCCCGCGATCCAGCGGGGATTGGCGGCGCGGGCCTGCACCACACGGGCGATTTCTTCGGGCAGGCTGCGGGTGCGGGGATGATCGGGGCGGGTGGCGTCCAGATGATACAGCCGCGCCTTGCCCCCGGTGACCGCCTGCGCGGCGGCGAACCCGGCCTCATGCGCGGCATAATCGGCGGCCAGCAGCAGGTCGGTTTCCGGCAGATCCTGAAGATGCACAAAGCTGTCGGCCTGCGCCACGCGGGTCCGGATGCCGCCCATGTCCCGCGTGGCCTGCTCGCCGTCCAGCGCCCAGGACGACGCGGCAAGCCAGGCCTCGCCCGCGGCCAGGCGGGCCTGTGCGCCATGGCTCTCGGGCAGATCTCCCATGCCCAGGCCAAAGCGGCCCGGCGCGGGGCCATAGACGCGGGCGCCCGGCGCGTGCCCGGCGTAGGGGTTCCAGTCCGGCGCCTCGTCGCGCGCGGACAGCGCGCGCACCGCCTGGGCGAACAGCGCCGACAGCGTCGGAAACACATCCCGAAACAGCCCCGACACCCGCAGGGTCACGTCGATGCGCGGGCGGTCCAGCGCGGCGATGGGCAGCACCTCGATGCCCGACACCCGTTCGGACCCGGCATCCCAGATTGGGCGCACCCCCAGCAGATGCAGCGCCATGGCAAATTCCTCGCCCGCGGTGCGCATGGTCGCCGATCCCCACAGATCGACGATCAGCCCGCGCGGCCAGTCGCCTTCGTCCTGAAGATGGCGGCGCACCAGATCCTCGGCCAGCCGCGCCCCCTGGGCGTGGGCGGCGCGGGTCGGCACCGCGCGCGGGTCGGTGGTGAACAGGTTGCGCCCGGTCGGCAACACGTCGCGACGCCCGCGATAGGGCGACCCCGAGGGCCCGGCGTCGATGCGCCGCCCGTCCAGCGCGGCGATCAGCGCCGCGCGTTCCCCCGCCGCCGCCTCGGCATGGTCGGGCAGGTCCGGGCGACCCCAGACATGCAGCCCCCTGCCGAACTGGCTTTCCTTGATGTCGCAGACAAAGCGGTCGATCCGCGTGATCGCCTCGGCGGTCGAACTGGCGCGGTCCAGCCCGAGATCGTGTTCGACGCCGCGCGCCCGCGCCTCGGCGCGGATGTCGGCCTGCAAGCGGTCGCGGCGCCGGGGGTCCAGCCCATCGGCGGTGGAAAATTCATCAAGCAGGGCGTCCAGATGGGCCAGCCGGTCGGGCGTGTCGCTGTCGGCCAGAGGGGGCGGCACATGGCCCAGCGTCACGGCGCCGATGCGCCGCTTGGCCTGCGCCGCCTCGCCCGGATCGTTGACGATGAACGGATAGATCACCGGCAGCGCGCCGGTCAGCGCCTCGGGCCAGCAGGTGTCCGACAGCGCGACCGCCTTGCCCGGCAGCCATTCCAGCGTGCCATGCGCGCCGATGTGAACCAGCGCGTCCACCCGCCCCTGAAGCATCAGGTAAAACGCGACGTAGGAATGGCAGGGCACCCGCGACAGATCGTGATACTCGTCCTCGCGCGCCGCCGGTCTGCCGCGTTCGGGCTGAAGGGCGACCAGCACCGTGCCAAGGTCGATGGCCGCAAGGGAAAACGCATCGCCCGCGGCCAGCGCGTCATCTTCGGGGGCGCCCCATGCGGCGGCCAGCTGGTCGCGCAGCGTATCCGGCAGAGTGGCCAGCGCCGCCCTGTAATCGGCCAGCGGCAGGCGAAAGCTGCGGTTTTGCAACCGCTTTTCCAGGTCGGCGCTGTCGGGCGGCACGCTGTAGCCCGCCGCGCGCAGGTCCGACAGGATGGCGCGCACCGAGGCAGGGGCGTCAAGCCCCACCGCATGGCCAAGGTTCCAATCCTTGCCGGGGTAGGTGGACAGCACCAGCGCGATGCGCCGTTCGGATGGCGCCCGGCCCGCCAGCGTCAGCCAGCCGCCCACCCGCGCCACCAGCGCGGCGATCCGGTCGGGGTCGGGGCGGTGGGTCCGGCGGGCAAATTGCAGGAACGGATCGCGCGCACCCGGGTCCTTGAACGACACCGCGCCGCCCGACAGGCGACCGTCGACCTCGGGCAACACCACATGCATGGCAAGATCGGCCGGGGAAAGCCCCCGGTCGGCATCCGCCCATGCGGCGCGGGTCGATGTGGCAAGCGCCGCCTGAAACACCGGCACGCCGGCGGCGTCCAGCGCCGAGGCGCCGCTGTCGCCCCGCCCGGAAAAGGCGGTGAGGTTGATGATCGCGTCCGGTGCCTGCGCCACCACCGCCTCGCGCACCCGGCCCGCAACCTCCGGCCCCTTGAGCGAGGGCGCATACAGCCCCGTGACCGTCGCCCCCTGCGCGCGGAAGGCGGCGCACAGCGCCTCGACCGGGGCCATGTCCGCCGATACCAGATAGGCGCGGTAGAACACCACCAGGATCCGGCGCCCCCGCAACGGGCCGTCCGCCGGCGCGGGGGGCGGGTTTTCCGGCGACCACAGCCCCGCCTGCGGCAGCGCCTTGGACCCCGGCACCGGGGCGGCGTACAGCCCCGAGGCCAGCGCCAGTTGCGCCAGCGCCGCCTGCGCGGCGATTATGCCGCCGGTGTCGCAGAGCTGCGCCAGGCGGCGCAGCGTCGATACTGGCAGGGTCGATGCGCCGTCCAGCCGGGCATCGACGCGCCCGTCGGCGGGCAGCACCGCGAGCGCGATGCCGCGCGCCTGCGCCAGCGCGCGGACCTGCGCCAGCCCGTATTCCCAGTAGGGCACGCCGCCGATCAGCCGCACAAGGATGCCCCTGGCCCCGGACAGCGTCTGTTCGACATAGCTGTCCACCGACAGTGGGTGCTGCAACGCCGCAAGGTTCGCCAGCCGCAGCGACGGCAGCGCCCCGGCAGGCCCGCCGCCCCGGTGCCACGCCTGCGCGAATGCCCCCAGATCGCTGTCCGAAAACGACAACACGACCAGATCGGCGGGCGCCTGGCGCAGATCCACCGGGGGGGCGGTTTCCTCCAGCCCGTGACTTTCGCGAAAGACGACGTGCACGGCCGTTACCCGGCCGGGGCGGGGGTGACGGCGTGCAGCGCGGCGCGGATCTGATCGGGGTGGATGTCATCGTGTTCGGCGATGACCACCAGCCGCCCCCGTCGCGCCTCATGCGGCGCCCAGGGTCGGTCGTATTGATGGCGTACCCGCGCGCCCACCGCCTGCACCAGCAGCCGCATCGGCTTGCCCGCGACCGAGGCATGGCCCTTGACCCGCAGGATGTTGTGGCTGCGCGCCAGCCCCTCGATGGCCGCGACCAGATCGGCGGGATCGGCCAGTTCGGGGATGTCGACCACGATGCTTTCGAAATCGTCGTGGTCGTGGTCGGGGGCGCCGTCGTGATGGCTGGGCCGCGCATCCAGATCGTTTTCCGCCGCCGCGCCAAGGCCAAGGATGATGCGGGGGTCGATGGCGCCCTCGGCCACCTCGACCACGGGCAGGGACCGGGACGCTTGCGCGGCGATGATGTCGCGGGCGCGGGCGACACCTTCGCGACCGGCAAGGTCGGGCTTGGTCAGCACCACGATGTCGGCGCAGGAAATCTGATCTTCGAACACCTCGGACAGGGGCGTTTCGTGGTCGATGCTGTCATCGGCGGCGCGTTGCGCATCCACCGCCGCGACGTTGGGGGCGAAGCGCCCCGCCGCCACCGCTTCGGCATCGGCCAGCGCGATCACGCCATCCACGGTGATGCGGGCGCGAATGTCGGGCCAGTCGAACGCGCGCAGCAGCGGCTTGGGCAGCGCCAGCCCCGAGGTTTCGATCAGGATGTGATCGGGGCGCGGGTCCAGCGCCATCAGCGCCTCGATGGTGGGAATGAAATCATCGGCCACGGTGCAGCAGATGCAGCCGTTCGCAAGCTCGACGATGTTTTCCGCCGGGCAGTCGGGAATGGCACAGCTTTTCAGGATGTCGCCATCCACGCCCACATCGCCGAATTCATTCACCACCACGGCCAGCCTGCGCCCGCCGGGGGCCTGCATCAGCTGCGAAATCAGCGTGGTCTTGCCCGACCCGAGAAATCCGGTGATGACGGTGACGGGCAGCTTGGTCAGATCGGTCATGGCTCAGGCCTTGTTGGGGGAAAGCGGGGGAATGCGCGCCAGGCAGTTGCGCTTGAAATGCTCGGGGCGGTCGCGCCACGGGATCACGCCATCGGGGGCGCCGTGGTATTGCGCGGCCCCGGCGGCCAGCATCGGGGCGTGGGCCGATTCATCGACGTTGGAAAAGATGTAGGTCCATTTCGCATCGCCCCCGCGCAGCGCGACGGTGCAGGCGTTGGAACAGTTTTGCAGGCATTCCACCGGAGTGACGGTCAGCCCGGCGGGCAGCGCCTCTGCGACGATCCGATCGTACAGCACCCGGCCCGGCCGGCGGGGGTCATCCGGCGATGCCCCCTTGCGGCGGCAGGTCACGCAGACCAGCATCTCGGTGGCGGTATCCCCAGGCGTGTGCGCAAGGTCTTTCATTCGCGTGTGCCCCATCGGCTTGGCAGACAGGGCTATCGGCGGAAGGGCGCACATGCGGGCGCACTCCGACGCCGGCACACCCCGTCCGGTCGGTCTTCGGTCAGGTTGGCAGGTCTCCCGGCTCACGAAATTCAGGGCGGTGGCCCAGCGGGTGCTCTGCCTTCCCAGCCTTGCGGCCAGTGGCATTAAGCGCCCTTTTTCGTTCACGGTCGCGGGGGCGGCTGAGGTTGACCACGACGCCCCTTGCAGAGCGCCCCGATTCCACATTCCCTTTTCACCTGTTTACACAGGCACCAACGTCAGGCCACATCAGGCAAAATTCACAGACAAGTCAAGAGCACAGCCGGACATGACCGAAGATAAAAACACGCGCCACAGCGAAAAGATGAAGAAAATCAAGGTCGCGCGTGATCGCATGATGGCCACGAAAACCGACGAAAAGGGCCTGCTGATCGTGCACACCGGCACCGGCAAGGGCAAGTCGTCGTCGGGGTTCGGCATGATTTTGCGCTGTATCGGTCATGGGATGCCCTGCGCCGTGGTGCAGTTCATCAAGGGCACCTGGATCACCGGCGAGGCCGAAATGCTGCGCACGCGCTTTGCCGACGAGTGCCGTTTTTTCGTGTCCGGCGAAGGGTTCACCTGGGAAACGCAGGACCGCGCGCGCGACATCGCCGCCGCCCGCGCGGGGTGGGATATCGCCAAGGCGCAGATCCTTGACCCCGACATCCGCTTCGTGCTGCTGGACGAGATCAACATCGCCCTGCGCAACGATTATCTGGACATCGACGAGGTGGTGGATTTCCTGCTGACGCAAAAGCCGGCGATGACCCATGTCTGCCTGACCGGGCGCAACGCCAGGCCCGAGCTCATCGAAGCGGCGGATCTGGTGACCGAGATGACGCTTGTCAAACATCCGTTTCGCGACGGCATCAAGGCCCAGCAGGGCGTCGAGTTCTGACCGGGCGCATCGGCGGCCCCGGTGCGCCGGTCGGTGTCCGGCGTCGGCGCGGCGCTTCGTCCACCATGATCGGCGCCGGTATCGACATGGTCGCCGCGCCTGTCGGTATCAGGGCAGCGGCGCGGGGTCAGGGCGCAGGGCCGGACATCAATCCGATTGCCCGTCGAAGCCTGCGGTGTGGTATCATGCTGGAACTGGCTCGACCTCGGCGCCCGACCACGCGGCCCGTGGCGCTGTTTGCGGCGCCGATCGCGAATTCCCTGCCTGACGGCCCGTTCGACCGGACACAGGCCCGGCTTTGCTTGTGCCGGGGCGCCGGGTGCAGGCAGGGCGAATGCGGCACAAACACGAAAAACACATAAACTTGCAAGGAAATCACCGTCGTCCTTACCATCACCTTAAACCTTTGTTTCCAAAATAATTTGCCCGGCATCGTCAAGCCAATCGGGGATGCGGCCCAATGGCATCCGGCCCCAACGGCCACCTTGCCCGCCCGATTGTGGCCTTCCAAAGGCAAGGAGGCGCGCCCGGCCATATTTCGGTCACCTTGCGCCTGAATGATACCCGGCACGAAAAGGAGCCGCCATGTATCTCGATAAGCTGTTTGACAAGTTTGTCCCTGTGTCCTGCCCGCCGCCGGGTTCGGTGAACGTGCGCATTGGAAACCCCGTCGAAGGCCCCGGAGGGCGCTGGATTCCGTGCGCCTCCGCGATTGCCGGCGGGTCCTACCTGTCGTGCGTCTATGAAGTCGGGCCCGGTCGCAGACAGGTGTGTTCCGCGCTTCCCCCGACGCGCTGCGCCGAAGAGGCGCTGTGCCAAGCGGTCGAGCTTGCCGCGACCGCCGCGGCCTGACCGCACACCGGACGTGCGGGGCGGACGTTTTCCGGCGTCGCTGCGACTTCTGCCTTTTCGGTCAGCGCATTCAGCCGGGGACTATTTGTGCCCCCGTCGATTTCAGCTGCGATCACGCTGATCGGCTGTCTTGCTTCCCGAGTTTGTTGAACTGCGTTGCGTTCACGCAAATCCAGCTCAGTATGGGCCATCTCCGTTCTCGTTGCTTTCCAGCAAGACAGGGGAGCTGTCGCAACACATTGCAGAATATGCCCGGCTTGCCCAGGAACATCTTGCAGGGTGGGGTAAGTGGTTTTCGCGATATGCCTCCCGGCATCGCGGGCGGGCGCGATGGCAGACCTGCCTTCGGCGGGCGTTTAGCTGGCAAGAGGAAGCAGAGACGCGGCGCACGGGCCGGCCCTGTCCGGAAGGCCGGGCGCGTTCCCTTGGCGGGCGCCTGCCCCCTAGAACAGCGGAGGACGGCCTTGGGCGGTTTGCCCAAGAGCCGCTTCCAGCCGGGAAAGCCGCTCGTGCATTCCGGTCAGGTCCGCCTTGTTGACCTTTTTGCGCAGCTGGATGAATTCGGAAAACACGAAGCCCAGCAGCAGGTTCCGGTTGATCTCTTCCTGGCTCATCGGCTCCGGCAGGTTCTCGGCGAAGCGATCCAGCGGCAGGTTGCAGTTGGGCAGCGTTTTCAGCCAGTCGATCGACGATGCGGCGCGCGCGCGGGCGGACGGCACGCCAGAGCCGGGCGTGACCACCTGTTCATCCTGCGCGGCCATATAGGCCAGCGCCTGACGTCTGATCGCGCCGATTGTGCCTTGCGGTAAATCGAGGTTCTGCATCAGCCGCACCAGCTCGCTCACCCGGTCGTCAAGGCGCGGGTTCTGTTCTTTCACCACGCGCGTGGCGTCGGTCAGGGTGACGCCGACGCTGCCGAAGAAGTCGTCGTGCAGCGCCGCGGGGTTGTTACGGTCGAAACTATAGGGCCGCACATCGACATTTTCCGCGCCAAGCAGCCTGCACCAGGGGGCGACGGCGCGGCGGTAGTCGAAATGGATGTCTTCGATGTCGCCGTTCAGCGCCGTGTTCAGGTCGGCGACATGGCGGTTCATCTTGATCAACTGGTTGTACCAGGATCGCAGATGCGACGCAGGATCGCGCAGGTAGACGACGGCGCGCACCGTCAGGCCGGCAGGACGGGTGGCAAGGATTTCGCCCAGCAGGGCCTGCGCGGCGGGGAACTGGCCAATGCGCATGAACTCTTCGGAGCTGACCAGCGTCACGGGGTACGGCGAGGATTCGATATGTTTGAACATATCGCCCCACACCTTGTGGGGCGATACGGTATTGGCGTAGCCGTGCATCAGCTTGGTCACGCCGATCTGTCGAAGGATCGAGAAAAGCAGCGCGGAATGCTTGGCGCGATTGTGCCAGACCTTGGGATAATCGACGCCGTGTTCGGCCAGGAACCGGCGGTTCTCGACAGCGAAGACCTGCAAGGCCGTGGTTCCGGTTTTGTAGTGCCCGATGTGCAGGATAAGCGTCTTGGTCATGGGTCACCGCGTATTGTGTCCAGAGTGCGATTCGAACCTGCCTGATACCTGGCCGTGGGGTGCCCGAAAACCGCCGACTATCACTGCCGGAAGTTGCAAACAGGGTCAAGTCATGGCCTGCACACCCCTCGCAACGCGTGTATTCGAGCACATATCGGCCACAAATCATATTTGCGCCCGGTTTTTTACACCCGTGGGCAATTATTCAACTGTCAAGCGCGACATGTGTCCTCTGGCATTATGGTTGAAGGGATTGAGCAGAATGGCCGCAGTCAACGGATTCCAGTTTGACGATCCGCTCGATGGAACCGCCGCGAATGACATTCTGAACGGCTTTGCAGGGGCCGATACGCTGCGGGGCCTGGGCGGCGATGACACGCTGTTTGGCGGCTGGGGCAACGATGCCCTGTTCGGCCACGTCGGAGATGATGTGCTGAAGGGGGCGGCCGGGGCGGATGTATTCGTCTGCAATGCCGGTTTCGGCAACGACACAGTCGAAAATTTCGCAACGGCCGCCTATTCCAACGCGCATGACACGCTGCGGATGCAGACTGGCATCGGCGAGGACGAAAGCCATGACGCATTCATCGCGACCACCACTCAGGTCGGCGCCGATGTGATCCATGATCCGGACGGCGACGGGGTGAACACGATCACGATCCTGAACACCTTTCTGGGCAACCTCGGGGCCGCGTTTTCCAGCGAGCACATTTCATCCTGGATTCGCGAACCCGATGCGATCCGCGCGTTCGACGATGTGCGTTACATCGCCTACATCCGCGATCCGCTGGAGTTCATTCCCCAGCGACGTGTCCGAACGTGCCAAGCGTGGCTCTCCGATCACGATGAACCAATTTGTCGGATTTTTCACCCGGGACATCAACTGGAGCACGGTTCTGCTGAACTGGGTCCGGACGGTCGGAAAGGACCGGATGGATCTGCGGTTGCAGGACCGCAACGTCCTTGTCGGCGGCGATCTGCTTGAAGATTTCTGCCAGGCGCTTGGCCTGTCCCGCGATGGGTTGAAAGCGCCGGTGCATGACAACCTCTCGCTGACCCTTCCCGGATTGCTGGCAATGCGCCGGAGCGCCGAACAGCTGTCGCCGGTCGATGCCGGGAAGGGCGGGGTCAACCCCCGCTTCAAGACAAGCGTGCAGCGCGTGATGGCACTGACGAAGAACGGCCAGAAGCTGCGGCTGAACGCCGCGCAACGGGCCCGCGTCGTCGTGGCCACGGCCTATTGGCAGGAACAGTTGCACGCGACCTTCTTTCCCGATGCGGCGTATCTGGTCCCGCCAAAGGGCGACACCGGGGGGATGAATTTCAAGGCCGCCGACCGCCGTGCCAAGGCGGTGGCCGCACAGGTTCTTGCCGACATCACCGAGCCCGGCGGCGCTCCTGGCCGCAAGCGTCCGCCTGCCTCCGGCGGGAGTTTGTCTGGCAAGATGAAGGGCGGGGCGGCGCGTCGGTCCCCTTTCCTGCGACATTTTTGGCCGGGCAGACGGCTGGACAGCCTGCGTGGAAACGATGACAACGGGGCAAGAGCCGCCGTTGGCGCGGCAGGGGGAGGACAAGAATGGTTTTCGCGGACAGCAGCGCCCTGCGCATTCCTCCTCTGGGACGGCGTTTGCGGCTTGGGTTTGTCGGGGGAGGGCGCGGCGGGCTTGTCGGCAACTGGCATTTCGCCGGGGCACGCCTGTCGAACCACTGGGAGGTGGTCGCCGGGGCGCTATCGTCGCGCCCCGAGGTCGCGGCCGCGTCTGCCCGCGACTGGTGCATCGCGCCGGATCGCAGCTATACCCATTATCGCGAAATGGCCGCGTGCGAGGCGGCCCGCCCGGACGGGATCGAGGCGGTGTCGATCTGCACCCCCAACGACAGCCACGCCGGGATCGCCGCCTGCTTCCTGCGTGCCGGCATCGACGTGATCCTGGACAAGCCGATGACCACCACCGTGGCCGATGCGCGGATGCTTGTGGCGCTTCGGGCCGAAACCGGCGTCAGCCTGACGATGACCTATCCGTTTGCGCAGCATGCCATGGTCCGTCAGGCTTCGGCGTTGATCGAAGAGGGCGCCATCGGGCAGTTGCGCCAGGTGCAGATGGAGTATTTCCAGGATTGGAACCAGGGGGGCCAGCCCGAGGAGTCCCCGATCTGGCGACAGGACCCGGCGCGGGTCGGGCGCAGTTCCATCGTGGGCGACATCGGGACCCATGCGCTGCATCTGTTGCAGGCGATGACCGGCCGTGATGTGGTCTCGTTGCGCGCCGACATGTTCACCTGCGGCGCGCCGAAGCCGCAGCCGGACACCGCGCATGTGTCGCTGCGGCTGGACAATGGCGCGCCGGGCCTGCTGCATCTGTGCAACGCGGCGCCGGGGCAGTTCTGTGCCTTGCGCGTTCGGGTCTGGGGCAGCGGGGGCGCGCTGGAATGGGATCAGGAAACCCCCGAGCGGCTGCGCTATGTGCCCCGCGATGCCGAAGAGCACATCTTTGTGCGCGGCGGGGGGCAGGGCATCCGCCCCGATGCTGCCCGGATCAGTCACCTGCCCCGTGGCCATGGCGAGGCGCTGAGCGACGCATGGGCCAACCTTTATGCCGAAGCCGGCCTGGCGGTCGCCGCGCGTCGTCATGGCGTTGCGCTGGCGCCGGGGACGCTGCGGCATCTTCCGGGGGCCATCGAGGGGCTGAGGGGAATGCTGTTCACCGACGCCTGCGCCGACAGCTACGAGGCCGGGGGGACCTGGGTGACGCTTGCATCCGCGACGGCCCCGGTGCCGCCCGCCTGACGCGCCGTTGCGGCGCGACGCCTGCGCGCTGGTGATACCAAACTGTCAAGCAGAGGTCACATCGCCGTTACACAACGTCTCTAGCCCGTGATCGTCAAGAGGGACGCCCCCGCGCCCCTTCCCGCCATCACGACCGGAGACAACCGATGAAGCACATTGCGCATTTCACCGCCGTCAGCCTTGCGCTGACCGCCCAGGGGGCCTGGGCCGAAACCGAGATCACCTGGTGGCACGGCATGGGCGGCCATCTTGGCGACGTGGTCGGCCAGATCGCGACCGGCTTCAACGAAAGCCAGGACGAATACACCATCACCCCGGTGTTCAAGGGCTCGTACGAGGAAACCCTGACCGCCGCCATCGCCGCCTTCCGCGCGGGCGAGCAGCCCAACATCGTGCAGGTGTTCGATGCCGGCGCCGCCACGGTGATCGGCGCGCAGGGCGCCACCATTCCGGTGCAGGATCTGCTGACCCAGAACGGCGTCGATTTCGACATCAACGATTACATCGCCGGGGTGCGCTATTTCTACGCGGACAGCGACGGCAAGATGATCGGCATGCCGTTCAACTCGTCCTCTCCGGTGTTGTACTACAACCAGGATGCGCTGGACGCGGCCGGTGTGTCGGCCCCCGCCACCTACGAGGATTTCGAGGCCGCCGCCCCCGCGATCAGGGAAGCCGGCTACACCCCGCTGGTGCAGACGCACCTGCCTTGGGAATTCATCGAGAATTTCCATTCGCGCCACAACCTGCCGTTTGCCACCAACAATAATGGCTACGACAGGGCAGAGGGCACCGAGATCCTGATCAACTCGCCCGAGATGAAGATGCACTTCACCAAGGTGAAGGAATGGCTGGATGCGGGGCTGTTCGGATTTTACGGCACAAGCTGGGATGACAACAAGGCGCATTTCACCGATGGCGACGCGGCCATGTACATCGGGTCTTCGGGCGATTTCGGCGGGCTGACCGCGCTGGACCTGCCGTTCGGATGGGCCTCGACCTATCTGCCCTACTGGGCGTCGATCACGCCCGAAGGCTACCAGACCTTCATCGGCGGCGCGTCGCTGTTCGCCATGTCCGGCAAGTCGGATGAGGAAAACGCCGCCTCGGCCGCGTTCTTCGAATACCTGACCTCGGCCGAGGTGCAGTACATGTGGCACCGCGAAACCGGCTATGTGCCGATCACCAACGCCGCCTATGAACTGGCGAAATCCGATGGTCATTACGACCGCTTTCCCGCCGCCGAAACCGGCATCAAGCAGCTCATGCTGCAAGCGGGCGAGCATACCCACGGCTACCGCATGGGATTTTACGTCCAGATCCGCGACGTCGAGAACCGCGAGCTGTCGCGCTTTCTGAGCGGCGACACCACCATCGACGAGGCACTGGCCAATATCGAAGCCGAGGGCAACGACCTGCTCGCCCGCTTCGCCCAGACCAACGCCAGCAACTAAGCCTGTCAGACCGACATCGGGCGGCGGTCACATCGGTGGCCGCCGTTCCCCGTTGCAAGGAAATATCCCCGTGAAACGCGCCGCATTCGACAACCGCTGGCTGCCGATCCTGCTGCTGGTACCACAGTTGTCGATCATCTGCCTGTTCTTTTACTGGCCCGCCTGGGCGGCGCTGCGGTCTTCGTTTTTCCTTCAGGACCCGTTTGGCTTTGGCGAAACCTTTGTGGGCTGGGCCAACTACACCCGGCTGTGGGGCAGCGCCGAATATCTGAAAAACGCCGGGTTTACCGTGATATTCTCGCTGTGCGTCACGCTGTTCTCGCTGTCCATCGCGCTGCTGCTGGCGGTCAAGGCCGACACGGTGCTGCGCGGCGCGAAAACCTATCGCACGCTGTTGATGTGGGTCTACGCGGTGGCGCCCCCGGTGGCGGGCTTCCTTGCGTTGATCCTGTTCAACCAGCGCTGGGGCCCGCTGGTGGATTTCTTCGCCATGTTCGGCTGGCAGATGCGGGTGCGGCTGGATTATTTCGACACCGGGTTCGTGATGATCGCGGCGGCGGTCTGGAAACAGATTCCGGTGAACTTCATCTTCTTTCTGTCGGGGTTGCAATCCATCCCCCGCGCGGTGCGCGAGGCGGCGATGATCGACAATGCGTCCGGCTTCAGCCGGTTCTGGACCGTCACCTTTCCGCTGCTGGCGCCGACCGGGTTTTTCCTGCTTATCATCAACATCACCTATGCGCTGTTCGACACCTTCGGGCTGATCGACACGATCCTGCGCAACAACCCCGGCGACAGCCCGATCACCCTTGTCTACCAGGTCTATCTTGACGGGTTCCGAGGGCAGGACATCGGCGGCAGCTCGGCGCAATCCGTTGTTCTCATGGTGCTGGTTCTGGCGCTGACCATCATGCAATTCCGCCTCGTCGAGCGGCGCATCCATTACACCTGAGGCACGCATGGCAGACCTGACCCAAACCGCCCCCGCCCAAACCACGCGCAAGCCGGTCCGCTGGGCCAGCGTCATCAACCACGCCATCCTGATCGCGGGCGCGGCCCTGATGATCGTGCCGCTGCTGGTGATGTTGCAGATGGCCACCATTCCCGACGCGCAGATCATGCAGCACGGCCCCTCGCTGGACATCGGCGGCGAATTCCGGGGCAACCTGAAAAAAGCGCTGTTCCAGTCCATGAGCTTTTCCGGCGAAACCACCGGCCTGACGATGTTTCGCAATTCGATGATCCTGGGGCTGGGCTTTGCCATTGGCAAGATCGTCGTGGCGATGATGGCCGCCTATGGAATCGTCTATTTCCGACTGCGGTTCGCCGGCCTCGCCTTCTGGCTGATCTTTACCACGCTGTTGCTGCCGCTTGAGGTGCGCATCGTGCCCAGCTACGAAATCACCCAGAAACTGGGCCTTCTCAACAGCTGGACCGGGCTGATCGTGCCGCTGATCGCGTCGGCCACCGCGACGTTCTTTTTCCGGCAGTATTTTATGTCCGTCCCCGAAGAACTGGCCGAAGCCGCGCGCATCGACGGCGCCGGGCCGGTGCGGTTCTTCATCGACATCCTTGTACCGCTGTCCCGGACCATGATCGCCGCGATGTTCATCATCATGTTCGTCTATGGCTGGAACCAGTACCTGTGGCCCACCATGGTTTCGACCGAAGAAGGCAAGGTGACGCTGGTGCAGGGCATCAAGCAGATCACCCAAAGCCTCGAAGGCAACCACATCCCCGAATACGGTCGGTCCAACGTGCTGGCGTTGCTGGCGGTTCTGCCGCCGGTGCTGGTGGTGCTGTTCTTTCAACGCTGGTTCGTCAAGGGCCTCACCGAGTCCGACAAGTAAGGAAACGCTCATGTCCCGCGTCATGCTCAATGCCGTCCGCAAGGTCTATTCCAACGGGTTCGAGGCGGTGAAACCCTGCTCGTTCCGGATCGAGGACGGAGAATTTCTGGTGCTCGTCGGCCCGTCGGGCTGCGGCAAATCCACGCTGCTGCGCATGGTTGCAGGGCTGGAACCGATCACCTCAGGCACTCTGTCGATCGGGGATCGCGTGGTCAACGATGTCGACCCTGCCGAGCGCGACATCGCCATGGTGTTCCAGAACTACGCTTTGTACCCGCATATGACGGTGCGCAGGAACATCGGCTACGGGCTGAAGAACCGCAAGATTCCCGGCCATCAGATCGCCGCCAGGGTCGATGAGGCAGCCCGCATGCTGAATCTTGTCGAGCACCTCGATCGCAAGCCCGCGCAGCTTTCGGGCGGGCAGCGCCAGCGCGTCGCGATGGGCCGCGCCATCGTGCGCGATCCGGCGCTGTTCCTGTTCGACGAACCGCTGAGCAACCTGGATGCCAAGCTGCGCAATCAGATGCGGATCGAGATCAAGGCGCTGCAACGCCGCCTTGGCGTCACCTCGATCTATGTCACCCACGATCAGGTCGAGGCGATGACCATGGCCGACCGCATCGTGGTGCTGAACGGCGGCGTGATCGAACAGATCGGCACCCCGGCCGAGATCTATCACGCCCCCGCCTCGACCTTTGTCGCCAGCTTCATGGGCGCGCCGCCGATGAACCTGATGACCGCCGAGGTCGCCGACCACGGGCTGCACCTGGGCGACGGTGCGGCGGTCATGGCGGCCCCCAACGGCTATCGCGGCCCCGTCACCATGGGCATCCGTCCCGAAGACGTGCGCATCGGCACCGGCAGCGCCCGGTTCGACGTCACGCTGGTCGAAGAACTGGGCGCGCACCGCCTGCTGCACGGGCAGATCGCCGGGCAGACCTTTACCGCGCATGTGCTCAAGGATGTCGCGATTACGCCGGGGACGTATCCGATTGACCTGCCCGGCCCGGCGCTGGCGCTGTTTCACCCCGAAACCGGGGCGCGGCTGTGATCGCGGTCGTGCCCGCGCTGCCCCCGGTCACCGATGCCGAACGTCAGCAGCTGCTGAGCGCGCCGCGCAGCGTCGATGCCCATCGCGCCCTGATGGCGACCATCCCCGCCATGCGCATGGTCCAGACCGGCGGCACGGCAATCGCCCCGGCGCTGCCCCGCGCGCTGTCGGTCGTGGCCTGGAACGTCGAACGCGGCCTGTTCCCCGAAGACAGCGCCGCCCATATCGCGCATCTGGCCCCCGACGTGGTGCTGCTGTCCGAGGTCGATCACGGCATGGCTCGCACCCGGCAGCGCCACACGACCGAGGTGATGGCCTCTCGTCTGGGCATGACCTACGCTTACGGCGTCGAATTTCACGAACTGGATCTGGGCGGGCCGACCGAACGGCATTTCTGCCAGGATGAGTTCAACGCGCTCGGCTGGCATGGCAATGCGGTTCTGTCCAGAGCGCCCTTCGACAAGGTCACGCTGATCCGGCTGGACGATCACGGCCATTGGTTCAGCGCGGGTGCCGACCCCGACCAGCCACGCCTTGGCGGGCGCATGGCGATTGCCGCCGTGGTGCCGACCGCCGCGGGGCCGGTCTGCGTCGTGTCCACCCATCTGGAAAGCAATTCCGGCGCCGATCACCGCGCGGGCCAGATGATCGGGCTGCTGGACGGCATCGACCGCTTTGCCCCCGACATGCCCGTGCTGATCGGAGGCGATCTGAACACCGGCAATCACATCCCCCCCGATTTCGATTGGCGGCAGGAATCGCTGTTCGATGCCGCCCGAACGCGCGGCTATGCCTGGGATTTCACGGCGGACGGCATGACCACGCGGCCCAGCCTCATCACGCCCCATCCCGAACGCAAGATGAAGCTGGACTGGTTCGCCGGGCGTGGCCTGACGCCGGGAAACAACGCGGTGATCCCGTCCGAGGATGCCGACGGCCGCCCGCTGTCGGATCATGACGCGGTCTGGACCCGCGCGACGCTTTAGCCCCGCGCAGGCGGCACGGGGGCAGCGCGGGGGCAGCGGAAAACAGCGCATCATCGGTGACAGACAGCGGATCGACCGCCCGGCGTTCGGGCAGATCGCGCAGGCCCCCGGTCCCAAAGCGGATCGCGATCACCCAGGACCGGGGGTGCCTGGCAGGCGTGCTCAGGGCGCGCATGGCGGTCTTCGACCGGGGGGCCTGGAACGGCTCGGCATAGCGTTTGATTTTCCACGAGCGCACCCGGTGATCGACGAAGGCGGCGCCCATCGGCGCGCTGGGTTGCGCGGGGGGTCACGGCCCCCAAAGAGGACGCTAGCCTGTCATTGCCACGGGCATCCATTCCCCGAAAAGTCGCCCCGGCGATCCTGTGGAACCGTCTGCCGTGGTCGCTCAGGTTGTGTGCCTTTCGGCATCCCTTCAGGACCTGGCGGGCAGGAACGGCAAAGATCGGCAACCGAAGAATGTCGGGATTCAGGTTATCTGGTGAAGGCGTCAGTCGCCTCGCAGCATATGACAGTTCGCGCGCATCTTGTTGAAAATCCGTTGCTTGATCGACAGTCGCGGGGCCGGTTCAATTCCCGCACCCCGCACGCGGCGCAACCGGCGCTGTTCTACGGGTTCCCGCTGGACGATCATGCCCCGCGGGGCGGCGGGGCCCCCTCTGGCGCTGCAACGATCGGTTCGTCGTTCTGATCGGCCCCTGTGCCTGCCTCGCCGGTTTGTGCAGCCACACGGGGCGCCCATCCGTCGCCCCCGAGCTTTTGATCCGCGTGCCGCCGGTCGGCCATTCGATGACCGGCGCGCCCTCTGCGATGGCCTGCGAGGCGGCGCCGACCCTGCCTCGGGGCGGCGTGTGCCGGGCAAGCCAATGGCATGAAGGAAAAATGAGGCGGCGCCTGCGGGAATACCTGTGCAGATGGCGCCTGTTCTTTTCAGACAGGATCGCCGACCGGGTTTCAGTCCGGCATACGGATTTGCAGCTTGACGTCGGTGGGCCGCGCCTCGACAGCGCGGTCAAAGGCGGCGATGGCGTCGTCAAAGGCCAGAGTGTCCGACACCAGCGGTGCAAGATCGACCTTGCCCGAGGCCAGCAGCGCGATGGCACGGTCGTAGACGTTGGCATAGCGGAACACGGTTTCAATGCGCAGCTCGCGCGCCTGAAGGCCCACGATGTCCACCGGCACCGGGTCCACCGGCATGCCCACCAGCACGATGGCGCCGCCGGGGCGGGCCAGCTGGTGCATCCCCAGAATCGCCGGCGCCGCGCCCGAGCATTCGAACACCACGTCGGCGCCCCAGCCGTCGGTGCCCCTGGCCACCGCATCGGCGGCGGGCGTGTTTCGGATGTTGACCGTCTCGATACCGTCATAGGCGCCGATGATGTCCAGCTTGGGCTGGGCCATGTCGGCGACGATGACGCGCGCGCAGCCTCCCGCGAGCGCGGCAAGCGCCACCATCATGCCGATCGGCCCCGCGCCGGTGACGACGGCGATGTCGCCGGGCTGGATGCGCGCCCGCAGCGCCGCCTGCATCCCGATGGCGAAGGGTTCGACCATGGCCCCCATCGCAAAGCTGACCGTATCGGGCAGCTTGTAGGTAAAGGCGGCGGGGTGGATCACCTCGGGTGTC
The DNA here is from genome assembly GCF_003259905.1 of Salipiger aestuarii. Taxonomy (GTDB): domain Bacteria; phylum Pseudomonadota; class Alphaproteobacteria; order Rhodobacterales; family Rhodobacteraceae; genus Salipiger; species Salipiger aestuarii. The sequence continues at coordinate 3,947 of NZ_QLMG01000036.1, read as the reverse complement.
AGGCAGCCGTGCACCGGGGGCGTCGCCCAGAAGGTCACGGCGGGATCGACGTTGTAGATGCCCAGCTTGCTGGCGCGGCTGTCGGGGTCGGGGATGCCGGGTTCCATGCAGACCCGGTCGCCGGGGGCGAGCCCGGTCACCTCGGGGCCGCAGGCGATCACGGTTCCGGCCGCTTCGTGCCCCAACACCATCGGCCGGGTCACCACGAACGGCCCGATCTTGCCATGGGTGTAGTAATGCACGTCCGACCCGCAGATCCCCACGGTATGGATCTTGATCCGCACATCGCGCGGGCCAAGCGTTCCGGGAATGTCGAAATCCCGCAGCGTCAGCTTGTTCTTTCCCTCCAGCACCAGCGCCTTCATCGTGTCTTTCCTCCGGTCATGAACGGCTTCGCGCCTTTCTGGTGCGCCAGGCCGGGGGCGTTGTAAACGGGTTTCCGCGCCCGCCCCGTGCAGTTTGCGCAGCGCCGGAACCCACCTTACGATGCGCCGCGTATCGGCTGCCGCCAAAGACCGGCGCGGGCGGGTCAGAACCCCGAAAACACCATATCGAGCGCGCGCCGGATGTCGTAGTCGCGCGCGGTCAGGTCGGCCAGCGGCGGATCTTGCAGCAGGTGCGTCGCCACCGCGGCCATTTCGGCGGTGTGCAGCACATGCTCGATGCCGCCGATGTCAAAGCCGGGCTCGAGCCGATCCAGCGCGCGGGGGCCTTCGGACCTTGGGATCAGGGGCGCGACGACGCGGGTGCCGGTGTCGATCAGGTCGGTCTGAAGATCCAGCACAAGCCGCCCCCGCGCAATCCTGTGGACGTGGAATTGCGCCATCAGTCGATCCGCAGCACCTGAACGTCGGCGAGCGGGGCACCGTGGGTTTCGATCCACCGGCGCCGCTCGGCGATGGCCGCGGCGTTCCGGTCGGCCCAGGCACGGCTTTCGGCCTCGGCCACGGCCCTGGCCAGCGCCGCATCGCTGATGGCCGACACGTTCAGGCCGAATTTCCGCGCCTTTTCCAGCGTTCCGGCGGTCAGCGTCACGTTGGTCCGTTGCTTTTCCTGGGCGGGCTGGGGCATGGCATCCGGTCCTTTGGGGGGGTGACAGGGAATATACACACGCCTTATGTGTATCGCAAGGGCGCGCGGCCGTGCTTGTTGCGGCCCGACCGGCAGCGTATTACGGTTGGCGAACCGCCCGGAGATCCAGACAGTGAGCGCGCCAGGCAACGCCAGCAAGCCCCCGGCCTTCGCCGCCGACGCCTGTGACGAGGTCGCCTATAACCGCGTCTGGTTCAACCTGATGCGCATCCAGCGCAGTCTGGGGCCGAAAATCGCGCGGGCCCTGCGCGACGAAGGCCTGGACGATCCCGTCTGGTACGAAATCCTGCTCGAACTGGAACGCGCAGGCCCCGGCGGCGTCGCGATGGCGGATCTGGAAGGCAGGCTTTTCATGCCGCAATACGCCCTGTCGCGCCACGCCCAACGGCTGGAGAGCACGGGCTGGATCAGCCGCAGCCCCAGGCCGGGGCCGGGGCGCGGCCAGATCCTGGCGCTGACCCCCGAAGGGCTGGGCGTGCACCGGCGCATCTGGACGGTTTACGAAACCGCGATCCGCGCGCAACTGGAAAGCCGCATGACCACGGACGAGGCTTATGCGCTGTCGCGGATGCTGATCCGGCTCTATCCCTAGACGGCCAGCCGCCCTGCGGAGGGGATGCGGCCTTGCCCGGATCAGAATCGCGCGACGGCCACCAGCGACAGCGTGCGACCCGGTTCCTTGAGCGTTTCGAACCCGGCGTAGTCGCCGCCATAGGTGCCACGATCGGCGTATTCCGCATCGAACAGGTTCTGCACCTCGGCGCGCAGGGTGATGCTGTCCGTCTGCTGGGGCACATATTCGGCGAACAGGTTGACCGCGCCGTAGCCATCCAGGTCTTGCAGCCCCGAGGGCATGTCATGGGGCGCCGCCGCGTCCAGACCGCCGCCCACACGCAGTCCGTCCACGCGGGTGTCCTGTTCGATTTCAAACGCCATGACCGTGCCCAGCGGCGCGCCGAAATCCAGCAGCGCATAGCTTTCAGCGCGGTCGCCGTCGATGAACCCGTTGCTTCTGGACAGGGTGAACCGGGCAAAGCCGCTGTCCCAGCCAAAGCTCGCCCCAAGATTGAAGCCCTTGCTTTCGAAATCGAAATTTTCGCCGCCGCCGCGTGCGTCGTCGATGGCGGTCACGAACACTTCGCCCCCCAGTTTCAGGCTGCCGCGCTGCCAGTCCAGCCCGACCGTGGCGCTGCGGGCGCGGGATGCGTCCAGCGTGCCGTAGTCGAACGGATCGGTGAAGGCGAAATAGGTGTAGTTGTCTTCGATATCGATTCCGCCAAAGATCGAGCTGACGCCGCCGCGCAGGGTCAGCCCGTCCGTCAGCGCGTAGCTGGCCGAGAGATTGCCCGAGGCACCGGATTGCGACACGGTCTTGCCGGTCACGCCCTCGAACTCCTGCCAATCGTAGCGCGCGCCAAAGGACAGGGTCAGCCGCTCGGTCGGATCAAGCCGCGCCTGGGCAAACACGCCATGGGTGCGGCTGTGCTCGGTCTGGTATTCCGCATAGGCCGGGCTGTCGTATTCCCCGAAGCGTTCGCGGTAATCGTAACCCGCATTCACCGTGCCGCTGGCCAGGTTGAACGTGTTCATCAGCGTCGCGGATCCGGTCCAGGACAGGCCGTTGCTGTCATAGGGATCGGGGATGATGACATCGCTTTCCGAATAGCCCAGATGCACCGAAGGGTCCCACAGCCCGGTGGCGGCGGTGTTTTCATAGCGCAGCGAATAGCTGCTGCGGGTGGTGTCGTAGCCGCGCAGGAAATCGTCGTTGCCGCCGAAATTGGCGCGGAACTGGCGCCGCGCGTCGTCCCTGATCTGGTGGGCGGAAAATTCCAGACGGGGGCCCGTCGGCGCCTGGTAGGCGACCTTGCCCAGCCAGCTGTCAAGGTCCGCGGCGGTGCCGCCCATTTCGTCGCCGGCGCCGGTGGTGTAATCCTCGCCCGTCGCGCGCCTGGCATAGCCCAGCATCGACAACCCGCCGGTGCGGCCCGAGACGGTCAGCGCGCGCTGGAACGTCTCGCCGTTGTCGCCATAGCTCAGGCGCAGGTTGCCGCCGAAATCCCGGCCCTCGCCCAGCAGGCTTTCGGGGTCGACGGTTTCCATCACCACGGAGCCGGCAAGGGCATAGGGCCCCGCATCGGCAGGCGACACGGTGGCATCGACGCGCACCTCTTGCAGCAGGCCGGGGTCGATGGCATTGGCGGTGGTGTGATGAAAGGTGCGGTTGTTCTGCGCGGTGCCGTCGATCGTCACCCCGAGGTTCAGCATGTCGACACCGTTCACAAAGATCTTTTGCGCCACCGGAATGGCCCCGCCGACGCTGACCGACGCGATTCCCGCGAACAGATCCTTGAGATCGCCGGTGCGGGCGCGTTCCAGTTCGAACCCCGAGACATACATGGATGTCGCCCGGTCCGCCGCCCCGGCCTGCGGGTCCCGCAGTTCGAAATAGAGCGGGTCAAGTTCGTAATAGCCGCCGGTATCCCGCGTGCTGTCCTGCGCGGCGGCGGGTGCCGTGCCAAGAGCGCCTGTGGCTGTTCCGGCAAGCAGGGCGGTGCGAATGATCTGTGACGCCATGGCTGATGTCCCCCAATGTGCGATCTGTCCCGAAGTCGCTTGGCAGGGCCTGGCTGGGGCTGGCATTAGCCGCTCTGCCCGAAACATGCAATTGCATGTTTCTGCCCGCCCGAAAGCCGTTGCACATGGGAAACAGTCAGCCCGGCCACCGCGCCCCGTGCTGCCGTCAGTGACCGCCACCTTGGGGTAGATTCCTGCTGAGTGCAGAATAGTACGTTAAGGCTGGTCATCGCCGATTTTTCCATCTGTACTCGCCCGTGAGCAGGATATGCGCCCAT
>NZ_QLMG01000035.1 GCF_003259905.1 Salipiger aestuarii | reverse complement strand
CTCTCACACATGCAAGCATGTGCTGCCGGGCAATGGATCAGCAGGGAGCCACGCTTGCGCAGCGCCGCGTTGTCGCTGGACCAGTTAATGGTGCGGTCGCGGGCGGGAGGAGGCTTGCTCATCAGGCCCGTCTAACCGCATGGATTTCCGTTGTGAATCGCCCGCAGTCAGAGGTCTGCAACGACGCCATGCCGATGGGTCGTCGATGCGACCGCAACGGTGGGGCCCTGCGATATGCTTGGAATGCCCTCTTGATGGCGCGCCTTTGTCGGCTCAGACGACCACCTCGCGACGCTCCTGGTCGCCGACGCAAAACACCCGCTTGTAGCGTTCGATCTCGGCGGCGGGGCCCATCGCCTTGTTTGGGTTGTCCGACAACTTGACCGTGGGGCGACCGTTGGCACTGATCGCCTTGCACACGAGGCTAAACGGGGCGAGGCGATTATCCGGGGTCAGCCCGCGAAAATCGTTGGTCAGCAAGGTGCCCCAGCCAAAGCTGACCCGGACCCTTTCGTGAAACCGCTTGTGCAGCTCAATCATCTTATCCACGTCAAGCCCGTCTGAAAAGATGATCAGCTTTCGCGCCGGATCTTCACCGCGCGCCTTCCACCAGGCGATGGCGGCTTCGGCCCCCGCTTCGGGCGCCCCGCTGTCGATGCGGATGCCGGTCCAGCCTGCCAGCCAGTCGGGCGCCCGGTCAAGAAAACCTGCGGTGCCGTATGTATCGGGCAGGATGATTCGGAGATTGCCGGAATGTTCCTGATGCCAGTCCGCGAGCACATCATAGGGCGCCCGCGCGAGCGCTGCGTCGTCTTCGGCAAGCGCGGCGTAAACCATCGGCAATTCATGCGCGTTGGTTCCGATTGCTTCCAGGTCCCGGTTCTTTGCAATCAGACAGTTCGACGTGCCGGTGAACCGGTCGCCCAACCCCTCGGTCATCGCCTGCACGCACCAGTCCTGCCACTGGAAGCTGTGCCGCCTCCGGGTCCCGAAATCGGCAATTCGCAAGCCCGGCACATCGCGCAGCCGCTCGACTTTTTCCCAAAGCTTGGCGGTGGCGCGGGCGTAAAGCACCTGCATCTCGAATTTTTTCATGTCGTTGAGAACGGCGCGCCCACGCAGTTCCATCAGTACGGCCAGCGCCGGAATTTCCCACAGCATGACCTCGGGCCATGACCCTTCAAAGGTCAGCTCGTACTGGTCATCGACTCTTTCCAAGAAATAAGGTGGCAGGTGAAGCTTTTCGAACCACTCCATGAAATCGGGTCGAAACATCTGACGTTTGCCGTAGAAGGTGTTGCCGCGCAGCCAGGTCGATTCCCCGCGGGTCAACGACAGCGACCGGATGTGATCGAGCTGTTCGCGCAACTCTCCTTCGTCGACGAGCCGCGCGAGCGGGACCTGTTTCGAACGGTTGATCAGACTGAACGTCACCTTGACGTCGGGCCGGTTGTGAAACACCGACTGGCACATCAACAGTTTGTAAAAGTCGGTATCAATCAGCGAGCGGACAATCGGATCGATCTTCCACTTGTGGTTCCAGACTCGTGTGGCGATGTCCAAAGCGTGGCCTCATGTGCGGGGGTCGAGGACCCTGATACGCTATCAAAGCTTTGGGGGCCAAGCGGATTCTCCTCAACGGCTTGTTGAGCGGGATCTGATTGCGCCCGCGCGAGCGCAGCAAGCAGCGCGCTTTTGCGCAATGGCTTGCACAGGAAATCGTCCATTCCAGCGTCCATGCAGGCAGCGCGATCGCTGGCAAAGGCATTGGCTGTCAGCGCGATGATCCACGGCTGCGCGCCATCCAGGGCGCGGATCGACCGCGTTGCCGCAATGCCGTCAAGCACCGGCATCGACATGTCCATCAGGATCACATCGGGCGCGTTTCTGACCACCTGTTCGACGGCTTCGCCGCCGTTCACAGCCTCGATGATGTCCATCGGGAAATCCGCCAGGAACCGTTTCACCAAGAGCCGGTTCGTGCGGTTGTCTTCCGCCAGCAACAGACGTAGCGGCGCAAGCGTGCCGCTTTCCGCGACGGATTTCGCAACCGCCGTCGGGGACGCTTGCGCTTCGGTCACGGCCAGCTTCAGAGACAACTCGAAACACGCGCCCCGGTCCTGTACCGTGCACAGGCTCAGCCCGCCGCCCATACGCTCGGCAATCTGCCGGGAGATGGAAAGCCCGAGTCCGGTCCCGCCGTGACGTCTGGTTGTGTCGGTGTCAGCCTGTTCGAACTGGTCGAAAATCTCGTGTGCGCGATCCGCAGGCACCCCGATGCCGGTGTCCTGCACGCGAACCGACAGATCCGTGATGCCGCCCCTGGTGCGTGCGCGCGTCGTCAGGGTAACCCCTCCCGTCTCGGTAAATTTCACGGCATTGCCGAGCAGGTTTATCAGAATCTGCCTGAGCCTGCCGCTGTCGCCGAGCACAAGATCGGGCAAGGGGGCTTCGTGGCAGATATCTAGGTAAAGCCCCTTTTCCCGCGCCTGAGGTCGCAGGATGTCGGACGCCTCGCGCAGACAGGTCCGCAACGAGAACGGCTCTTCGAGAATGGCGACCTTGTCGGCCTCAAGTTTGGAATATTCGAGAATGTCGTTGATAATCTTCAGCAATGCCTCGGCCGAGTTGCGGATCGTCATAACGCAGCCTTCCTGGTCCTCGGTCAGAGGCGAATCGGTCAGGATGTCGGTCATCCCGATCACCCCGTTCATCGGTGTCCGGATTTCATGACTCATGGTGGCGAGAAATGCGGCCTTGGCGCGCGCGCCCGCTTCCGCGCGCTCCTTGGCATCGGCGAGTTCGCCAGCGCGCTGTTTTGCCTCGGTTATATCGCGTTCGGTCACGATCATTTCGGCAAGCTGGCCGTCTTCGTCCATGACCGGGGAAAAGGCGGCCTCTATCCAGATCTTGCGCCCGTCCTTGGTGTAGTTCGGGTATTCCGTGCGCACCGCCTCGCCCGCGAACGCGCGCGCCATGACAACCTCGACCTGAGCGCAATCGCTGTCCGAGTCGGTGAACACCTCGACCGGGGACCGTCCGACCACCTGGTCGAACGTAAACCCCTTCATCCGGCTCAATCCGTCGTTGACCCACAAGATTCGCATTTGGGGATCCAGCAGCAGGATCGCGTCGTTGGCATGACGCGCAATCAACGCGAGCTGTCGCACCTCGTCCCGCGACCGGACCAATTCGGCATTGGATTGGGCCAGTTCGACCTGACCGAGGAGCAATTGCCGTTCATCCGCGACGCGTCGACGCTCCAACCCGTTGGTATGGCGCAGGAAAGCATAAGAATTGAAGGCCAGCATCGACAGCCCGAAAGCATTGTAGAGCAGCCCTTCGACGCTTTCTTCCCGCAGCAGTTCAGCCGCGAATCCGACGATTGCCGTCGCCGTATAGATCCAGATGCGCAGATTCGCCGCCGCCTTGTTATAGCGCCGCACGACCCCTGCATTCAGGACTGCCGCAGCCAGAAAGGCGAAGCTGAAAAGCGACGCTTCTCCGCCCACAGCAGTGGCTTGCGCAATCACCACCGTGGCAGCAATGGTCAGCGCCTGCAGGCCTGCGGTCAGTGTCGTCAGCCTCATCAGCCGATGCAACGGAACGCCCCGGTCCAGCAACGCCGGGATCCGGTAGAGCACCATACAATCGACACCCTCGCCCACAACCGCAAGCAGGACCACGATCACCCCATAGATGGGAGCCACAAGGATGCCCAGCGCCAGACTGCCGCCAATCGTTGCGATCTGGCGTGCAGCGAAATAACGAACCCTGCCACGCGCGTAGCGGCGCAGCAGTCCTTCGGGACTGTTCTTTGACTCAAACGTCGCAAGCGACTGGTTCTCGGCGCGTGTCTCGGACATTATTGGGCTTTCAGGTCCGTTGTCCGGATCTTGTAACCTGCCGAAAGTTAAGAATTGCGCAACTGTGCTCAGGAAAGGGTCACGCCCGCCTCGTTCATGCGTTGCCGTGCTGCCGTGAGCGATCCGTCAAAGTCGATTCCCCGGCAAAGCGCCTCGTTAACGCGGACATCGAACCCCCGCGTCGCGGCGTCGATGGCCGAAAAGGCGACGCAAAAATCCGTCGCAAGCCCGACCAGCGTCAGCGTCGTGAGTCCCCTGCTTTGCAGATAGCCTTCAAGCCCGGTGGGCGTAGCATGGTCATTTTCGTAAAACGCGGAATAGCTGTCGATGGTCGGACGAAACCCTTTGCGAATCACCAGATCCGCGCGATTCGTGTTCAACCCGGGGTGAAAATCCGCCCCGGCGGCACCCTGGATGCAGTGATCGGGCCACAGGACCTGCGGGCCATAGGGCATGTCCACCCGATCCAGTGGAACCTTGCCCGGATGCTGGCTTGCAAATGAGGAATGCCCGGCGGGATGCCAGTCCTGCGTGAGGATCACCGCGTCGAACGCCCCCATCAGCGCGTTGATCGGTTCCACAACCTCGTCGCCCCCCGCGACCGCAAGGGCGCCTCCGGGGCAAAAATCGTTCTGGACGTCAATGACGATAAGCGCATGCATGGCGGATCTCCGATGGGGGTGCGGCGATCCTCCTGCTTGCCCCGAGACGATGCAAGGCGTAAATCCGCGCCCATGTTTACCGTTTGCGCGCTCTATCACTTCACCCGCTTCGACGATCCCGCCGCGTTGCAGGGGCCGCTGCTGGACTGCTGCCGCAGCGGTGCCGTGACCGGTACGCTGCTGCTCGCGGACGAGGGCATCAACGGCACCGTCGCCGGACCCCGCGCGGGAATCGACGCCGTTCTTGCGCATATTCGCGCCCTGCCAGGTTGCGCCGCTATTGACTGGAAGCTGTCAACCGCGCGGGAACGGCCTTTTGCGCGGATGAAGGTGCGCCTGAAACGCGAGATCGTCACGATGGGGCAACCCGATGTCGACCCCCGCGCCAGTGTGGGCCATTACGTCGCGCCCGCCGACTGGAATGCGCTGATCCGCTCGCCGGATGTGGCGGTGATCGACACGCGCAACGCGTATGAAACAGCGATCGGAACCTTCCAGGGCGCCGTCGAACCGCAGACAGACAGTTTCCGCGATTTTCCGGCCTGGTGGGAGGCGAACCGCGACCGGTTTCACAACAAGCGTATTGCGATGTTCTGCACCGGCGGGATCCGGTGCGAAAAATCGACCAACTGGTTGCTTGGGCAGGGGGTGGCCGAGGTTTACCATCTCAAGGGTGGCATCCTGAAATATCTGGAAGAAACGCCTGAGGACGAGAGCGCCTGGGAGGGCGACTGTTTTGTGTTCGATGGCCGGGTGTCCGTCGGGCACGGCCTGCGTGAGGGGCCGCACCTGCTGTGCCATGCCTGCCGCCGACCGATCCTGCCTGCGGATCGCGAGCGCCCAGAGTACGAGCATGGCGTTTCGTGCCATCACTGCACCACCGAAAACTCGGAAAACGACAAGGCCAGGTTCCGTGAACGGCAAAGACAGATCGGTCTTGCCCGGTCACGCGGAGAACGCCATCTGCATGCGGACATTCCAGAAGATCCCGCCCCCCGAAAACACCCGGCTCCCTGACGTTGATCGCGCAGGGCGCCCATCAGAAATAGCTTCGCACCAGCGCCGCGGCGAGCAGTGACCAACCGTCGGCCACGACGAAAAATGCCAGCTTGAATGGCAGCGATACGATCGCAGGCGGGACCATCATCATCCCCATCGACATCAACACCGCCGCCACCACGAGGTCGATGATCAGGAAGGGCAGGAAGATCAGGAAACCGACCTGAAAGGCCCGCGCCACCTCGGACAACATGAAGCTGGGGATCAGAACGGAAAGCGGTGCCTCGGGGGAAAGCGCCGTGCCACGGGCGTCGGGCCTGAGGTCCGCCATACTGGCGAAGGTATTGGGATCGGTCCGACCAGCCATGAATCCGCGAAACGGTTCAAGCGTAAGGGGCACGGCCTGTTCGATGTCGATCTGCTCTTCGACCAGCGGCTGCAGTCCGTTTTCCCACGCAGCGGTGAAGGTTGGCTCCATCACATAGTAGGTCAGGAACAGCGCAAGGCTTACGATCAGCATGTTGGGCGGCGATTGTTGAAGCCCGACCGCCTGGCGCAGGATCGACAACACCGTCACCAGGAACGGAAAACAGGTGATCATGATCGCGATGCCGGGCGCCAGGCTCAGCAACGTGATCAACGCGATCAGCTGAATGCTGGCTGCGGTAACGGAATTCCCCGCCCCGAGATCGAGCGTAAGCTCCTGCGCAGCGGCAGGCCCGGCGATGCCGAAAAGCACCACCGCAGCGAGAAGTGACATCAGACGCATTGGTCAGGACGGTTTCTTGAGGTCAATTACCTCGGTGAGTCTCACGGCGAGTTGGCCGTTCTCACCCCCTTCCAGCACCTCAAGAGCGCCGATGCCGATCAGACGGTCACCGACATAAAGCTCCACCGGGTCCTCCAGCCGCTTGTCGAGGGTCAGCACAGAGCCTTCCCCAAGTTTCAGCAGATCCCGCACCAACGGCCTGGCCCGACCGACCGAGACGGTGATTTCAATCGGGACAGAGGTAAACGGCGTCGCCGCTTCGCTGCGCGCAGCTTCGGTCTGATCATCCATGTGCGGTCTTTCTCCGGTTGTCATGCACGAAGCCCTGCACGGCCCTCGCCACGTCCTCGACAAGTCCGCCGAGGTCGATCTGTTTTTCTGTTTCCCCGAAACGGATGTCGGCCTGGCCCGCGGCCAGGGTTTCGTCTTCGATCAGCGACAACGGAAACCCGATTTCCGGGTCCAGCATCGGCTCCACCCGTTCGGCATGGCCCGGCGCCACAGCGATCACCACGTCGAGTGTTCCGACCTCGCGCGCCATCGCGTGCAACTGCTCCGAGATCTGCAGCCCGAGCGTCTCGCGCAGCATCGCCGGAAGCAATTTGCCGACCACGTCCTCGAGCAAGGGCGAAATACCGCTTAGCACCTGGCCGTAGGCTTCGTGATAGGTGAACGACAGATCCTGCAAGTTCTGGGCGAAATCGCTTGCCACCCGCGCTTGATCATCGGTTTGCGCCTTGATCGCATCGTCCCAGCCCGCCTTGTAGCCGCTTTCGAACGATTCGAGCCTGGCGGATTCCAGCTCGCCGTCGTCGTGCATCACGGGCATGTGCTGAGGCTGGGCTTTCACCATTCCAAAATCTTCGAGAACTTCCGCAAGTCCGGTCATTTCGCCTCCTCCTTCTCGTCAAGCCAGCTACGAAGGATTTCGACGGTCTCAGTCTTGCGCTCTTCGATCAGGTTGCGCAGTCGGTCCACCGGGTCCTCGTTGGCCGGAGAGTCGAAATCGACCATCCCCATGCCGCCAAAACCCTCGCCTCCGCCCAGCGTTTCAAGCGGCGCAAAATCGTCGTCGCCGCCCGACGAAATCTCACCGTCAAGGGCCTGACCCGTTTCGAAGTCGGTTCCGGAAAGCGCCAGCGCGTTGTCGCTCGCGCCTGCAAGAGCCGCTTGACCGGAACCCGTGAGAATCGGCCGGACAACAAACAGCCCCAGCACCAGCGCAACAAGGGCAAGCGCACCGATCTTGATCAGCGTCATCGGGTCAAGAGCCATGGCGAACCAGCCAGGTTCGATCGGCCCGGTACCCAGACCCTCGGGGCGCTCGAAAGGCATGGACCGGATAGTGATCTGATCGCCGCGCTCTTCTTCGAAGCCGACCGCCGAGGCGACCAGATCGTTCAACGCCGCCAGCTCGACATCGGGAAGCGGGACAAAGGTCTGCGTACCGTCTGCTGCGGTATCGAACGTCCCATTTACCAAAACCGCAACGGTCAGACGCTTGACTGCCCCCGGGACGCGGGTGATCTCGCGCGTGGTCTCGGACACTTCGTAGTTGATCCGTTCACGCGTTTCGTTTTCCGAGCTGGACGAAGAATCGCCTCCTGCTCCGGCATCCCCGGCAGGCAAATTGGACGCAACGGTGACATCGCCGCCTCCGCCGGCCTCTTTTGATGAACTCGTATTCTCTTCGGTGTCGGTAGAGATAACAACGCGGCCCTCGGGATCGAACTGCCGCTGACGAATCGTTTCACTTTCAGTTACGGTGTCGACGCTGATTTCGACCACCGCATTCCCCTGCCCCACGCGTGCCTCGACGAGTCGTTGCACGCGTTCGCGCAACGCGGCGGCGCGATCCTCGGCGGACTGGGTGCCACCGGTTTCATCATCAGCACCGATCAGACCGCCCTGCCCGTCAATCACCGCAACCTCATCGGGAACGAGACCAGGCACTGCGGAGGCCACAAGGTACTTGAGCGCTCGCGCCTGCGCCGGCGAAACCATCTCGCCCGTGGTAGAAACCGAGATCGAGGCGGTCGGCGTCACGTCTCGCTGAAACGGATTCGCGGAGGAGTTCGCAAGGTGCACCCGCGCCGTCGCAATCCAGGGATTCGCAACGATCGTTCGAGCCAACTCTCCTTCCTTTGCACGCCAGTAGGCTGCATCAAACATCTGAGACGTGGTGCCGAACCCCGTCAAAGTGTCGAGAAGCTCGTATCCCTGGTTGGAATTGGCGGGCAATCCCTCGCTCGCAAGCGTCATGCGCAACGCATCGCGCTGCGTGTCGGGCACGAAAATCGCGCCCCCCCGTACCTCATAGGGTACACCCCGCGCTTCCAGCGCTTCGACCACCTCGCCCGCAGCGCCGTTTTCAAGGCCCGCGTATAAGAGTGTAAGCGATGGCGACGACGCCATGCGGCCCATTCCCAGGACCGCGAGAACCACCGCCAGGGTCGCGCCTATAACAATGAGCCTGCGCCGCGCGCCAAGACCATCCCAAATTTGTGCGATCTGCTGCAAGACCAACCTCCGTTCCGACCGTTCTGCTCGGTAGCTGCATCTTTGCGGCATCAGGCTTAACAATCGGTTAGTCCCTGACCAGCTATAACCTCTGTAGTTCGAAGAAGAGGTCAGCCATGACGGATGCCACAGCCGACGTTCCCAATGGGGAAAACGCGGCAAGAAAATCTTCCAAGCTACCGCTTGTCATCGGTATCGCCCTTGCCCTGGCGGGTGGAGCTGGCGGTTTTTTCGCTGCGTTCTCCGGACTACTGCCCTTTGGCGCGGGTGGAGCCGGGGAAGAGCACGCTGCCGGGGCCGGTAGCGATTCGGTCGGCGCCGGGCGCGAGTCCGGTGGTGAAGGACATGCGACCGGCAGTCATGCCACCGACGATCACGGCGCGGCAACCGGGGTATCGCCCGTGACCACCGCCGGCTCGGTGGCATTTGTCGAACTGCCTCAGCTGGTCGTTTCCATGGGGGCCGGTAGCAGCATGAATCACCTGCGCTTCCAGGCGAGCCTGGAGGTCGTTCCTACCGCGGTGGCCGATGTCGAAAGCCTTCAACCCAGGGTGATGGACGTTCTGAACAACTATCTTCGCGCGCTGGCGCCTTCGGACATCGAGGCCTCCGGCGCACTCATAAAAATCCGGTCGCAGATGCTGCGACGCATTCAGATGGTCACCGGCGAGAACCGCGTGCGTGACCTCTTGATCATGGAATTCGTGTTGAACTGAGGGGACTGGAATGGAATTCATTGCCGATATCCTGCTCGCCGCCGGGGCTCTCGGTGCCGGCTTTTATTGTTTCGTGTTGTCGCGGAGACTATCGAAATTCACCGATCTGGAGAACGGCGTGGGCGGGGCGGTTGCGCTGCTTTCAGCTCAGGTCGATGACCTGACAAGGACACTGGATGCCGCGCAGGTAACCGCGGGCGAGTCCAGCGCCACGCTTGAGACCCTGACCAAGCGGGCCGAGGATGCAGCGAAGCGGCTGGAACTCATGCTGGCGTCGATGCATGATTTGCCGGGTGACGAAACGCCGCCGAAGCAAGCAGCCGGGGGAGGAGAACCGATGTTCTTTCGGCACCCTGGAGCCTCCCGATGATTTCGTTCTTCCGAAAAACAACGCCGAACAAGGCGGAAGAAACTGCCCCGACAGACAGTCCGCGTGACCAAAGCAAAGCGAAAGATGCACCCGCCAAGCCGGCGCAGTCGCGCGCGCCGGCTCGTAAGACCACCGCTGCCAATGCCAGGAAACCCAAGCGCCGACGCGGCAAAGGCGTTCTCGCCGTTATCGGAGGATTGCTTATTGCGTCAGCTCTGACACGGGTGGCCATTCAGGCCACGGAAGCTGTCGCGCTTGAAACCAATGCCGCGTCACGTGGCGCAGAGGCGACCCCCAAGGACTCGCAGCCACCTGGCGGAAGCGTGGCGGTCTGTACCGCTGAGGAAGACATTGCCCCGGTTCTGGTGGCTCTGAAGGCCCGCGAAGAGCGGGTCGCCAAACGAGAAGCAGAGATCGAAACGCGGATACAGGCCTTATCGCTCGCCGAACAAGAAATCGAGCGTAAGATGGTCGCGATGGAAGAGGCCGAGATGAAGCTGCGCTCGACCCTCGCCGTCGCTAGGACTGCTGCCGAGGATGACGTTGATCGGCTGACACAGGTCTATGCGTCGATGAAACCCCGCCAGGCCGCTGCCCTTTTTGAAGAAATGGCACCGGACTTCGCCGCCGGATTCCTTGGGCGGATGCGGCCCGATGCTGCGGCAGCAATCATGGCCGGGCTGACGCCCGCAACTGCCTATACGATCAGCGCCATGCTCGCAGGACGCAACGCCAACGCGCCGCGGGAATGACCCGCTCGGAAAAGCGCAAATGGCAGGGTTGTCAAGCGGTCGCGAGCGTCGAGCCTGCCCCAATCGGCAATGCAACCGGTCGCCAGCGCGTGCTCTGCACTGCGGATAGAGTTCGCGCCCGAAGATCCCCAATCTTCTATCCCGACACGACCTCGGCGCGCGTCAGGATCTTGGCGCCACCAGTCTCGGCCTGCACGCTAAGCGATCGGGCCACCCGGGATGCTCCGGCACCATCGCCCAAATGGAGCAACAGAAGGCATAATCAATCGGCGGGCAACGCGATTTCAGCGCCACGAATTGCTGTTTGTGCGTCGTGGCATCGACTCCATGTGTCTTTATATGCACACCTTTGCGGCCTCCAGATACTTGACCGGACCCAATCCAGCCTTGTGGACCCGGTTGACCGGTTCACATACCATGCAGAATATACGCATCCTGCACGCCATCGTGACACTGTTCGGGGGAAACGATGCATCGCTTTCGCGTTACCCCTGAACAAGATACATTTGCAGCTACCCAAGGAGTCCGAGTTTTCAGATGATCACCCGCCGACAATTCGCCCTCACTGCGGCCGCCAGTGCCGCCATCGCGTCCGCCTCCCCGGTTCTCGCTTATGAGGTGGCGCCAAAGTTCAGACCGCAGCAGGTACGGATCAAGCAGGATCTCGCTCCTGGTCAGATCCTTATTCTGCCGCGTGCGCATTTCCTTTACTATGTCAACGCCCCTGGCCAGGCGATCCGCTACGGTGTGGGCGTCGGCAAGGCCGGCCTGGAATTCACCGGCGATGCGGTCATTCAGGTCAAGAAGGAATGGCCAACGTGGCGCCCGACCGAAGATATGATCAGTCGCGACCCCGGCAGCTACGGCAAGTTCAAGGACAACGATTATGTCCAGCCCGGCGGGCCGACCAACCCGTTGGGCGCGCGGGCGCTGTACCTGTTCCAGAACGGGCGCGACACCTTCTTTCGCATTCACGGTACTACCGCGCCAGAATCCATAGGCCAGTCGGTATCGAGCGGGTGCATCCGGATGCTCAATGAACATGTCATGGACCTTTATCAAAGGGTGCCCTTGGGGACCCCGGTCAAGGTCATCTGATGTAACCGACTTTCGGCGTGCAGCCTTTGCGCGTCGTTAACCGCGACAGCCGCAGTTTCGTCGAATTTCCGGCCTAAAGCTTCCTTGTTGCTGCCTCTTTGTCACAATCGCGCCGAATTTTACGGCGATTAATTGTTTTTTAGGATTTTAGGGTGCACTATGGTAAGCATAGGAGAGGCTGAAATGGTGATCATCGCACTTCTGGCTGGCAGCGCTCTGGGCTTTTTCGCGGCAATCGTCGGATGGCTTTTTGCGGGCCTGACACCTTTTGATGCAGCGATGCTGTATCTTGGAACCGCGCTTGGCTTCGGGCTGTTGCCCTTTGCTGTTTGCGCCGTGCGCAGCATGCTGCGCGCCATGTTGCGCGCCGATTCCCAGGCCGCCGACGCTCCGCAGTAGATCAAAAGGTCAGCCCCCGCTTTCTATCCTCGCGATAAGCTGTTCGATTGTTGGGCCGATCGCCTCGACAATCAGCGCGACGCCGGCTGCATTGGGGTGGATCCCGTCCTGTTGCATCAAGTCCTTCGCATCGCTTGGCGTGCCGCCTTCTGGCAGAATCCCGGCAAAGAAGTCGGGATAGAGCGGGACAGCCCGTGCCTTGGCGATATCCGGATAGATCGCATCAAAGGCCGCCTTGTACGCAGGGCCGTAGTTGCCCGGCGCCCGCAACCCGACCAGCAGAACCTCGACTCCCTTGGCTTCGGCCACTGACAAAATCCCGTTCAGGTTGCGTTGTGTTACCGAAGGATCGAGCCCACGCAGCAAATCGTTCCCGCCAAGCGTCAGAATCATCCCGTCGATGTCCGGCGTCAGCGACCAATCGGCCCGCGACAGTCCCCCAGCCGTAGTGTCGCCCGAAACGCCTCCGTTCACGATTCGCACGTCGTGGCCGCGCTCCCGCAGCCAATCATGCAGTTGCGGCACGAACCCGTCGCCTTCGACCAGCCCGTAGCCCTGCGTGAGGCTGTCGCCCAGCGCCAGAAGGTTAACCTCGTCGGCTGCGGCAGGGGGCGTTGCAAAGCACCCTGCACAGATCAACGCCATCAGTAACTTGTGGACGCGCGCCCCGGCCCCATATCTCGACATAACATTCATCATCCCCGGAAGCCCTTTTATGCCCGATCCCGTCATTGCCCTGAAAGATGTCACTCTTAGCCTACGCGGCAATGCCGGAATGGTCGAAATCCTGCACGGGATCACGCTGGATGTCGCAAAAGGCGAAACTCTGGGTCTGATCGGGCCATCCGGCAGCGGGAAGTCGTCGCTGCTGATGGTGATGGGCGGCCTGGAAAACGCAAGTTCAGGCAGCGTGACCGCGCTTGGCGAAGACCTGACCGCGATGGACGAGGACCAGCTTGCCCGCTTTCGTCGCGATCATATGGGCGTGGTGTTTCAAAGCTTCAATCTGATCCCGACCATGACCGCGCTGGAAAATGTCGCCACTCCTCTGGAACTGGCCGGACACAGGGATGCGTTCGACAGGGCGCATGCGGAACTGGCGGCGATGGGCCTTGCGCATCGGGCCGATCACTATCCGGCGCAAATGTCAGGGGGCGAACAGCAGCGGGTGGCGCTGGCCCGCGCCGCCGCGCCGCGTCCGCATTTGCTGCTGGCGGATGAGCCGACCGGCAACCTGGACGGTGCAAACGGCGATGCGATCATGGACATGCTGTTCGGGCTGCGGGACCGGCACGGCGCGACGCTGGTGCTGGTGACGCATTCGTCCGCGCTGGCACACCGCTGTGACAGGGTGATTCGCCTGACCGACGGGCGCATCGATACCACCCACGCGGACGCGAGGGCTGCCGAATGAGCCTTGCCATCGCCGCCCGTTTCGCCCGGCGCGAATTGCGCGGGGGCCTGCATGGGTTCCGCATCTTCCTCGCCTGCCTTGCCCTTGGGGTGGCAGCGATTGCGGGGGTCGGTTCGGTGCGGTCGGCCATTCAGGCGGGGCTGTCCGATCAGGGCGCGATCTTGTTGGGGGGCGATGCGCAGGCGGAATTCACCTATCGCTTCGCCTCGGATCAAGAGCGCGCCTGGCTGGAAAGCGTATCGACCGGCCTGTCCGAGATCACGGATTTCCGGTCGATGGCCGTGGTTGGCGATGCGGATACCGCCGAACGCGGGCTGACCCAGGTGAAATCGGTCGATGACGCCTACCCGCTGCTGGGAAAAATGGTCCTGGACCCGGCGATGCCGCTGGCGCAGGCGCTCGACGGCGGAGAACACCCCGGAGCGGTGATGGCGCCCGTACTGGCTGACCGCCTGGGGCTTGCGCCCGGCGACAGCTTCAGGCTCGGGACCGCGGAATTCACCCTGTCAGCCACCATCGTCACCGAACCGGATGACGCCGGGGACGGGTTCGGCCTGGGGCCACGCACGATGGTGCGCACCCGCGACCTGGACGGCTCTGGGCTGCTTGCGCCCGGCTCGCTGTTCGAAAGCGAATATCGGATGACCGTCGCCCCTGGCACCGACCTGGCAGCCCTGCGCGATGAGGCCGAAGAGCGGTACCAAGGCACCGGCATCCGCTGGCGCGATGCCACCGACGGCGCCCCCGGCGTTGCGCGTTTCGTGGACCAGTTGGCCAATTTCCTGGTTCTGGTGGGGCTTTCCGGGCTTGCCGTCGGCGGCATCGGCGTGTCGGCGGCGGTGCGGGCGTATCTGGCGCGCAAGACTACGGTCATTGCGACGCTGCGCACACTGGGCGCCAGTCGCCGGGTGATTTTCCTGACCTATTTTTTGCAGATCGGGGCGCTAAGCCTGCTTGGAATCGCCATCGGACTGCTGCTTGGCGCGGCGGTGCCGCTGCTGTTTGCCCCGCTCATTGCCGGCGCGCTGCCGATCCCGGTGATCTTTACCCTGTATCCGGGGCCACTGGCCGAGGCGGCGATCTACGGCGTGCTCACCGCGCTGCTGTTCACGCTCTGGCCGCTGGCCCGCACCGAAGAGGTTCGGGCCGCAACGCTGTTTCGCGATGCGCTGGACAGCGCGCGCGCGCTGCCCGCGACCCGGTTTGTCGTCGCCACGGCGGTGCTTCTGACGGTTCTGGTCGGTGTCGCGGTGGTGTTTTCCGGCAATGCGCGGATCACGCTCTGGACAACGGCGGGCATCCTTGGGGCGCTGGTGATCCTGTCCATCGCGGCGACGGCCATTCGTGCGCTGGCGCGGCGGGCGGTGCCGGTCGCGCGCGGCAAGCCGGTGCTGCGCTGGGCGCTGGGCGCCATCGGCGGGCGGCGCGATACGGCCGGGTCCGTGGTGCTGTCGCTGGGTCTTGGGCTGTCGGTGCTTGCCGCCATCGGCCAGATCGACGGCAATCTGCGGGCCGCCATCGACCGCGACCTGCCCGAAATCGCGCCGTCGTATTTCTTTGTCGACATCCAGCCCGATCAGATCGACGGCTATCTCGAACGGCTTGAAAACGACCCTGCGGTCAGCCGTATCGACACCGCGCCGATGCTGCGCGGTGTCATCACGCGGATCAACGGCGTCAACGCGCAAGAGGTCGCCGGGGATCACTGGGTGGTGCGCGGTGATCGCGGCATCACCTACACCGCAGAGCCTGACAGCCGCACCATTGTCACCGATGGCGAATGGTGGCCACGGGATTACAATGGCCCGCCCCAGATCAGCTTTGCCCGCGAAGAGGCCGAGGAAATCGGCCTGACCCTGGGCGACGAGATCACCTTCAACGTGCTGGGGCGCGACATCACCGCGACCGTCACCAGCTTTCGCGACGTGGATTTTTCCACCGCCGGAATCGGCTTCGTCATGACGCTGAACCCAACCGCCCTACAAGGCGCGCCGCACACCTGGATTTCCACCGTCTATGCCGAACCGGAATCCGAGGCGCGGATCCTGCGCGATCTTGCGACCCGATACCCCAACATCACCGCCATCCGGGTGCGCGATGCCATCGACCGCGTGACCGAGTTGCTGGAAGGCATCGGCGCCGCGATCCGCTGGGGCGCCGCCGCGACGCTTCTGACCGGCTTTCTCGTGCTGATCGGCGCGGCAAGCGCCGGGACAAGCGCGCAGACCTACGAGGCGGCGGTGCTCAAGACCCTTGGCGCCAGCCGCGCCCGCATCCTGCAAAGCTTTGCGCTGCGCTCGGCGTTGCTGGGGGCCTCTGCCGGGGTTGTGGCGTTGGGCGCCGGAATTCTGGGCGGATGGGCCGTCAGCCGGTTCATCATGGAAACCGGGTTCGCGGTGCAGTGGTCTTCGGCCCTGGGCATCATTCTGGGCGGTATCCTTGCCACGCTGATCGCCGGGCTGGGTTTTGCCTGGCGCCCGCTTGCCGCCCGCCCCGCCACGGTGCTGCGCGCGCGCGAATAGGCGCCTTGCACCTCCGGGCACGGGCTGGCAACCCTTGTGCCATCCCCGACCCAGCCGCAGGACGCGATACATGACCGATTCCCTTCCCATGCCGATCTCGGTTCTGAGCCGCGCGCAAAAGACCTCGATCCTCAACCTGGTACGCCGGGCCGCCAGGACCGAGATCATGCCACGGTTCCGCAGGCTGGATGCGAAGGACATCGCACAAAAGACAACGCGCCTTGATCTGGTGACCGAAGCCGACCGCAACGCCGAACAGATGATCGCGCGCGGCCTGCTGCGGATGTTTCCCAACGCGCTGATCGTCGGCGAAGAGGCGGTGTCGGAAAACGCCGAAGTGCTGCACAGGATCGCCGGCGCCGAGATGACCTTTACCATCGACCCGGTGGACGGGACGTGGAATTTCGCCAAGGGGCTGGCGACGTTCGGGGTGATCCTGTCGGTGCTGCGGTTCGGCAAGCCGGTGTTCGGGCTGATCTACGACCCGGTCATGGATGACGTGATCTGGGGCGAGCTGGGCGGCCCCGCCGAAATCTCCGTGCCGACCAAGCGCATCAACCGCGTGTTGCGCACCTCTGCCGGGGGGGCGCTGGATGAGCTTTACGGCTATATTCCCCTGTTCATGCTGCCGGATGACAAGCAGGCCGAGATGGCGGCGCTGATGCCCCGCTTTGAACATGTGCAATCGCTGCGCTGCTCGGCGCATCAGGGCCGGATGCTGGCGCAGGGCCATGTGGATTTCGTGCTGGATGCCAGGCTGACACCCTGGGACCATGCGGCCGGTGCGCTTCTGGCGACCTGCGCGGGCGGTCATGTGGCGATGCTGGACGGGTCTGAATACAACGCCGCCACCAGCAGGGGCTACCTGCTGGCCGCCGGCAACGCGGCAACCTGGACCCGGCTGCGCGACGCGTTTTCGTTCCTGCTGGACACGCCCGCCCCGCATGCGACGGGCGACACCGAGGACAGCGGCGAAGGTTAACGCCGCGCCGACCAACTCGCCGAGGCGTGCTTGCGGGTGTAAAACTCTGCCATAAGCCCGATCATCAGCAGCACCAGCGACAGGTACAGCGCATATTCCCAGTCGGAATTGCGCGGGTTGTAATCGACGAACGCATAGCCGCGCGACTGGTCGATGGTGTGGAACAGCGGGTTCCAGTCGAACATCACCAGCATGTAGCTGGGCAGGGTGTTGGCCACGAACATCTTGCCCGACGCGATCATGTTCGCCCGCTGGTAAATGGTCGACAGGATCGACACCGGCGTCGGAAACCACGGCTTTGCCGCCAGGAACACCATGCCGATGGCGGCCCCGGAAAACCACGCCAGCAGGACCATCCCGAGGCATCCGATTGGATCGTGGATTTCGCGCATGACGAACGGGTTGAAGGCCACGTCATAGATGAACAGGATGAACACGAGGCTGAGCACCTGAATGTACAGCGTCGACAGCATGGCGGATGCGATGGCGATGGCGGTGTTCATCGGCGCGTGCTGCATCATCGGACTGGCCGGGCCTTCGGACCCGACGACCGCGCCCAGCGTCTTGGTATGGGTCATGTAAAGGAACACCCCGGTCATGATGTAGATCATGAAATCGCCGCGCAGCGCGGTGCTGCGCATGCCCAGGATCTGGAACATGAAATAGAACGCCAGCACGAAGATGATCGTCTGAAGCATATTCATGAACAGCGCCATGAACGCATTGCCGTGGCTTTTTCGCACCGCGCGCACCGAATTGTGGTAGATCAGCTCGCAGATATAAACTGCTGACGACAGCCGCGACCGCGGTTTGCGTGTTTCGAACATCGTGCGCCTGCTCCGATAGGGTCCCGCGCGCGGGAGAACTGCCCATGTGGACGGGTCTTCTTGCCCATCTCGCATTGTGGCAGCATAAGGGTCAGAGGCTTTCAAAGCAATAAATCCGCAGGCTTTCGCCGAAAAGGAGACCGATCTTGAACTACGCGACCCTGGCAACGGAAATGCGACGCCTCGCGCTGGAGGCGGGCGACAAGATCATGGAAATTTACCAAAGCGACGATTTCGAGGTAAAGACGAAATCCGATGCCAGCCCCGTCACCGAAGCGGACGAAGCGGCGGACGCGCTGATTTCGGCCGGCCTGCGCGACATCTTTCCCGACGTGCCGCTGGTGACCGAAGAACAATCCGACAGCCATGAACAGCAGGTAATGACCTTTCTTATCGTCGACCCGCTGGATGGCACCAAGGAATTCGTCAAACGGCGCGGGGACTTCACCGTCAACATCGCACTGGTCGAAGACGGCGTGCCGACGCGGGGCGTGGTTTACGCCCCGGCGCGCGGACGGATGTTCTACACCGACAGCGTCGGCAAGTCGGTCGAGGAAAAAGGCCCCTTCGACAAAGAGACCCCCGGCGAGACGGTGCCGCTTGCGGTGTCGGACGCCGACAACTCGGCGCTGATGGTGGTGGCGTCGAAATCCCATCGCGACGAGGCAACCGATGCCTATATCAACAAGTACAGCGTCGCGGATTCCACAAGCGCGGGGTCCTCGCTGAAATTCTGCCTGGTCGCGACGGGAGAGGCGGATCTTTATCCGCGCCTTGGCCGGACGATGGAATGGGATACCGCCGCCGGGCACGCGGTTCTGAACGGCGCTGGCGGCCGGGTGGTGCGGTTCGACGACCACAGCCCGCTGGCCTATGGCAAGCCGGGCTTTGCCAACCCGTTCTTCATCGCCTACGCCCCGACCGTGGTGCTGAAAGAGGGCTGACCGCATGGGCCGCGCCCCCGATGACGCGATCGCCACCAGCATCGTGATCGTCAGCCGGGGGCGGCCGGAAACGCTGCGCCTGTGCCTTGCGGGCGTGGCGCAGCTGGATCATCCGTTCTTCGAGGTGATCGTCGTTGCCTGCCCCGCCGGGATCAAAGTGACGAACGACACCCCCCATGCGGACCGGATCAAGCGCATCGCGTTCGATGTGCCAAACATATCCGCGGCGCGAAACCTGGGCATCGCGGCGGCGGCGGGCGCGGTTATCGCCTTTATCGACGACGATGCCGTGCCCGCGCCCACCTGGCTTTGCCATCTTGTCGCGCCCTTTCGCGATCCGGCCATCGCGGCGGCGGGCGGCTATGTGCGCGGGCGCAACGGCATCGACCACCAGTGGCGCGCGCGCATCGTGTCGGGCCGGGGCGACGACCAGCCGTTCGACATATCCGGCACCGCCCCGGTCTGCCCTCCCCCGCCCGACGGCTTTTCCATCAAGCTGCAAGGCACCAACATGGCGCATCGCCGGTCGGTCCTGGCGGCAATGGGGGGGTTTGATCCAGCGTTTCGCTTTTTTCTGGATGAAACCGATCTGGACCTGCGCCATGCCGCGCGGAAAAGCCGCGTTGCCGTGGTGCCGCTGGCCGAGGTCCACCACGGCTATGGCGAAAGCCCGCGCCGGGCCGCCGATCGTTCGCCGCGCGACCTGACCGAGATCGGCGCCTCGATGGCCTGCTTTCTTGCCAGGCACTGCCCCGCCTGCGCGCGCGACGACGCCTGGCTTCGGTTTCGCTCCACCCAACGCCAGGGCCTGCTGCGTCACATGCAGCGCGGCCCCATCGGGCCGGACGACGTGCTGCGGCTGTTGCGCGGGCTTGACCGGGGCTACGCCGTCGGGCGGGGCCGCCCGCTGGCACCGCTGCCCGCGATCCCTTCGGCGCACAGCCCGTTTCTACCCTTTCCCGGCAGGCCCGGCGCGCCAAGGGCTGTGCTTTCGGGGCGGCTCTGGTCGCGCAGGTCCATGCGGCGCGAGGCGGCGAAGCGGGCCGCACAAGGCGATATCGTCAGCGTCTTTCGCTTTTCGCACACCGCCCTGCGGCACCGGGTGCGGTTTCACCCGGACGGTTACTGGGAACAGATCGGAGGTCTCTGGGGGCGCAGCACCCGTCAGGGACCCGCCCGTCTTTCCCTGCGATTCAGCACCCGGCTGCGTCTTGAAATTGCAAGAGTGGCGGAAATTCGCGGATGTGGCACAGAAGGCGGGCATTAACCCACGGATCGGGCGTCACAGCCCATGCGGGCGCGATTTGCCCTGTTTTCTCGTCAGGACAGACGTGCTAGGAAAAACTCCGAAACGATCCCCCTGAAAGCGGGGCTTTCGGAATATTTCAAGGAGCAGATCATTATGCGTAACAAGGTGACCAAGGCAATCTTTCCGGTCGCCGGTCTCGGCACCAGGTTCCTTCCGGCGACAAAATCCGTCCCCAAGGAAATCATGACGCTGGTCGATCGCCCGCTGGTCCAGTACGCCATCGACGAGGCGCGCGCCGCCGGGATCAAGGAATTCATCTTCGTGACCTCGCGTGGCAAGAACGCGCTTGAGGACTACTTTGACCACGCTCCACATCTGGAAGCCGATCTGATCGCCAAGGGCAAGGACAAGCTGCTCGAAGTGCTTCAGTCCACCAACATGGATTCCGGCGAAATCGCCTATATCCGCCAGCACAAGGCGCTTGGCCTTGGCCACGCCGTATGGTGCGCCCGTCGTCTGGTCGGCGAAGAACCGTTTGCCGTGATCCTGCCCGATGACGTGATCGCCGCCGACAAGCCCTGCCTTCAGCAGATGATCGAATGCTACGAGGAAACCGGCGGCAACATGGTCGCCGCCATGGAAGTGCCCGCCGACAAGGCCAGCAGCTACGGCATTCTGGACGTGCAGGAAGACATGGGATCGTTGGTGTCGGTCAAGGGCATGGTTGAAAAGCCGCAACCGGGCACCGCCCCGTCGAATCTGGCGGTGATCGGGCGCTATATCCTGTCGCCGCAAATCCTTCGGAACCTTGAAAACAAGGAAACCGGCGCGGGCGGCGAAATTCAGCTGACCGATGCGATCGCAAGGCAGATCGGGTCCGAGACCGATGGAGTCTATGGCTACCGTTTCAACGGTCAGCGGTATGACTGCGGCTCGAAGGCCGGTTTTCTACAGGCGACCGTTGCCTTCGGCCTCGACCGCGAAGATCTGCGCGACGATCTCGCGGCGTACCTCAACGAGGTCGTTGCCGCGCGCAAGGCGGCGCAGTAACGTTTCATGACCCATGTACTGGTTACCGGCGGTGCGGGCTATATCGGCTCGCACGCCTGCAAGGCGCTCAAAGCGGCGGGCTTTACGCCCGTCACCTATGACAACCTCGTCACCGGCTGGCAGGATGCGGTAAAATTCGGCCCGTTCGAACGGGGCGATCTGTCCGACAGGGCGCGGCTGGATGCGGTTTTCACGCAATACCAGCCGATTGCGGTGATGCATTTCGCGGCACTCAGCCAGGTCGGCGAAGCAATGTCCGAGCCGGGCCGCTACTGGCGCAACAACGTCGGAGGCTCGCTGACCCTGATCGAAGCGGCCTGCGCGGCGGGTTGCCTGAACTTCGTGTTCTCGTCGACCTGCGCGACGTATGGCGAACACGACAACGTCGTGCTGGACGAATCCACCCCACAGGACCCGCTGAACGCCTATGGCGCCTCCAAGCGCGCCGTCGAAAACATCCTGCGCGATTTCGAAGCGGCCTACGGGCTGCAATCGGTGATCTTTCGCTATTTCAACGTGGCTGGTGCCGATCCTGATGGCGAGATCGGCGAACATCACCGCCCCGAAACGCATCTGATTCCGGTCATGCTGGAGGCGATCGACGGCAAACGCCCCGCGCTGACCATCCACGGCACCGATTACGACACCGCCGATGGCACCTGCATCCGCGATTACGTGCATGTCTGCGATCTGGTGGATGCGCATGTGCTGGGGCTGAAATGGCTGCGCGACGGCAAGGGCAGCCGGGTGTTCAACCTGGGAACCGGCATGGGTTTTTCCGTGCGTGAGGTGATCGACGCATCGCGCACGGTGACCAACCGCGAGGTCCCCCATTCCGAAGGCCCGCGCCGTGCGGGCGATGCGACCAAGCTGGTATCGGGGTCCACCCGCGCCGCGGCGGAACTGGGCTGGGAGCCGACGCGCTCGACCATGGCTCAGATGATCGCCGATGCCTGGCACTGGCATCTGAATGGGCAATACAACGGCTAGGCTGCTGGACCTCACGCGGCTGGTGTCGCGGGCCGGCCGCCCGTTCACCGGCATCGACCGCGTGGAATACGCCTATCTTTCCCGGCTGCTGACCGAGGGCACACTTTGGGGGCTGGTCCGGACGCAACTGGGCTACCTTCTGCTCGATCACGGCGGCTGTGTCGCGCTGAAGACGCTGCTGGATTGCGGCGCCTTTCCCGCCCCCGGCCTGCTGTCACGCCTGCGTGGGCGCGACGCGCAGCGCGCCGGGGCCGAGGTCGCGCTGCGCCGCATCGCCGCGGCACGCTGTCTGCCCTCCGGGCTTACCCGGATGCTGCGGCGGCTGCCCGAGGCAAGCTGCTACATCAACGTCGGTCACAGCCGGTTCGACGCAGACGCGATGCGCCACCTGCGCGTGGCGCTGCTTTTGCACGACACCATCCCGCTTGATTTCCCCCAATTCACCCGCGAGGGCATCACCCAGCGGTTCAGGACGTTTCTCGACCAATCCGCGCAGGCGGCGGACGTCGTGATCTGCAACTCGGCGCAGACGCAGGCGGATCTGGTGCGCCATGTCGCGGCGCCTCCGCCCAACGCCGTGGCGCACCTGGGAGTAGACACACTGACGCCGATGGTCGCACCTTCGGGGCCATGGCAGAATGCGCCGTATTTCGTCGTGCTCGGCACGGTGGAACCCCGCAAGAACCATGCATTTCTGCTGGAACTGTGGCAGCGCGACCTTGCGCAAACCGGGGCGCATCTGCTGATCTGCGGCGCGCGGGGCTGGGGCAATCGCGAGGTGTTTTCCCGTCTCGATGCCGGGGTGGACCGGGTGCATGAACGGCCAGACCTGACCGACGGCGCCATTGCGGCGCTGATGCGCGGCAGCGCGGGTCTGCTGTTTCCCAGCCTTGCCGAGGGCTACGGCCTGCCCCCGATGGAAGCGGCCGCGCTGGGGGTGCCGGTGCTGGCCAACGACCTGGCGGTGCTGCGCGAGGTCATGAACGATGTTCCGGTCTACGCAGCGGTCAGCGACCGCGCGCTTTGGGTGCGCGAGACGACACGCCTGGCCAGGGACTGGCAAGGCGGCCAAGGTTCGACAGTGGCAAGATTTTCTCCACCGACATGGGACAAACATTTCAAGTCCGTGTTAACTCTGATCTGATAAGCGGCGCACACAGGCCGGGAAACCGGCCGTGGCGCGGGCACGTCTTGGGGGCACCTCTTGGGGGCATGGCAATCATATCGGTTAAGGCTTCAGCGGAAACGCTGGCGCATCCGCGCCATGCGTAAATCCCGACAACTGAAGCCGGTGGCCAACCGGACGGACCGCATTCGGCCATCCGACCTTTTGGTGTTCTGCACCGCCCGCAACGAAGGCATCCGCCTGCCCTATTTTCTGAAGTACTACCGCGACATGGGCGTCAATCACTTCTTCTTTGTGGATAACGACAGCACCGACGGGTCGCTCGATTATCTGTCGCGGCAAGAGGACGTGTCGGTCTGGGCGACCCATGGCAGTTACAAGCGCTCGCGCTTCGGGATGGACTGGATCAATGGCCTGCTGCGCAAATATGCGCATGGGCATTGGGCGCTGACCGTCGATCCCGACGAATTTTTTCTCTACCCGTTTTGCGACACCCGCCCGCTGCGGGCGCTGACCGACTGGCTTGACGCGTCGACGATCAAAAGCTTTTCGGCCATGCTGCTGGACATGTACCCCAAGGGGCGGATCGACGCGCAGCCCTATGTCGCGGGTCAGAACCCGCTGGATATCGCGTCCTGGTTCGATGCCGGGAACTACGCGATTTCGCGCAACAACCGGTTCGGCAACCTGTGGATCCAGGGTGGCCCGCGCGCGCGCGCTTTCTTTGCCGACACACCCGAACGCGCGCCGGCGCTGAACAAGATCCCACTGGTGAAATGGCACCGGCGCTATGCCTACGTCAGTTCGACCCATATGCTGCTGCCGCGCGGGCTGAACCTAGTGTACGACGAATGGGGGGGCGAAAAGGCAAGCGGTCTGCTGCTGCACACAAAATTTCTGGACACGTTCGGCCAGAAGGCCGCCGAGGAACTCAAGCGCCGACAGCACTACGCGGGGTCGACCGAATACCTCGCCTATCACGCGCGGATCCAGCACGACCCGGACCTGTGGTGCAAATGGTCCGAAAAATACATCAATTGGCGGCAACTGGAAATTCTCGGCCTGATGTCCAAGGGAAACTGGGCATGACCATCGGTATCGTGATGCTCGTCCATACGGCCTTTGACAGGGCCGAGCAGGTGGCACGGCACTGGGCGCGGGCAGGTTGCCCCGTTGTGATCCACGTCGACAGGCAGGTGCCGAAGGTGACGTTTCAACGCTTCGTCAAGGCGCTTTCCGATCTGCCGGACGTGCTGTTTTCAAGGCGGCACCGTTGCGAATGGGGCACCTGGGGGCTGGTCGCCGCCAGTCAGGACGCCGCCGAGTTGATGCTGGACCGGTATCCGCGGCTGCACCACGTCTACCTCAGCTCTGGCGCCTGCCTGCCGCTGCGTCCGGTCGCCGAGTTGATCGACTATCTGGCCGACCGGCCCCAAACCGATTTCATCGAAAGCGCGACCACCGCCGATGTGCCCTGGACGGTCGGCGGGCTGGATCACGAACGGTTCACCCTGTTCTTTCCGTTTTCCTGGCGGTCGAACCGCTACCTGTTTGACAGGTTTGTCGATGTCCAGCAGCGCATCGGCCTGCGCCGCAAGGTGCCGCGCGCGATCACCCCGCATATGGGCAGCCAATGGTGGTGCCTGACGCGCCAGACCCTGGGCGCCATTCTGTCGGACCCCGAGCGGCGCCGCTTCGACCGGTACTTTCGCCGGGTCTGGATTCCGGACGAAAGCTATTTCCAGACCCTCGCCCGGTTGCATTCGTCCAATATCGAAAGCCGGTCTCTGACCCTGTCGAAATTCGACTTTCAGGGCAAGCCGCACATCTTTTACGACGATCACCTGCAACTGCTGCGCCGGTCGGACTGTTTTGTCGCCCGCAAGATCTGGCCCCACGCGGACCGGCTGTACCGGACGTTTCTGTCCGACAGCCAAAGCGCGGACGCAAGGCAGGCCCCCAATCCGGGCAAGATCGACCGGATCTTTGCCAAGGCGGTGGATCGGCGGACCCGCGGCCGGTCGGGGCTGTACATGCAGTCGCGCTTTCCAAAACTTGGCTGGGAAAACGGGGCGACGTCCGGACCATATTCGGTTTTTCAGGGATTCAGCGACCTTTTCAAGGATTTCGAACCCTGGTTGGCACGCGCCACCGGGGCGCAGGTGCACGGCCATCTTTACGCGCCCGCGCGCGCGCAGTTCGCGCATGGGCAAACGGTCATCAACGGGGCGTTGCCCGATACGGCGGCGCTGCGCGACGCCAACCCCAAGGCGTTTCTGACCAACCTGCTGTGGAACACCCGCGGCGAGCGGCAGTGCTTTCAGCATGGCCCGCACGACACCCCCGGTATCATCTGGCACATCAGCCGCGATCCCAACGCGCAGATCAGCGTCATTTCCGGGGCCTGGGCGGTGCCGCTGTTCAAGTCAGACGCCTCTTTCGCCGATCTGCGGACCGAGGCCGCGCTGCTGCAAAAGGCCGAAAGCGCCATGCTGGACGAGATTCGGTCGCCCGATGTCAAGGCCCGCGTCCGGGTCTGGACCATGGCCGAATTCATCGAGGCGCCGATGGAGCCGCTTCAGCTTGTGATCGACGAGATCGGCCATCGCGCGCCGCGCCGGCTGGCCGAGGCCCCGGTGATGCAAGACCTCACCGGCTTTGGTCAGTTTTTGCAGAACCTCAAGAATCATGGGATGCACCCCTATCTCATGGGCGATTTTCCGGTGGACCCTGCGCCGCGCAACGCCCAGGCCGCCCGCCGCAAACCCTATCTGGTAAAGAACTGAGATGTCATGACTGACCGTTACGACTGTTTCGTGGTCTTTGCCGAAATGCGCACGGGCTCCAATTTTCTTGAGGCGAACATCAATGCCTTTGACGGGCTGACCTGTCTGGGCGAGGCGTTCAATCCGCATTTCATCGGTTACCCCACGGCGGCGGATGTTCTGGGCGTCACGCAAGAGATGCGCGACCGCGACCCGCTGGTGCTGCTCGACCGCATTCGCGAAAGGCGGTCGGACGGTCTTGGGGGATTCCGGTTCTTTCATGACCACGACCCGCGCGTTCTGCCGGAAATTCTGGCGGACGAGCGTTGCGCCAAGATCGTGCTGACGCGAAACCCCGTCGACAGCTACGTCAGCTGGAAAATCGCCCAATCCACCGGGCAGTGGAAGCTGACCAACGTGTCCCGGCGCAAGGATTCCAAGGCGCGTTTCGACGCCGCTGAATTCGAGGCCCATCTCGATGCGCTGCAAGCGTTTCAGGTCACGCTGATGAACGCCTTGCAGGTGTCGGGGCAAACAGCGTTCTACGTCGGGTATGACGACCTTCAGGACGTCGCGGTGATGAACGGGCTGGCACAATGGCTTGGGGTACACGCGCGCCTGGACAGTCTCAACACCTCGCTGAAGCGGCAAAACCCCGAGCCGCTGGCCGAGAAGGTGTCAAACTTCGATGAAATGGCGACATCCCTGGCGCGGCTGGACCGGTTCAACCTGACGCGCACGCCGAATTTCGAACCGCGTCGTGGCCCGCAGGTGCCGGCCTATCTGGGCGGCGCGCGAACCCCCCTGCTATACATGCCGATCCGGTCCGGCCCGGCCGATGCGGTGACCCGCTGGCTGTGTGCGCTTGATGGCGTGGACGCTGGCGCGCTGGCGAGGGATTTCAGCCAGAAGACCCTGCGCCAGTGGAAACGTGATCACCCCGGGCATCGCAGCTTTACCGTGATCCGCCATCCCCTGGCACGGGCGCACGATGCGTTCTGTTCAAAGGTGCTGACCACCGGGCCGGGCAGCTATGCGGGCATTCGCAAGACATTGCGCCGCGCCCACGACCTGCCCATCCCCGAAGGGGAACCGGGTGCGGACTACACCGTTTCGGCTCACCGCGCGGCGTTCGAGGCGTTTTTGACGTTTCTCAAGGCCAACCTCGCGGGACAGACCTCGGTCCGGATCGACGGTCACTGGGCGAGCCAGGGCCATGTGATTCAGGGGATGTCGGAAATGACCCTGCCGGACATGGTGGTGCGCGAAGACGAGATGGCAGCCTATCTGCCCGCGCTGGCGCTTCAGGTCGGGCACGCGAAGCCGCCCGATCCGATCAAGCTGCCGGTCCGTGCGCCCTATGCCCTGGCCGAGATCTATGACGATCGTCTGGAAGCCGCGGCGCGCGACGCCTATGCGCGCGACTACCTGATGTTCGGATTTGGCGACTGGATGTCGTGACTGAAGGCAGCCCCGCCCCCGTTGGCATCGCGGCCCTGTCTTCGGGATATTTCTGGCCGGAACAAAGGCCCGGCGCCGGTTCAGGCGGCCTGCGACGAGCGGTCTTCGGTGAGGATCGTGTGCAGCGTGGCCGGGTCGGGGTTGGCGCGCAATTTGGTGCAAAGCGCACCATCGCGCAGGGTCCTCGACACCAGCGCCAGCGCCTTGAGATGTTCGACCCCCGCGTCCTCGGGCGCGAACAGCGCGAGGATCACGTCGACCGGCTGTCGGTCGACGGATTCAAATTCCACAGGCTTTTCCAGCAAGATGAAGACGCCGCGCACCTCATCGACGCCATGCAGGCGGGCGTGGGGCAAGGCGACGCCATGCCCCACGCCGGTCGGCCCAAGACTTTCGCGTTCCATCAACGCCTCGACGACGCGGGGCGCCTGAAGCCCGTAAGCGGTTTCGGCCAGCTCGGCGATGTCGTGCATCAACCGTTTCTTGCTGCTGGCGGCCGCGACCACCTTGACCGCTTGCGGACTCAGAAGTTCCAGAAAGGTCATAGACCGCCTTTCACTGGCTGCTCGGGGGCGCGATGGCCACGGCCTGCGTCGATCTCTTAGGGATCGATCCAGCCGATGTTGCCGTCGTCGCGGCGATACACGACGTTCACGCCATCTTTTTTCTCGTTGCGGAAAACAAGCACGGGGGCACCGGCCAGTTCCATCTGCATCACGGCTTCGCCCACCGTCAGCGAGGGGATCTTCGTCTCCATTTCGGCGACGATGATGGGCTGCAGCGAGTCCGGTTCCTCATCATGCGACTCGGCTTCACCGGCGAGGATATACGAGGACGCGCCGAAGAGTTCAACGGGCTCGACGCGATCCTTGTGGTGGTCTTTCAGGCGACGCTTGTAGCGGCGCAGCTGCTTGTCGATCTTTTCGACGCAATCGTCGAAAGCGGCATAGATTTCGGTTGCCTTGCCCTTGGCCGACGCGTTCAGACCGGTCGACAGATGCGCTGTCACCTCGCATATGTATTCATGCGCGCTCTTGGAAAAGGTGATCTGCGCATCGGTGGCCCTTGCGGAATACTTCTGCATCACCGGAACGAGCTCGTTCTTCACATGCGTCTGAAGCGCCTCGCCGATGTCGATCTGCTTACCCGTGATCTGATAGCGCATTTTTGTTCCTTCTCTTCTTTGGACCCGACACCCTGCCCGCTGGTTGCGGATCATTCACATGGGGCGGATCATGAAAGACGCAAGGCGGTTGCAGTCAATGCCCGGCCTTCCCTTTTCTCAGGGGTAGCAGTGGCAGTGCGTGCAAAACGACGATGCGTCATGTTCCGATTTGACGCCAGACTCGGGCTTAGTGTCAATGATCTGTCGCAAGACACCGGGTAAAGACCGCGCACAGGCTGAACACCCGGTTCACGCCGCATTGCAGACGCGATCAGCCAAAGCGGAAATCTTCGCCCAGGTAAACCCGGCGCACGTTTTCGTTTTGCACCACTTCGGCGGGGGTGCCGGACATCATGACCTTGCCATCGTGCAGGATGTAGGCGCGGTCGACGATCTCCAGCGTTTCGCGGACATTGTGATCGGTGATCAGCACGCCGATGCCACGCGTCTTGAGGTCAGCGACAAGGTGGCGGATGTCGCCGACGCTGATCGGGTCGACCCCGGCAAAGGGTTCGTCCAGCAACAGATAGCGGGGATTGGCGGCAAGGCAGCGGGCGATTTCGACACGGCGCCGTTCACCGCCCGACAGCGCCAGCGCGGGGGCGCGGCGCAGGTGTTCGATGGAGAATTCGCCCAGCAGCTCTTCGAGCCGTTCCCGGCGGCGCGTCACGTCGGTTTCGGCGATGTCCAGCACAGAACCGATGTTGTCCTCCACCGAAAGCCCGCGAAAGATCGACATTTCCTGCGGCAGATAACCGATGCCAAGCCGGGCACGGCGGTACATCGGCAGCCAGGTGGCGTCGCGCCCGTCAATGGTGACCTGCCCGCTTTCGGGATTGACAAGCCCCGCCACCGCGTAAAACGTCGTGGTCTTGCCAGATCCGTTCGGCCCGAGCAACGCCACCACTTCGCCCCGGTCAAGCCTGAGCGTCACGTCGCGGATCACCACGCGCTTGCGGTAACTCTTGCGCAGGTGCTCGACCCGAAGGCCGCTGGCGCCCTCGGTCACGGACAATTCGGGGCGCGCCACTGCGTTACTGCCCGGTCTCGTCAGAGGAATTGCCGATCACGGTACGCACGCGCCCGGTCATCTGCGCCGTGCCATCATCCAGATTGACGATCATGCGCTCGGACGTCAGCGCGCTGCTCCCCTGGGTCAGCAGCACGTTGCCGGTCATCAAGATGGTGCCTGCGTCGATGCTGTAAACCGCGCGCTCGGCCTCGGCGGCTTCTTCGCCGCTCACAAGGGTCACGCCGCCCGAGGCTTCCATGCGGTCGATGCGGCTTTCATCTTCGGTATAGAAAATCAGCACGCGCGGCGCGGCGAGGCGCATCTCGCCCTGCCCGATGACCACGTTGCCGGTATACAGCGCGGTGCCGTCGGACTGGTTCACCGCAAGCTGGTCGGCGCTGACCTCGACCGGGGCGTCTGTATCCTGGCTCATGCCACCGAACGCGACGCTGGTGCCCTGCGCCGACGCCGGCGCCGCGAGGGCAATGAATATGGCAGCAGTCAGAATGCGGTACATCGGCTCGTCCTTCATGGATCTTGCGGGTCGTATATCAGGTTTACGCCGCCGGTGAAAAGCAGTTGCACGTCGCCGGTGGTTTCATCCGATCGGATCGTCAGCTTTCCGGCGGTGAACGTCCCCGCCGGCCCGGTGCCGCTGACCGGGGCAAGGGTCTCGGCCGAGATGCGGTCGATGGCGCTCCGCAGGCGCTCGGTGTCGATGACATATCCCGTGGAACTGTCGATCCGGACGGCGCCTTGCAGGTCCGCCGATCTGTTCGCGTCGTCAATCGTGGCCGTCTGCGCGCGCAGGCCGATGCGGCTGCCGTCGGTCAGGTCAAGCCGCGCCACGAGGCTGTGCGCCAGGATTTGTTGCAGACCGTCCGACAATGGCTCGACCGTGTCGGCGGTAAAGCTCAGCCGGTCACCGCCTGCCGTGGTACCGGTGTACAGCGGCGCGACAATCTGCTCGCGGGCAGCGCCCGGCGTATCGCCCGCATGCACCGGCAAGGTGTTCACCGGCTCGCTGCGGCGCGGCAGCAGGAATATGGTCGACAACATCGCCAGCGCCATCAGCGGCAACGCCAGTTTCAACCACCCGATCAGCCGCGTATATGAATCACCCCGCCGCGCCATCGTTCAGCTATGCGCGAAAATGTCGGTTTCCGCCCAGCCTTCAAGATCGAGACGCGCCCGCGAGGGAAGGAAATCAAAGCACGACTGCGCCAGGTCGGTGCGGCCTTCGCGGTCGAGCATCACCATCAGCGCCGCGCGCAGCCGGTGCAGGTGCAGCACGTCCGACGCGGCATAGTCGATCTGCGCGCGGGTCAGATCGGGCGCGCCCCAGTCGCTGGATTGCTGCTGCTTCGACATGTCGACGCCCAGCAATTCCTGCGACAGGTTCCGCAGCCCGTGGCGGTCGGTATAGGTGCGCACGAGGCGGCTTGCGATCTTGGTACACCACACCGGCTGCGCCAGCGTGCCGAACGCGTGATACATCGCCGCGATGTCGAACCGCCCGTAATGGAACAGCTTGAGCACATCGGGATCGGCCAGCAGGCGGGACAGGTTTGGTGCGTCGGTCTGGCCGCGTTCGATCTGCACAAGATGCGCGTGCCCGTCACCCGCCGACAGCTGCACCACGCACAGCCGGTCACGTTGCGGATGCAATCCCATGGTCTCGCAGTCGATCGCGACCACGGCGCCAAGCGACAGCCCGTCGGGCAGGTCTTGCCGGTACAGATGATTGGCCATTCCCGCCGGTCTCCTGAAGCTTTCCCGAGATAGGCGAGCGTCGCGCCGCTTGCAACCGAAAGCCGGCGAAAGGCACGGGAAACCATGCCTCATTTGCCGCAACCAACGCCTGAATGTGACCCGATTCGGACCAAATGGGGCTGGAATTGGGCGAGGGATGGTCATGACTTGGGCACAGCATTTCACGCTTCATTTTGGACTGTAACATTTCGTGATCAATGTTACTCGTCCTAGGCGTGTCCGCTCGGCGCTGACTTACGCCGCCGCGCCTGTGCGAATGCCGCTCGCCAGCGTCACGAGGGCGCAGATTTTCTCCCATGCCATTGTTTCCGCCGGGAGATGATAGCGCCCGAAGTCCCCCGCCGCCGCAGCCCGAAACGGGGACAATCAGCGCCGCGAAACCCTATATTTTCCGCAACGCAGCATAGTTTTATGCGTTACGAGCAGGGAATTGTTTCCCAGCAAGATCCTGGGTTCGAGGCCACGTCAGCCCACGATACGCCCCGATCCGGCGACGGTCGCGGTTTGGTTGTGCCCACGCGCGCGCGCCGACCGTTCGAGGCAAATCAACCAAAAGATGTGGGCAAAACCGCGTGTTGACCGAAGGTGAGATCATACGCATAAACATAAATGTTGATCGAAAAAACACATTCCGGTCACACAGTTCAGTAACGAAATGGCACCTGGGGGCTGGTGCTTTCACTTGGGAGTATTTGGCAAGTTTGCTGCGATCCTGAACCGGTGCTTTGAACCGGTAATCCCCAGCCCGTTAAATGGTTGCCCCGAGCGTCCGGCATGACCGGCGTAAGGGGATGGTGCGCCGAAGATAGCATTTGAATTGCAGTTTCTGTCCATTTCCCGTCGATGCAAGAACCTCTGGGAGGTCACGTTGACTCTTCATATTCGGCAGCCGGTCCCCTCGACCGAGTTTGACAAACTTATTGAAAATACGCTGCTCAAGGCCCCTGGCGCCCTGAGCTACAGCAAACTTGGCAAGCGCACGCTTGATGTTTTGATCGTTCTTATGGGGGCCTTCCCCGTGGTGATCGTGACACTGGTTCTGGCGTTGCTGATCGCGCTGGACGGAAAGTCACCGTTCTTTTTGCAAAAGCGGGTCGGCCGTCACGGTCGGGTCTTTCACATGTGGAAGCTGCGTTCGATGGTGGCTGACGCCGAAAGCCGCCTTGAGGCGCATCTGCGCGCCGATCCCGACGCCCGCCGGGAATGGAACCGCAATCAGAAGCTGCGCAATGACCCCCGGATAACCCGAGTCGGCCGTATCATCCGCAAGACGTCGCTGGATGAACTGCCGCAGCTCTGGAACGTGCTGCGCGGCGACATGAGCCTGGTTGGTCCGCGCCCGATGATGACATCGCAGCAGGAACTGTATCCGGGCACCGCCTATTACGCGCTGCGCCCCGGCATCACCGGGTTCTGGCAGATTTCCGTTCGCAACGAGTCGAGCTTTGCCGAGCGGGCGGACTTTGACACCGATTACCTGCGCAAGCTGTCCTTGCGCGCCGATCTGTCGGTGCTGGCCAGGACCATTCGCGTGGTGCTGCACGGCACCGGCTGCTGAGGCTCTTACGTTCACGTCAAAACCCCGGCCCCGCGCCGGGGTTTTCGTTTATGCGCACCGCGCTGTCAGGCCCCCCCGACCCGGCCTCAAGGCACAGTCGGCCGTTGACGCCGCGCCCATCGGCAGAAGCGGCCGCGCCAGCAGCGGGCCGTGATATTCCATCCCGGCGCCGGTCGCGGGATGGCCGTTGCGACCGAGCCGGGCGGGTGGCAGCGATTCCCAAAAGTGGATCTGATGAAACAAGGGCGGCAGCACATCGCCAGCGATCAGACGCTCGGGCCTGCCAAGGGCCGCGAGCGGTGCGGTCCGGGATCCATGATGACGCCACGGCGGATTTCATGAGAGCCGGTCATGGCGTCCCCCTGTCACAAAACAACTTTGCGCCAAATCGTTGCAGGGGTCAGAACGGCAGGACGCGCCGCGGGTGGGCCGTGGCGCGTCCAACTGGTGTAAGGCTTAGCCGGCGTTGGGAAGGATGACGATTTCCACCCGGCGGTTCTGCTGCTTGCCCTGCGCGGTCAGGTTCGACGCGATGGGCTGATCCTCGCCCCGGCCGATGGACTGGACGCGGTAGGACGGCACGCCTTCGGACATCAGCACCGAGGCGACGGTCTGGGCGCGGCGCTGCGACAGGCTTTGGTTATAGGCTGCGTCGCCGTCGCTGTCGGTGTGACCAATGACCTGGACGGTGGTGTTGGGGTATTCCAGCAACGAGCGGCCCACGGTGTGGATGTCGGCGCGCAGATCCGGGCGCAGCGAGGCGCTGTCGGTCGCGAACAGGATGTCCTGGGGCAACGTGACGATCAGCCGGTCGCCGGTGTTGTTGATCCCGACGTTGTTCCCGAGCTGCTGGCGCAGCGCCGCTTCCTGCTTGTCGAGATTATTGCCGATCACACCGCCGGCAATCGCACCGGCGGCAGCGCCCGCCAGGGTGTTCTTGAGCCGGTCATCGTTGTTGCCACCGATAAGCCGACCCGCGGCCGCGCCACCCAGCGCGCCGATCACGACGCCGCGGTTGGTGTTGGTGTTGGGATTGTTCGCGTTGAACGCCTGGCCGTCGGCACAGGCGCCAAGCGTCATCGCGGCGGCGAGCGAAAGAAAGAGAGGGGTCGTTGCCCGGATCATGAGTCTGGCCTTTTTACTAGGATGCGCCCCTGCGGGGATCTGCATCGGGTTATAGCCTCAACTCATAGCGCGCCAAGCATGGTTATCCGATCACATCGGCGGGAGTTTGCGCACGAGCGATATCGCGCGGGCAGATCTCAGGCCTCAAGCCGTGCGGATTCCCATGCCAGAATCGCGCGCTTGACCGGCAGACCCCAGTGATACCCCCCAAGGCCGCCGGATTTGCGCAACGCCCGGTGACAGGGAATCAGCAGCGACACCGGGTTGCGCCCGACGGCGGTGCCCACGGCCCGCACCGCGCGGGGGGTGCCGATGGCCTTGGCGATTTCCGAATAGGTGGTGACATGGCCTGACGGGATGCGCATCAGCGCCTCCCAGACCTTGATCTGGAACGGTGCGCCGATCAGGTAAAGCGGCACCGTGCCCCCGGTCTGGCCGAAGGCGGCGGCGGACCAGTCCGCAAGCGCGTCGGGGTCTTCGACATAGGTCGCACCGGGCCAGCGGGCGGTCAGGTCGCGCATCGCCTCGACCTCGCCGGATTCGGCGGAAAAGGCGATGCCGCACAGGCCCTTGTCGGTGCCCATCATCAGCGCCGGACCGAACGGGCTGTCGAACCAGCCCCAGTGGATCACCAGCCCCGCGCCGCCGCGCGCGTAATCGCCGGGGCTCATCGCGTCCCAGCGCAGGAACAGGTCGTGCAGGCGCCCCGTGCCAGACAACCCTGTCTCATACGCGGTATCCAGGGTGGTAAAGCGCGAATCCAGCAGCGCCTTGGCGTGTCCCAGCGCCAGATATTGCTGAAACCGTTTCGGGGACACCCCGGCCCAACGCGAAAACACCCGCTGGAAATGCGCCGGGCTCATGTTCATCCGCATCGACAGCTCGTCCAGCGTGACCCCAGGGCCCGCGGCGTCCACTTCTTCGATGGCGCGGCGCATGAAATCGAAATGATACCCCTGTGCGTGCTGTTGCATGGCTGTTCCGCTGGTTGTTCACGGAGCAGCAATAGCGCGCGAAACGCCGCGCCGCGACCCGGTTCCTGCGCTTTCGCGGAAACCGGGTCGCGGCGCGGCCGGCCTCTTCATTCCGCATGAAATTTCCGTATGAAATTTCTCGGCAAATTGAAGTGTGCAAGAAATGCCGGGCGAAAAACTCCCGGGGTCAACCTGCGGATAATGTCACCATTCGGAAATGCACGGTACCCGACTTCAATCCAAAGCTGTGCATCATGGCGGGCTCGCGTCAATTCCCGCTGCAAATCGCTTGCCGGGGCGCGGATTGCCCTGCATATGCCCAAGCATGGCCAAACAGCTCGACTATCATACGCTGCGGGAAATCTTTGCCCGCTTTCAGGCGGCGGAACCCGAACCCAGGGGCGAACTGCATCACGTTAACGCATTCACGCTGGTGGTCGCCGTGGCGCTGTCGGCGCAGGCGACGGACGCAGGCGTCAACAAGGCCACCGCCCGACTGTTCGAAATCGCCGACACGCCGGAAAAGATGCTTGCGCTTGGGGTCGAGGGGGTCACCGACCATATCAAGACCATCGGCCTGTTTCGCAACAAGGCCAGGAACGTCATCAAGCTTAGCCAGATCCTGCACGATCAATACGGCGGCGAGGTGCCCTGTTCGCGCGCCGCCCTTCAATCGCTGCCGGGTGTCGGGCGCAAGACCGCCAATGTGGTGCTGAACATGTGGTGGCATTACCCGGCGCAGGCGGTCGACACGCATATCTTTCGCGTCGGCAACCGCAGCGGCATTTGCCCCGGCAAGGACGTGGTCGCCACCGAGCGCGCCCTCGAAGACAACATTCCCGTGGATTTCCAGCATCATGCCCACCATTGGCTGATCCTGCACGGGCGGTATACCTGTGTCGCGCGCAAGCCCAAATGCCCGGCCTGCCTGATCCGTGACCTTTGCCAGTACGAGGAAAAGACCCTATGACCCTGTCCCACCCCACCAAGAAATACGCGGTTGTCGGTATCGGCAACGCCATCGTCGACGTGCTGACCCGCGCCGACGACAGCTTTCTCGACCACATGGGCATCGAAAAGGGCATCATGCAGCTGGTCGAACGCGAACGGGCCGAACAGCTGTACGGCGCGATGTCGGATCGCGTGCAGGCGCCAGGCGGATCGGTGGCCAACACGCTGGCGGGCCTGGGCAAGCTGGGGCTGCGCACGGGGTTTGTCGGGCGCGTGCGCGACGACGCGCTGGGGCGGTTCTATGCCAAGGGTCTGACGGATGACGGTACCGATTTCGTCAACCCTCCGATTGCGGGCAACGACTTGCCGACCTCGCGGAGCATGATCTTCGTGTCGCCCGATGGCGAGCGGTCGATGAACACCTACCTTGGCATTTCCGCCGAACTTGGCCCCGACGACGTGTCCGAAGACATCGCGTCCCAAGCCGAAATCGTGTTCCTCGAAGGCTATCTTTTCGACAAGCCCAAGGGAAAAGAGGCGTTCACCCGCATGGCCCGCGGTTGCCGCGCTGCGGGCGGCATGGCCGGAATCGCAATTTCAGATCCCTTTTGCGTCGAACGTCACCGCGACGATTTCCTGCGCCTGATCGCCAATGAAATGGACTACGTCATCGGCAACGAGGCCGAG
Source organism: Salipiger aestuarii (assembly GCF_003259905.1). Classification (GTDB taxonomy): domain Bacteria; phylum Pseudomonadota; class Alphaproteobacteria; order Rhodobacterales; family Rhodobacteraceae; genus Salipiger; species Salipiger aestuarii. The sequence continues at coordinate 9,636 of NZ_QLMG01000035.1, read as the reverse complement.
ATCAGGTCGCTGTATCAGGACGACCATCTCGACAAGGATCTCGCGCGCGTGGCGGCGGTTTGTCCGCTCGTGGTCTGCACCAGGTCGGGCGACGGCGTGACGGTCATGCATGACGGCGAGCGTATCGACGTGCCGGTCACCAAGGTCACCCCGGTCGATGCCACCGGCGCGGGCGACCAGTTCGCCGCCGGGTTCCTGTATGGCCTAGCGACCGGGGCCGACTTGCAATCCGCCGCGCGCATGGGCGTCGTTGCCGCGTCCGAGGTCATCGGCCACATGGGGCCGCGACCCGAAGTGGACGTCATGGCGCTGCTGCGCGCGGCGGGGCTGGTTCAGCCGGGCTGACCGCCGGTTCGGTAGGCCCATCGCGCTTTCCAGATCGCTTATCCGCACGGACCTTGTCTCTGTCGTCGCGGCGGCGGGGGCCGACCCCAGCAGCGCCTTGACCGCCGCGCCGGTCATGCCCTGCCCTGCCGGCGTTCCGCGGATCAGCGACACCATTCCGGCCACAATGGCCGACGCCGCCGAAGTGCCTCCGAACAGAGTATAAAGCGCCCGTGGCAGGGTTTCGGGTCGGGTGCGATCGGCAACCGTGCCCGCCGGCAGCCGCCCTTCGGACAGGTCCAGATCCATCCTCGACGCGGAGTCGTAGCCGTATTGCCCAGGTATGTCGGTGCTGAGCACGCCATAGGGCGAATATAGGTTTTCACGTCCGTCGCTGCCGTCAAAGGCGGACAGGTCCAGCCGCCGCGCCCGCCACGACAGGTCGAAATGGCGCATATGAGTGGCCGAGATCTCCTCGCCGTCGTCCGAGGGCGCGAACACGGTCGGGCCGCTTGCCTGCCCCGATGAATAGCTTGCCACATGGCCGTGGCTGTTCACAGCGCCCACGGTGATCAGCGCATTTCCCGGCGCGGCCAGCGAGGCGGGGTATTCCAGCGTGCTGCGCCCGCTGTTGCCCGCCGCAAGGATCACCGGCACATGCGCCGCGATCTTGATGAGCAGATCTTCGAACAGGGCCTTGTCGGCATAGCGCGCCGCGTCCAGGAAATTGCCGTTTCCGCGCGGATCGGCGTCCTCGCCCACCCTGGGCCGGGGCGGCGTGCCTTCGCCCCATTCGGCAAGATAATCGTCGGGGTCCAGCATGTTCTCGGCGGCGCGCGGCATCAGGATCACATCCGCCCCACAGTCGATGGCATACAGCAACGCCATGACCAGCGGCCAATAGGCGTGGCTGTAGACGGTAGCGATGGGGATCACCTGCGCACCCGGATTCACCCCGAAATACGGCAGCGTCACCGGGCTGCGATGCGCGCAGTCCTCCGGTTCGGGCCGCCCTGCCAGCAGACCGGCGCAACAGGTGCCATGCGCGGCAAACCGCTGCGACGGGGCGGGCAGGTCGATCCGGGCCGGGACCAGCGTGCCCGGCGCAAGATAGCCGTCGATCGCTGCCTTCAGCGCGGGGGTCAGCGGGCGATCAAAGAACGTGGCCGGGTCGGGCACGCCAATCCCGGCCAGCGCCTCGGCCAGCCGAACGAACCGCGGCACCGCAAGATCGGGGTCGTCTTCGTACAGGGTGCCCTGCGCATGGGCGGCAAATTCGATGGGCTGGTGCAGGCAGGGCCGGCCGCTTTCCTGAAGGTTGGGATGGTCAAGTACGGCACCATTGTCGATCAGCGCGATCCTGACGGGCTGCGCGCCATCCAGCAGCGACACCCAGGCATCGCTTGGCTCGTATGTGTCGGGGCCTGTGGCGCTCAGCGCGCCGATCCGTTCAAGGTGCCACAGGAAATGCTCGCCGCATCCGCGGGTATCGGTCATCGCGTCATCCTCAGTTCCATTCCTGCAAGGCCGCGCGAATCCCCGACCGGCAGACATAAAGCAGATAGGGTGCCACCTGCCGCGCCAGCATTTCGCCCGCGTTTGTGTCGGACGGGTAATGCAGCCCGGCGTATTCGCGGTTTTCGCCGATGCGGCGCGCCACATGAAACAGTTCGGTCGTGGCAGGCAGTTCGGGAAGGGCGCGGTTCAGCACTTCGGCAACCGAAAAGTTCTGAAAGGAATGATTGCTCGGATAGGCCGCGTGCGGCGGGTTGGCCAGAAAGGGCCGCAACGTCGGATCCAGCGCCGAGGGGCGCGGTCGGGCAAAGCGCGCCTTGTAGATGTAGCCGATGCGCTCGGCCATTTGCAAAATGGTGCGGACCAGCCGAACCGTGTTGTCGTACCCGCCCAGCCCGTCGATGCCGAGCGGGCGCAGCACGTCAACGGGGTGGTTGGCGGTGACCTGCCGGGCGATTTCATCCCTCCGGTCGCGGTCCTTGCGCAGGTCGCGCTGGTAGCCGCGCAGGGTCTCGATTTCGGCGGCGGACTCGTCGGCGCCGGGAGGGGGCGGAAGGTGGATCGCTTCGAACGGAAAGGCGCGCCCGGCGGGCAGGATTTCGGGCGGGGCCACGCCCGGCGCGATGCGGTCGCCCAGCAGCGCCAGTTCGCGCAGATCGATCCAGGTCGACAGCACCTGATCGGGAAAGCCCCCGCCCGCCCCCGGCGCTTGCGCCTGTGCCTGGGCTTGCGCCTGTGCCTGGGCTTGTGCCTGGGCTTGCGCCCGTGCGCCGCCCAGACTCGTGGCGCTTTTCACCGTCGCAACGGTGGCGATGCGCGCAAAGGCAAAGCTCATCGGCGCGGCGGGTTCCGCGGCGGGGATCGGTTCGAAAATGTCGCCCTGCTTGCCAAGACGCAGCCCGGACGCAGGGCCGAACCCGGCAAGCGGATGGGGCGGAATCGGTATCGGCACATAACTTCCTTTCGGTTCAGGTCACGGCCGCGCCCAGCGCGCGAAAGCTGCGCCCGAGTGCTGCGCGCGCATGTTCGGCGGGCACGGGAAAGTCCTGGTCGCGCAGGTTTTCGGCGCAGTTCCCGAGGTCGATGCCGCACAGCTCGTCCCAGCTTTGGCGGGCCTCGGGCAACTGACCCGACTGGGCATAGGCCGCCGTGAGATAGCGCAGCGTCGGCTCGTAGGGGCGCCCGAGGACCGGCATCAGTCCGCGCGCCTCGCGCCCATGGACAACCGCGCGGCCGGCATCGCCCCGGCACAGGTCGATCATGCACAGCCCGGTCGAAAAGGCATAGGCATAGGGATGGTTGTCGCCCCGCCTTCGGGCCGTGGCGGCAGCGGCGTACGCCTCGTCAAGGCGGCCTTCGTAAAAGCGCAGCATCGACAGTGCGAAATGATAGATCGGCGTGGCCGGATCGCTGCCCGAAAGCGGAGCGAGCAGCCGGTTGGCGCGGTCGAAATCGCGCAGCACAAAGCCGTTCGCATGCGCCAGAAGCGAGCGCACAAGCGGATTGTCCGGCGCGGCTTCCAGCGCCTGCGCGGTCAGCTCGACCACCTCTTCGCGCAGCGCAGGCGCGTCGCGCCCCTTGCTCTGCTCAAGCCGGAACGCGGCGGTAAAGGCCAGCCAGGCCTGAAAACTGCCTCGCGGTTCGACGGCGATGGCGCTGCGGAACCGGTCCACCGCGATGGCGGTGTTCTGCGGTCCCAGCCGGAACAGGCGTTCGATCCCGTCCAGCATCAGGCGCGACGCGACACGGGTTTCGGCATTGGCGCCGTGGTCATGGCGACAGGCGGCGCGTTCGATCTCGCCCGCCAGCCGGGCGACGGTGCCCGCCAGCACATCGCGGCGGCCCACCGCATCGGCGGCCAGCACCAGTTCGCCGGACCAGATCACCTCGCCCCCCGCCACACCGATCAGCGCCAGTTGCAGGCAGGTCTGCCCGTCGGACGTCATCGCGCGGCTGGCCAGGCGCACATCCGCCCCACCGAGGCTTTGAAGATCGGCGGCGCGCAGATCGCTGACTTCGACAAGATCGTTCTGCGACAGCAGCGTGACCAGCCGCCCCAGCAGAAAGCCGGCCGCCATCTCGGCCGCCAGATCCTGTGGCAGGGTGCGCGGCGGGCCGACCGCGATCCGGAGCCGGGCGCGATCCGGGGCGCTTTCCTTCCGGGCCGGTCGGGGGCATGCGGTCAGCCGGACACGCATGTCGCGCAGCCAGTCGTCGAATTCGGGATCGCAGACCTCCAGCCCTTCCAGGAACATCGCGCCGTCTTCGGCTGCGTCCAGGTCGCAGGCCAGCGCGTCGGTGCGCAGGGCCACGCCGTCGGCGCGCATCACCAGCAGGTCTTCGCCGAGCGCCTCGCGCAGCTGGCGCAGGCATTTCTTGAGGCTGTCGCGCCCGTGTGCCGGCCCGCTCAGCGACCAGAGCAGATCCTGAAGCCGCCCCCGTGGCACCGCGCGGCCGCGGTGGATGGCAAGTATGGCGATCAGCGCCTGCGCCTTGCGGCCCAGCGACAGGATCTCGCCCCCCGGCGTGCCAAGTTCGAACGGGCCAAAAAGGCGCAACCTGTACCTGCCGGTCCCACGCTTCATTCCCGTCCCCTACACACCTGACCAAATCGTTACCAAAAGGTTTACCCTTGGGAAGGCGATGTCAAACCGGCAAATCCGGACAAAAGGCGGTTTTCCCGCTTTTTTCCCCCTTGGCGCCCGTGTCGTTCCCCCGCGTTTCCCCTGCGGCATCCGATGCTGGCTTCAAGCCGGGCTTGCGTCCGGTTGGCGTGCGCCCTTCACCGCCAATGGGTTCACGGATGCGAATCAACGCCCGAAACGCTGCCAGATCGGGCCGACAGCGAGGATGAGGACCATGGACGACTTCAGAGATTACGAATACCTTGCGCGCCCCGCCGCGACCGGCGACCGGCATCTCAAATCCTGCGAAATCCGCGAAACCGCCGCGCTGATCGCCGCAAGCCGCGCGCCCCAAGCGACCCCGACAAATGGCGAAGAGACCCGTCACGCCGAAGTCTGGCCGCTGAGCTTCACCAAAGGGCTGCCCCATGACAGCGACGGGTTCGTCGACCCCAAGGCATTTCATGCCTTCGTCACCGCGATCACCGAACCCGACAGGCCCGGCCTGCCCCATGCGTTCGATGTGCCGCTGGGGCCGCAGGCAGGCCTCGCGCCGGGCGGCAACACCCCCTACAGCTACAAACCCCGCCCCGAATACGCGCTTGGCTGGCGCTGTACCCGGCGCGACGGTGCGCCGCTGACGGTGCGGGCCTGGGAAAGCCCCCGCGCGGGGCATGTCTATGACCTGCAAGGTGCCGATGCGTCCGACATCGCGATGGATGCCGCGCCCGCGCTTGGGTCGGAGGAGCTGACCGCCGAGATGGCCGAGGTCTATGCGCTTGCACTGCTGCGCGACGTGCCGTTCTCCGAGATTTCCGCCGGCGGCACGGCGTTCGCCCCGGCCGGGCTGTCCGCCCACGCCGCGTTCACGGGCCTTGGCCGCCTGGCCTTTCTGAATGCCCGGACCGTGCTTGATGGCCTGACCCCGCGCCAGGCCGACCGCCGTGCCGCGCGTTTTGACCAGACCGGCGCATTCACGCCGCAGACCATGTTCAGAGGGTCGACCCCGGGCGCCCAAACCGGCCCCTACCTGTCGCAGTTTCTGCTGGTCGGGACCGGCACCTGCCCGCAGGAGACCCGTGAGGGGCTGATTTCCTATGGGGCGAATACCATCGACCAGCGCGTCGCCTCCCTTGCCCCCGGCGTCGATCATATGGTCGATTTCAACAGCTGGTTCGACGTGCAGATGGGGGCCGACATCAAGGACTTGCAAACCGCCGATGCGGGGCGCCGATTCATCACCACACCGCGTCAGCTGGCATCTTATGTCCGGGTCGACCAGCTGTATCAGGCCTATCTGAACGCGGCGCTTGTGCTGTTGGTTCAGGGCGCGGGGTTTGACAGCGGCTTTCCCGAGGGCACGGGCAAAAGCCGCGCTGCCTTTGCGACATTCGGCGGCCCGCACATGCTTGCGCTGATCTCCGAAGTGTCGTCGCGCGCCCTCAAGGCGGTGCGGCGGCAGAAATTCAACATCCACCGCCGCGGACGCCCCGAGCGGCTGGCGGCGATGGTGGACAAGGTCGCAAGCGGAGCGCCCGGCAAGCTTACGACCGCGATGCGGGCCCAGCTTCGCACGATGTACCTGAACCTGGACAAGGCCGGGCTTATGGCGCCCGTCGCGGCCCACAACGCCGCACAGCTTGCGACCCATGCGGCGCGGGATGGCAGCTATCCACTCACCGGTCTCGGCCATGAGGCCGCGCTGAGCCACCTCCTGCCCATGGCCTTTATCGAAGGGTCTCCGATGCATCCGTCCTATGGTGCCGGGCATGCCACCGTCGCCGGAGCCTGCGTCACCGTGCTCAAGGCGTTCTTCGAGATGTTCACCACGCCGGACGGCTGGACGGAACGGCTGATGGACAGCGTCGGGCTTGGCTGCTCGGTCGAACCCAACGTCGTGGCAGACGGCGCCAAGGTCGATTTCGACCGCAGCGGCACAAAGCTCGTCGATGCGACAGATCAGACCCGCCTGACGATCCAGGGCGAACTGGACAAGCTGGCGGCGAACATCGCGATCGGGCGCGACATGGCGGGGGTGCATTTTTACACCGACTATTATGAAAGCCTGCGTCTGGGGGAACGGATGGCGGTGACCATCCTGCAAGAACAGATGCTGACCTACCCCGAGCCGGTCAGCATGCGCTTCGTCAGCTACGACGGTGATCGCGTGCTGATCGAAGGCACCGGCCACGCGGTCAGCGTCACGATTTTCGGCAAGAATGGACGCCCCGTCGATTACGCCGCCTGGTTGTCGCGTGCGGCGCAAGCGCCCGTGCCGGCCTGACAGTCCTGGACCGACGCGACCCCGGCCCGGCGGATCACCTCCCGGATCCGCCGGGTCATTTTGCAAGGCCGACCGGGGCGACATCTTGCGATGATTCCGGCTTGCGCGCACCAGCTTTGGCGGTTAAACGACCCCCCGCGCGGCCCAAATAGCTCAGCTGGCAGAACAACTGCTTCGTAATGCGCGGCTGATGCGGTAAATATCGGCGGAAGACCAAGACGTTAGGCGGAAACAAGGAACGAGTTTAAAAGGGTCTTGCAAGACTGATGTACTGTCTTGCAAAGATCACAGGCCGCAGGTATCTCGGACCATCAGGATGCCCCATTAGCTCAGCTGGTAGAGCAGGTCCTTCGTAAGGACAAGGTCGGCGGTTCGAGTCCGTCATGGGGCACCACTCTCCTCCTTGCCAAATCACCCTAACTTCGTGCATTATACGCGCGAACAAAATGAGAACATGAGGCTGCGAGAATGAGGCGATGAGCCCATACGATCCAAGAGCGATAGCGAACCTCATGCTTGACGAGGCGGATCGGCGCGGCATTAAGATCAGCAACCTCGCGCTCCAGAAGTTGCTCTACTTCGCCCACGGCATTCACCTAAAGAAGGGCAAAGGGCCACTTGTCTCGGGCTACTTCGAGGCGTGGCAATACGGCCCTGTGCATCCTGCCGTCTATCGCGCTTTCAAGCAGAATGGTTCCGAACCGATTGTTGTTCGCGCGGTGAAGCAAGACCCGTTGACAGGCAAGACCCGCGATCTGCCGAAACCTGATGACATGGCTGTCGTCGATCTCGTTTCTGACGTGGTGCGCCATTTCGGGCCAATGTCTGCTGGACGGCTTGTTGACCTTTCCCATGCAAAGGACTCGCCGTGGTCCTTCGTGGTGGACAAAGCGAGAACGGACGTCGCTTTTGGAATGCGGATACCGGATAATGTGATCCTAGACCGATTCCAACACCACAAGGTGTCCCTCAACGCTAGTCCTCGCGCAGGAGAACCGCCCAGTGACGATACGCCTATTGCCTGACATCGACCTTGCTCGGATTGCGCCTCAGCCCGACGACATGAAGCGCAAGAGCTTGGAGCAGATGAAGGGCGGGCGTCCGCCGTTTTCCTACAACCCGTTGCGGTCCTGTTTTGACGACATCTTCAACATTCAGCCGGGGCTTGCTTTCGGTTCCGCCCCGCCGACTTCGTGGTCGGTGATCGAGGCGAAATTGGACAAGCGGTGCCGGTCCGAAGTCGAGCGCGTTCACAACAAGCGGGTCGCGCGCGGCCTTCACGACTTTGCGGCGTCTGGCCGTGTCATGGGTCGGAAGCAGGAGTTCTTTCCTCTTTCGATGGGCGTCGGTCGCAAGGTGACATTCTGGCTGCCCATGATCCTCGCTATCGACGAACAGGCACATGCAATCTTCATTGAACCTCGCCGCGCCCGTGGCTTGACTGCTGATGGACGTCGGTTCGCCTTCTCCATGATGCACGAGCGCATTCGAGCGGCTGACGAGGACTTTGCTGATGTGCGCCTCGGCATCGTGCGGTTCGCTGATCCTGATGGCGACCGTCGTGCGGCGCGCTTGTTCACGGATGAAGGCGTCGATCTCTACACGCTCGACGAACTCGAACAGATGGTCGCATCGACTTACGAGATGTGGCGCGAAGTGCTTGAAGAACGCGAGGCCGAGGCCCGCCGCCGGGGAACCGGAACGGGGTCCGCTGATCTGATTCTTCGGCTACCAAATGTGCCGGCTCGTTTAAACGCCCACGCTACATTTGGTATGTCGTGCGCAAGACCCCACGTCATCCTGATCGGTGTTGCGCGCTCCGAAAAGCCCCGTTCTCGGAAAGAATTGCGTTACGGCAACGACTTAGCTGGCGCCCCCAAATTTTAGGGAAACTTTCGCTGGCCCATCGCGGCGGCGAGGCCGCATATCATGGCCGATGCACGAGATCGCCTTCACCACGGCCAAGATGCCACAGCCGCCCGTCGAACCAGAATGGATTGACGTGTCGCCCGCTCTCGGCGCGGCGCTTGTCCGGGCGTTCGACTTCATCGACCAGACCCCTCGCCACACGCGGACGTTCGCGGTCGTCCACCTGACGCCGCGCTATGTCGTCGGCCTTAACCCGTCCTCTACTTACTTTTTCGAGCATAGCATTGACGGCATAGTGCCGACGCATTTCGTCGCGCAGGATCGGACGTGGCTAAACGTCATCTGTAAGCAAGGGCTGACGGGGTTCGCCGGTTCGTTTCCCGCTCGCTCGTTCCTCGTCCGCGATGGCAGTTGGAATACCGACGCGCTCGTAGGCGAGAGAAACCCGGAGTATTGGCAGAATGCCGAGAAGCGAGTCGAGATCACCGAAAGTACGATGGATGAGCCATCCCATCCAATCAACTGGCATTTGCCTCACCTGAATAAGGTGATCCGCCGCTTTTCCAACACCGAAAGCCGCATCGAGTTCAGCCCTGAGGGGATCACAATCCACCATCATCGAGGCGTCAGCTATCAGTCGGGCGACTTCGGCACCTTCGATGGGACGGTAGCACTCGCCCGCGACAACTTCCTTCGTCTCGCGAAACACGCAACTGCGCGGCATTGTTGCAGAAAGGCGGCTTGAGGCGTGACTTCTCCTTTCCCCTTCTGGCTCAGGTCACGCGGACGATCTCGGCGGTGCCGAGGGCATTGAAGCGGTTGATGAGTGCGACGCGGATGTGGATTTCGGCGGTTTGGCGGTCTGGGTCTCTCGCGGCGATCCGCTCGCCGAAGGCCTTGAGGCAGCGCATCTTGGCCTCAGCGCGGCTGCGGGCGTGGTATCCCGTCCACCGCTTCCAGAACGCCCGGCCGTAGTGACGTGTGGCGCGCAAGGTTTCATTGCGGTCCCGAGCGGCTGGG
>NZ_QLMG01000034.1 GCF_003259905.1 Salipiger aestuarii | reverse complement strand
GTCCGCGCCTCACCAAAATCGACCGGAAGGAAAACGGTCCCGCGATCCGGCGACCACAAGCCCTTCTTCTTCAGATCACGCCGCCAGCCGTAGATCTGGGAGCGCGTGATCTCGTGCCGCTGCGCCACCTGCGTCACCGACGCGCCGCCGACACCGACCTCCGACAGGATCTCGAGCTTCTCGTCTTCGCTCCACCGCCGGCGCCGCTCAACGCCCAGAACCTCGCCCAGCATGGCCCCTCCTAATAAGACACGTCGTTAAGGACGTCGTTATGCACGTGTCTTAGCTCGGAACCCCGCCGTCAGGCAGGCGGCCTCAATCGGGCGGTTACGTTGGATGCGAAGGGCGCGTCGTTACGTATCCTTGAACCCGAGGTGACGACGGCAGGCGACATGGGGCGCATGGTGATCACCGTCCTCGGCATGGTTGCCGACATGGAATTGAAATTCATCCGGGACCGCCAACGTGCAGGTATCGACGCCGCGAAGGGCAAGGGGATCTACAAGGGGCGGCAGAAGAAGGTCGATGACGCTGAAATTCAGAGACTGGCCGCAGCGGGCACATCCAAATCCCAGATTGCCCGAGATCTAGGGGTTTCGCGCATGACCGTATATAGAGCGCTTGATACGGGAAGTACCAAAGCGGACGCAGATGCGGACTAGGCCCACTGGCAGCTATGCGGACCTTCCGGCCGTTCGCCGCATCTGCAGCCTCACCTTCTCTACTTATCTCCATATCTGCCCGAGAAGCAAAGATCCGCCTGATGGCGGTGCAGCATGCCGGGCATGCTGCCTCCGATAGCGGACATCCACATTTCGCTTCATAAACGGAAAAATCCTAACGCGCAGCTAGTATGCGGGGCTGGTATGTTGACCGTATATAGCTGACGGTTCCACAACGATGATTGTGGAGCATCAGGCTCTATCTGAGACGCATACAAGGAGTACGTCAGTCGATGAAGAAGCGGGCGGCTCATGTATTTGAGCGTTAGCGTCCAAGGACCGCCTGACCGTCTGTCACACCACCACCACCGTGCCGCGGGTCTTCATTGCATCGGCTTTCGGTTTCGGGAGAAGGCTAGGTAGCAGCCTCCGCAAAGGATAAGAACCATGCCGCCCCATGTCGCGGCCAAAGGAATTTCGCCGAAGAAGAGCCATCCGAAAAGGGCGCCCCAGATGATCCAAGTGTAGCGGATTGGACCGATTAGGGCGGCGTCCGATCGTCTGAAGGCGAAAATGTTGCAGAGCTGGCCCGCTAGGGCGATTGGTCCCAGAAGAAGAAGCAGACCGATTGCGGCGGGACCGAGTGAGTTCCAAGAAGCCGCGGCCGGAACCGAAAAGAGGACTGTTCCGAAAAGACTGACATAGAAAAGTACGCTCACGCTCGTCTCTGAGCGCGCCAGCTTCTTGATCATGATGCTCTCAGTTGCCACGAGAAACGCACCTAGTAGTGCCGCACTGGCCGGCAACATGTCCTCAAGCCGCACCGTGGCCGCCCCGCTGGCAAGAACGACTACGGCTGCCCCGAGAAGGCATAAAGCGGCGGCCGCCCACTGCTTGGCAGAAAAGCGTTCACCCAACAGCACCACGCCTAGGATGATGACGAACAGGCCGTCCAAGAGTCCGATTGCGGTTGCACTGGTTACCGACATATGGCTCGCGGCGTAGATCGCGGCCATGCCGCCGCCGCCGCCGGCCATGGCTCGCAGCCCATGCACCGGCACCTGCCGCGAGCGCACCTTGGCCCGTTCGGAAGGGAAAATGGTGATCCAGAGTGTCATCGCGATCAGCGCGCCGACGTATCGGAACCAGATGAGCTGGCCTGCGGAGATGCCGCCGCCGCTGAGCCTTCCGGAGATGTAGATGAAGCCGAACAGCCCTACGCCGAGGAATGCCCAGAACACCCCGGTCAGGTTGCTGCCCGCAAGATTCGGCTTCATTGTCGCATAGGTCATGGGGGCATATCTTTATGAGAGGTTAGTATCAGAAGAGGAAGCGCAAGCTGGAGGGGCTGGCCCCGAATGCCGACGTGACGAACTCGTGCTGCACGCCACCCATCCATTTGGCGATGCGCGGGATCGTAGGGGCGCAGTCTGTCCCGTGGAAGTCGGTCGTGAGGAAGCACATGTCGCCCGTCTTAAGGTTGCCGCCTCGCGCGGATTTGGCGGCGATGGTCGAGATGTTCATGGATTGCCGTCCAAGGAACCTGTGAGGCGAACCATCGGGACCTATGCACCAAGCCGGTAGCTCCGTTTTCCCGATGCCTTGCTGATAGCGGCTCAGGGTTAGCCAGCCTGCACCTAGGAGAGCCACGTCCTCACCGTTCGCCGCCTCGACTGCGTATGACCGCTCATAGCCAACCGTCTCCCCGACCTGACGGTGCACGACATCACAGACAGCCGTGGATACATGCATCACCTGGGACGTGTTCCGCTCTCCATGCCCGTTGCCCTCCGTCAATCCGAGGAGCGAGCTGCCGATGCGGTCGAATACAGCACAGCCGAGATCCAAGAGACTATCGCTCTGTCCGAACGCACAGGACGACGCGGATGAGTAGGCGGATAGTTCTGGCAGCTTGCGACCATTCTCCCGCATATGACGCAGAAGCACCGAGACCGCAGCGCGAAACTTGTCGATGGCAACGCGGCTCGGGTCGTCTCGATCCGACGGGTCTGCGTTTCCGGCATCCGGAAGATGGCAGGCGATGCTCGCGACCGTTACATTCGGCATGGCCATGATGTCGCGCGCCAGGACGTCGATATCATCAAGGTCCCTGAAGAAGAACCCGTTCCGTCCTAACCCGGCCGCATCTAGGGTGAGGTGGATCTCCGCGCGTGCCCCAAAATGAGCGTGAAGACGGGAGATTCGCTCGATCTTGTCGCGCGAGGCGGCCATCTCGCGAATGCGCCACCCGGCGCGGGCGGCCTGACTAATTTCAGCCTCTGTCCCGACCCTGAGCCGGAGGAGCGGGGTGTTGGGGGCCATCTTCCGCAGCGCGACGAGCTCATAGTTATCTACGGCTGCCATGTGAGTGCACTGGTCAAGAAGGCACGAGCCAACGAGGTCGATGCCATGCCCATAGGCATCGCCTTTCAGGACCGCGCAGAGGCCTCGCGCTCCAAGTCGACGTCGAATGATGCCGACGTTTAGGGATAGCGCCTCACGGTCAATGCCCACCAACACCGGCTTCCCGCCGTCGCGCTGCTGAGATGCCAAGGTCGCTCTGTTGAACCTCAACCTGCGGGATGCACTGAATGAAGAATCGGAATGCATGTTCATGGCGCGGCCCTTCAGGGATTGTAACCGGCGTGCCGGGGGAGCGGCGGGTGACCGGCGATGGCCTCGAAGGGCTTTCGGCCCCACGTCATCCGGCACCACCCCTCGGTAATGTCCTCAAGGCTTTCTTTGTCTTGGGGGCTGTCCCACGTTACACGCAGGTCGTCCGGCCAGCGATCGAGCCATTCCGGATCAAAAAGGGTCTCAACATATCTCACGCCGTGATCGGGAAGAATCGTCAGCACGTTGCGGTCCGGCTCCCGTTCCGCATGCCACTTCGCTACCGTCAGCGCGGCTCCGCTCGACGCGCCGACCAGCAGCCCGGTCTCGGCGTGAAACTGATGGACTTGCTGCACCATCTTGGGAACTGGCACCCAGTGGACCTCGTCGCAATCTTGGAAGCTGACATTGCCCATCGGAATGCCGGCGCCCATAGCGAGAACCTGCTCGAAGGACTCACGGCACATTCGTGTAATCTTGCTGGCCTTCGCCCCGAAAATGACACTCCTGTTGTGGTCGACTGCAACGACCTTCAGGCTAGGGTTATCTTCTAGCAGGACGCGGGCGAAGCCAAACAGGGATCCCCCCGAGCCGACAGTTCCGACGAGCGTGTCAAAACGGCGGCCTTCATCGAGAAGCTTCGTGGGAAAAGGGCGATAGGACGCGGCATTCAACGGGTTCGTGTGTTGCTTGGGCCAGAAGGCGTCAGGGTTCTCTTGGAGCAGCTCTGCAAGCACGCCAAGCCGCGCCTGCTGGATCCCGCCTTCGCAGAGATTGCTCTGATTGACCACATGGAGCTTTGCCCCGAGACTTTCGAGTCTCCAGCGAACGACTTGGGAGACCGGCCCTGTGACGAGGGTGAGGTGTAATCCGAATTGGGAGCACAGGATCGCGAGCGCGAGGGCAAAGGTGCCCGAACTGCTTTCGATGACGTGACTGCCATGCACCAAGCGCCCGGATGAAAGCGCGTCCTCAATTATGCTCTTTGCCGGCGTGAATTTCATGAGGTCGAACTTCGCTGCGGTCAGGTTCGGGCGAAGGTTGACGAACATCGGCTCGGAGAAGGTCCGAAGCACACTGGGGTGGGGCTTGGCAAAATTGATGGTCATGGTGAACTTTCCGATGTCAGATTCTGTAAAGACCGAGATAGCGGCTGCCCCATGACGTGATTTCCGATGAGGCTTCATTTAGGCTGGATTGGAGGGGGAGAGCATCAAGGGGAAAAATTAGTCCTGTGACCGTTCCCGAGTGAGAAATGCAGATACCCGACGCACTCAACGTCTTCCGGAGTACCAGCAAGTGCTCAATATTGCTCTTGGGGTATTTCCGCTCGTTGATCATGGCGCTTTCCGTGGCGATCGCCGCCAAGGAGCGGACGTCGCCGTCACGGACTGCAAGTCTCAGGCGTTGCAGGAGCTCGTCGAAGTGGCCGATTTCGGCAGCAGAGTATTCGGCCGGAGGCATGTCATCGGTAACGAAGACTTCGCCAGGCATCATGTTGACGCCAAGGACGTAGAAGGGCGGAAGCCTGACGCCGAACTCCTCCCTGACCTTGCCATCGCGCTGCGCGAAAAGCCTTACGTTGTGATCCAGCATCGTGGAGTCGCACGCTTCCTCGACGCTGAGCACGAGCGCGACGAGATCATCGATGCCCGTCAGGTGCCCGCATGCCTGATCCAGGGCGCGGACGGTGGCAACGATATCGGCAGTTGATGAGCCCATTCCGATGCCAGATGGGATGCTGCTGATGATGTCGATCCGGAAATCTTGATCACGCGGCACATGGTGGAGGTTGCGGTATGTTTGTGCGGCCCGTGCCACCTTGCTCAGGCCGCGTGGCGCCTCAATGTCGCCATCCCCGGGAACGATTATCGCGCGAGCAGTCGAGCCGACGCTCCGGCACGACAGCGTCACCAAACCCCTGAAGCTGCCTCCCTGGCCATCGCTAAACCGCCCTTGCAGCAGTTCCCCGAAGTGCCCCGAGCAATGGCCGACCCCCTGCCACAGCCAGCTATGGGGATCCAGTCTCTCGAAATTCATCGTCTGCAGCATGTTCGCACCCGGGTTGCGTTGCAGCGCGGCAGACGCTCATGAAAATACATGGCACCATACCGCAGCAGATTATTGCAAAAAACACGCTCCCCGCCTGTTGCGCGGGCAGCCTATACTGACGAATAGGTAGCAGTTGCCCCTTCCGTCATGACCATATCTACCGAGGTTCACAGAGATCAAATAGAGAGGTTCACATCTTCCATTCATTTGTGATATGGGTGAGTGATGAAGTTGACGACGACCCAGATCGAAGCTTTTTCCGCAGTCTTGGCGGTGGGAACAGCGACGGGTGCGGCGAGTATTCTCAACACATCCCAACCCTCCGTCAGTCGTTCCATCAAGCAGTTGGAAGACGCGACGGGGCTGCGGTTGTTCGACCGCTCTAAAGGAGGTTTCCTCCCGACCGCTGCGGCAGTGGAGCTGTCGGCGGTGATAGAAGAGTCCTACCGCGGCATGAACGACATCCGCAGGACGGCCGAGGCTATCAGAAAGCGTGAGACAAAGCAGATTCGCATTGCCTGCCTGCCGGCATTCTCAAACATGTTTCTTGCCGACGCTATCTCGAGGCTTATGGAGAGGGATCCTACCCTCTCCGTCTCAGTCCAGTCCTTGCTGTCGAAGGAGGTTCATTCAGCGGTGCACAAGGGCCTCATCGACATCGGCATTGCTGCCTACGAGGTGGATGATCCCAATCTTTCGGTTCACCGGTACACGACCATGAGCGAGGTCGTCTTACTGCAGCGCTCCCATCCGCTGGTAGAGGAGGAAGTGATTAGGCCACAGCATCTGTCAAGGCAGAACCTGATCCTGCTGTCGGCCTTCGACCCGTATCGCATCCGTCTTGATAATCTTCTTGCCTCCGAGAATGTCTACCCGTCCAGGACGCTGGAGGCGGAGACATCTGCCGGAGCCTGCGCCTTGGTAGCCTGCGGGATGGGCGCGGCGATTGTGAACCCGATAACCGCTCTGGAATATCTCGACAGGGGACTGGTGATCAGGCCGTTTTCTCATGACCTTCCCTTCGTGACGACCGTCGTCTCCGCGAAATCCGGCTCGCAGCCAAGGCTCGTCCGCGAGTTCGAGAAGACCCTTGTAGCGAAACTTGCGTTGGCGAAGGCCGAAATCGCATGCCGCCTATGCTCTCAATGACAAATATCCTCCGCTCTTATCCAGTCTCGCTGCACAGCCAGCGTGCCACCGAAACGCCAGATACTCTTTGCAGAAATCAAAGCGGCCTTACTGAACCCTCACATGGGTTTCTAAAGATGGCAACGGCGGTGAGGAAACCTGCGCGATCCGCTTGTCGCAACTGCTAACGCCGCGGAAAGCACCAACGGCTGCTTTGGAGAAGCTGCACCGCAGCAGCAGGTCGGGCCTCACAACCCGCTAGGACTCAACTCTAATTTCTGTGACTGCACTCGCTGCGACAAGCATGAACGGCGGCTTTGGGCTCCTTCAAGCCGTTCGCTGCGGTCTGGCACACATCCCGATCACATCGAAGCGGCAGTGCAGTGTGTCGCCCGAGGCCGGATGCTCCGCCGAGATCATCTCGCCATCCTATGTGAGCACGCGATCGATCTTGGCTGGCTCTCGCAGAACCCAGCGAAGGGCGTCCGCCATTTGCCGACGCCCGACGACAAGAAGCAGGCCCACCTGCCGTGGACCGACCAGGCTGTTGCAACCTTCCGAGAGCAGGCGACGAGTATCGAGCGGCTTATCTTCGAGATTGGCGTCGGCACGGTGCAGCGGCCCGGGGACTGGGTGGATTTCACCTGGTCGGACTTTGACGGCGAGACGCTGGCGGTTCAGCAGAACAAGACCGGCTACGCGCTTCAATTGCCCTGTACAGCGGAGCTGAAGACCGCGCTGCTTGATGCGCAGACGTGGTTTGACGGTGCTGCGGCGGAGGGGCCGATCCTGCGCACGCAAACCGACGGCAAGATGAGCTATCGCAACATGGCGCAGATCATGCTCAAGGCGCGGCGGCGCATGCAGCTGGAGCAGTTCGACCTGCACGCTCTGCGCTACCGCGGAATCAAGGAGTTGGCCTGGGCGGGCTGCTCTGACGACGAGATTAAATCTTTCAGCGGCCACGCGACCGACGCGATGGTCCGGAAATATGCCGGTGAAGCGCGCCAGATCATGCGGGCGCGGCAGGCGGCAGAGAAGCGAAATGACACGGGGAACGAACGGGGATCAGAGAAAGAACCTGATACCCACAGTGATACCCCTAAGAAGAGGAACCAGCTATGTCATTGAAAATAATGGAGGCGAGTACCGGAATCGAACCGGTGTACACGGATTTGCAATCCGCTGCGTAACCACTCCGCCAACTCGCCATTTCAATCATCTAGGTGATCCGTGGTTAGGGCCGACACACCCTCTGCCGCACTTTCTATTTTCGTTCTGTTCTGTTCGCAAGGCGAAAATCACCCCCGCTGTCCGGCTCTGCCGCGCTGGCGCATATGCCGTGTGTATTGCTGGTCCGTGCGCTTGCTCTGTCCCGTAACCGATGCGATCAGAACATCATCGCAACCGGCCAGCGGCAACTTCACGACAGCGACATAGCGCGGTACATACAGGTCGTACTTTTGTGCCCTCACTGCCGGCCGGCGCTACGGGCGTCGGCCGGGGTAGCAGCCGCTCACGCTGCAGGTGCCGCGCACACGGTGTTGGGTCGCCCTCCGGGAACTAAGTTTGTAGGCGCAGCTCCGAATTCATGCCGCCGTGCTTTTCGGAACAGCAACACGCCGTCCCGCTTGCGGGGACCATCGACGCTTTGGTCAATTTCGATCTTCTTGACGGACGGGTTCCCGTATCAGGACGGGCGGTCCGGGCGCAGAAGGCTGAACGGGTCAAACTGGAACCGCCCACCAGCCGCCCGGATTTCCGCTTTGCCCATGGCCGGTGCCTGATGTCCGCGACTTTGCTCAAGCCGACGCGGATCGGAGACCGCAGGCCGGGCTTATCAGCGGTGGCCTGTTCGGGCGGGGGCCTACTCGGCGCGGTCTACCCGTTGACCGATGTTCCGGACGGTCAGGAACTGCAATGTAACTTCGTGGCGGATGGTAGACCGCGCGACAGGGCATGGGCGTTCCCCAGATGGCCTCACGACCAAGGCGCCCTGCGCCCGGAACGGCGCGCGGCCCTGCCATGAGGACAGCGATCACGCGGGGTGAGACGACGGGCTGACTTGGCTTCGGCATTGTCTTGGCGGATCATTCAGGCCGACCGAGCGTGCGGCTTGGGGATCGAGCCCGGACTGCAGACGGGATCCGGCAAAATATGGAAACGCGCCAGATCCCGACGCGCAGGTCCCGCAGGACGTGCATCACGTGGACCAATGGCCGCGCGACCTGGCCGCCCGATGCGCCAACACGTCGACGAACGCCGGGCGCGCCGAAATCCGCGACAAGACATGGCCGAAAGGTCCGCCGGTGTTATGGGAACCGCCTCTGGATGCGCTATTTTTCAGCATGAGCGACCGCTGAACAGCTTCCGCCACAAGCGGACTCGGTGCGCGCCCCGCCGCAGGCATGGACAACCCTGCGAGGCGAGGTATGATGCCGCCTCTTTCGCGATGAGGACACGGGATGCCGGGACAGGAAATCAAGGTCGGGATCATCATGGGCAGCCAGTCCGACTGGCCCACGATGCAAGAAGCCGCACGGATTCTGGATGAGCTGGGCGTCGCTTACGAGAGCCGCATCGTGTCGGCGCATCGCACGCCCGATCGGCTTTGGTCCTATGGCAAACAGGCGACCGGACGCGGATTGCAGGTGATTATCGCCGGGGCGGGCGGGGCGGCGCATCTGCCGGGGATGATGGCATCCAAGACGCGCGTGCCGGTGATCGGGGTGCCGGTACAGACCCGGGCGCTGTCGGGTGTCGACAGTCTGTATTCCATCGTTCAGATGCCGCGCGGCTTTCCGGTCGCCACGATGGCGATCGGCGGGGCCGGGGCGGCCAACGCGGGGCTGATGGCCGCTGGCATCCTGGCGCTGAGCGATGCGGCGCTGGCCGACCGACTGGATGCCTGGCGCGAAGCTCTTTCTGCGTCGATCCCGGAAGAGCCGTCCCGCGACTGACGCGGGCCACTGACCTGCGCGACTGACGCGGGCCACTGACCTGCGCGACTGACGCGGGCCACTGACCTGCGCAACTGGCGCGGGCCACTGACCTGCCCGACAGGCGCTGGCCATCGAGCTGAGCGACTGGCGCTGGCCATCGACCGACACGCTTGCGGCGGGCGGCGTTTCAAGGGAAAACGCCACACGGCAGCACGGAGACCCCTTATGACAAATCCCCTTCCCCAGGGCGCGACCATCGGCATTCTCGGCGGCGGCCAACTGGGCCGAATGCTGTGCGTGGCGGCAAGCCGTCTCGGGTTCAGGACGCATGTGTACGAACCTGCGGGCGCCCCCCCCGCGGGTCAGGTCGCCAATGCGCTCACGACCGCGGGCTATGACGACACGGCGGCGCTTGACGCCTTCGCCGCCTCGGTCGACGTCATCACCTATGAATTCGAAAACATCCCCACCGAAGCTCTGGACCGGCTTCAGGCGCTGCGCCCGATCCGGCCGGGCCGCGAGGCGCTGCGCGTCAGCCAGGACCGGCTGACCGAAAAGACCTTTCTTACCGACCTGGGGCTGAAAACCGCGCCGTTTGCCGATGTCACGGACCAGGCCAGCCTGATCGCGGCGCTGGCCACCATCGGCACGCCCGCGATCCTCAAGACGCGGCGGCTGGGCTATGACGGCAAGGGTCAGGCGCGGATCGCGGCGCCCGACCAGGCCGAAGCGGCGCTGGCGCAGATGAACGGCGCCCCGGCGATCCTGGAAGGGTTCGTGCAGTTCCAGTATGAGGTTTCGGTGATCGCCGCGCGCGGCGCCGACGGGGCGGTTGCCTGTTTCGATCCGGGTGAGAACATCCATCGGATGGGTACCCTGCGCACCACCACCGTGCCCGCCCGGTTGTCGACCCGGCAGGCGACCGATGCGGTGCTGCTGGCCGCGCAGGTGCTGAACGCGCTGGACTATGTGGGCGTGATGGGGGTCGAGCTGTTCGTGACGCCGCAGGGCCTGCTGGTGAACGAGGTGGCGCCGCGTGTACACAATTCCGGCCACTGGACCCAGAACGGCTGCGTTATCGACCAGTTCGAACAGCATGTGCGCGCGGTGGCCGGCTGGCCGCTGGGGGACGGCAGCCGCTATGCGGATGTCCAGATGGAAAACCTGATCGGCGATGATATGGACAGGCTGCCCGATCTCGCGCGCGAAGCGGACACCGCGATCCATCTTTATGGCAAGTCCGAGGTCAAGGCCGGGCGCAAGATGGGCCATGTCAACCGCATCATGCGTGGTTGACCGATCCGGCGGCGCCGGCCTTTTGCGCAAAACTGGCGGCGCCCCGATCGGGGCGCTCTCCTTATGGGTGCAATTCGGGTTGCAAAAAACTTGCGCCGACTCATCACGCATGAAATATTGAATGTGCTTACGTTCTTCTACTTCGACGACCAACCCTTACGGCCAGTGTCTTTCGAATATGACGACAAGGCCAGGCTGCCGCAGTCCCGCGGGCAGCGTCAAAACCGAAGGGTTCCCGCCATGGCAACCGGCACCGTCAAATGGTTCAATACCACCAAGGGTTATGGCTTCATTGCCCCCGAGAACGGAAATAAGGACATTTTCGTCCATATATCCGCGGTCGAGCGTTCCGGCCTGACCGGTCTTCAGGACAATCAGAAGGTATCATTCGAACTGCAGTCGGGTCGCGACGGACGCGAGAGCGCAGTCAACATCGAACTTCTCTGATCTCTCTCCGAGAGCGGCGACAGCCCTGAAAGGCGCGTCCCGGTCGGCGCGCCTTTTGCGTTGCTGACAGCCCGGTAGCAAGGGCTAGCGAAACAGCGCCCAGCCAGCGTACAATCGCGTCAAGGTTGTAACGACGCAGGCGGCGGCGTAGATCCCCGCAAGCCAGGGAAAGGCGGCGGGCCACAGGCAGAACAGCACGAACAGGGCGATGGTTTCGGTGCCCTCGGTCAGCCCGCCAAGGTAGAAGATGCCCTTGGTCGGATAGTCTGCGGCTTTCAGTCCGCGCCGCTCCGCAATCACCGAAAACGCCAGGAACGACGATCCGGTCCCGACGAAGCTGGCCAGAAGCACCGCGGCAGGCAGCGCGTTCGCGCCCGGATCGGCCAAGGCGAACCCCAGCGGGAACAGCGCGTAGAATACGAAATCCAGCGCAATATCTAGAAAGGCGCCCCGGTCCGTCGGCCCGGCCATCCGCGCCACCTCGCCATCCAGCCCGTCGGCCAGCCGGTTCGCCACAAGCCCCGCAAGCGCAAGACCAAACGCGCCGCAAGCCACCGCCGCCACCGCGCAAAGCCCGATGGCAAAGCCCGTCAGCGTGATCGCGTCGGCCCGCGTGCCGTGGGCGTGCAGCCAACGGGCCGGGGGTCGCAGCAGGCGGCGTTGAAACGGCAGGATCCGTGCGTCCAGCATCCGGGGGCCTTTCGGTTGGGGCGGCGGCGAGTGAACCGCGCGCCGCTTGCAAGTGCAAGGTCGATCCATGACACTGTGCCCGCGCCCATCATCCGGAGGCAGGCCCATGTTTCGCTTTATGTTTCGCCCGGTGTCCCGGCGCGGCCTTGCCGCGCTGCTGACCATCTGCGCGACGGGCGTGGCCGCCGACACCGTCACCGTGTTCGCCGCGGCAAGCACCAAGACCGCGCTCGACGAGATTTCCGCCCTGTACGCCGGTTCGACGGGCAACCGGGCAGTGGTGTCGTTTGCGGGATCGTCGGCGTTGGCGCGCCAGATCGAATCGGGCGCCCCGGCGGATGTGTTCATTTCGGCCGACACCGGCTGGATGGACCGGCTGGAAGATCAGGGGCTGGTCGATCCGGCCACCCGCCGGGATCTGCTGGGCAACAGCCTTGTGCTGATCGGGACCGGCGGCGATCCTGTCGCGATCACGCCGGATCTGGATTTGCCCGCGCTGCTGGGCAATGGCAGGCTGGCCATGGCGCTGGTCGACGCGGTGCCCGCCGGCATCTACGGCAAGGCGGCGCTGCAAGGCCTGGGCCTGTGGCAGGGTGTTGCGCCCCATGTGGCACAGACCGACAACGTGCGTGCCGCGCTGGCCCTTGTCGCGTCGGGCGAGGCGCCGCTGGGCATCACCTATGTCACCGACGCGGTGGCCGAACCGCGCGTCACCGTGTTGGGCCGCTTTCCCGCCGAAAGCCATCCGCGCATCGTCTACCCCGCAGCGGCGGTGACCGGCGGAGCTGCGCTGGATTTTCTGGATTTCCTGCGCTCACCCCGGGCCCGGGCCGCCTTTGCCGCGCAGGAGTTTGTGGTGCTTGGCGACGAATGACCTGGCTTGGCCCCGAGGAATGGCAGGCCGTTGCGCTGTCGCTCAAGGTGGCGCTTTGGGCCACCTTGGGCGGGCTGCCGCTGGGCATCCTCACCGCCTATGCGCTGGCGCGCTGGTCGTTTCCTGGCAAGCAATTGCTGAACGGGTTGGTACATCTGCCGCTGATCCTGCCGCCGGTGGTCACGGGGTACCTGTTGTTGCTGACCTTTGGCACGCGCGGCCCCATCGGCGGCGCGCTGCAAGAGATCGGCATCACCTTCGCCTTTCGCTGGACGGGGGCGGCACTGGCGGCGGGGATCATGGCCTTTCCGCTGATGGTCCGCGCCATCCGCCTGTCGGTCGAGGCGGTGGACCCCAGGCTTGAAGAAGCGGCCGCGACGCTCGGCGCCTCGCGCATGTGGGTGTTCGCCACCGTGACCCTGCCGCTCAGCCTGCCGGGAATCCTGGCGGGTGCGGTGCTGGCCTTTGCCAAGGCAATGGGAGAATTCGGCGCGACCATCACCTTTGTGTCCAACATCCCCGGCGAGACGCGCACCATGCCCTCGGCGATCTATGCCTTTCTTCAGGTGCCCGGCGGCGAATCCTCGGCGCTGCGATTGGTCGCGGTGTCGGTGGCCATCGCCATGTCGGCGCTGCTGCTGTCCGAAATGCTGGCGCGCCGGGCCGCCGCACGGGTGGCAGGTGCATGACTCTGCGCGTGGATATCCGCCAGACGCTCGGGCGCTTTGTGCTGGATGCGCAATTCGTCGCGCCGCCGGGGGTGACGGTGCTGTTCGGGCGGTCGGGGTCGGGCAAGACGTCGATCGTCAACGCAGTGGCCGGGCTGTCGCGGCCTGGAGACGGCCGCATCACGCTGAACGACAAGCTGCTGTACGATGGCGCGCGGCGCGTGTTCCTGCCGCCGCACAAGCGCAGGCTGGGGTATATCTTTCAGGACGCCCGGCTTTTTCCGCATCTCAGCGTGCGGCAGAACCTGCGCTACGGCGGTTGGTTCGCGGGGCAGCACGACCCTGCCGACTTTGCGCGCGTGGTCGAGATGCTGGGGATCGGCGCGCTGCTGGATCGCCGACCGGGCCGGTTGTCCGGGGGGGAACGCCAGCGTGTTGCCATCGGGCGGGCCTTGCTGTCGCGCCCGGCGCTGATCCTTGCGGACGAACCGCTCGCAGCGCTGGACGAGGCGCGCAAGGCCGAGATCCTGCCCTATTTCGAACGGCTGCGCGATGAAACACGAATGCCCATTCTGTATGTCAGCCATGCCCCGGCCGAAGTTGCGCGGCTGGCGACATCTGTCATCGCGCTGGACGGAGGCAGGGTGGTGGCGCAGGGCGCTGCGGCTGAAATCCTTGGCGACCCGTCGGTGACCCCGCTGGGCCCCCGCGCCGCCGGAGCAATGTTGCAGGCGGTGATCGCCGTGCAGCACGGCGATGGCATCACCGAGCTGTCCGCCGGCGACCTGCGCCTTCTGGTGCCGCAGATCGCGGGCGCGCCCGGCGCGGCGGTCAGGGTTCATGTGCAGGCGCAGGATGTGATGCTTGCAACCGCTCGCCCCGAAGGCATTTCCGCGCTGAACGTGCTGCCCGCACGGATCACCGCGCTGCGGCTGGGCGGGGGGCCGGGGGCGCTGGTACAGCTTGACGCGGGTGGGAACCTGCTGCTGGCGCGGGTTACGCGGCGGTCGGTGGCGGCGCTTGGGCTGGCCCAGGGGCAGGCGGTGTTCGCCGTGCTCAAGGCGGTGTCAGTCGCGCGCGACGGCATCGCCGGCGCGGCCGGATCGCAACGCTGATGCGGCATCGCGGCAAAAGCCGTTGCCCCTTGGGAACCCTTGCGCGTCTGGCGCGTTTGCGCGTCATAATGCCGATACACGCACGGGCCATAAGTCGCGCGAGCGAACAAGGATTTTACCCATGGCGCCCATTGCTTCCCGTTCGTCGGGCCATGCAGGTCATGTCGGTCATGCCACGCGCACGAACGGTCTTCGCAGTCTGTTCCTGTCGGATCTTCATCTTGGCGCGCGTGCGAGCCGGCCTGCGCAGGTTCTGGATTTTCTCAAGGGGGTCGAGGCAGACACGATCTATCTTGTCGGGGACATCTTCGATCTCTGGCATGGCGGGCGCGTGCACTGGAACGACGCCCATGAGGCGGTGATGACAGATCTTGCGGTGCGTGCGGGCAATGGCGCGCGCATCGTCTACCTGCCCGGAAATCATGACGCGGCGATGCGCGTCCCCGATGCGCGGGTCGCCGGATGGGAGCTGCGCGAGGCGGTGGTGCACCGGGCCGCCGATGGGCGGCGCTACCTTGTGCTGCACGGCGATCAATGCGATCCGCGCTTTCTGCGCTGGCATTTCATGACACGGCTGGGCAGCCGCCTTGACGCGATGCTGCGCCAGACCGATCTCTGGCACCGTCGCCACTTCGCGCTTGCGCACGATGCCCCGAGTCCGGCGCAAAGGATTATCGAGCGAGCCAATACGCTGCTGGCCATGGGCGACAGGTTTGAAAAGCGGCTGGTCAAACTGGCGCGCGCCAGTGGCACCACGGGCGTGATCTGCGGGCATTCCCACAAGCCGGTCCTGCGCCACCACGACGATGTGATTTACGCCAATTGCGGCGACTGGATCGACAGCCTGACTGCTTTGGCCGAAGATCAGTCCGGCGCGCTGCGCATGATGCAGCACGTTGCGCCGCCCGCTGCCGCGCCCTCGGGACCCAGGCCCGCGACCGGCAAGGGCGGTGCGCTGGCGGAGGGCATGGCATGACGCTGCTGCTGGTCTGCGTGGTTCTGGGCCTGCTGGGCATCCACCTTGCCACTGCGGCGCTTGCGGCCTGGCGGTATCGCGATGCAACGCCGGTGCGGGCCGCGCCGGACAGCCCGTTCGTGTCGCTGGTGCGCCCGGTCTGCGGATTGGATGCCTTTGACGAAGAGACGCTGGAATCCTCGTTCCAGCAGGATTACCCCCGCTACGAGGTAATCTTTTGCGCGGCCCGTGAAAGCGATGCCGCCGTGCCGCTGGTGCGCCGGATCATCGCGCGCAACCCGCAGGTCGCGTCTTGTCTGCTGATCGGTGATACCGCCATCAGCGGCAACCCCAAGCTGAACAACCTGCACAAGGGCTATGGCGCGGCACGCGGCGGCTGGCTTGCGATGACCGACAGCAACCTGTTGCTGCCGCGCGACTATCTGGCGACGCTGGTGGCGCGCTGGGATGCCCGCGCCGGTCTGGTGACATCGCCGCCCGCCGGGATTCGGCCGGGAAATTTCTGGGGTGCGCTGGAATGCGCGTTTTTGAATACCTCGCAGGGGCGCTGGCAACTGGCGGCGGATGCGCTGGGGTTTGGCTTTGCCCAGGGAAAGACGCTGTTCTGGAAACGCGACGTGCTGGAACGGGGTGGCGGTCTTGCGGCGCTGGGGCGCAACCTTGCCGAAGATGTCGCCGCGACCAAGCTGGTGCGCGCTCAGGGGTGCCGTGTGCGCCTGGCGCCACGGCTGTTTCCCCAACCGGTCGGCACTCGCGATGCCCGCAGCGTCTGGGACCGCCAGCTGCGCTGGAGTCGGGTGCGCCGCGATGGGTTTCCGCTGATTTTCGCCGCTGAAATCGCGCAGGGGCCGATGCTGCCGCTGGTCGCGCTTGTGACGTTGGTCTTGTCGGGCGCGCTGTCCGGGTGGGCGCTGCCGGGGCTGCTGGCGGTCTGGTACGGCGCCGAATGGGCGCTGGCGCGGCTGGCGGGCTGGCCGTCGAGGCTGCGCGATGTTGCAGCCATGGGCGCGCGCGACCTCTTGCTTCCGGCGCTGTGGGGGGCCACATGGGCAGGGCGCACCATCACCTGGCGCGGAACCGATATGGCCCCTGTCAGGACAGGGCCGGCGGAGTAGCACTTGTTGGGACTTGAAACCGTGGCTGCCCTGATCGCCAAGGACGGGCTCGTCCTGCTTGCGCCCATTGCGGTGCTTGAGGGGCCAATCGTCACCGTCATCGCAGCCTGGCTGGCATCGCGCGGGCTGCTCGATGTCTGGAGCGTCGGCGTGGTGGTCATTCTTGCGGACCTGCTCGGCGACGCAGTGTTCTATTCGCTTGGGCGCTGGGGGCTGCACCGCCTGCCGATCCGCTGGCGGTATCGCATGGGGCTGTCGCGGGCGCGGCTTGCGCAGGTATCCGGGCATTTCCAGCGCAACGGCGTCAAGACGCTGGTGGTGGGCAAGCTGACCCATTCCGCCGGAGCGGCGGTGCTGGTCGCGGCCGGGCTTGCGCGGATGCCGATGGGGCGGTTCCTGTGGGTGAACCTTGCGGCGACGATTCCAAAAAGCCTGTTTTTCGTGGCCATCGGATATGCGTTCGGATCCGCCTACAGCCGTATTGATGACTGGATTGCACGGATCTCTTTGCTGCTTCTGGGCGTTATTCTGCTGGCCGGGATCGTCTGGCTGATCAAAAGGACAACATGGAAATGACCGCCGCCACCCTGACCTGCATCATCCCCGCCTATAACGAGGCGCCGCGCATCGGCGCGGTGCTGGACGCGGTGCTGGATCACCCGCTGATCGACGAGATCCTGGTGGTCGACGATGGGTCCACCGACGACACCGTTGCCCGCGCTCGCGCGGTGGCGCAGCGCGCATCCCGTCTGCGGATCATCCGGCAAGAGCGCAACGGCGGCAAGACCTGCGCCGTCACGCGCGGCATCACCGAAGCGACCGGCAGCCACGTCCTGCTGCTCGACAGCGACCTGCTGGGGCTGCGTACGGATGAACTGAGCGCGCTGATCGCGCCGGTGCTGGAGGGGCGCGCCGATGCCTCGCTGTCCCTGCGGGGCAATGCGCCGCTGGTCTGGCGCGGTCTCGGGATCGACTATATCTCAGGCGAAAGGGTGATGCGGCGCGATCTGCTGGCCAGCCGCACCGACACGCTTCTGGCGCTGCCGAAATTCGGGCTTGAGGTGTTCGTCAACCGGCTGTGGATCGAGCAGGGGCTGCACATCGCCGTGGTCCGCTGGCCCGGTGTCGAAAGCCCGATGAAGCACCAAAAGCGCGGCGGCTGGATCGACGGGCTAAAGGCCGACGCGGCGATGCTGGGCGACATCTTTCATACGGTCACCCCGATGGAAACGCTGCGCCAGGTGTTTTCGCTGCGCGCGCGCAGGGTCTAGGGCGCGTCGTCACACCAGCGCCCTCAGCATGTCCACGCAACGCGTCAACTGTTCGATGTCGATGAACTCGTCGGGCTGGTGGCCCTGGGCCATGTCGCCGGGGCCGCAGACCACGGTGGGCAGCATCGGGGCAAAGAATCCGGCTTCGGTCCCGTAGGACACTTTGATCAGACCGCGCGACAGAGCGCGGATCCGGGACAGCGCGGGGGCATCCGGGTCCGCATCAAGGCCGGGATAGGCGAAGGTTCTGGACACCTCGATGCCGGTCAGCCCATCCATCACCCGCGCCAGCAGATCGGCGGGGTCGTCCACCGCCAGATGGCGCGCCTCG
This sequence comes from Salipiger aestuarii, assembly GCF_003259905.1. Lineage (GTDB taxonomy): Bacteria > Pseudomonadota > Alphaproteobacteria > Rhodobacterales > Rhodobacteraceae > Salipiger > Salipiger aestuarii. Next base: position 29,003 of record NZ_QLMG01000034.1, on the reverse strand, counting down.
AACAGCACTTCGGCGCTGTCGGGCACGATGTTCAGCGCCGTGCCACCGCGCAGCACGCCCACATGCAGGGTCGAGCAGGGCACATCATAGCCATTGTCCTGCGCCCCGTCAGCGATCAGCGCGGCCTGTTCGCGGCGCAGCGCGGAGACCAGATCGCAGGCCCCGTGCAACGCGTTGCGAAACATCGGCGCCATGGCGGAATGCCCGGCCTGACCGGAGCATACCCCGCGCCAGGCGATCTTGCCCTTGTGTCCCGTCGCCATGCGCAGGGACGTCGGCTCGCCCACGACACACAGCTTTTGCGGCCCCAGCGCGCGCACGGCGTCCATCATGTGCGGAATACCGATGCAGCCGAGTTCCTCGTCCCAGGACAGCACAATGGAAACCGGACCGGCATCGGCGGGCATGTCCTCGGCCAGGGTCAGCGCGCAGGCGACAAAGCCTTTCATGTCGGTGGTGCCGCGCCCATATAGCCGCGTGCCCTCGCGGGTCATCGCGAATGGATCGCGGGTCCAGGGCTGGCCCTGGGTCGGAACAACATCCACATGCGCCGACAGGATCGTGCCGCCGCTGCCACCCCTGTTGGCAACCAGCCCGGCCTTGTGTCCGCAGGGCGAGGGCACGCGCGTCACATCGAAGCCGCAGGCGACAAGATGGGTCTGCGCCCAGTCGATCAGCGCAAGGTTGCTGTCTTTCGACACGGTGGGAAAGGCGATCAGCCGGTCGAGAAGCTCAAGCACGCGCATCATTCATCCCCCGGAACGCCATAGGACGGCGCGGCTGCCGGGTTGAGCGCCCGCGTGACGTAGTCTTTCGCCTGCGGGGCGTAAACCTGCCAGGCGCGTGAGATGAAATCAATCGGGCAGCCATCGTCGATCCAGTCGCAGCGCAGTTCGGCATAGGGCCATGCCTGCCGGTCGACGATCAGCAGCCCGGCGGACCGCACCGGCCCGGCCTCGCCCCCCGCCTTCAGGCCCGCGCGCATGGCGGCGATCAGGCGGTCGCCCAGCGGGCCCGTGGCGGTCTCGAAACCCGCGACGATGGCCGTCGGCACGCCGTCATTGGCCAGCAGGTTGCCGCCCGACACCGCGTCGCGCCCCATGGCGGAGGTCCAGATGCCCAGCGAATTCGGCCCGGAATGAATGCCGGTCACGCCCTGCGCATCCACCGTCAGCACCTGCCGGTAATCCATGTGGTCGCGCGTGGCGACCAGCTTGGCCACGGCCTGCGCCGCCGACATGCCGCCCGCCATAAGATCCAGCGCCGCGGTGCCCAGCCGCGGGTCGGTCACGTTCTGCGATGCCACCGCGCCGACGCCCGCGCGCGCAAAGGCGCAGCGCGCCGCGACAGCGGGCGACGAGGACGAAATCGCCACCCCGAATTGCCCTGTTTCGGCGCAGCGCGCCACCAGTGAAAACGTCATGAGGTCACTCTCCGGGGTGGCCCCGGCCCTTGCATTGCTCACGCCCCGCGCGACGGTGGCGCGCAGGCCATATGGATCGCGTCACCCCGGAAGACGCGACGCGATCCATGTGGCGAATTCGTAATTCGGACGCTCCAGATGCGACAGTGCGCCCGGCACCGCGTGTCTGGACTGCATCCCCTTCCAGACCCGTTCGGTGCAGCCGCGATCTTCGTCATTCACATCGTCCAGCAGGCCCTTGAGCGCGGTGAAATGCTGTTCGGCATCGGCATCGGCGATGAAATCCGGGCTCAGCCCGCCACCGTACAGGATTTTCACGCCGCCCGGCCCGTCTGGCATCAGGCTGAGATACCAGAAATAGCCCGGCGTCAGGGTGATCATCAGCGACGGATAGATCGCCAGCAGCCAGGTGCGGTAGCGGTCCTCGCCTTGCAACGCGGTGTTGTCCCTGTGGGCGATGGACAGCGCGATGCTGTCATCCTTGAGAATATGGTGAAAGTTGAACCCCGAAAACCCCTGCGGGCAGGTCATCCTGCGCAGATCGACCGCGCCGCCGATGGTGCCACCGTGGCACACCGGCAGATGATAGCTTTCCATGAAATTCTCGGCGAGGATCTTCCAGTTGGTATCCCAGCGGTGTTCCTCGCGAAAGGTCTCGACGTAGTTTTCCATCGGCAGATAGCCGACAAGATCATCCATCTCCTTCAGCGTTTCGGCGGGTTCGGGCAGGTCGGGGTCCAGCGTGACCATGATCCAGCCTTTCCAGTTGACGCAACGCACCTGCGGCAGGCCGGTCGCCTCTTTGCAAAAGCTCTGGTTCAGGTCCATCGCGGGCGCGCCGCGCAACGCGCCGTCGAGGTTATAGGTCCAGGCGTGATAGGGGCAGACGATCGACCGCACGTGCCCGCGCCCTTCGAGCAGGGTCGACATGCGGTGGCGGCATACGTTCGACATCGCACGCAGATCGCCGGCGCGGTCGCGCAGCACCATGATGGGTTCGCCCGCGATTTCCATGGTCATGTAATCGCCCGATTCTTTCAGCGATTCCGCCCGCCCGGCGCACAGCCAGCTTGCACCAAAGACGTGCTGCTGTTCCAGGTCCAGGAAATCTTTGGACGTATAGACCGACACGGGCATCGCCTGCGCGGCCTCAAAGGGGGTGGCGACATTGGCGCGCAGCTCGGCTGCGGGATCGTGAACGTTCATTCCGCGGGGGCCTTTGAAAAATTGATACGGCAGGCGTTATGGGCCTGCCGGAAACTGTGCCAGAGCGTATTGCTTTGGGAAAGTAGCTCTTGTCGAAGGTGTGGCTTAGGCGTTGGCTATGCCGCCAGATCGTCCATCACTTCGGCAATGCTGTCGCGCAGGATGCCGCCGACCTCGGCGATCTGAGCGGGCGTCAGGATCAGCACAGGCGACAGGATCAGGATGTTCCCCAGCGGGCGCGCCACGAGGCCCCGTTTCTGCGCCGCCTGCGCCACACGCATGCCGATGTTCAGATCGGGGTCGAACATCGCCTTGGTGGCTTTGTCCTTGACCAGTTCGATGCCCATCATGAAATGGCTGCCGCGCACCTCGCCGACGATGTCCAGATCGGCCAGGCCACGCAGCGTGTTTTCGAACAGCTTGCCGGTGGTCTGTACCTGGCCCGGCAGGTCGTCGCGTTCCATCAGCGCGATATTCGCCAGCCCGGCGGCGGCGGCGGCGGGGTGGCCCGAATAGGTCATGCCATGGGTGAACATGGCGCCTGGCGCGCTGATGACTTCGTGAACCTCATCCGCGAAAATGGTGGCCGACAGCGGCTGATAGCCCGAGGTCAGACCTTTGGCGGTGGTGATGATGTCGGGCTGGAAATCGAACAGGTCCCTGGACGCAAAGAAATGCCCAAGGCGGCCAAAGCTGGTGACAACCTCGTCCGAGATCACCTTGATGTCGTAGCGCGCGCACAACTCGGCGGCGCGTCTGTGATAACCGGCGGGTGGCACGATGACCCCGCCCGCACCCATGATCGGCTCGCCGATGAAACAGGCGATGTTTTCCGCCCCGATGGATTCGATGCTGGCTTTCATGTCGGCCATCAGCGAATCCAGAAACTCGGGTTCGGTCATGCCGTCGCCTTCACGCCAGAAATGCGGTTTCGCAAGGTGATGCACGACTCCTTCGGCCTTGTGCCAGCCTTCGGAATAGCCCGGCGTCGTCATGGCGATCGCAAGATGGGTGGACCCGTGATAGGCGCCATGGCGGCTAAGCACCATGCGCTTTTTCGGCCGGCCAAGGCGCTTGTAATAATGGTGCAGCACCCGCACGGCGGTTTCATTCGCCACCGACCCGGAATTGCCGAAATGCACCTTGTTGAGGTTCCCCGGCGCCAGTTGCGCCAGCTTTTCCGCAAGCGCGGCGGCGGCGGGGTGGGTGAAGCTGTAGAAGGTCGAATAGAAATCCAGCGTGTTGAGCTGGTCGGTGACCGCGTCGATGATCTCGGCCCGCTTGTGGCCGACATTGACACACCACAGCCCGCCGATGCCGTCGATCAGCTTGTTGCCTTCGCTGTCGGTGACATAGCTGCCTTCGGCTGCGACAATCGCGGTGCGCGCGCCGTTCTGCTTGAGCGCGTTCAGGTCGGCCCAGGACTGCACCAGGTGCACATCGGTGGTAAGGATTTCATCGGTGGTGACGGGCAGATCAAGGGTCATGGATCAGATCTTTCTGAAATCGGTCAGTTGGGTGGACAGCAGCAGCGGGTCGATGCCCCGCGTGCCGGGAATGTCGGTCATCAGCAGCGTTTCCTGCGCGCCCGCCTGCGCCAGAACCGCACCCAGCGGCCCGGCGATCACCGAACAGCCGCCGAACGCCAGCCCGGCATCCTCGCCGCAGTAATTGGCATAAGCGACGGTGACGTTCAGTTCCGCCGCGCGGGCGGGCACCAACAGGCGCTGCACATGTTCAAACCCCTGCGGATTGGCGGTGGGCACCAGAAACAGCGTGACACCCCGCGCGGCCAGCGCGGTCACATGGGCGGCGTGTTCGATGTCGTAACAGATCAGCAGGGTGCATTTGACGCCCCCCAGATCAAAGCTGCAAAACCCGTCGCCGGGCTGGAATGACGCGCGCTCCATCGGGCCGAACAGCTGGACCTTGCGATAGTGGCCCAGCACCTTGCCATCGGAACCGAATGCGGTGGCGGCGTTGTAGACGGCGTCCCCGTCGCGTTCGGCCCAGCCGATGGTCAGCCCGCAGCCGGCATCGCGTGCCATGGCCGCCAGCCGGGTTTCCCATGCGCCGCCGCGCGGTTGTGACAGATCGCGGTGATGGTCGGGGTGGTTGTAGCCGGGCAAATAGAGTTCGGGCATCACCAGCATCGACGCGCCCGCCGCCGCAGAGGCGGCAAGCTGGCGCCTTATGGTGGCAAAACCCGCCTCGGTGGCCCCGCTTTGCACGGGGCCCTGATAGAGCGCGAGCTTCATTTTTTCAGGTTGGTCCAGATCGCGTCGTACATGACCTGGATGTCCTCGGGGCAGGCTTCGACGAAAACGGTTTTCGTGCCTTCGGGCGGGTTGGCTTCGGGGGAATCGGCGACCTCTGGGTCCAGAAATTCGGTAACACCCGTCACGCCGGCGGAATATTGCGCGTAGTTGGTAAGCGTGGCGGCGTTTTCCGGTTCCAGCATGAAGTTCATGAAGGCCAGCGCCGAGTCGCGGTTGGGCGCATCCTTGAGCAGGGCGAGGTTGTCCATCCACACGATGACGCCCTGCCTGGGAAAGGCATATTCGATCGGGGCGCCTTCGCCGCGCGCCTTGGCGGCAAAGCCCGACCAGATCATGCCCGCCGCGGCATCGCCCGAGGTCAGCACGTCCTTGGCCACGTCCGACCCGAAGCTGGCCCAGTCGGGTTTGGCCCCGGTCACCAGCGCGTTCAGCGCCTTGAGCTGTTCGCGGTCAGAGGTGCATTGCGGGATGCCCAGATGCATCGACGCCAGCGTCAGCAATTCGCCCGAGGTGTCCAGAACGTTGATCTTGCCGGCCAGTTCCTCGGGCGGATCGAAGATGATGGCGGTGTCCTGGATGTCGCCGTCAAACACCTCGCGGTTGACGGCAAACGAGGTCGAGCCCCACTGATAGGGCACCGACGATTTGCGGCCCTCGTCAAACGGGACTGTCAGCCACTGGGTTTCGATGTTGCCGAGGTTGGGCATTTCCTCTGGGGCAAAGGTGTCGAGCATGCCCTCGTCGGCAAGGATCTTGACCATGTAATCGCCCGGAACGGCGATGTCATAGGCCCCCAGCTTGCCCGCCTTGAGCGAGGCCAGCAGCGATTCATTGCTGTCGTAGGTGTCCATGGTGACCGCGATGCCGGTTTCTTCGGTGAACGCGTCCAGCAATTCCTGCGGCATGTATTCGAACCAGTTGTACAGCTTCAGCTCTTGCGCCTGCGCGGCCGAGGCCGTCAGCGCGACAAGCGAGGTGGCCAGGAATTTGTTCATGTCTTGTGCTCCACTGTTGGTTATTGGGTCTTTTGGCCGGATCGCCCGATCAGCCAGGACAGGGTGACGAACGCCACCGACACACCAAGCATCAGGGTGGAAATCGCCATGATGTTGGGCTTGATACCCTGTTTCACCGCTCCGAAAATGGCGGTGGGCAGGGTTTCGACCCCGGCGCCCTTGACGAAATTGGTGATGAGGAAATCGTCCAGCGAGATGATGAACGCCAGAAGGAAGCCCGAAAAGATGCCGGGCCTCATCAGCGGCAGCAGGATCAGCCTGAAGGCTTCGCGCGGTGTGGCGTACAGGTCCATCGCCGCCTGTTCGTAGCTGTCGGAGATGCTTTGCATGCGCGCCGCGATGGGCAGGTAGGCAAACGGAATGCAGAACGTCAGATGTGCCAGCAGGATCGTCCCGATGCCCCCCGAAAATCCGATCGCGGTGAAAAAGATCAGGCTGGCCACCGCCGTGACGACCTCGGGGACCATCAGGGGCAGGTTTATCAGGGCGAATGTCGCGGTCTTGGCGCGGAAGCGCCCGGCGCGATGCATGGCGACGGCGGCGCTGGTGGCGATGATGGTGGCGCCGGTGCCCGCCAGCACCGCGATGATGATGGAATTCATCGCGGCGCGCTGGAATTTCGGGCTTTCCGGCCCGGTGAACACATCCGCGTACCAGGCCAGCGAAAACCCGCCCCACCGGGTGATCGAGGTGGATTCGTTGACGCTGTAGACCGCCACCACCATCAGCGGCGCATACAACACCGCCACGCACGCGAGCGTTATGGCGAAAAAGCCGGGAAAGCGGCGCAGATCAAGCTGTTTCATGCCCCCGCTCATGTCCGGGTCTCGCGGGTTTGCGACCGGGCGTAGGCCAGCAGGACGATCATCACGATGGCCATCAGGATCATTGCGCTTGCGGCTCCGAACGGCCAGTTGCCGGCGGCGCCCTTGAACTGTTCCTCGATCAGCGAGCCGATCATGAAACTTTTCGCGCCCCCCAGCAGGTCGGGCGCCAGGAAGGCGCCAAGCGAGGGCACGAACACCAGGATGCAGCCCGCGATGATGCCCGGTTTCACCACCGGCAGGATCACGAGGCGCAGGATGGTCCAGCGCGACGCGTAAAGATCGGCCGCCGCCTCGCTGAGTGAGAAATCATAGCGTTCGACGGCGGCGTAGACCGGCAGAACCATGAACGGCAGGTAGCTGTAAAACAGCCCCAGCTGGACCGCGAGGTTGGTGTTGATGATGCCCAGCGGCGCGTCGATGATACCGGACCACATGAGGGCGGCGTTCAGGGGGCCTTCGTCGCGGATCAGGAATTTCATCGACACGGTGCGGATCAGCAGGTTGACCCAATAGGGCACCGTCACGATCAGCAGCCAGACCGTACGCATCCGGGCGTCGCGCGTGGCGATGAACCAGGCGGTGGGAAAGCCGATGAGCAGGCACAGGATCGTCGCCAGCCCCGCCTGCCAGATCGACCGCCAGAAAATGCCAATATAGGTCCATTCAATGCTGGCGGGGTCATCGCCAAACAACCCGCGGTTCAGGAAAAACTGATCGTAGGCGGTCAGGGTGAACTCCCAGATCACGCCGCCGCGAAATTCCTTGGTCAGGAACGAATAGACCGCCATCAGCATCACGGGGATCAGCAGGAACACCCCGATGACCAGCCATGTGGGCAGCAACAGCTTGACCGCGTTGCCCTTGTAGATATCGGAACCCGATGCGCCGCCCGGCGCCATCGCCGCCATCAGGCCGCCAGCAGGCGCGCGGCGCCCGCCTCCAGCCGCAGGCCAAGCCGGGCACCGCTTTGGGGCAGCACGGTCGCGGCGGCGTTTTGCAGGCGGACGGTCATTTGCTCGCCGCCTGCCAGATGCGCCTTGAGCTGAATATCGGTGCCCAGATACACCTGTGCGCCGGCGGTTGCGATCAGGTCGGCCTCGGACGGCGCGCAAAGGTCGATGCGTTCGGGGCGCACCGACAGCACGCCTTGCGTGGCGTCCACCAACCGGGTGGGGCATTGGATCGCGCGGCCGCCGGGCAGGGACACCTCGGCGAGACCGTTCGAGATGTTCAGCACGGGCACCTCGATCAGGTTGGTTTCACCGATGAAATCCGCGACAAAGCGGTTTGCGGGGGATTCATAGATTTCGCGCGGGGTGCCGACCTGCTGCACACGGCCATCCGACATCACCGCGATGCGGTCGGACATGGTCAGCGCTTCTTCCTGGTCGTGGGTGACGAAGACAAAGGCGATGCCGGTTTCGCGCTGGATCTGCTTCAGCTCCATCCGCACCGCCTGGCGCAGCTTGAGATCCAGCGCCGACAGCGGCTCGTCCAGCAGCAACACGCGCGGTTCGGGGGCCAGCGCGCGGGCCAGCGCCACGCGCTGCTGCTGCCCGCCCGACAATTGGCCCGGACGGCGTTTCAGAAACGCCGACAGATGCACCAGTTCCAGCGCCTGCCTGGCGCGCCCTTCGGCATCCACCACGCCCCAACCCAGCCGTTGCAACCCGAACATGGCGTTTTCCAGCACGGTCATATGGGGAAACAACGCGTAGTGCTGGAACACCGTGTTCACCGGGCGCCTGTAGGGGGGCAGGGGGGCGATGTCTTCGCCGTTCAGGCGGATCTGCCCGCCCGACACCGGCTCGAACCCGGCGATGCACCGCAGCAGCGTGGTCTTGCCACACCCCGACGGCCCCAGCAGCGTGAAAAATTCATTGTCGGCGATGTCCACGGACACACCATGCAACGCGGTGAAGGTGCCAAAGCGTTTTTCGACGCGGTCGATGCTGATCACGGTTCCGATCACCTGTGTCCCCTGTCTGTCCGGATCGTTGTCCGGGCTTGTACGGGCGATACCACCCGGTTAGGTGGGTATACCCTATTCCGGGTGAAATATGGGGGTATATACCCCCAAAGAGGTATCATGCGAGATTTGCCAAATCTGACGGAAAATTTCCTTGGGCACGCCATCGCCGCGCTGAATACCGAAGACTTCGCGGGCCTGTTCTTTCAATGGCTGACGCGCTGCTTTGAAATCGACAACACCACGATGCTTGCGTATTTCCAGAACCGCGCCCCGCAACTGTTATTCTCTCACGCGCATGAGCCGCGCGTCCACGACAGGATCGTGTCGGACTACCTGACAGGGGCCTATCTGCTGGATCCGTTCCACGCTTTGCACATCGAACGGGCACCGGCGGGGGTATACCGGATGCGCGACATCGCCCCCGACCAGTTCACCCGCAACGAATATCACGCCGTCTACTATCAGGAGACGACGCTGTGCGACGAACTGGCCTATGTCGGATGTCCCGCGCCCGGCGTGTCGGTGCATGTCTGTCTCGGGCGCGACGCCAGTTCCGGGCGGGCGTTTTCGGCGCGCGACATGGAACGCGCGCTGCGCATCGCGCCCATCGCCTGCGCGCTGATCGAACGGCAGTGGTCGGGGCTGAGGTCGACGGGTGATTTCAGGGACAGCGATGTGTCCGCCGCGCTGAGGCGCCGGATCATGAGCGATCATGCCATCGCGCTGACCGAACGGCAGGCGGAAATCGCGCTGCTCGTGCTCAAGGGGCATTCATCGGGGTCGATCGCGATGCGGTTGGGGATCAGCCCGCAGACGGTCAAGGTGTTCCGCAAGCAGCTGTATCGCAAATGCGCGATTTCATCCCAGGCCGAGCTGTTTTCGCTGATGATGCCGCTGCTGTCGACGCTGGAATTCTAGCGGCGGCAGGCATTGACGGTCGGCGTTCAGAACGCCTCGGACCGGGCCTCGCGCGCCATGTGATCCAGCACGGCGTTGACGAATTTCGATTCACGACCCTCGGGAAAAAACGCCTGCGTGACCTCGACATATTCGGCGATGATGACACGGGGGGGCGTGTCGCTGTCGACCAGCTCCGCCCCGGCGGCACGGAACAGCGCGCGCAAGGTCGGATCGATGCGGGCGATGGGCCACTTGGCCACCAGCGCCCGGTCGGTCATCTGGTCGATGCGGGCCTGATAATTCACCGCCGACGCGGTGATCTTGCCGAACAGGGTGATGTCGCCCTCGATCATCTCGACCCCGTCGTCGATTTCCGCGCCGAAACGGTGGTCGATGAACTCGTTCTGGACACGCTCGACCGTCTGTCCGGCCGCTTCCATCTGGTAAAGCGCCTGAACGGCATAGAGACGCGACGCGGATTTCATCTTTCGCTTCTGATTGCCCGAAAGGGGCTGGGGCATGTCGGGGGTGGTCATGCGGTATCTTTTCCTGCGCCGGTTCCCGCCACCTGGTACTCGTCACGGGCGGGCACGAATCCCACCCCTTTGCGGGAAGAGCCCCACCTACGGGCCAGCGCGATCAGATGCAAGGCTGCAGCCGCTGCGCCGCCGCCCTTGTTCTGGCCGGCGGTTTCGGCGCGGGCCCAGGCCTGATCGTGGTTTTCGACCGTGAGGATTCCGTTCCCGATGCACAGCCCCTGCAACCCCAGCAGCGTCAGCCCGCGGGCGCTGTCGTTGCATACGGTGTCATAATGTGTCGTCTCGCCGCGTATGACGCAGCCAAGGGCGACGTACCCGTCGAAATTCGACATGCGCCCGGCGATGCCTATGGCGGTGGGCAGTTCCAGTGCGCCGGGCACTTCGATCACCTCGTGAAACCCGCCGGCGGCTTCGATCTCGGCCACGGCGCCGGCGACGAGCTGTTCTGCGATGTCCTTGTAGTAAGGCGCCACCGCGATCAGGATCTTGACCGGTTTGTCGAATTCGGGGCGGGGCAGGATGTAATGGGGTTCACTCGATGCCATCAGAGGCCTCCGATCTTGCGTGTACCGGTGATTTCAAGCCCGTAGGCGTCCAGACCGACGACCCTGGGGATCGGCGAGTTGGTCAGCAGGACCAGCTTTGACAGCCCGAGCGAGGACAGGATCTGCGCGCCAAGCCCGTATTGGCGCAGGGTGCGCGGAGAACTGCCTTCTTCGGGGTCCAGCTTCATCGCGGTGTCGCGCAGCAAAACGACAACGCCGCGCCCTTCGGCGGCGACGGCATTCATCGCATCGCGGTATTCATTGGCGCGCCCGGTATGGCCGGTGCCGACGATGTCGAGCATCGGGTCCATGGCATGCATCCGCACCAGAACCGGGTCCGGGGTCGAAAGGTCGCCCTTGGACAACACGATATGTTCGTCGCCATGGGTGGTGTCGGTGTATATCTTCATGTCCCAGACGCCGCCGAATTCGGACGTGACGGTCTGTTCGCGCACGCGGCGCACAAGGTTGTCGTGGCGGCGGCGATAAGCAATCAGATCCGAGATCGTCCCGATCTTCAGCCCGTGGCGCTGTGCAAAGGCGATCAGTTCGGGCAGGCGGGCCATGGTGCCGTCGTCATTCATCACCTCGCAGATCACCCCGGCGGGGTTCAGCCCGGCAAGCCGGGCCACGTCCACCGCAGCCTCGGTATGGCCCGCGCGCACCAGCACGCCGCCGGATTTCGCGCGCAACGGAAACAGGTGCCCCGGCGTCGCGATATCGGCAGAGCCTTTGCTGGCGTCAATCGCCACGGCCACGGTGCGCGCCCGGTCGGCGGCGGAAATCCCGGTGGTGATGCCCTCGCGCGCCTCGATCGAGGTGGTAAAGGCGGTTTCGTGCCGCGAGCTGTTGTTCACCGACATCATCTTCAGCCCCAGCTGGTCGCAGCGTTCCGGCGTCATCGACAGGCAGATCAGGCCACGGCCATAAGTGGCCATGAAATTGATCGCATCCGGGGTGGCCCATTGGGCGGGGATGATCAGATCGCCCTCGTTCTCGCGGTCCTCGTGATCGACGAGAATGAACATACGCCCGTTGCGGGCATCCTCGATGATCTCTTCCACCGCAGAGATCGCTTCCCTGAAATCAGTTTCGACCGGTCCGGGGGTTTCGTATTCCGCCATGTCTCGCCACTCCTTGTCGCAAGAGCGAAATACGGTTTTCGCGCGCGGAAGACCAGAACGGTTTTTGGATCGGCAGCCGCGGCGCCGGCGGGGACAGGGGGGGGCGCCTAGGGACGGGCCGCGTAAAGCGCCACGGCAGCGGCGTTCGACACATTGAGAGAGCCAAAGCCGCCCGCGAAGTCGATGCGCACAAGTCGGTCGACCGTTTCCCTGGTCTTCTGGCGCAATCCAGGTCCTTCGGCGCCAAGCACCAGGGCGACGGCGCGGTCGCGCAGCCCGTCCAGCGCGGCCTCGACAGTGTCTTCGGCGTCGCCATCAAGTCCCAGCACAAGGTAGCCCATTTCCTGAAGCGCCTGAATTGTGTCGGAAAGGTTGCGTTCGCGCAGGTAGGGCTGGCGCTCCAGCGCGCCGCTCGCGGTCTTGGCCAGCGCGCCGGTTTCGGGGGCCGAATGATGCAGCGTCCCGATGACGGCCTGGGCGCCGAACACCTCGGCCGAGCGCAGAATGGCGCCGACGTTGTGCGGATCCGTCACCCGATCAAGCAACACAAGGCGCGGCGGGCGCGTGCCGTCCCCCAGCGCCACGTCGCCAAGATGGCCCCAGTCAAGCGGTTTTGCCTCAAGCGCGGCGCCCTGGTGGACGGATTGCGGATCGAGTGGCGCGTCGAATCTGCGCGGGTCCTGAACATCCGGCGTGATGCCGGCGGCCGCGATGGCGTCGGCAAGGCGCAGTTCGGCATTGGGCGTCACGATCAGCCGCAACTTTTCACGCCGGGGGTTGAGCAGGGCATCGCGCACCGCGTGCAGGCCGAAAAGCCAGACCGTCTCGGCGGCGCGGGCCTTGCGGGTCTGTTCCTTTTCGACGACCCATTTCGGTTTCTTCACCATGGTATTGCTCCTGCTTGCGAGGTTCGCTTTCCTTGCAACGCGCTGGGCAGGGTTGCAACGGATTTTCCTGTTGACGCCGGTTTTGGCCGAAGGTAATCAGCCCCCCACACGCTGGGCAGGCCCGGTGTGACGTGGGCGACAGGCCGCAAGGTGTGGCAGGGGACTGTAACTCCCTCGCGGAGACGCACGCCTGGTTCGATTCCAGGGTCGCCCACCATCCCGCACTTCGGGGTTGAAAAATCCGCTAACACCTTGAATGGAAAGGTGATTTCAGCGGTTCGATAACCTTCATTCCGGCTATAGCGAAGTGGCTCTGCGAAGGTCAGACGCAGCACTGTTTGCTGCATCGCAAAGTCGCCTTTCTTGTAAAGATTCCAAGGGTTTGTCAGGAACTGAATGGCCGGTTCGATAAATTCAGACAGGTGTCCCTTTGCAGGGAGCGCGGAATCGATCTTATCCTCCAGTTTCAGACGTTGAAGCTCCAGCTCTTCGATATGCGCTTCATAAGCGCTAATCACGGTCGGGCTGGATGATTGCACAATGCGCCCAAGCAGCGACTTCACTTCGCTATCCAGAGACTTGAGCTGCTTGTTGAGCGTCTCTTTCGCGTTCTTGGCCTCAGAGAGGCGCATCTCCCAAAGATCGGTGAACATTGCCCGTGCCATCGCTACAAGTTGCTTGGCTGGCTGAAGCGAGCGGAGAATGCCTTCTGCCCCATGCTCAATCTCGTCACGGCGGATCGACTTGCGCTTGGAGGCGCAACCTTTGGTATCGCAGAGATAGTATGGATAGAGCTTATTGCGGCCTTTGGACCAACAGGAGGTCATGGGCTCGCCGCAATCATCGCAAGCAACAAAGCCGCGCAGCGGGAAGTCTTCGTTGATGTCCTTTCGCGCAGGCGCATACACCACGCCATTTAGGACGTTTTGAACGCGCTCAAAGGTCTCGAAGCTAATCAGAGCTTCATGATGCCCCTTGCGAATGGTGACGCCCCAATCCGGCGCTTCAACGCAGCCAGCATAGACAGCGCGCTGTAGAATGTCTTTGACCTTTGAAGGATGCACATAACCCGATGCCCCACTTTTGGGGAAGTCGGGTTGGCTCTCAAGGAAGCGTTTGACCTCAACTTGCGAGCGGAAACGCCCACTGGCGAAACCTTCGAGCGCTTCTTGAATGATCGAGGCCACAGGCTCATTGCGCACAAGGAGCTTTCCGTGCTCACGGTTCTTGGAGTAGCGGTAGCCAACAGGCGGGTGAAAGACATAGTAGCCTTTCTCCACGCGGGCTTTCATTTTCTGGACCACCTGGCGGCGGTTTTGTTCGCGCTCAAGTTCACCTTGAGCGGCGATAATAGTTTCGATGAATTTGCCTTCCGGCGTATCTTCAAATTTGAAGTTCAGGCATTCGACAAGCGCACCGCGCGTCTTGAATGCCTGACGAAGCTTGATGTGCATTTCGGTCTCACGCGCAAAGCGCTTGAGATCGTCAAAGATCACAACGTAATTTTTGTCGGGCTGCGCATCGAGGTAACTAAGAAGCGCAACCATGCCTGGGCGCTTCATGAAGTCGCCGCCGCCCGATGCGTCATCGGGGAAAACGGCTTCGACGTCATAGCCCTTGGCTACCGCATACTCGCGGCAGCGGTGTTCTTGGCTTTCCAGCCCGCTCCCTTCCAGCTTTTGTTTGGTCGAGGAGACCCGGCAGTAAATCACTGCTTTAAGCTGGGTCTCCTCTTTTTTGTTTGCAATGGCCATGAGGCCTCCTTTCAATCTTTGGCGGTCCGCGATCACGTATCATCGCTGGCGCGCTCGAATTCTTTGCTCAGAGTGTTTACAGGCTTGGATTCATTAGAATCCTTGTTGCCTTGCACATCAAGCTGTTGCTCAGCTTTTCCACAGGCTTCTTGGCCTAGCACCTCTTGAAGAGGGTGAACGCCGAAGCCGAGGTCCACGAACGCAACGATGATACCCCAGAGCGCCTGCACGATCTCTTCTTTTTGATCATCGGTCAGAGCGGGATCATCGAGATAGGCTTGATACTTCGCCGTATCGATCCCGATGCTGGGCTTGGCTGCCGCATTCAGCGCGAAACGGAAGTCCTGGTCTTCATCGTGTTCATTCATGGCCGCACCCTCCTTTCCGATTTTAGGCGTGCGCGTTCCCGCATCCGCTCCAAGCGGATGTGCATCAATTCCGTCGTGCCCTTGAGGTGCCACGCGCTGAACAGCCGAGGCGGAAAGTGGTACGGCATAAGCCGAACCTTGCTCTACTTTCATTTTACCACTTTTCGGGCCAACCCCGCAAATTTCTGCGGTTTTTTGGCTTTTGATCATTTCCTGTTTCATGTCGTTTTCCTTTTGCTTGTTTCAGTTTTCAGTATTTGGGGCGGTGGCCTTCAATGAAGCTCCATGTCCCATTTTGGTATTGCGGCAGATCAGCGAGCGCCGAAGGCACGGATTCCGTGATTACCTTGAGAGATCGCATCCGTTTGAAGCGGCCAGGCACTTTGACCGATCCAAGATCACGGTCGAAGTAAGGGTTCGGCCCGCAAAGGCCCGTGTATCGCGGCATGGCGAAGTACGGGCTTTTGTCCGCAAGAAACGGCGGAATGCCGTATCCCGAGGCCATGACGAGGGATTGCTTGTGGCTCATCCCGAGAATTTCTTCGGGCGTCATGAGCGCGCGCGCCTGTTTGCGTTTGTGTCCGCGCTCATAGTCCAGCGTCTTCATAGACAGACCCGTGCGCGTAGCATTGCCGCGCCCGAAGAGCGCATCGTGCATCGCTTCGCGCATGGCGCGCTCGGCGCGGTGCTGAGTGAGATGATCCTCCAGCTCCAGCGTTTGGTTGCCGAGCTTGGCGCTTAGATGCCGCGCGGTTTCCAGGTCAGAGATACCGCCGCCGAGATAGACTTCGATGTCTGCGCTCGCCGAGAGCGTCATCGCGCCTGTGGGCCCAAGGTTGTTTCGAATTTGCCCGATGTCCTGATAGACGCAGACGGGGGAAAGTCCGAAGCCGCGCCCAATCGAGTAGAACTCGGCAATCTCGGGGAAGCGCCCGAGTTGGGCCGCTTCATCGATGACCAGATTGAGCGTTGGTGCATCAGGCCGCATTTGCTTGATCGTGCGCAGCGTCGAGAAGAACTGGCGAATGACCGCCGCGTTCTGCTGCGTCATCTCCGGCGGCATGACAAAGAAGACAAAGACAGGATCGGATGTGTTCTCGCAGAGCACATCTAGAGTGAAGTCGGCTTCCTGTGTGCGAACGAGAGCAGTTTGCAGGCGCGGATCGTTCATGAACGCCAGAGCGTTGCTGATGCCGCCCATGACAGAATCGAAGGTGCGGCGGCTCTCTGCCGCCATATCCAGCATCTCGTCAAAGGTGATGCGAAGATCGCCTTCACCCATAGCGCTCATGACCGAAGCCGTCTCTTCCCAGGCGTCGGGGTACGAGCGCACCATCCCGATCAGTTCATAGAGCGACGTCGGAGACACCCCGCCATCCAGATGCACAAGGCCGCGCATAAGAGCATCGAGCCAGTTCTGGCCCTTCTGGTCGAAGAATTGGGAATCTCCGCCGCCGCTTTCGGGCAGAAAGGTTCGCGCCGCACGTCGTGCATCTGCGACCAGACGCGGACTATCAGGCGTGAGGTGGCTTAGAAGCGAGAGCCGATTTCCCTGCACCCCATGGGTGAAGTAAGGATTGATCTCGTAGACCCGCGCCTTGATGGATGCAAAGTACGGCTCCATGACAGCCCGCAGCTCACGCTTGGGATCGAAGATCGCATAGCGTGCGGGCTCGCTGCCCCGACCAGGCGCATCCATGAGATGTGCTAGGACGGATGTAAACTTGCCTGAGCCAGCGCCGCCGATCAGCAGCATGCCCGCATTCTTCGAGTGATAGAGTTTGCGTCCGCCCGCGAAGCCAAAGGGCACACCGCCCTTTGCCATGAAGGCGCGGTGGATTTCGAGGTCTTTGCGCAAATCGCGCCGAGCCATAGGGGTATTGTTCCTCAAATCGCATGAGGGTCTCCTTTCATGTTTCAGTTGTGGTTTTGGGTGGGATGACCGCTTTTAGAGAGCGGCCATCCCGCTTCGATTATTGGCCACCGATAAATAGGCCGATGAGTGCCAGAACGAAGGCAACGGATGCGATCCCTTGCAGGACCTCCTTCACTTTGTCCCCGAAGGTTTTGACCTTACGGCGACGCATGATGGTTCCGACTTGTTCTTCAATGATCTTAGGCATTTGGTTTCCTTTCGTGTTGGTTTCAGATGAGGCGGTAGGCGATGTAGACGCCTGCCACAGTCAGTGCTGCACTGATTGCTGCGCGTGCCGCGAAAAAAGTCAGCGGCCAGGTGAGGATCATCCACATCGCCATGATGAAGTTGACCATTTCGGGCCCATAACTTTTTGAAGACAGCTGCCAGACATAGGGAGCTGTAAACTCGTGGAACGGTGGGCTGACCACGATGGAGACCATCGCAGCGGCGCATGTTGCGAAACCGCCTTTCAGGTCTTCACCAGGTCCTCGGCCTCCTTGGCCTGGGTGTTGAGGTGGATACATTATTTACGTCCTTTCTCTTTTCCTTTGCTGCGTCAGACACAGCTCGATTGATCGCTGAAATTGAAACTTTCAGCGCTTAGGGTGTTTGTTTCGTTTGTAGTTTTTGTCGTCTCAGCGCCATGATCAGCGCATGACCAGTAACTAAGCCCCGACCATAAATCTGTCACGGAGCTGAGTTGGAACTTGTCAGCTTTAGGAATTATGGGCCAAGCTGCACGTCATGAGCGACAAGGCTAAGAAACCTAAAAACCGCTTTCTTGCGGGCACGCATGTCTCAGAGGACGTACTTGTACGGGTGTTATTTTGTTGGCTGCATGGCATGACATACTCTTCCATCCCAAAGGCTGTGATCGAAGATGGTGGCTATGTTGATCTAGGCATGACCAAGCTTCAGCAAACCTTAGGCACTCGCTTCAAACTCGCAAAAAGCAAAGATCGAAAAGTCTCCCGCCAAGCCTCGCATCGCATTATTAGGGATGTGTCTACCAAGATAATTGTCAGGGAGTTCTATGACCGCCGAAACAGTCTTGCCAAGATGATGGAAGGCGAAATTCCCGATGTCTTGAATGGACGAAAATGGCTTATGCCAGCCTTGGGAAAAACCACGACGCAGGCAGAAAAACTAAGGTTTGTAAAAAGTATGCGAGACACTAACATCAATGCATACGTAAAACCCATCGCCAACAGAGTATTAGAGATCAGCTCTAATACGATCCCTTACGATGACATCAGGAAGATTCCCGGAATGGTACCAGCCGATGTCTTTGAAAACCACGTTGTAATAGAGAAGATGCGGGAGCGATATAGGCGCTTCAGAGGGTACAAGCCCTCGGGCATGAGTTCGCATGTGGCTCATCAGATGTCGATCCGCCAAGGCGCTGATATGTTGTTTATCCATGAAGGATACATCCACAACAAAGCCCTGCCCAAATATGATCAGATGGAAACGGCTGAATATTGGTTGCTTTGTGTCACGCATGCTTTGGCGGTACTGCTCATCCAGCTTGAAACAGGCCAGACCTATGATTTCATCAAGAGCAATGTGCTGGGGTCATCCTCAACCTCACAAAATACGCAGCCAACCTGACTGACAATCTTATCGTGTAATTGCAGCGTAAATAGAATGCCGACATATTCTTGAAAGCTGGTATTGCGTCCAACTAGTTCAGAAAGACAAATCGCACTTAGGTCAGCATTATTGACCATAGTATTTTTAATGTGCTAGCGTGCTTACTTTCTTAAAAGTGAGGGCTAAATGAAAAAATACGAATTGGTATTAGAAGATTGCATTAACGTCTCAGGTGAACCACTGTACAGAATTCGCGCACTTGTTGATTTTGCCAATGCAGCATCTGGTGATTTGGGAGGTTATGTTCAAAGTGAAACGAATTTGTCTCACGATGGTGAATGCTGGATTGCAGATGAAGCAATAGTTCAGCATGATTCAAGAATTGAAGACGATGCGCTCATTTACGGACATGCACATATTTTTGGTGGCGCAACAGTTAAAGATGGGGCAAAAATCGGCGGATTCGCACAAGTGTCGAGACAGATGGTAATTTCGGGCGACGGAATAATTGAGGCAGATCGCCCCACTGCCGGGCCGTCCCCATTTGAGTTGCTAGGGTAAGGCTAAGGCTAAGGCAGACTTTGCGTACAGCCATCCCTGCTCATCAAGACCAAACTTCAGTGTTCGTTGGATCGTAGTTCTGCCAATCAATGGCGTTCCAACAACCCCGAATAATGCATCAACTTTATTGCGATACCCCTTAATCGAAACTTGAATTGTCGCCAAAGAGTATTCCTCTTCACATCCATTTGCGAGAAGCATTTTCCGCTTTGGACATTGGTTTAAGTCGATATTCAAGTACTTTGCTTCTCCTGAATTTAGCATCAGGTGATCGGCCCCAGTATCTAGCAATCCCCATATTGGAATCGCGACGTTGCCGCTCCCGTGCAAGGTTATCATTGTAAAGGGTAGGAGCCTATTCTTCGTGAGCTGGGTTCCAAAATAGTCTTTTCCAGCATACCGAACATTGGCTGGAGCCATCATACTCGCTCCCGAAAATCAACAAAGGCGAACAGCGGAGCCTTTCCTTCAGAAATCGCATGCTCAAATTGTTCCAGTAAATATGCCTGGGAGTCGGCGGACGTAATGACGCCGTCGCTAGCTGTAAATGCTATCCATAGTCCCAAACAACTTTCGAGAGCTTCAGGGTGCCAGATTTCTGCGAGTGCTCTGCTGTCAGCTTCCGTCGCCACTAGAATCGTCTCCTTCGAGCACATTGGGGTCGGGATCAGTTCCACTAGTTTGCTCGCCAGCTCTCGCTGCGATACCTGGCTTCCCCGGGACCGGCCCAAATTTCAATGTGACTCGACTAACGCTTTCAAGGTTTCCTTTAGCACTCGTATCCACGACCCAAAACTTGATCCCGCCACCAGCTTCGGCACCAACAGTGACGGCCAGCTCTAGCTCGCAATCTGTAAGTTGGATTACTGTGTCATCAGGAGCTCTATCACGCACTGCCCGAAGCTCATTGGCAGTCGTTTCAATAAGTTGGGCGAGGGAGAATCCCGGATGTACATGAGGCATCTTTCGTTTTCCAAACCACCGAATCAATTTCATTTGTTGACTATAACACCGCAATGGATTTTTTGACGCAATTACTGAACCTCCTTGACCGCAAGCGAGATAGCTCCGCGTGGACCCGAATCTAACGTACAGACGTGTCTTAGCGAGGCTGAAACCTGATGTGCGAGATGTGTCCCAGCGAGGCTGAAACCTGATGTGCAAGATGTGTGCGTGGTAGTACCACTCACATCTTGACAAGGGGGCCCGCTCCAGACTTTCAGTCTTGCGCGCCCCCGTTGCATCCCCCCGGCCAGTGGCTCGGATCAGGGTTTGAACCCATCCCAGAGCCAGCAGAACGCATCCCCGTTCAATCAGTCGCAAGGAGACTTCGCTCTCCTTTGCAAACCTTCGATCCAAGAGCCTTCGTGCCCTTAGAAAACCTGACCATGCCATGGAGACGATTTCATCGAGACCAAAGGGCGTTCCTGCCCCTTGAAACCCAGACCAAAAAGGGAGCTGTCGCGCTACCCTTCCTTGGAACCATCCCATCGACCAAAGGTGCTTCGCGCCCTTGGAGCCCAGACCAACAATTCCGTTCGGTTGGAATGTGGATATCCGCTAGATTTTGTATGTCTGTGGATGCACACAACAAAGCTAGCTGCTAGGTTCAACTCATAGCTATGGAGTCGTTGAACCTTGAACGCCGTTGAAATCGAAGAAGCCATTTCCGCACTCGCTGAGCAGCCTTTTGACGCTCAGGAGTTCCCGTATGCTTTCCTCGAAGCATTCGGGAACAAGGCCACGACGCTCAAGCGGCTTCGCACCGGGGCTTCCAACAAGTCCGATCTTGGAGGTGTTCTCCAGACCAACAACATCCACATTGCCGTCTGTGACGCTGGCGACGTCACACACACGTTGGCGGAGCTGAAGGCAAGCCCCTCAACCGCCAAAGCCAAAGCTAAATTCGTGCTCGCCACGGACGGCGCTGTCCTTGAGGCCGAAGACCTTACCACGGGCGAAACGATTGCCTGCGCCTACAAAAATTTTCCCGATCACTTTGGCTTTTTCTTACCCTTGGCGGGTATCAGCACCGTAAAGCAAATCCGCGAAAGCTCGTTCGACATCAAGGCAACGGGTCGCCTCAATCGCCTCTACGTCGAGCTTTTGAAAGACAATCCCGAATGGGGCACTGCGGAACGCCGTCACGACATGAACCATTTCATGGCGCGGCTGATATTCTGCTTTTTCGCGGAAGACACGGACATCTTTGCCAGCGCGGATCAGTTCACCAAGACGATTGAACAGATGAGCGAACGCGACTCCTCGAACACACACGAAGTGATCAGTGAGCTCTTCCGCGCCATGAACACCAAGGCCGAAGATCGAACTTCGGCAGGCATTGCCCGCTGGGCGAATGCCTTTCCATACGTGAACGGCGGCCTCTTTTCCGGCACTACGGACGTGCCGCGTTTCAGCCGGATCGCGCGCTCCTATCTGATCCATATCGGCAGCCTCGACTGGACGAAGATCAACCCTGACATTTTTGGGTCGATGATCCAGGCCGTAGCGGATGATGAGGAACGCGGCGCGCTTGGCATGCACTACACATCCGTGCCAAACATCCTGAAGGTGCTCAATCCACTCTTCCTCGATGATTTGCGCGAGAAGTTGGAAGAAGCGGGTGACAACCCCCGCAAGCTTTTGAACCTGCGCAATCGCATCTCCAAGATCAGGGTGTTTGATCCAGCCTGTGGATCGGGCAACTTCCTTGTTATCGCCTACAAGGAAATGCGCGCCATCGAGGCTGAGATCAATGAACGGCGCGACGAGGCCGATCGGCGCACGGAAATCCCGCTAACCAACTATCGCGGAATCGAACTGCGCGACTTCCCCGCTGAGATCGCGCGGCTGGCGCTGATTATCGCCGAGTATCAATGTGACGTGACCTATCGCGGTCAGAAGGAAGCTCTGGCGGAATTTCTTCCGCTTGACGCCAAGAATTGGATCACCTGTGGCAATGCTCTGCGGCTTGACTGGCTAAGTATCTGTCCCCCGACCGGTACAGGCGTCAAGATGCAAGGCGACGACTTATTCAGCACACCATTAGACCAAGCTGAAATTGACTTCGAAAATGAGGGTGGAGAAACCTACATCTGCGGGAATCCACCGTATCTAGGAGGAAAAAAACAAGACGACGAACAGAAATCAGACATGATCTCAGTCTTTGGCAAGAGCTTTCCATACAAGAATTTGGACTACATTTCTGCGTTCTTTGATAAAGCTTCCGACATATTAACTTATGCAGAAGCTGTTGCTTTTGTGACTACGAGTTCAGTTAATCAGGGCTCTCATGTTCCTACGCTTTGGCCGCGTTTGAGAAAGAAAGGGATATCGATAGATTTTGCCTATGCACCTTTCAAATGGGCCAATAATGCTCAAAATAATGCAGGCGTCTTTGTAACGATACTAGGACTATCCAAGCGTCCTTCATCGAGAGCGATATTATTCGAAGCCGAAGTTAGGCGCGAAGTCTCGCATATCAATAGCTATCTAATTCCAGCCAGCGAAGTTATCGTTCAAAAGGAAGGCAGGACGATTTCTGATATTGCCAGAATTATTACGGGTAATGCAGCTTATGACGCTCAACACCTGAGAATTACCCCAAGCGATTTGGATGAAATTAGAAAATCCCCGGTCGATGTGCGGGATATGTTAAGGCGCGCTACAGGTACGACTGAGTTCATAAACGGAAGCTTAAGCTGGTGTTTGTGGATCGACGACGACCAACTAGATCGTGCCAATGAAGTTCCCAGAATAAGAGAAAAGATCTCAGCGGTTGAGGCATATCGGGTCGGTGGCGGTGACGTTGCAAGAAGTCTCGCCAATCGGCCTCATCAATTTCGATTTCGGAATACAGCGCAATCCAAACAGATTGTCGTGCCACAAGTATGCGTCGCTGACGCAGGATATTTACCTGTCGGGCTACTAGAGCCTGAAGTTATCGTTACCCACCTTGCACACGTAATGTATGATCCGGAGTTGTTCAACTTTTCATTGATAAGTTCCAGAGCTCACTTTGCTTGGGCTACAGCACTATCCGGTCGACATGGAAACGGTCTACGCTATGGGTCCAATCTTTGCTGGAACACCTTCCCCGTTCCAAAGCTGACAGAGAAAAACAAGGTGGATTTGACCCGTTGCGCCGAAGACATCCTTCTAGCGCGCGAAGCACACTTCCCGGCGACCATCGCCGATCTCTACGATCCCGAGGATATGCCTGCGGACCTGCGCGCCGCGCATGACCGCAACGACGAGGTTCTAGAACGTATCTACATCGGACGACGCTTCCGCAACGATACCGAGCGGCTGGAAAAGCTCTTTGAGCTATACACTAAGATGACCAAGACAGTTGGGAAGAAGCAAAGTGTTTGAGCGCGTCTCCTACAGCGACCTGAATTCCCGACAGAAGGAAAATTACAACTTCCAGAAGGTTGCGGGCGAGCTAGCCGACTACGGGTACAATTGCTTGCGCTTGAATGACGATTGGCAAGGCGCTGATTTTCTCGCCTGCCATATCGATGGCAATGTGTTCCTGAAAATTCAGCTCAAGGGACGCATGACCATCGACAAGAAATACTTAGGTAAGGACATCCATATCGCATTTCTCAATGGCGGTGAGTGTTTTGTGTACCCACACGATGAGATGCTTGAGCGCATTTTAAAGCTCGACAAGATTGGCACGTCCAAGTCCTGGCTCGAAGTTGGTGCATACTCGTGGCCGCAACCACCGGTGTGGGCCAAAGATATTTTGAATGATTATAAGGTTTGAAAATGAAGAATAAGAATGTTCCCTCAGTCTCCGTAAATTACGCCCAAAACGGCAACTCGACCAAATCGAACGAGCTTGGCATGCGGGCGATGCAGGAGCGTGCTTATGAGAAGCGGGGCGAACAATATCTTTTGATCAAGTCGCCGCCTGCATCAGGGAAGAGCCGTGCACTGATGTTCATCGCGCTGGACAAGCTGCACAATCAGAGGCTCAAGCAGGCAATCGTGGTGGTGCCGGAAAAATCCATCGGATCGAGTTTTGCTGACGAGCCGCTGAGCAAGTTTGGCTTTTGGGCAGACTGGAGCGTTCAACCGAAGTGGAACCTCTGCAACGCACCTGGCGGGGATGATGGTAAAGTTGGCTCGGTTGGAAAGTTCCTGGAGAGCGATGACCAAGTGCTTGTCTGCACGCATGCCACTTTCCGCTTTGCCGTCGATAAGTTTGGGGTACAGGCATTTGATAATCGGTTGATCGCGGTGGATGAATTCCACCACGTCTCGGCTAACCCTGACAACAAACTCGGTCAGCACCTTGGTGACTTCATGGCGCGCGACAAAGCGCACATGGTTGCCATGACGGGATCGTATTTCAGAGGTGATGCCGAAGCGGTTCTCTCGCCCGAGGACGAGGCCAAGTTCGATACCGTCACCTATACCTATTACGAGCAGTTGAACGGCTATAAATATCTGAAGACGCTTGATATTGGCTACTTCTTCTATTCCGGCTCCTATGCCGACGACATTCTGAAGGTGCTCGATGCGAACGAGAAGACCATCCTGCACATCCCGAATGTGAACTCGCGTGAGAGCACCAAGGACAAGCATCGCGAGGTGGAGCATATCATTGATGCTTTGGGCGACTGGCAAGGCACCGACCCGAAGACCGGCTTTCAGCTTGTGAAGACAGAGGACGGACGCGTTTTGAAGATTGCTGATCTTGTCGATGACGAGGCCGTCAAACGCGACAAGGTTTCGGCGGCATTGAAAGACCCTGATCAAAAGAACAATCGCGATCATGTAGATATCATCATCGCTTTGGGCATGGCCAAGGAGGGCTTTGACTGGATTTGGTGCGAGCACGCCTTGACGGTTGGCTATCGAGCGAGCTTGACTGAAATCGTTCAGATCATTGGCCGAGCGACACGCGACGCCGAAGGGAAATCACGCGCGCGCTTTACAAACCTCATCGCCGAGCCGGATGCAGCCGAGGAAGCCGTAACGGAGGCGGTGAACGATACGCTCAAAGCAATTGCCGCCAGCCTTCTCATGGAACAAGTGCTTGCGCCACGCTTCAACTTCACGCCCAAGAGCCCGAAGAGTGGGCCTGTTGAGGGTTTCGACTATGGTGAAGGTGGCTACGATCCAGCGAAAGAGAACGTTGGCTTCAACGAGGATAGCGGTCAGTTTCAAATCGAGATCAAAGGGCTGGCCGAGCCCAAGAGCAAGGAAGCAGCGCGCATCTGCCAAGAAGACTTGAACGAGGTAATTACAGCCTTCGTTCAGGACAAAACGACGATTGAGCGCGGACTGTTTGATGAAGAGCTAGTACCCGAAGAGCTGACCCAAGTGCGGATGGGCAAGATCGTCGGTGCAAAGTTCCCCGAGCTAGATGCTGACGATCAGGAAGCCGTTCGGCAACATGCTGTCGCAGCGCTCAATTTGACCCAGAAAGCCAAGGAAGTTGCTCTTTCTGCGCCCGATGATGACGCGCAGACAAGCGGCAACACTGCGCTCATCGATGGCGTTCGGAAGTTTGCGATGGACGTGCGTGAGTTGGACATCGACATGATCGATCAGATCAATCCATTCAGCGAGGCCTATGCGATTTTGGCCAAGACGATGAGCGAAGAAAGCCTCAAGCAGGTTCAAGCGGTTATTTCAGCAAAGAAGGTGCAGCTTTCACCTGAAGAAGCGCGCGACTTGGCGCGGCGGGCCGTGAAGTTCAAACAAGAGCGCGGGCGTTTGCCCTCCATTACATCTGCTGATGCCTGGGAAAAGAAGATGGCCGAAGGTGTGGCTTACCTCGCACGCATGAAGCAGGAGGCCGCAAATGGCTAGAGCATTTACCGAGGACGACGATGCTCTTCTAGCTGAGCTTGGCGTTGATGTTGACGTCAAGAAAGCCGTATCTCGCACGCCGCGCGAAGAGCGCATCATTGCTGGCTTTGAAGAGATTCAGCGGTTTACTGAAGAAAAAGGACGAGCGCCTGAGCATGGTGAAGAGCGCGATATTTTTGAACGGCTTTATGCTGTACGCTTGGACCGCATCCGCGAGCTTCAAGAGTGCCGTGATCTGGTAGAGCCGCTTGATCACCAGAATCTTCTAACCGGATCAGCCGTAAAACAGTCAATTGATCCTGACGAGCTCGACGACGACGCCTTGCTTGCTGAGCTTGGAATTGAGGTGGAAGCGCCATCAATCGCAGAGCTCAAGCATGTCCGTTCAACAGCAGAGAAAAAGGCTGCCGAGAACATTGCGAACCGTGAGAAGTGTGACGACTTCGAAACCTTCAAGCCACTGTTTGAGGAAATTCAGAAAGAGCTTAACTCGGGCCTTCGTGAAACCAGAAAGTTCGAGCTAAAGGCTGAGATCGAGCCAGGGCGGTTTTTCATCGTCGGCGGTCAAAAAGCTTATGTCGCTGAGATGGGGGAGATGACTCTTACCGATCAGGGTCGCACTGATGCCCGTCTGCGTGTCATCTTCGACAACGGGACCGAAAGTAATATGCTCATGCGCTCACTCCAACGCGCGCTTAACGCGGATGGTGAAGCAGGACGTCGAATTACAGAGCCTAACGCGGGACCGTTGTTTTCGGATCAAACTATCGATGGCGATGAGGCGAGTGGTACGATCTACGTGCTACGCAGCAAGTCTGATCATCCTCTTGTGATAGAAAACCGAGAATTGGTTCACAAGATTGGTGTCACCAATATGAGCGTGGAGAAGCGCGTTGCAGGTGCACACCTTCAACCAACATTTTTGATGGCGAATGTCGAGATTGTCGCGACATATGAGCTTTACAACATTAATCGAACCAAGCTCGAAAACCTGATCCACCGGATCTTCGAACCTGCACGGCTGGAAATTGAGATCATGGATCGTTTCGGTCGGCCAGTTTTGCCGCGCGAATGGTTTCTTGTGCCATTGTTTGTAGTCAAGGAAGCCGTTGAAAAGATCAAAGATGGTACTATTTCAAGTTATGTCTATGATCCTAAGCGGGCCTGCTTAGAGCGGACGGAGACCTGATGTTCGGATGATAAAATGACGAGCCATTGGTTCCATTATCTCGAAATATTAAATTGAAAGTCTAGGCAATCAAATTTGCCAAATTAGACTTCAAACGACTGTTGGCCTCCTTCACATCCACTCCCCAAATCTTTGCGAGACCTTTCGCTGCGGCTGTTAAAGAAGCCGTAACGTTCGTGCTTGCGAACGGGGCATCTGTTTCGGTCAAAATGCGTTCATTCGGAATAGTTTTTAGTGCGGCTATGCCTTTTTTGCTGCGTAACATAGGAACGCCAACTGAAAACCAGCACCCCATCCTGATCGCTCTTTCAAGCTCATTCTGGGTTCCGGTGAACCAATGGAGTACGGGAATGCCACACTTTGGATGGTCAGCGAGTTGATCTAGAACCGCTGACGCCGCATGCCTGCTATGTATTGAGATAATTTTTGAACCGTGTGAACTGCAAAGGCTAAGTATTGTGGTAAAGACTTTGGATTGTGAATTTTTTGAGCTTGCGAACTCTTTTCCACCATCCAATCCAACTTCACCTACGTAGCGTGTTTCGCCGAGCATCCTTTCGAACAAGGGCAGCTCATCGGCGCGCTCGGCGACAAGTTGCGGATGATATCCAAGAGCAGTTCGAATGCGGCCATCTTTCTTTACCAGCCTTGATGTCTTTGGAAATGCCTTAGGGGTGGTGGTTACCGACAACACGTAGGCCTGTGCATCCTCCAGTTCTCTAACCACTTTTTTCGGGTCATCCATCAAGTCGAGGTGGCAATGGAAATCAATCACATTTGATTCCTTGGCTAATAAGATAGTCGCGAAGCTCTGCTAGCCCGCGGTCATAGACAGCAAGCCAGTCTTGTCTATCGTTATTCGCAGTCGGCAAAGGTCCCGTTTTCAATGCTTTCGCGAGCCGCTCATTCGGCGTCGTAGGTCGAACCGCTCGAATGACTGCCAACAGATCGTCTTTCTTCACACCCTCTCGTTCCGCAAAATTCTGCGGGACTGAATAGGTGTATTTTGTCGTGTCCGTAATACCAGACCTGTGGAAGGATGAACGGCGTATAAGGCATGGCAAGCAACGGCCACACTGTTCACTCTTACGTTTCCATTTCCCACAAGAAACAGTTTCACTGGCGTATCGTTGATCATCCACCGAAAGTGAAGCGTTCAGCATCATTTCGCCCTTGGTCTGATTCCAGAAAGGGTTTTGAATGCGGGCTTTTATGCCGACAATATCGAAAAGCTCCTGCATCAGGGAAAGGTAATTGGGGTGCGCTGTACGGGTGCTATGAGAACCAATACGCCTTGGTGTTAGCGGTGCGTTGAGAGCGATGAAGCCATTCTCTGGTATGTATAGCGGGACCTGGTTCAAGCTATTGAGCTCAGCAACTGCATCCGCGCAAACGGCAGCCATTGCCAAAAAGTTAAAACTACGACCGCGCATCGTCGTGTCGTTTGCTCCCCCTGATTGGCGGGGGCTTGCATTGAAGGCCAAGCGCTGAAGTGTAAGCCCTAAGCGATCATACAAGTAATTTTGACGTTGAGCGTCCTGTGGGTAAGAGTGACTGACTAAAATTGGATTGCTGCCGTTTGCAGCCAGGTGTTTTACGCCCAGCCAACTATCCAAGCCGCCTGAGTACAAGCAGACGCTATCTACCCCAGTCAGATTGGACTTCTTGCGAAGCTTGCCACCTACAGAATTTGGTTTTGAGGGACCGTTCGGCAGGAACGTGAAGCTCCACCGATCTCCGGTTAAGAAATCGAGTGTGTTTTCTAGTAGTGGCTTAACGGCGGTCCACTGGTCGTGTCGCGGAAGTGGTGGAAATTCGAAGGCGGCGTAATCTCCGGGTGACCTGAAACCCACCCAACCGGCGGCGCCAACCGCCAGGGAGATCACGCCATGACCCAGATTACCGACACCGCGAGCTTTGCGCTACTGGCCGGGGAGGCCGGGTTCGACCCGATCGAGGATCGCCTTCGGGCGAACGTCCGCCTCACCATCGAGGCGATGTTCGAGGAGGAGCTGGCCGCCTTTCTCGGCCGCCTGCGCTATGGCCGGTCGGGCAGCCCGGCGAAGGGGTATCG
>NZ_QLMG01000033.1 GCF_003259905.1 Salipiger aestuarii | reverse complement strand
CGTCGGTCAGCAAGTAAAGGCCGCTCATGCCACCGCTCCGTTTGCCGAGCCGTGAACCGCGCAGCGCACTGAAAATCAATGCATCCTGAGCCTAACTTGTGATCCCGGCTCACCATTTTTTGCCTCGCGTCCCGAGCAGTTGATGCGAGGCTTCGGCTAAGAAATCCCGTTCCACCACCAACTGGCCGATCTTCGAGTGCAGCTTGTCGACATCGGCGGCGCTCACCTGTTCTGGGGCCGCGCCACGGTGCGTAAATGCCGTCGCCATGTTTTCTATCGCTGCGCGTTTCCAAGTCCCGCTCTGCGTGGGATGCACTCCGTACTTCTTGGACAGTTCCGCCAGCGTCATCTCCTCGCGGATCGCTTCAAGCGCGACCTTGGCCTTAAACTCTGGCGAATGGTTCTTGCGTTTCTTCATTTTGGATCGTCACTTTCATCATGCGATCTACCTTAACCACCGGTCCGAATTTCCGCGACCACCTCTTGCCTGGCGGTCGGGACCACCAGCAGTGACGTCGGGGATGCGCTCGTGTTGCCTGATCTGCCGCACCGGATCCCGCCCGATCAAGACATCGGCAGCGTCACCGCCGATGGCGCGTACGACACGCGCAAGTGCCACGAGGCCGTTGCCGGGAAAAACACCTATGCAGTGACCCCACCGTGCAAGAATGCCACGATTTGGAAACCGACGAGCGCCGGAACTATTGCCCGGAACGAAGCGGTTAGTGCGCAGCGATACTTGGGTCGTGCCTTGTGGCGGTGCCAGAGCCGATACCACCGCAGAAGCCGCGTCGAGACAAAACCTCTCGGGATCATGCTGCGCATGACCCTGCCGGTCAGTGGATACTTTGCATGACGCTGCTGGACCTGCGCCCCATGGCGGGTGACCTTGATCGCCAGGTCGCTGAGGCTCAGGTGCGCGTCCCCGTCACGAAATCCCTGCGCCAAGACCGCCTGGGGAAAGGGGAAACCCGCCGGTCAGCGGGTTTGTGCAACAGCGTCACGCGGGACTGTACGCCTACAGAAAGCCAATCGTAGCGCTTTCCAGCTCACTCAGGCTCAGGCCCTCGATCAACACGGAACCGTTTGTCCAAGACAACAACACACCATCGGCCTGATCCAGAGCGGTAAGATCCGATGCGTCCATCCGCAATTCAAGTCGATCATCCGCAAGGACAAAGTCGTCGATGATGTCTGCCCCGGACCCGCGCGCGAACACAAATACATCCGCCCCGCCGCCGCCGTTCAGCGTGTCGTCACCTGCCACGCCCACGAGCCGGTCGTCGCCATCGCCGCCGTTCAGGCTGTCATCTCCGCCGCCACCGTTCAGCGTATCGTTGCCAGCCCCGCCCCAGACCGTATCGGCCCCGAAGGCCCCGCTTTGCGCGGTGTCGAGATACAGATCATTGCCGGCGCCGAGAACCGCCAGATCGGTTCCGTTGCCGCCATTGACCCGGTCATTGCCCGCCTCGCCGTACAGCGTATCGGCACCGCTTCCGCCGATCAGAGTGTCGCGATCCTCACCGCCCCGCAGCACATCGTTGCCATTGGCGCCGACCAGCGAATCCCGTCCCGCCTGGCCAAACAGCAGATCGTCGCCGCCGCCGCCGTTGATCGTGTCATTGCCGCCTTCGCCCCTGACCGTGTCCTGTCCGAACCTGCCGCCCTGGCCGGTGTCGGTGTAAAGATCATAGCCCATCCCGAGCCGGGCCGTATCGGCCCCGTCGCCGCCGCGCACGGTGTCGTTCCAGCCGCCTGCGATCAACAGATCGGCATGTGACCCCCCCTCCAGAAGGTCGGCCCCGGCGCCGCCGATCAGCGTATCGGCCCCCGCTTCGCCGAACAGAGCATCGTTGCCGATCCCGCCATTCAGACTGTCGTCTCCAAGCTCGCCGTGGACAACGTCGGCGCCCCCGCCCGTCGAGACGGTGTCGTTGCCGGCCCCGCCCCAGACCGTGTCGGCCCCGTCGCTGGTGTTCTGCGCGGTGTCGTAATAAACATCGTCGCCGCCGCCAAGAAACGACCTGTCGCGCCCGTCGCCGCCCCAAATCGTGTCATCGCCGTTGTCGCCCCAGATGCGATCCCTCGCGCTGCCCCCCGATAGCTGGTCGCCGCCGGTGCCGCCGTGCATGCTGTCGTTGCCGCCGCCGCCTTGCAGCGTGTCGTCTCCGGCCTCGCCCCAAAGCACATCGCTGCCCGCCTCGCCGAACAGCAGGTCGTCGTCGTCGCCGCCGAACAGCGTGTCATTGCTGCTGCCCCCGCGCAGCGTGTCCTGCCCGGCCTCGCCGCGCAGCAGGTCGGCGCCGGTTTCGCCGACCAGCAGATCGCCATCACTGCCGCCCCAAAGCCGGTCATTGCCCACGCCGCCCCAAAGCCGGTCGCGTCCGGTATCGCCGTAAAGCGTATCGGACCCAAGCCAGCCAAAGACGGTGTCATTGCCTGCCAGAGCGTGGATGGTGTCCGCCCCCATGGTGCCGACCAGCCGATCACCCACTGACGAGGGCGTGCCGCCATAACCCGCGCCGTCGTCAATGCTGACCGTGACCGAAGGAATGGTGCCGTTCACATGGGTTCCCGATCTGGCGGTGAAATTCAGCTGAAAGGTTTCGGTGCCCTCGACCAGATTGTCGCTGCGGGTGCGTACCAGAACGGTCGCGCTGGTCTGACCGGCAACGAAGGTGATCGTGTCGGTTACAAGCGTGACGTCTGCGCCAAGCGTCGCGGTGAACCCGGTCGCGGAGACGTCGAAGGTCTCGGCCGAGGTCAGGGGCTGGGACAGCTGCACGTCATAAGCGCGCAGGAAGGTGCCGTCATAGCCCTCGATCACGGGATCAGGCGAGGCCAGCAGCATGGTGTTCGACCCGGCGCCGTCGTCGTCCAGGATGATCCCGTTCGCGCGCAGGATCGACACGCGGCCCGCGAGGCTGGCGTTGGACGATTGGTCGTAAAGCTCGACGGCAAAATTCTCGTCGCGCTCGTCGGTGCTATCGCTGCGAGGGTAGATATAGATGCTGGCGGTGGTCTGGCCCGCCGCAAAGGTCACCGTCCCGTTGTTCTGTGAACCGCTGGACGCATAGTAAAGGTCGTCATCGTCGGCCGAGCCGGACAAAAGCGTGCGGTAGTTGACCGTGATCGCATCGGTCGCCGGTTCGGACAGGGTCACCACAAAGCGCAGATACTCGCCTTCCAGCGCCGCAGCATCCGCAATCGAGATCACCGGCCCCGGGCCGCTGTCATCGTCGAGGATGGTCGCGGACCCGACCAGCCCGCGGCTTCCCAGAGACACGCCGGACGGCGGGGTGACGACAAGCGAAAACGTCTCTGTAGGCTCGGACAGCCGATCACCGAAGACGGGAACCGCGATGCTGGCGCTGCTCTGGCCCGCCGCAAAGGTGACGGTGCCCGATTGCGCCTGATAATCCTGCCCCGCGGTCGCGGAGCCGTTCTGCGTGGAGTAGCCGACGGTCATCGCGCGCGCGGCGGGCTGCGACAGGTCAATCTGGAACAGCGCCAGTTGACGGCCGCTGTCGCCTTCGATCAGCACCGGGTCGGACACGAACAGATCGAGGTTCGACCCGGTGCCGTCGTCGTCGCTGATGATGCCATTGGCGCGCAGCGTGGCGGCATTGCCCGCCAATGCGGCATTCGAGGATTCATCGAACAGCTCGACGGTGAAATTCTCGTCGCGTTCGTCGGCGCTGTCGTTGCGGGCATAGATGTAGATGCTTGCGGTGGTTTCGCCCGCCGCAAAGGTCACGATGCCGTTGTTGCTGGTGCTGGTGGGTGCGTAATACAGATCGTCGTCATTGGCGGTGCCGTTCATCAGCGTGCGGTAATTGACCGTGACCGCATCGGTTGCGGGTTCCGACAGAGTCACCACAAAGCGCAGGGATTCGCCTTCCAGCGCCGCGCCATCGGCGATGCTGATGACCGGCCCCGGGCCGCTGTCATCGTCCAGAATGGTGGCCGTCCCAACCAGCGCGCCCGTCCCCAGCGAGACGCCCGAGGGCGGCGTGACCACCAGCGAAAACGTCTCGGATGGCTCGGAGCTGGTGTCACCGAACACAGGCACGGCAACGCTTGCGGTCTTCTGTCCCGGCGCAAAGGTCAGCGTGCCCGACTGCGCGCCGTAGTCCTGACCTGCGGTGCCCGTTCCGTTGGCCGTGGTGTAGCTGACGGTCAGCGCGCTGGATGCGGGCTGCGACAGGTTGATCTGGAAAAGCGCGATCTTGCTGCCGCTGTCGCCTTCGACAAGCACCGGATCGGACACGAACAGATCAAGGTTCGATCCGGTGCCGTCGTCGTCGCTGATGATCCCGGTGGCGCGCAGCACGGCGGCATCGCCCGCCAGCGCGGCATTCGAGGATTCGCCGAACAACTCGACGGTGAAATTCTCATCGCGTTCGTCGGTGCTGTCATTGCGGGCGTAGATGTAGATGCTTGCGGTGGTTTCGCCGGGGGCGAAGGTCAGCGTGTCGTTGTTGGTTGTGCCGGTCGGAGCGTAATACAGATCGTCATCATTGGCGGTGCCGTTCATCAGCGTGCGGTAATTGACCGTGACCGCATCTGTCGCCGGTTCGGACAGGCTTACCACAAAACGCACGGAATCGCCTTCGAGCGCCGCGCCATCCCCGATCGAGATCACCGGCCCGGTGCCGCTGTCATCGTCAAGGATCGTCGCGGTGCCCGCTCGCCCGGCGGTGCCGATCTGCGCGCCGGAGGTCGAGGTGATCACAAGATCGAAAGCTTCGGAAAATTCCGGGATGGTGTCGCCGATGATCGGCACCGACACCAGGGCGACGGTTTGTCCGGTGAAGGTGATCGAGCCACTGCGGGCCTGATAATCCTGCCCGGCAACGGCCGATCCGTCTTTGGTGCTGTAGTTGACCGTCAGCGCGGTCGAGGGGATCTCCGACAGCCGGACCTCGAACACCGCGTTGCGACTGCCGCCGTCGCCCTCGACGATCACCGGGTCGGACACGAAAAGGTCAAGGTCCGACCCGGTACCGTCTTCGTCAAGGATCACGCCGGTTGCGCTTAGCGTATTCGCGCCGCCCGCCAGTTCGATATTGGCCGAAGGGTTGAACAATTCGACCACGAAGTTCTCGTCCCGCTCATCTTCATTGTCGCCGCGGGCGTAGACGTTGATGCTGGTAGAGGTTTCCCCCGGACTGAAGGTGATGGTCCCGTTGTTGGTGGTGCTGCTCGGAGCGTAATACAGATCGTCGTCATTTGCGGTACCGGTGACCAATGTGCGCCACCGGACGGTGGCCTCGTCGGTCAGCGCCTCGGACAGCGTGACGGTAAAGGTGACGTATTCGGATTCAAGCGCGGTTCCGCTGGAAATATTGATGGCTGGCATGACTAATCCTCTGTCAGGTCACGTTGTAAAAAGGCGCGCTGGCCGCAGTACGACCGCGCGTGTCAATTCGGATGTCACTGATTGGTGAAGTTTACAGCCGCGCCGACTTGGCGCCGTCTGCCCGTGTAATTTCAAACGGATAGGCATCAATATCGGCATCGGAACAACCAGGCTAGATAAAACCAGTGAATCGTTAACGCTCGTGACGAAAAGTAAGATGCGGATTTACGTTATGTCAACCGCGCATCAGAAGCTTCGATGTTTACGCTTGGGCGCTTGCTAATGATTGCCCGCAAGATCACCGGATTTCCGATGCGATCCGAAAGCCCGCACGACTGCATCACCCGTTCAAGCACCGCTGAAACCCCGGGCCGCTTGAGCGCGCGATGCAGGACCATGGGAAACACGAACTGCCCTGTCTCACGAATTTCGCCGAAGCCCTGCTGGTCCAGCGCCTCATGCACGATGCGGCGCCTTATGGTCCGAAACCGCCTGGTGTCGCCTTCGACCTTTTTCTTCAGTCCGAACAGAAGCGGCTCTAACAGGTTCGCCCCCCCCGGAATCGGAAAATCAAGGATCACGGCTTGCCGGGCCACCCGCGTCAGTTCGGCCAGGTGGGCGCGCCAATCGTCGACATGGGCCAGCATACGAAACGACGTCACGACGTCAAAGCTGCGGTCCGCGAATGGCAGCGCCGTCAGGCTGCCGGTTATCATTTCAAGGGCGGGATCTGTCATCGCGCGGACCTGGCCAAGCGCGCGTTCGCTGCTGGCAAGAACGCAGACCTGATGGCCGCGCGGCAGCAGCGCGCCCGCAATCTGCCCGTGCCCGCCGCCAACGTCCAGCACCCGCGCCTTGGGCCAGGGCGTGATCAGATCGCACAGGATGTCGGTCTGGCGCGACAGCAGCCACGCCCCTGCCCGCCCCTCGAACCGGCGCGCATAGCGTTCTGAAGACGAATCGAGATCGGGCGCGTCGCCACCCGCCATGTCGCGACGGGGTGCCATCGCCGAATCGCCACGCGGGGCCGTTTGCGGTGTGTTCATGATACTTACTACCCAACTGAAATAATTACAAAAAATGAACTGGTCAGGACAGCGTCAGATACCCCCTTTCGAAATAGTCCTTGATGATATCGGCCACCTCGCCAGAGAAATCCTGTTTCGGCGCGAAGCCAAGTTCGGTCCGCGCTTTCGATATGTCAAAGGCGCGATTCTTGAGAAAGAACGACACGCGCCGGGGAAACAGTGGCGGTTCGATCCCGAACGGCTTGCAGATCCATTCCGTCGCATGCGCCAGCGCCATGACCGGGCCGGTGGGCAGATGCAGGCTTGGCTCGGGCACGTTCAATTGCCGCGAGATTTCCTGTACCGTGTCCTTCAGCGTCATGTAACGGTCGCCGCCGATCAGGAAAGCCTCGGCGTTGATGGTGTCGGCCTGCATGGCCAGCAGAAATGCCTCGGCCAGATCCCTGACGTCGACCCAATGGGTCAGCGCCAGACCGTTGCCGACGTAAAAGAAATTCTTGCGCGCGATCATCCGGAACAGTTTGAGCGTCCGGGTGTCGCCCGGCCCGTAGATCATCGTGGGGCGCAGTACCACGCCGCCGATCTGGCCCGAGCCGAAATACGACATCGCGATGTTTTCACCTTCGATCTTGGACAACTGGTAAAGATCGCCGGGATTGAACGGCGCGCTCTCGTTCGCAGGCGGGTCCTTGATATGGCTGTGCACACCATTCGTCGAACAATGCACGATGCGCGGCACCCCCGCCGTGATCGCCGCCTCAAAGACATTCTGCACGCCGGCGACGTTGACGTCGTAAAACGCCGCGTCCGGAACACCCGCCTGACGGAACAACGCCGCGACATGGTAGATACCGCTGACGCCCGCCATCGCCTGGGGCAACGTATCGGGCTGCGTGATGTCGGCCACGACGACCTCGGCGTAAGGTTCGAGCGCCGCGGCTTGAGATGTTCGCCGAACCATGGCGCGAACAGCGACGCCCCTTGAATGTAGATGCCGCACGAGATGTTCGCCGACAAATCCCGCCGCTCCGGTTACCAGATAAAGACCTTGCATACCAAAAACCTCCGAAGCCCGTGCAATTCGGGCGGGGTTAGTGTGGGCCCATCGGCAAATTCTGGCAAGTTCAACACGCGCCGGCGGGAAATTCTGCCCGGTTCGCAGCCGATCACCGCCACCATTGCAGTCGCGGGCGGCATTCGTTCTGCCGCGCGCCGGGTGATATGGGCGAATCGCGCGATCCCGGTATGTGGCCCGGAACCGCGTCTTGCCAAAACGTATTGGCTGCCCCTAAACTGACCGCACTGATATTATCGCGCGTCGCGAACCCCGGCTTCCCTTTTTGCCGTCGGGTCCGCAATTATTTGTTCCCCCGTGATTTTCCGGGGTTTTCTGATCACCGAGGTTGCCTTTTAATGAGTCTCTTTTCCGATCTGCCCATGTTCGGGCCCGGCCTGGGGAATGCCCCCGCCCGCCTTTTTGCCCCGAATGGCACAGGCCTGGCGATGAATGGCGGCGCTCATGCGAACCAAGCTTCGACGTACCGGGCCGCCCAAGTCCAGCCCGCCGAGGTTATGGTCGGCATACCGGCGCTGAACGAAGCCGACCATATCGAGCCCTGCCTCATGTCTCTGACAGACGATGATCCCTGGATGCAACAGGTCGCCATCGTTGTTGCCGACGGCGGCAGCAGCGACACCACCCGCAAGATCGTGCGGCGTCTTACGGCGCGTCTTCCCAATTTGCGACTGATCGACAATCCCGAACGACTGCAATCGGCGGCGTTGAACGCCATCGCCGCCGGTGCCGGGCCACGGCATCGTTACCTTGTGCGCTGCGACGCCCATGCGGCCTATCCGCCCGGCTATGTGCGCGCGGTCGCCGAGAGTCTGGCCCTTCGACCCGAGGCGGCGTCCGTCGGGACGGTGATGGATGCCGTCGGAGATGGCTGCTTTCAACGCGCGGCGGCATGGGTGGTGGACACGCCGCTGGGGTCGGGCAATTCGGCGCATCGCGGCGGATCGACGTCGGGTTGGATCGACCATGCGCATCACGCGGGTTTCCGGCTGGAATGGTTCCGGGCGATCGGCGGTTACGACCCTGCCTTTCCCCACAACGAAGACGCTGAACTTGACCATCGTCTCGGCCTTGCCGGCCAGAAAATCTGGCTGGATGCCGATATCCGGCTAAACTACCGGATGCGCCCCACGATGCGAAAGCTGGGCAAACAATACTGGTCTTACGGGCGCGGCCGCGCGCGAACGGTGCTCAAGCATCGACTGCGGCCGCGCCTGCGCCAGCTGTTCCCGGTCCTGGCGGTATTGGCGATCGCCACATCATTGGGGGTTGGGGCGATCTACCCTCCGGCGCTGCTGCTGACAGCAAGCTATGTTGCTCTGATGGCGGCGGTTTCCATCGCTGGCGCCCTGGCCATGCGCTCGGCCTGCGGGCTATGGGCCGGGCCGGCGATGGGGGCCATGCATCTAGCCTGGGGGGCGGGTTTCTTGCGACAAGTGGTGCTGAGATGAACGCGCCATTTCGCAAGATCGACGCTTTGCTGTGTACCTTCCGCCGCGACGACGTGCGCGAAACGCTTCTGTCCCTCGATGCGCAGCAAGTGCCTGCCGGGGTCGATTTGCGCGTCGTCGTGAGCGACAACGACGGCACCGCCAGCGCACGCAGGATCGTCACAGACACGGCGGCGCGGATGCGTGTGCCGGTCCTGTACCTGCATGCTCCGGCCTTCAATATCTCGATCGCGCGCAATGCCGGGTTGGACGCAGCGTCGGCGCGGGGGGCCGACTGGGTCGCGTTTCTTGACGATGACGAACGCGCCGATCCGGACTGGCTGGCACAGCTGATCGTGCGGGCCGGCGCCACGGGCGCGGATGCGGTGTTCGGCCCGTCGCTGGCCCAATACGGGTGCGGCGCACCAGACTGGATGCGCGCGCAGGATGTCCATTCAAACCGACCGGTGCGCCGGGGCACCGTCGTGCAGACCGGACACACCTGCAACGCTTTTCTCCGCTGGAACGGCGCCGCCTGGCGCACACAACGGTTCGATATTGCGCGGGGCCAGGCCGGAGGAGAAGACACCGAATTCTTTTTTCGCCTGTTTCGCGCCGGTGCCCGGTTCGAGATCTCCGAAGACGCCATCGTGCGTGAGAGGGTCGCCCCCGGACGCATGACCTTTGGCTGGATCCTGCGCCGCAAGTTCCGCTCGGGACAAAGCTATGCGGCGGGGGCGCACGGATGGAAAAGCCGGGCGGCGCGGGCCGGGCTGGCGGTCGGCAAGGGGCTGGTTTGCGCCAGTGCGGCGATGCTGTTTTCCCCATCAAGAGCGCGGCGCAACCGTTGGCTGCTGCGCGGCGCACTGCATGTCGGGGTCGTCGCCGGATGCCTCAACCTGCGGCAGCCGCGGATCTACGGGTTGAATTCCGGCCCCTAAGCGGGACTCAGACCTGCCAGTCGTCAAACGGAAGCCCGGACAATGCGCGGAACGCGTGTGCGTCAGGCGCCAGCCGCTCTGAAACTTCGGCGCGCAGTTCCGCTCCGACCTCGGGCGCACCGCGGTTCGGGGCGACCGACAACAGGTTGCGCGCCCTGTCACGGGCGCTTCGGCTGATGTAGCGATCAAACCGTCGCAATCCCCGGCTGCGCCACGCACGCTGCACGAACCCCGGCAATCGCGCGTTCGACGCCGCATCGTTGCGCGTGGGAATGCCCGCGATCTCGCAACGCGACACGCCGACGAAATCCACCACCCCGTCCATCACCGCCTGAGGGTCCCGGCTGAGTTGATCGAAGTCGATGATAAAAAGCTGCTCGCGGGGAAAATGTTCAAGATAAGCGTTGATCTGTCTGGCATAACGACTGGTTTCCAGCATGTTCTGCCCGACCTGCGAATCGATCAGATCCGCCGGCTGAACCCGCGCCGTTCCCGTGTTCCATGCGTGCTGATAATGCGAAACGAATCGATCGACAGGATCGCGCGCTAAAAAGATCAGGCGCACATTGGGCAATACGCCGTGAATTCGGGCCGGGACGCCACGCCACAAATGACACATTGCGTAACTCGGAGAAGCCTCGCCATATATCGAGTATCCCGGATCGAATTGGCTTTGATACCAGGACATGCCGAGCGGAAAATTCATCTTTGGAACGAAGAAATCCGTTTCCTTCATCCGCGACATGCCAATTTCGGGATGATTGGACAAATGATGATACAAAGTCGTCGTGCCGGCGCGCATCGCTCCGACGACTATCAATCCTGGAAGCAGTCGCGTTGGTATCATCACAATCGTCTCATAACTCCGAACTTATACAGATTGACTATCCGTATTCGTATTTCGATTGCGCGCCTTGTGGCGACATCGAAAGCACGCTGACCATCTGTGGCGGATCAAGCTTGGCAAGCGTTTCCAGTGCCGCCTCGACTGTCCGCGAATCCATGCCGCAGCGCACCATGAACACCACCTGATCTGCGGCGCGGATCATCGGAGACGAGTCCGACACCGGCGTCAGCGGAACGGTATCCACAATGACCACGCGGTATCGCTGCTTCAGCTCTCCAAGCAGGTCGCCCATCGGCTCTGACAGCAAAAGCCCCGCAGGATCGCCCAGCCCCGAGCGCGCGGTCAGCACGTCGGCGCGCGACTCCGGGTCCTGACGGATGGCTTCGTCCAACGGCAGTCTGCCGGTCAGCACGTCGATCAGATCCGGGGTTGGTGCGATGTTCATCAGCCGCGCCAGCGACGGGCGGCGCAGATCGGATTCGACAAGGATGCAATTCACCCCCATCTGCGACAGAGAACGGGCCAGCAGGATGCTGGTCGTGGTCTTGCCGCAATCGCTTTCGCTCGAAGCCAGCGTCACGATGGCCCCGCCCCCCTTGGGAAGCCCCATCAACAGCTGGCTGCGCAGCGACCGGATGCTTTCAGACAGCGGGCCCAGCGGCTGGCGAAGAACGTGATTCAGCGGGTTGGCGGGCTGAAACACGAACCGCCGCGCCTTTGGTTGCACCAGAACCGTGCCGCCGGTCAGCGCCATCAGCTGCGTCGTACTGCGCAACGCCGTATCGGTCAGGGCCAGCAGGAAAACGATCCCCATACCGGCGAACACCCCGCCGATCCCCCCGAGCGCCACCGACAACGACTTGCGCGGCGCGATCGCCGAAGGCGGCACGTCGGCGTAGAAAATGACCTGCGAATCGCCTTCTTGAAGATCGACGCTCTCGCTCGTCTCGGTGAACTTGTCGAGAAACGTGTTATAGACCGCCTGCTGCGCCTGATAGTCGCGTTCCAACTGGGTGAGTCGCACCTCGCGTCCCGCCTGCTCGATGGCGCGGCTCTCCAGAACCTGTAGTTCACCGCGCAGCACCACGACCCGCGCGGCAGCCAAATCGACGCGCTGAGCTTGCTCGTTGCGCAGGCGCCCGGCCTCATCGGCGATGGTCCCTTCGAGCCGCTCGATCGCGGCGATGGTCTCGACGGTTTGGGCGGTGTCGGCGCCAAAGCGTTCCAGCAGCAAATCGCGGCGCTGGCGCAGGCTGACCACCTCGCCCTGAAGCCCGTCCAGCAGATCGGACTGGAACAGGCCGGTGGCCGCAATGGCACCTTCACGCCGGATCAGCGCATCGATACCGGAAAGATCGGATTGCAACTCGGCCAGTTCGGCCGATGCGTCATTGACGCGCCGCGACAGATCTCCAATCTGTTCGGACAGCAACCGGCTGCCACCAAATCCAGCGGCAAGGTTTCCGGTCCGGTAGTCAATCATCGACCGTTCGGAGGCTTCGAGCTTTTCACGCATCTCGCTGATCCGCGATTGCAGCCCCGTGGTCACGCGCCGCAGACCTTCGAATTTGCGGTCAAGCTGATCATCCATGTAGACATCAACCACCGCGTTCGGAATCGCCGAGGCCAGAAACCTGTCGGTCGATACAAACTGGATGTCCACAAGGCTTGTGGACCCGACCTGCCGGACCGAAAGGTCGCCCATCATCTCACCGACAAAATCCGCCTGCGTTCCGAGCTGAACGCGCCCGGCCCGCGCGGCAAGCTGCACCGGATCGGTGGTTTCGCCCGCAGGCCCCGCCGCATCCGGGTCCGGTAATGCAACACCGAGGCTGCGCTTGAGCGCATCGACGGCGGCATCCCCAAGACGCGCCAGAAGCGATGGCTCGGGTTCGGGCGGACGCAGCGCGACATTGAATTCCGGTCGCGTCTCAAGGTTCAGCCGCTCCGAAACCTTGGACAACACCCGCCCGGACCTGATGATCGCGATTTCGCCGGCGATGGCATCATCGTCTATCTTGAGGTCAGGAATAAGCGTCCCCAAAACGCTGTCCACCCGGTTCGACTGCCCCATCAAGATCTGCGCGCGGGCGGAATAGGTCGGTTCGATCTCCAGCACGATGACCGCGGCAATCATCGCCCCGACAACGCCGGTCACAGCAATGATCCACCACCCTTTGCGCAGGATCTTGAAGATAGAGCTGAAATCCAGAACCGTTTCGCGCCCGTCAGATTTCAGCGGCGGCTCCATGTGTCGACCTGAGCGAGAGGGCTGCCAGTTCACGCGCGTCACCCATCATTTGAAGCGGCAAGAGGGGCGATCACATTCGAGGCAGCCGGCATGCCGCACACGGACCGATCCGCCCCCGTGATGATCTCGCGAACGGCATATTGCCTGAGCCGCCGGGAGTTGGCGAAGATGATGATCTCTCCGACCAGCCCGATGGCAACGATCTGGACGCCCAGAACCACCATAAGCACGGCAAAGATAAGCGCCGGGCGGTCAGCCAAGGCGTCGCCCAGCAGCCTCTGCCCGATCAGCACCGCCGTCGCCAGCGCCCCGAAGATAAAGATCGGCATCCCGATCGCTCCGAAGAACCGCAACGGGCGGCGCAGAAAATTCAGCACGACATACAGCGTGATGGCGTCAAGAAGGGCAACGAAATGCCCCATGGGCCGAAACACATAGCGCGCGTTCGCATGACCTTCGTTGCTCACACCGCGCAGTTCGACCTCGGTCAGCTTGTAGCCGCGCTGCCCGGCGATCACGGGGATGAAATGCTGTCGAACGCCAAACCCTGTCACATCATCAAGCACTGCGCGTCGGGCAAGGCGCGTGCGACAGAAAGGATCGGCGGGGCTTTGCCCGAACAGCCGCGCCAGCATACGGGTAAGGTGTCGCCGACGCCACGCCTGCCATCTGCTTTGAGGCCGGTTCGACCGGGAAACCGTCACCATGTCCGCATCGCCCAGCATGTCGGGCAGGCGCGCCAGATCTTCGGGCGCCACCTCGGGCCATCCGGCCAGGGTCAGCACCGGATTACCCCGGACCCGGCGCATCGCCACGCTCAGCGCGGCATCGTCGCCGCGCCAGGGGCGCTGCCCCAGCACCAGCAGTTCGGGCCAATCGTCGCCGATCAGGTTCAGCGCTGCCATGACGGTATCGTCGCGCCCGTCGGTGATGCAGATCACCTCATAGGGTCGACCCATCGCGTCCAGCTCGGGCCGAACAGCGACCAGCGTGTCGGGCAATTCCTGCATCGCTTCTGCCGCCACGATAACAGAAAGAAGCCCCGGAGTATGGGTGTTGAGTGATCCGCCGATCGTCATGAAAACCTCTTACATAAAGTACAAAAACAAAGTCGGGCGACCAGGTCGGCGCCGCAGGGCCGGCGTCACGGATCGCGTTGCTGAAACATTGCTCCGGTAATCAGCCCAAGGAACAACAGGAAAACCGCCAGCGCCACCAGCAGCCCGACCACCGCGGTTTCAACCACAAGATCGCCGCCACGCATCGTCACCATCGCGAACAACGCCGCCGCCGATGACAGCGCAGCCGCACCGGAAAAGCGCGCCAACGGGCGGCGTGTGAAAATCTGGAGCGTCTTGATCGAAATGAGATCGAGCAGCACCTTGAACACGCGTGACAGGCCGTATTTCGAAACCCCGAAACGCCGTGCGTGGTGGCGCACGCCAACCTCGGCCACCCGCGCGCCCATCTGTGTGCTCATCGCCGGAATAAAGCGATGCATGTCGGAATAAAGCGGCACGCGCTTGATCACATCGGCGCGGTAAACCTTGAGCGAGCAGCCATTGTCGCGAATCGGAATGCCGGTGACCTTGCCGATCAACCAGTTCGCGATCCTGGACGGCAGTTTGCGCGACAGGAACTTGTCCTGCCGGTTGATACGGTAGCCGACGACCAGATCGTAACCCTCATCCAGCTTGTCCAGCATCATCGGAATATCAACAGGATCGTTCTGCAGATCGCCGTCCATGGTCACGACATACCGTCCGCGCGCATGGTCGATCCCGGCCATCATGGCAGCGGTTTGTCCGAAATTGCGCTGGAACCGCACCACCACAAGCCGTGGATCGGACGCGGCGATTTCGGCCAGGCGCTCAACCGAGCGGTCGCGCGAACCATCATCGACCAGCACCATCTCAAACGTCCGGCCCGTCGGTTCCAACGACGCGACGATCTTTTGATGCAGCAGCGCGACGTTGTCTTCTTCATTGTATACGGGCACGCAGACAGAGATCTCGGGCCCGTTTCCGGATCGCGATGCGGGGAAATCCAGTGGCATGAACGCAGCCTTTTTTGTCCTACAAAACCGGGTGCGACCGGGGGACAGAGACCCGATAGTCAGACCCACACATTTACAATTAGGTTCACTTTAACACACTCGCTTCTTATCGCGACCTTTTTCCGCAACGCGACAGGTTTGCCGGTTCATCGTGTGAACATGGGCTCATTTGTGCGTCAATTCCGGCCGGTGATGATGTGCGTTTCCACGTTCAGCACATCCGCCGGGAACAGCCGCGCCGTTACATCAACCTGCATTTCCTGGACTTGCGGGCTCCCTTGCCGGGTGATCCGGTACGCCATGCGGACGTCGGCGGCGCGTTGCGTTGTCGCCAGCAAAGCCTCAGCCCCGACCAGCAGTCTGAGATTGGTGTCGCGGCGCGCCGCGAGCCGATCACTCTCGGCCTCGCTTTGCTGCAACTGTTGCAGGATCTCCAGCCGCCGGTCGGCTTCGAGCGCGATTCGCTCCCGTTCAATCTCCGACACATTCTGCCGCGCCCGGTATATCGCGGTTTCGGTGTCCAGTTCGCGCGCCTCCAGATTGATCAACTGCCCCTGCAGCGTCACCA
The DNA here is from genome assembly GCF_003259905.1 of Salipiger aestuarii. Taxonomy (GTDB): domain Bacteria; phylum Pseudomonadota; class Alphaproteobacteria; order Rhodobacterales; family Rhodobacteraceae; genus Salipiger; species Salipiger aestuarii. The sequence continues at coordinate 31,744 of NZ_QLMG01000033.1, read as the reverse complement.
GATTGTCCGACCGCAAAAGCCCCCGTTCCTGAAGCGTCTCGGCATTCGCGACCGAGCCTTGCATCAGCTCGACCTGCTTTGACAGCCCGATCAGCTTTCCCTCCAGCGCAGCAATCTCGGTTTCAAGCAGCGCGCTGGTGTGATCGAGCGAGTCCAGCGCGCGCTGTTGTCCTTCGCGGCGGCTGACAAACAGGTCGCGCTCGTGCACGATAAGCGCGTCCAGCGCAGCCGGGCCGTCGGGATGCACCAATCCTTCGGGGGGTGAAAAACCCGGATCGCCGCGCATCTCTGCCCGAAGACGCGCAGCGCGAACAGCTTCGCGCGCGGCATCCAGCCCCAGTTCGCGCAGGTTACCGACGGTGCGGATCGCGGCGCTTTCGCCTTCCAGACCGTCCGCGAATGGGGCCAGGCTTCCCCCCGCCAGCGCCACCGCCTGCTGTACGGTCAGGCCGGGCGAAAACGGGTAGGCGCCGGGCCGGGCGACGTTGCCAAGCACATAAATCGGGCGGTACTCGACCACCGACACCGACACTCCGGGCTGGTCGACAAGCCCCAAGCGCATCTGCAGTTCGGCCTCAAACGCTTCGGCCAGTTCGGGCAGGCTGTAGTTCTCGGCGGACATCGCGCCCACCATCGGGACCATAATCATGCCATCCGTACCGACAGAATAGGTTCCTCCAAGGGCCGCGAATTCGGTGAAACCCAGGGCAATGCTATCCCACTGAACGATCCGCACCGCGATCCGGTCGCCAATATTCAAACGGTAGCTGTCTTGCGCAATTGCAGAGCCACCCAAGGCGAAGACGCCGAGCATGACGGCGAGACGCAGCAGGTTTGTTGTGCGAATGCGGCCACTGTGGAATAACTCGTACATTCGGGCACCCGGGACTATGGATTTTATGACATCGATTTCAGTAATTGTGCCAAGCTATAACCGCGCCAATTTCCTGCGCGAGGCTATCAACAGTCTGACCGCGCAGACCCGCCCGGTCGAGGAAATTCTTGTATGGGACGATGGATCCACCGATTCCACGCCCAACGAGGTCAAATCGCTGTCGGGCCCGATCCGCTATTTTCGCGGCGAAAACGGCGGCAAGGCAAAGGCGTTGAACGCGGCGATGCGCGAGGCCCGCGGCGAGCTGATCTGGATCTGCGACGACGATGACATCGCCCTGCCCGGCGCCGTGGAACGGCTGGCTGGCGTGCTTGAGCGTCGGCCGGAAGCCGGGGTCGCGGCGGGAAGCTATGTGCGTTTTCGTGACGACGCCGCAACAGGGGCGCGTGTGGAGACCGGGCCGGGGTATTGGCCCGACCTGTCCGACGGATCTGTGCTTCGCCACCTGCTCGAAGATATATTCCTGTTCCAGAATGCGACGCTGGTGCGGCGCGCCCTCTACGACAAGGTCGGCCCGTTTCGCGAGGATCTGGCGCGGTCCATCGACTATGACATGGTGGTGCGGCTGGCCCTTCAGGCGCCCGTCGTCGTGCTCGAAGAGCCCCTGTTCAAGCAACGCAAACATGACGGCGCGCGGGGTCCCGCTGCGGCTCGGCACGCGGCGGCACAATCAGACGCAGTGTGGAAACAAGCCGACCGCGCGTTGTTCGCGCCGTTTCGCGAATCGATCCCCCTGTCGCTCTATGCAGGTCTTTTTGACGGCGCGCTGGCGCAACGGGCCGGCCTGCTGCAACGCGCCTGTGTCTTTGCGCGTCGTACCGATTGGGACAGCGCGATCAACGACTTCAAGGCCGCCGCGACGATGGACCCCAACGTCGCGCTGTCAGAGGTCGAGCAGGCAATCTGCCGACGCGCTCTCGCCGGCAAGCATGGCATGGTCGAAGCAACCAGCGGGCCGGTGCGCGCCCGGCTCGTGCAGGTGGGTCGGTCCGGTGCTGTTGGCACGCAGATCGCAAATGCCCTCGCGCGCGGAGCGCTGTGGCGGGGGCGCGCCGCCTTTTCGGCCGGGCGCCTGCCCGAGGCCGCGCAGATTGCACGGTTCATCCTGTCGCTAGGCCTGTCCGCGCGAGGGCCGCAGCCAACCGTACCCGCGCCGCCCCTGTCAGAGCGGCGCGAGCCGCTTCACCTTGCCGTTTGAGACATGTATTTACAGTGTTTCCGTACAGCCATCGCCTGCGGGCCAGCCAAGATACGTCGTGCCCCCGGCGCAGAATCGCTCTGCGCCGGAAACGCCAGATTTAGCCGAGGATCGAGTCGGACAGCGTAAAGACGACCGATTGATCCACGATGAATTCGTCCTCTTCGACGTTGTTCAGCACCGCAAGCGCGTGGAAATCGCCATCGGCCTCAATCCCGACGCGCAGACCGGGCTTGATGTTCTTGAACGTCACCGCCTCCATCATTGCCGCTGCATCAAGGTTGAGCGCTTCAGCGATACCGGACAGGTCGATCTGATCGCCCTCGTCCTGCGAGAAATCGGTGACGGTGTCTCGGCTACCGTCAAGCGAATCAGCGTTAAAGACAAAGGTGTCGGCGCCGTTTCCACCGGTCAACTTATCGGCGTGCTGCTTTCCGACGATGATGTCATTCTTGTTCGTTCCAACAAGGGTATCGCGGTTTTCAGTTCCGAAAATGAAGAGATCGGCCAGACCCGGCGTCGCGCCGCCGTCTGCCCCGGTATCCGTCGGCTCTTCGGGTTGGCTCGGCGTGTCTACGACGGGTTCGTCAACGGGTGCGTCGATGACCGGGTCAGGCGCGCTGTTTTCGGTGCCTTTGAAGATGAGATGGTCTGCGATCGAGAAATCGGCAGCGTTGATACCTTCCAGCACTGAAAGAACGTGGGATTCGCCGTCAAGCTCGACCGTGATGCGCATACCGGGCTTGATATCCTTGACAGAAACAGCATCCAGCATCTGCTGCGCGTCAAGCTCAAACGCATCGGCCAGCGCGGAAAGGTCGATCTTGTCACCGTCAGCCAACGAGAAATCCGTGATGATGTCGCGGTGACCGTCGAGGGATTCGCCTGTGTAACGGAAGATGTCCGCGCCCCCTCCGCCGGTCAGTATGTCCTTGTGATAACTGCCGTCAAGCACATCGTCGCCCCCGGTGCCGACGAGTGTATCGCGGGCCGAAGTTCCGAGAATGACAGTGTCGGAGCTGTTGTCCGAGGTGTCATCCACGGGCGCGCCGGCATTTCCCTTGTCCGAACCGCTGGCATCTTTGCCAGTGCCATCATCCGGCGCGCCGCCACCCGAGGTCGCGTCGTCGGCGCCGCCGTCCTTCGTGCCGCCACCCGAGGTCGCGTCACCAACATTGTCGGCGTACCACCCGGCATTGTTGATCGTGGGCGTCGGATAAGCGTCAAGCATGTACGGCGCCAATTCGGCCACTGTCATGTTGACTACGTTGATCTCGATGATGACAGGGTGCTGATCGCCTGTAAGCCGGTCGGTGATCCAGTTGACCACCGGACTGACCCAGGTGCCATCGGCCTTCTGGGTGACCCCATGCAGGTCAAGGAACATCTCCAGCGTGAACTCGCGCAGCAGGTCACCGGAGGCGGCGCCCAGGGTAAGGTCGATGCCTTCGAAATCCTTGCTGCTTCCCTTGCCGCTCGGGGTCTTGGCGACAACGTATTCGTTGAAATTGCGCACACCGACAGAGTCAGTGATCGTTCCGGTGAAGTTCAGCTTTGAATCGCCCTTGCCGATGGTCATATCGGACCCGGCATCGGCCTTGAAAGTGATGGCATCGATCGGCGTCAGGCCGGCGCTGCTCAGGATCTGCGGTTGCGGATCGGTGTAGTCGATATCGTGAAGGCGCTTGTAATAGTCGATCAACGAGCCGCGCAGCCCGCTGTTGTCGACGTTGCGCATCAGATCGTCCTGATCGATGTCGACCCCGACATTCACGAATTCAGTGTCGATCAGAACGACCTCGTGGTTCAGACCCCAGCTTTTGTAACCAATGGCGAAATCATGAACCTCGACGTTGTTGAAAACGACCGAGGACGTTTTGCGCATGATCGAAAAACCGACGTCCGAGCCTTGCCAGACCGAATCCATGAACATGTAGTTCGAGGCGTAATTGTCCAGCGACACCGCCTTGCTGCCACCCCAGACGGTAAAGTCCCGGAACACGCTCATTGTGTCGGTGTCGTCCGAGAACTGGCGGTGGAACACGCGCAGTCCCTCGCCGGTGGCAATCGAGGTGTTGTTGTTGAAATCGGTGATCGGCGGCTCTTCGTGATCGAGCCCCACGTCGAAGGGCGACGGATCATAGGGCAGTTGCCCGCGTTCGAACATTTCGCGATGGGCGCCATCCTTTGGTGCCGATGGGTTCGCGGCATCCTCGGGGAATTCTTCGATGCCGAAGTAATTCCAGCCGATGGCAGCGTTCGCGGCGATGTTGCCTTGCTGAATGACGACGCGCGACTGGTTCTCATATGCAGCCCCTTCGACACCGACGGCATCATGCCCGCTGAAATAGGTGCTCGCAACGGAGCTGACCAGGTTGTCCATCCACATGCCGGTCTCGTCACCTGCCTCGGAAACCATGCCCGCGCCGACGGTGTCATGGACGATGCTGTCCATGATGCTGGCATCCGACGAATGCTGGACGATCCCCCAGCCGGGCGAGCCCGACACGGCAACGCCCTGGATCATGTTGGTCGGGCTGTCAGGATCGGTGCCGATCTCGTGCAGGTGCAACGGGTAGCGCCCGGTGGGATTGGTGGCTGTGCCGGTCGGAATGCTTTCATCCGTGCGGCCAAGATCAGTGAATTCGGCAAACATGGCCGAGTTGGCATTCTCGCCATGATCGACCATGTCGTTCATCAGCATCACATGCCCGCGCACCCCATCGGGATTTTCAGAGGTGAACACCACGTTGCGCGACAGGTTGCCGACATAGGTCGTGAAATCAAAGCCCGCGGGCGGTTCGTGGTCGTAATTCAGCGACTTGTCAAAGGTGACGGTCTGCCCGCTGACCGACACAATGGTGCGGGTCTCGTCCGCGCTGCCATCGCCAGTACCGACGAACAGGATCTTGTCTCCGGCCTTCCAGTTGGTGAGATCGCCCTCGAGCCCGACCGATGTCGCGCCGCGGCTGACGGCGTTGCCGGAAATCTCGAGATGGCTTTCCTTTGCGGCACCGTTGATATCGACATGCCCCATCGCCACAAGGCCATGGCTTAGCATCATGGGATCGGTACCGGTGTCGATCGGCGTGTCGCGAAAGATGATCCGGGCGCTGACATCCGCATTGATCGCCGCATCGTGCATCGACCCGATTTCGACCTGCGATCCCATATCTGTAACGATGGTTTCAACCAACAGCGTCGTGTTCCGATCGGTGGCCCAGTCAAGCATCCCCCCGACGCGGACCGTCGCAATCGGGGTGCTGTCATCCACGTCGTAATCGACGGTGATGCCGCCGGGAATGTAGACATGCGCCTCGGCCCCCGGAACCTGCCCGTTCTTCCAGGTCGACGGGTCCGACCACGCCCCGTCCCTTATCGCGACATGGGTGGCTTCATCAACCGGAGCGAGCGCATCGACCTGCGCAGCATGCTCTGACATCATGGGTGTTTCCCTTCATTCTTTTCCGTGGTCGCGCAGAGTTATCTGAGTGCATGCGCGACAATTTCGGTTGCCGTTAGCCCGGCCGGTTTCCACGCACGCCCATGCCGCGATGCATCCCGGCAAAAAAACGCGCAAGATCGCCCAACACGGTGCCCATCCCCATGGACCCGCATTCCAGACAAAGCTGACGGTATGATTTCTTTTTCGTTACAGACGCTTAGGTCTGGTAATTCCTTGCTGAAACGTGCACAATTTCAGCCCGTTCCAATCGTCCGCACTCCCCATGCTTAAAGGCCCGCGTTCGCGGCACTATCAACACATAACTGCCTTTCGACCTGCTGATCGCACGACACCAACCGACAGGCCGGGACGGCGCGATGAGCAGGTTTCAAGTTATTTCGCTCATTCCACTCTCTCACAGGGTGATGGTCTGACGAGAGGGCACTGTCATCTTTGGCTATGAATAAAGGGATAATGGAATACCTGGAGTTTTCGTTTACTTGGGGGAACTGGGCGGCATCACGCCGATCCGACAACGCAGATTCACCTTGCTAGAAACGCCCGAGGCAGTAAAATGCAGACGTCTGATTGGGTAAATTTCACGTCTAGCAATGACTTGTCCAAAACGCCGAAAACGCGCCGCTTTCACGGCGCGCGCTCAGCGAAGTTTTGCCCAACAAGCTGACACAACTTGTGTCAGCGACCATTTTACAGACTTTAGCGGCGGAATGAGGCGAAACTGGCACGAAGGGTGTTCCCCGCAACAGATGGACGTCAAGGCTGCCCCAAACGGCCGCCAGAAATGTCGCGGCTGAAAACTCTCCCTGAAATCAAATTGATCGCTATTTCCAGCGATACTCCATGGATCGTCACGCCGCACTTTTCGGGCGAATCGCTTTGCCCGCGCCTGATCGGCGCGATAAACGCAGGCGCTCGTGCTCCCCACCGGGGGAGACGTCGCTCCGATGGTCTCGTTCAGCTCCGTCAAAAACCAGGCGTGGCAGCGCCGTCCAGGTCCGACCGGTCCATCCGTTTGCGCGATGACTATCGACACTGGTGCGCGGTCACGGTCAGATCCTCGGCGGTCTCGACGAAACCGGCAGCTTGCTTGGGTGCTCCGGAAACTGCGGCCTTGCCAGACCCCGGAACATCACCGATAGTTTTGGGGTAACGAGTTAAGGAAACGGAGTATGCGCCCAGGCCTGATTGGAATCGGCGCGCAGAAATGCGCCTCTTCGTGGTTGCATGCGATTGCGGGATCGCACCCGGAAATCGGCATTTCAGACCCCAAGGAAGTCGACTTTTTCTCATATTACTTTGATCGCGGTTACGCCTGGTATGAGGAACATTTCGCGCCGGACCCGTCGGCGCGGGTGTGTTTCGAAAGCTCGCCGTCGTACTTTCACGACCCGCGGGCACCAGGCCGGGCCTATGCCTATCGCGCAGATCTCAAGGTGCTGGCGTTGCTGCGCGACCCCCTGAAGCGCGCCTTTTCAAACCACCTTCACGAAATCATCAAGGGCCATATTGCGCCCTGCTCCTTCGAGGACGGGCTGGCAAACAACCCCGCCTACCTTGAACAAGGCCTTTATGCGACGCATCTGTCGCGCTGGTTCGATGCGTTCCCCGCCGACCAACTGCGCGTGATGTTCGCCGAGGAAATCTCGACCGATGCACGCGCCGCCGCCCGCGATGTCTTCTCTTTTTGCGGTGTCGACCCGGCGTTCGACAGCCCGATCCTGCTGGAGCGCCGCAACGAAAGCGACCGCGCCAGAATGCCGGTGCTGCGCACAGGCCTGCGTGCGGGCGGAGACTGGCTGCGCCGACAGGGCATGGAGCCCGCGCTTGCGCGGCTCAAGCAGACGGGTCCGGTCTCGGCGCTGCTGAAGGCCAACAAGATTGATATCCGCCGGGAAATCCCGCCGATGACCGCGGAAACACGCACGCGCCTTACCGAGTATTTCACCCCCGAGATGGACCGGCTGCGGCAGATGCTGGCCCGCGATTGCCTGCCGTGGGAAACCATGCGCCTTGCCTCTGCATCATGAGCGACGCGCGCCCGAAGCTGATCGTCTTCGGTTTCGACGCAGCCGAAGCGGCGCAGATCCGGCGGATGCGCAGCTATCTTGATTGCGGCTTCGATGTCATGGGCTTCATGATGCGACGCGCGAACATGAACCTTGATTTCAACCCCTTCTGGGAAAACGTCCACCTGTTCAGAACCAGAAACGGAGGCCTGCCTTGGCGCGCGGCAGCTGTCGTGGGGTCGGTGTTCAAGGTGTTGATGAATCGTCGCAAGCTGGCCGGGGCGGATGCAATCATCGCCCGCAACCTCGACCTGTTGGCCGTCGCCGTTGCGGCGCAGGCAATGACGCGACCGAACCCCCCGGTCATCTATGAATGCCTTGATATACATGACCTGATGACCGATCCGGGGATCAAGGGCCGCGTGACACGCGCGCTCGAACGGGCATTGCTGGCGCGGACAAGCGCGCTGATCATCTCATCCCCTGCCTTTCTGCGCGAATACTTCGCCCCGGTGCAAAACTGGGACGGCCCGGTAGCGCTGATAGAAAACAAGCTGTGGATCGAAGACGGCGGCCCCGAACGTCCAGCCCCCCGCGTCGGCAGCGCCCCGTCCGAATGGACCGCTGATGCGCCGTTGCGGCTGGCATGGGTGGGTACGCTTCGCTGCGCGCGCAGTCTTGCGATTCTCGCTGAAACGGCGGATCGTATGGGGGATGGCGTCCGGATCGCGCTGCACGGGGCTGTGCATCACCATGCCGTGCCCGAATTCGAGGCAACCCTTGGCGCCTGCCCGAACATGACATGGCACGGGGCCTACGCTTATCCCGACGATCTTGCGCCGATCTACGCGGCAAGCGATCTCGTCTGGGCGCAGGACCTGTGGCAATGGGGCACGAATTCCACGTGGTTGCTGCCGAACCGGATCTACGAAGCAAGCTATTTCGGGTGCCCCTCGATCGCCGTCGCGGGCACGGAAACCGGGCGCCGGGTCGAGAACGGCTTGGGCTGGACCGTGCCGGAACCCAGTGCCGAGGCGCTTTGCGCCCTGCTGGCCCGGCTGTCCCCTGCCGACGTTTTCGCCCGGCGCCAGGCACTTCTGACCAGGCCCGCATCCGAGTTTCGCCAGACTGCCGAGGAAATCACCAACGCCCTGCATATCGGGCTGGCCGCGCCTGCCTGACCCGAGACGCGGCGGCTCAGCGGTGCCCCGCCCGCCGTATCCGGCGCGCAGACGCCTCAACGATCTGCCGCAGCAGACGCCCGGTAGCCTGCGGCCTGCGCACCAGCGCCGCCAAGGCGACCGCCGGGCGCCCCGCCTTGAGGGATTGCAGCACGGCTTCGGACGTGCCGAAGTCGAGAAACCGACGCATGTGAAGCCGCATCAAACCCTGCGCCCTGGGGGACAGTTGCGCGGCATGGCGTTCAAGAAACGCTGCGTCAGCGCGTGCCAGCGCCTGTGCGTGATCAGGGTTCAGCCGCGACGAGATCGTTCCCGACGCGCGCGTATAAAGATAGCCCGCCTCGGGCGAGACCCAAAGCGACCCACCCGAAGCAAGCAGCGCGGCGATCAGGTGGAAATCTTCTCCGTTGCGCAGAGCGTCGTCGTAGCGCAACCCGGCGCTCTCAATAAATTCTCGTCTTATCAATGGCTTGAGATACCCAAGCCCAGGTTTGCACTGCTCGGCCTGACACCCGGCCAGGAACGTTTCCAAATCCCAACGGGTGGGTTCAGAAAGCGCAAGCGGCGCAAGATGCGTCGGCCCGACGGCCTTGCCCGCGCTGTCGGTCGGCTGGAAATCGTCATAGACCGCGTCCGCGCCGACCGCCTCGGCAAGCGCGATCAGCGACGCCAGCCGCCCCGGAACCATGGCGTCATCTGCATCAAGCACCGCGATCCAGCGCCCCTGCGCCGCGTCGATTCCGGCGTTGCGCGCCGCTGCCGGTCCGCCATTGCGCGACTGACGCAACACGCGAATCCGTTCGTCTTGCGCCGCCAGCGACCTGGCCAGCCGGAAGGTCCCGTCGGGCGAGGCATCGTCGACCACGACAATCTCAAGCGAAACGCCCTTTTGCGCCAAGGCACTGCCTACCGCATCGGCAAGGCTTGCTTCGGCACACCAGGCCGCGATGATGATTGTTGCGTCAACCATGTGCGCGATCTACCATCAGGGCATAATTCGTTTTTGTTTTCTTTATGTGTTAGGACTACGCGTATGTTGGATAACCGCGTCTTACCTCGTTATTCAATTTTGACGGGTCTCGCTCTGTGCGCAAGTGTCATTCAGGCTCCGGCCGCCCCCGGCGCCGCTTTTCTGTCACGGCTGGACGATCTTGGCGACGCCGGCGCATGGTACGTGTCGAATTTTGCCGTAAAGCGCGACAGCTTCCGGACGGCGTGGAAATCCGGTTCTGTGACGCGGCCCGTTTCGGGCGGCACCCTGCTGTCCCTGGTCCCCGCCCCCGAAGAATCGCACAAGGATTTTTTCGGCGCCGAGGTTCAGCGCAAGCAGCGCACCCATTTCGGGCGCTATGAGGTCGTGATGACCGCGGCGCGGGGCTATGGGGTGATTTCATCTTTCTTCACCTACACCGGGCCATTTTTCGGTGACACTCACGAAGAGATCGATTTTGAGTTCCTTGGGCGAGACACCACCAAGGTCTGGCTGAACCGCTTTGTCGACGGGCAGAAGCTGCCTGGGCGATGGACCGAACTTGGCTTTGACGCAGCCGAGGCGCCGCATCTCTACGCACTTGACTGGCTGCCCGACCGGCTGGTCTGGTCGGTAGATGGTCGCGAATTGCTGCGGATCACCAGCGCCGACACCGAGATTCCGCAGATTCCGCAGCGCATATACCTCAGCATCTGGGGCGGAGCCGCGGCGCAGGACACCTGGTCAGGCGAAGCGCCGGACGACACGCGCGCCCATGTGACGTATCATTGTCTTTCCTACCGCCCGCCCGGGACGGACGCGGCTATGTGTTCCGATGCTCTGGAAGCATCTCATGACTGATCCGCTCGTCTCTGTCCTGATCGCCGCGTGGTCTGCCGAGACGACGCTAGACCGCGCCATCGACAGCGCGCTGGCGCAAACCGTCCCCGTCGAGGTGATCGTGATCGACGATGCTTCGCCCGATGGCACCGCCGCGATTGCCCAAGCACGCGCCGCCGCCGATCCGCGCCTGCGCCTGTTGCGACAGACCGACAATCAGGGGCCGGGGGCCGCGCGCAACCGTGGCCTTGAGATCGCACGCGGCGCGTGGATTACCGTGCTTGATTCCGATGACTTCTTTTGCGACCCAGACCGGCTGGCGCGCCTGACAGCCCTGGCGCGGGCCGAGAACGCGCAGTTCGTCGCCGACGATCTGTGGCGGCTTGAGGAAGGCGCGCTTGACGGGCCGCGTCGCAGGATGATCTCGGAAACGCCGCTTGGCGTCACGCGGCTGGATGCGGCGCGCTTTGTTGCCGGAAACCTGTCGTCCTGGCGCGGTGGCCGGCGCGAATACGGCTTTCTCAAGCCGATTATGGAAAGACGTTTTCTGCGCGCCAATGCGCTGACCTATGCCCCCGATATTCGTCTTGGCGAGGATTACGTTCTGTATACGCAAGCGCTGATCGCGGGGGCGCGGTTCGTCTTGACCGATCCTGTGGGCTATGCCGCCGTGGTGCGACGCGGGTCGTTGTCAGCCGAGCACCCCGGCGCGGCCCATAAACGGCTCGTCACGGCCGATCGCGCGCTTCTGGCGTTGCCGCACGTCGATAGAGATACCCGCCGCGCGCTGCGTGCCCACATGATGGAACAGCGCAAGAAATTGGCGTGGCGGCAGTTGATTGATGCCAAGAAAGCCGCCGATCCGGTCGCCTTTGTCCGGTGTTTTCTTGCGCCCCCCCCGGTGCTCGCCGATCTGGTCGGCAAGCTTGGGAAAGAGATCACGTTGCGTCTGGGACACAGGCTGCGCCTGCGATGAGCGCGGGTTTCGACATCCTCGTGGTCGCCGACCCGCGGTTTTCGGGCGGCAGCACAGCGGCGCTGGTGGCCGATGTAACGGCAATGGTGGCGCTCGGGGCGACGGTCGGGCTGATCTTCGTGCGGTCGGGCTATCTTGACGACGCGCGCGACCCCGAAAACCCCAAGGCGCTGGCGCTGGCTGATCTGGATGGCGTGACACGGCTGTCGCCGGAACGGGCGGCGCACGCAGATCTGGCGTTTCTGCATCATCCTCTGGTATTTTTCCGCGGCGTCGAAGAGCGCCTGCGCCTGACCGCCGGGCGTTCACTGATCGTTGCCCACCATGCGCCGTTCCGGGCGGACGGGTCGATGGAATGGGACCCCGTCGCAACGCTGCGGCGTGCGAAGCGGGCCACCGGTCTGTCCGCGTGGTTCGCGCCCATTTCCGGAAGCGTGCGGACGCAACTGGCCAGCTTTGCACCGCTGATCCGACAAAGCAGCGAGGATTGGCCGAACGTGTTCGACCCCGGCGATCTGGCGCCGACGCGGCGTGCGCTGTCCGGGCCAGACCTGACCATCGGGCGCCATGGGCGGCCCGATCCGTTGAAATTCCCCGCAACAGGCGCCGAGATCGACGCGGCGTTGCCCGCGGCGCACGGCATCCGAGTGCGTGTTCTCGGCTGCCCGACCGAAGCGTTGATCGCGAGGGGAGCGCGCACCGATCTGTGGGAGGTGCTGCCCTTTGGTGGCGAACCCGTCGCGCAATTCCTCAACTCGCTGGACGTTTTCGCTTATCACTACCACCCCAACTGGCTTGAGGCCTTCGGGCGCACCATTGCCGAAGCAATGCTATGCGCCCGCCCCTGCCTGCTGGATCCCCGCCTGCAGGCCACATTCGGCAACATGGCCTGCTATTGCCAGCCCCACGAAGTGGCCGATGCGCTGCGTCGGATGACCGCCGCCCCCGAACGCACGTTGACCCGGGCCGACGCAGCACGCGAAACGGCAGTGCGCCGGTACGCGGCCATCGGCGTCGCCGCACGGCTTGAGACGCTGCGCATCGACAGCGGCGATGCCGGGCGGGCGGGCGCCGCATATCCGGTCATGCGGACAGTTCGCAAGGCCGTGGGCCTTTACCGTCGCCAGACCCAGGGGCTCAGCTGATGAACTCATCGTCCGGAACCATCCAGAAAGGGCGTCGAGACCGGTTGAGGACGGGAATCGCGTTGGCCATCATGCGGCGCCGCAATCGGCTGCGCGGTGACAACAGCCCGCGGCCGCTGTTTGTCATCGGTTCGGGCCGATCGGGAAACACATTGGTGCGGCGCGTCCTGATGGCGACAGGCGCCATCCACATCCCGCCCGAAACATTTGTTCTGGGCGAGATCATCGAAATGTGGCCGCGCCTGAAATCGCTGATGTGGCGCGAAAAGGTCTGGCTGTTCTGCGCCCATTTTGAAAAACATCCGCATTTTGCCGATTTTGGGCTGGGGAGCCTGAATGATTTCGCCATCCAGGCACTTGGGATGTCGGATCGTTCGCTGCCTGCGTTGATTACGGCATTCTACCGGTATCTTGCGCAGGCAGAGAACTCGGACGCGTCCCGCTGGGGTGACAAGACGCCATACAACACCTTTCACCTGCCGGCACTTCGCGCCGCCTTTCCCGACGCGCAGTTCCTGTGGCTGACGCGCGATGGTCGCGACGCTGCCCTGTCTTACGTCGAAGCGGGGCTATACCAGGACTTCCCGACCGCCGCCAGGCGCTGGGTCGATGCAAACCGCGCCTGCGAAACCCTTGCGCGAACCGGCGCAGACGTGTTCCGGCAGTCGTACGAGACCCTGGTGACCGCCCCCCAAGCCAGCTTTTGCGACATCTGCGACTGGGCGGCGCTGCCGTTCGACCCCGCGATGCTGTCCGCCCCCGCTGCCCGGCTTGGCGATGTCGAAGTTCACGCGCATCACGGCAATGTCAAATCCCCGATCTCAGCCGCCTCCGTAGGGCGCTGGAAAACCCGGCTGCGCGGCGAGGATCTCGCGCAGGCACCGGACGACTTCCCTGTCATGCTTGAAAGGATGGGGTATGATCCGCAGTAGCCAGCTGCCGTCGGGACCGTTCCTTGCGGCCCGAAATCCGGGACAAGGGGGCCGCGCCCCGATGACAAACCTTGGGCCAGCGTTGTATCGGCGCGACCGCAGACTGCGCCTGCACATCACGGATGAACGCCGCGATCTGCTGTTGTTCGCGTTGTGGTGCCTTGTAACCTTCGTACAGTTCCGCGCGGACCAACTGATCCTCTATCCGCTGGCGCTTTATTACAGCTGGGCGATCCTGCGCGATCAGTCGCGCATCTGCGCGCTGATGGCGCGCTCTTGGGTGGTGCTGCTGTTTCCGTTGTGGTGCCTGATCTCGCCGCTGTGGGCGGTCGAGCCCGTGCCCGCGTTCAAGAAGGCGGTCTACCTCGCGCTGACGATCATGATCTGCTATCAGGTCGCGGCGACGATGCGGCAACGCACGATCCTGCATTCGCTGTTCATCGCGGTTGGCGGAATTGGGTTGATCAACGTGGTTTATGCCTACGGCACCGGCGACCTCTCCACCGGAATCTTTGAGCAAAAGAACACCATGGGCAAGAACATGGTGGTGCTGTGGGTGATCTGTCTGTGCATTTTCATCGACCGGGGTTCGCCCTGGGCGCTGCGTCTGTCCGGGCTGGCGATGGCGGCGGTCGCGGTGCTGATGGCGTTTCACAGCCAGTCCGCGACCGCCGTGTTGCTGATCTTTGGCACCGGCGCGCTGATCCTGCTGTCGGTGCTGTTTCTGAGCGGCGGCATCCTGCGCCTGAGCCGTATCACCGCGCTGTGTTTCGGCCTGGCAATCGCTTTTGCGTCCGGGGCGGTGCTGCTGTCGAACATGCAGTCGAACCCGGCGGACAAGGTGCTGGCGCATTTCGGCAAATCCTCGACCCTCACCGGGCGGACCGATCTTTGGGTCTATGCCGAAGAGCAGATTGCCGAACGGCCCTTTCTGGGCGTCGGCGAAAACGGGTTCTGGCAGTATGACAGATCGCCGCTGGTGCGTAAGATCTTTGTCGAATTTTACAAAAAGCCCGGAGATTCGTTCAACTTTCACAATTCATTTTACGAGATCGCGGTGCATCAGGGGCTGATCGGCATGGGCATCGCCATGACAGCGCTGGTCTGGGCGCTGGTGCAGGTAACGCGGGGGGCGCTGATGTCCGGCACCACCTCGCAGATCTTTTTCCTGGCGATCGCCGCTGCCGTGTTGTCGCGCAGCATGACAGAGGCCGATTTCCTAAAGCCGTTCATCCTGTTCCACATGATACTGTGGATCGGCGCCCTGTCGTCGTTGCGGATGCGGATGCAACAAGGCGGTTTGTGGCCGTTCCGGATGCTTTAGCGCCCAAAGACGGCAAGGGCCTCGCGCAATCTTCGACGCAGCGCCAGCGCCGCGCCAGCCCAGGCGGCGATCAGAAGCAGCGCCGCCCAACCCAGCGTCATCCACCCGGAGGTCACCGCCTCCAGCCCCCGCCCCGCGAGGAACACCCCCAGCCCCAGCAGGACCGGAGCGACAAGCGCACCATATGCCGCCCGAGGCTCAAGCGCGACGGCCCCCCCGACGTGGGCAAACAGGCGCGGCACATACAGCAGCGCCGCAACCGAAAGCGCTGCCGCGACAGCCGTCACGCCAAAGGGCAGCGCAATCGCGACCATGCTCAGCCGAAGCAGGAATCTTTCGAGCACCATCCGCAACTGCAACCCCGTCCGGTTGACCGATTGAAACAGCACGCCCGCATGGGAAATAGACGCCTCAACCGCAATCCCCGGCGAAGCCAGCGCAAAGATCATCGCCGCAGGAATCCAGGCGTCGGACAGCAACACGCCAAAGGCGGTCTCGCCGATCGCAGCCAGCAACGCCACCGGCGGAATGATGACAAAGCCCAGCAACAGCACACCCCGCGCATAAATATCGCCAACCTGCGCCGGATCGCGCTGAACCGCGCTCATGTGGACAAAAGCGATGCGCGCAAACGGTGCCGCAAGACCTTGCAACGGCAGGTTCTGGATACGTTGGCTCATGGAGAACTGCCCAAGCGCCGTGCTGCCATGGGCGTAACCGATCAGCATCATCGGGACCTGCCGCTGCGCCGTCATCAAAAGCGACACGCCCAGCGCATTGCGCGCAAAACCGAGGTGATCGCCAAGCGGCACCCGCGCGCGCGGCGACACCGGGCGAAACCCGCTGAGCAGCACCGCGCCGACGCCCTGAATTAACGCCAGTACCACCTGCTGTGCAATCAGCGCCCAGGCCCCCGCTCCCAGCACCGCAAGGCTCACCACCGTGAGAAACCCCGCGATGGCCGCAAGGATGCGCAGCGAGGCAAGCACGGGAAACCGCTTTTCCCGCTCCAGCACAGCGGTCGGCACGGCCGAGAGCGATTGCAGCAACGGCACCGCCGCTAGCGCCATGATCAGCGGCCCCACGTTGGGCCGGCCGAACACCGCGGCCCAGAATGGCGCGATCAGAAGCAGCGCCACCGCAAGCAACAAGCCGGTCACACACAAGAACCAGAAGACGCTGCTCCATTCCTTGGGATCAAAGCTGTTCTTGCGGATCAGCGACCGGCCAAGTCCCGCGTCGCTTAGCAATTGGGCGAAAACGGTCACGGTCATCGCCAACGCGACGTCACCGAATGCCGCGACGTCCAGATGCCGCGCGATGATCGGCAGAACAAGCAACTGGGACAGGATGATGAACGCCTGTGCCCCCGAAAGCGAGCCAAGGTTCACCAGAAAATGTCTTGCCACAAGAAAAACCCCGCGGAGAAAATCACAACAACATGAGCTTGCGATACTCGCCCAGTTTCGTTGCCGTGAATAGTGCGATCAAGCTTGTGCAATCAGGTCAAAAGCGGTTCCGGTTGACTTCTGGGCTTTGCAGGGCTTCCATACCCCCCGTACCTTGTGTTTCCTCTCATTGTTTCGGAGAGATCCATTGCCCCGCACGTTCGTCCATTCTTGTTTAATCCTTTGCGCCGCACCGGAATTTTACGCGGTCGGTCAAGCGACCGGCACCCCATGCGTATCCTGATTCTCGCTCCGCAGCCGTTTTTCGTGCCGCGCGGTACGCCCATCGCAGTTCGAGCCCTGATGAAGGTCCTTGCCGCGCAAGGGCATCAAATCGACGCCATCTGCTTTGCCGAAGGTGGGGACCCCGACATCCCCGGCGTGCGGCTGTCCAGAGTTCCGGCCTTGCCCGGGCTGCGCGCCGTGCCGCCCGGTTTTTCGCTCAAGAAAGCCACCTGCGATGCCATCATGCTGCCGATGGCGGCATGGCGGTTGTGGCGCGGCGATTTCGATCTGGTGATCGCCGTCGAAGAGGCGGCGTTTCTTGCCCTCGCGCTGAAACCGCTTTTCGGGGTGCCCTACATCTACGATGTCGACAGTTCGATCCCTGAGCAACTGAGCGACAAGTTCTCGCTGCCCGGCTGGCTGACCGGGCTGCTGTCCCGGGCCGAAGCGCGGGGGGCGCGGGGCGCGATCGGCGCGATCACCTGCTGCCGGGCGCTCGAAGTTCTCATAAAGGGTTACGCGCCGGGTCTTCCGGTACAGACGCTGGAAGACGTGACGCTTATTTCCGGGGCGACCACGCCGCCCGGAGATTGTAGCTTTGCCGAGCCGGTCATCATGTATATCGGCAATCTCGAAAGCTATCAGGGCGTCGATCTGCTGATCCGTGGATTCGCCCGTTCCGAAGGGCTGGCGCGTCTGGTGATCATCGGCGGAACGCCTTCGCATATCGACGATCTTCGCACCCTCGCGGTCGAGCTCGGCGTGGCGGACAGGGTCAGCTTTTTGGGGCCGCGTCCGGTCGAGCGGATCGGCGACTACCTGTCGCAGGCCGATATCGTGGTCTCGCCCCGCACCCAGGGGCGTAACACGCCGATGAAGGTCTATTCCTATCTCGACAGCGGTCGCCCGCTTTTGGCCACCCGATTGCCGACGCATACCCAGGTGCTGGACGACGATATTGCGCTGCTGGTCGACCCAACCCCCGAGGATATGGCCCGGGGCATCACCACCCTGCTAAGCGATTCCGCCCGGCGCAATAAACTGGCAGAACAGGCCCACCGCCGCGTGGCTGCCGAATTCAGCCCCGAAGCTTTCAAGCGCAAACTGACCTTGTTCATGGAGAATATCATCGCCACACGGCTGGAAAAGCGCGATCTCGCGCCGAACCAAACGCACGCAGCCAAATGAAAGCTTTGGAACGCTGTTTTTCCATTGACGATCATTTCACAAGGGCCAAAGAAATTGCCTTTCCGCGCGGTATTTTCCACCGAAGGTTGTTTCTGGATTAAACCTATATCCTTTACATTTCATTTCCAACATATTTACTTATTAGAGATAATCCCGACGCCCGAATTGATTTCTAACAGTGCAGCATCGCACGGCTCGCATGGCGAGGCGACACAGCGCAGCCGCTGCGCGACCATCGCCGAATGCCCGGCCAGGACGATTCCATACCCACGGCGGCACGACCCGCACCTCGCGTGTCTGCTTGAGAACACCACAAGGGCCGGGATTATTCCGGTTCGCGTCACCAGCCTGCAAAGCGCAGCACCGAAGACCAGGGAACAAGCTTGATGCTTCGAACGGCACAATACGATACAATCGCGAGGACTGGTCAGGGCACCTTGGTTTTTTCCGCCTTCGTGCTTTTGGCCGCTGTGCTCGGTCGTGTGGGGCATCTTTACGCAGACCCCAGCTATGACGAGCTTTATCATATTCTTGCCGCGCAGAGCTGGCTTACCGATGGCAGCCTGCGCCTGCATCAGGGCAGCTATGAGCGCACACCGATCTTTACCGCCCTGACGGGCTGGATGTTCTGGCTGGCCGGTGAACCAAACCTTGCCATGGCGCGCCTGCCTGGCGTGTTGTTCGGCTCGTTGGGCGCGGCGGCGGCGGCGCTTTGGTCGCGGCAGGTCGCAGGCCCGGCGGTTGGCTGGATTGTGGCCTTCTTCGTCGTTTTCTGGCCCAGCGGCATTCAGCTGTCACAAACCATCCGCTTTTACACGCTGCACGGTTTGCTGTTCTTTGTCGCAGCGGTTGCCGTTTACCAGCTCTTTGCGCCACGACGAAAGGCCGCGACCCGTCTGGCGTTGACCCTCGTCGCGCTGACGGCGGTATTGTCTGCAAAGCTGTTTCAGGACAGCACTTTGGTGGGCGTTCTGGGGCTGGCGATCTGGGCGGCGGGCTTTGTTGCACTTCCGATACTGCTGCGCCTTCGCTACCGGATGGTGATCCTGGTGATCTTGTCAGCCTTGCTGCTGGCCGCTGTTGCGGCAGCGTTTGCAAGCGGGATGCTGGCGTCGATCTGGGCCAAATACACCATTTCGCCCTGGGGCCGCGATGTCACTGCCTATCACCGGGTCTTCAGCCGTTTCTACCCGGCGGTCTGGTCTCTTACCCCGTTGCTTGCGATTCTGGCGCTGCGGTCCTTTCCGCGCCCAGCGGCGTTCTGCACCACGCTCGTGGTCGTCGGGCTAATCGTGCATTCGTTCGCGGGGGTGCAGAACGTGCGATATATCTATTACCTGACCCCGTTCCTGTTCACGCTGTGGGCCATGGGCCTGGCGGTCCTGGTGCCCGCGCTGGCGCGCATGATGCAACGGGCGCTCCGGGGCTTTCGGGGGCCGCTCGGGCACGGGCGGGCGCCCCAGTTCGCGCTCGCGTTCATTGCATGCTTTGCACTCGTCACGCAGGACGCGATACCGGCGTCGGTCAAGCTGATGCTCGGGCGGTTCGCTGTGCCTCTCACGCGCGTGGCCGACTGGAGCGAGGCGCGCCCGCAGGTAGAGCGCCTGGTCGATGACGGCGCACTGATCGTTACGAATGACGATCTGTCCGCGCTCTATTACCTTGGCGGGTTCGACGTGGTGTTCAGCAACAACTGGTTGCCCGAGATGAACAACACCGAGTTTGCCCGCGACCCCCGCACCGGGCGCCCCCTGATCAGCGATCCGGCATCGCTCCGGGCGTTGGTGCGCGCCTATCCTCACGGGGCGTTCGTCGTGTCGGTCGAATGGTGGAAGCAATGGCCGAAGAACAACAGCATCGGCGCGCTGCTGCAGGCCTTTGATGTGCCCGGCGTGTCGCTGAGTACGCAGCGCGCGGGGCCGGTGTGGATCTTGCGCTGGCAAGGCCCCGCTCCCGGCGCCGACGATGACGCAAGCCGCGCGGTGCGGGCCATCGTCGACCCCGGCAAGTGGGCGCGCTGACGGCGGGTCCTGGATCCGAACGACACCGGCCCAGAATCGCCCGTTTTTGACCGAAGCCGGTTAATTTCCGTCAATTCGTGATAAATAGATCGCGATTCGTCCGTAGCCGTGTATCACTCGGGCAGTGATGTGATCCCGCCCCAATGTCGGGCGGCAAGTATTTTTCAGACGTCGTGTGACGGTCCGCACAGGTTTTCAGCGGGCGTGATTGTTATCAGGTATTTGGGTAAGAGGTGCAAAAGCGATTATGTCTGATCTTAGGATATTTTCCGAAAATTTCGATACTTACGAAACGCCGCCCTGGTACAGTTCAGACTTTGCGATGGCGGCGAACTGGAACCAGACCGCCTGGTCCGAAGACTACGTTGTCACGCCGGTCGCGGGCGAAGTGGCCCTGACATTCGACGGCACCGACCTGCTGGGCAAGCCGTTCACCGGATCCGAGATCCAGTCGAATGACAGCTTCGGCTACGGCACATACGAGGTGCAGATGCAGGCTGCGGGCGTGTCCGGCGTGGTGTCGGCGTTCTTTCTGTTCGACAGCGTTTATTTCGGCGCCGATGAACACAACGAGATCGATATCGAGTTTCTCGGCCACGATACCACCGTGATGAACATCAACTATTACCACGGCGGCAACAACCTTGGCGAAGCCGGCAGCGTGCAGATCCCGCTGGGGTTTGACGCGGCAAGCGCGATGCACACCTATCAGATCGAATGGATGCCCGACGGAATTCGCTGGTACGCCGACAGCACTTTTCTGTTCGGGATCGACGGCGCGACGGCCGCAATCGCCGTGCCGGACGAAGAAATGCGGGTGTATGCCAGCATCTGGACCGGGGCTGAGCAACTTGAACATTGGCACGGTCCCATCACCCCGGATGCGACCGCGCAGGCCCGCATTTCATCGGTAAGCTACACCCCTTATACGGTCGAAAGCAGCGGGGGCGGCGCCGTGTCCTTCGCGGGCCAGACCGAGGCGCTGGTGGTCGATATGGCAGCGGGCACATGGATGCGCGCGCTGCGCATTCTGCCCATCGGGGATTCTCTGACCGAAGGCATGGTAAACGGCAACCTTCCGGTGCCCGAAGACCGCACCGTGCTGGATGGCTATCGTCTTGACCTGTTCGAACGGGTGCTGGGCGGCGGCGGCTGGGTCGACTATGTGGGGGCGCTTCAGAACGGCCCGGACACCCTGCTGGACCGCGATCACCACGGCGTTGCCGGCAAGTACCTGTCTGCCATCGTCGATGACTCATCGGGCACGTCCGATTTCACCTACGCGCTTGAGGAATACGACCCGGATATCGCGCTGTTTCTTGCCGGGACCAATGATTATCATAACAACGGCGAAGCCTACCTGCTGTCGGATGACCTGCCGCAGATCGTCGCCGACACCGTAGCCGCGGTCGAACAGTTCTATGCTCTCGCGGGCAGCGAAAACCGGTATTTGGTGGTGTCGACCCTGCCGCCCAAGGCGCGCGGCGGCGTCGATCCCGACTGGGCTGAGTTTCTCAACGACGGCTATTCGATGGTCGATGGTGTCGCGGTGGCGGGGGACGCGGGCAATGGAACCTATGTGGCGGGCATCCGCGATGCGGTGAGGTCGCTTCAGGCGGCGCACCCGACGCTGGTGCTGTTTGAGAATCCGGTCACCGATATAGGCGATCTGACCTACGACCTGATTCATTTCTCGGAATATGCCTACATGATCTATGCCGAGGCGCTGTACGACACGCTTCGGGCTGAAATCGGACTGGACGGCACGGGCTTTCCCGAGTTGCTCAATGCGCTGCCGGCAGCGGTCGAGGTAACCGGCGGCGAGGCCGGCGACCGACTGGGCGGTGATGCGGCGGCCAACATCCTGCGCGGCGCAGGCGGCAACGACTACCTGGAAGGCCGCGCCGGGGCAGACACGCTTGAGGGCGGCGCGGGCAAGGACATCTATGCCTTTGGGTTGGACGCGCTGGACGGATCGACCGACACGATCGTCGATTATGCCGCCCCGGACGGCGATGTGGTGGATCTTGGGGCGATCATCGACTCGCTTGCCTGGGATGACGCCCAGGTTGCCGCGAATGTCGCGATCACCGACTCGGCCGGCGGGGCCGAAGTGTCGGTTTCCACGGCTTCGGGCAGCTTCGTTCTGGCGCTTCTTGAAGGTGTGGCTGCGTCGGATGTGGCGCTGGCCACGACCCAATTCACCCAGACCTTTACCCGCGATGCCGACCTGCTGGGCGATGACGCCAACAACCTGCTGTACGACGTGGACGCAGGCCGCGTGATCCAAGGCTTTGCGGGACGCGATGTCCTGTATGGGCGCGGTGGCGACGACAGCATTTACGGCGGCACCGGGCTGGACAAGCTGTACGGCGGGACCGGCGCCGACACGTTCTTTTACCGGGCCGAAGATCTGGATTTCTCACGCGATTCCATCTTCGATTTTTCGGTCGCCGAAGGTGACAGGCTCGACCTGTCGGAGATCGGTGTCGCATTCGGCTGGACCGCGTCCGAACTGATGGACCAACTGCTGCTTCAGGACAGCGCCGGCAGCGATCTGCGGATATCGCTGTACACGCCGGACGGCTTGCAGAAATTCCTGTATATCTATGGGGTGACGAAGGCCGAAATGCTGGCCTCGAACGCGTTGATCCTTGACGCGGGCCCGGCCCCGGACAGCGGCGACGACGATGGCAACATGACGCTGAGCGCGCCCGACGCCGTGATCGACGCTGCCGAGGCAACCGCGGTGGTTGTCACGCTCGGCGGACTTGATGACGATGCCACGGCGGTTGTCGCGCTGATGGTTGGCGGCAACCTCCGGACCCGGACCACGTCGGTGGACGGCGATCTGACCTTTGACCTGACAGGGCTGCCTGACGGGCCGGTCACCACCTCGGTCACGGCGACCGATGGCAGCGGCAACGCCAGCACCGTCAACGGCCCGACCCTGACACTGGACGCCGCCCCCGATACGTCGGCGGATGAAGACGGCAATCTCGCGGTCGCCGCCCCCGACACCGAAATCAGCGAAAGCGAATTCCGCGCCGTGGTGTTTGCCGTCACCGGGCTGGACCCGGACGCGACGGCTGTGGTCACCGTCACCGACAGCCTGGGCCGATCCGTCGACAACGCGACCGCGCCGCTGGCGGCCAATGGCACCGTGGCGCTCGACCTGTCGACCCTGGGCGACGGCCCCCTTGCGGTGTCGGTCACCGCAACGGATGGCGCGGGCAACGTTGCCAGCACCAGCGGCCCGGCCCTGACGCTTGCCAAGACGCTGGACGCGACCGCCGATGCGGATGGCGACCTTGCCGTCAGCGCGCCCGACACCGACATCACGCTGGGCGAGCAATCCGCGGTGGTGTTCTCTGTTTCTGGTCTCGACGCCGACGCGACTGCCGTGGTGACCGTCAGCGACAACCTCGGCGGATCGGTGGACAACAGCGCCGCACCTCTGGCGGGCGACGGCGACGTGGTTCTTGACCTGTCGGGGTTATCGGATGGCGCGTTGGTGGTCATGGTGACCGCGACCGACGACAACGGCAACGTCGCCAACCTGCCTGGCCCGGCGATGACCATGTCCTCTGCCGAACCTCCGGTCTTTCCAGATCCCACGCTGAGCGGAACCAGCGGCGGCGACACGCTGAAAGGGACGGCGGGCAGCGACGTGATCGCCGGTCTTGCGGGCGGCGACAACATAAAGGGCGAGGCTGGCAACGACTGGCTGTTCGGTGACGCCGGAAACGATACGATGAAGGCGGGCACGGGCGATGACACCCTTGTCGGCGGGCTTGGCGCCGACGCGCTGACCGGAGACGCCGGTGCCGATCTGTTCCTGATCACCGCCGCCGATCTTGATGGGTCTGTCGACGACATCAAGGATTTCACCGCCGCAGAGGGCGACGCGATCGAACTGCGCGATATCGTCCCGGACGGTCTTGGCGCCGCCGAGCTTGCAAACCATGTGCGGGTCTGGAAGGCGGGCACCGTCGGCGAGTTGCAGGTCGATGCCGGCGGCACCGGAACATCCTGGATCACCCTGGCTCTTGTCCGGTCGGGTGGCGATTTCACCTTCGACGCGATGTTTGCCGCCGGAGAGATCGTGCTGACCTCGTCCGGCCCCGCGCCCGACAGCGGTGATGACGATGGCAACATGGGCCTGACCGCGCCAGACACCAACATCGACGCCAGCGAGATGGCGGCAGTGACGGTCACTCTGTCGGGGCTTGATGCGGATGCGACGGCAGTCGTCACGCTGGGCGCCGGGGGCACCGATCTGACCCGCACGGTGCTGGAGAGCGGCGCGGTTGTTTTCGACCTGACCGGCGTCGCCGACGGGCCGGTGACCAGTTCGGTGACCGCGACGGATGCCAGCGGCAACGCCAGCACCGTCAGCGGCCCGACGCTGACGGTGAACACCGCGCCCGACACATCGGCGGATGCGGATGGCAACCTGACCGTCACCGCGCCCGACACGGCGATCACCTTTGGCGAGGAAACCCATGCAACCTTCGTGGTGTCAGGGCTGGACAGCGACGCGACGGCGGTGGTGAGCGTCAGCGATGGGGCCGGAAGATCGGTGGACAACGCCGCCGCACCGCTGGCGGCAGACGGCGCTGTCACGCTGGACCTGTCGAGCCTTGCGGACGGCGCATTGACCGTGTCGGTCACGGCGACCGACGGCAACGGCAACGCAGCGAACATTCCCGGCCCGACCATCACCATGGACACCACCGAGCCGACAACACCGCCGGGCGCCATGGTCGGCACAGAAGCTGAAGACGATTTGCGCGACGGCAACGACGGCACGATGATCCTGTCCCTGGGCGGGGACGACCGCATCATTGCCAACGGCGGGGACGATACGCTTTACGGCGGCGACGGGAACGACTTCCTGCGGGGCGACAATGGCAACGACGTGCTGGATGGCGGCGCCGGCAACGACACCCTGCGCGGCCAATCCGGCGCGGACGTGTTCCGGTTTTCGATGGATGCGCTGGACGGGTCGACGGACCGCATCGACAATTTCAGCGGCGCGGCAGGCGACGGTGACGTGATCGACCTGCGTGCAATCGTTTTGGCCTACGGCTGGGACGAAGCAGAGGCAAGCGGCTACGTCCAGCTTACACCCAACGGTTCGGACGTCCACCTCGCCCTCTTCTCGCCCGCTCTTGCGCAGACGCTTGCCGACATTCGCAGCGTCACGCTGGCGGACATAACGCCCGACGATTTCGTGCTGGTTTAGGCCGTTATCGGCTCAGTCCCTCAACGGAGGCTGAGCGGGAATGCCCGCAATTGCGGCAGCACGGAGCAGACGGTCTTCCACGCCGGGTGCCTGCGACAGGCCTGTCTCGGCCCAAAGCGTGCGTCGCACCGCGACATCCTGCAACGACACGGCCATTTCCCCCCGCGCGGCCTGGCGCAACCGTGCTGCCAGCACCTCGGGTTCGTCGCTGCGCGGATCAGGGTCGGGGCTGGTATCCACCGGCAGCGGCGTTTCAAAGCTGCGGCAGGGCCGCGCGTCGCGGTCCAGCTGGCGCAGCGCCGCGTCCACCGCGCGTTCGGCAATCAGCCGCGCCGTGGTGTATTTCACCCCGGCCACACTGATCAGGCCGTCCAACCCCTGCGCCGAATGATCCAGAAGACTGCCGCGTGTCTGCCGCTGCACGGCGCCACGGCTGTCATCTATGTCCGCCGGAATCAGCCCCTGATGCACCCAGACAACATCCTTGCGCGACAGACCCAACCGCGGGCATGCAAACTGAAGCTCGGTCAATAAATCGTCGATATCCGCATCCGCCGCACCCTCGGCGCTGCTTTCATGTGTCCCGATGATCGTGTGGCCCTGCCACGGGGTGAAAAAATACATGCGCCCGCCGCGCTCCACCACCGCGTCGGATCGCGAGCGACTGACCACCCCGATCCCGCTCGTCCTGGTGTCGCGGTCGATCACAAGGTTCGTCGCCCGCAGAAACCCCGTAAACAGGGACCGATCACGCAGATGCGGGCCAGCAAGGGCCGCAGCCGCCTTTCCGGTGCAGGACAGCGTGACGCCGGCACGAATTGCGCCCTCGGCCCCTGTGAGGCGGTCGCGCAGATGCACGCCAGTCACACGATCACCGTCACCGCCAAGCGCCGAGACTTCCATGTAGTTGGCGGCCAGCGCCCCGGCATCAATCGCCGCCCGCAAGCAGGCCATGTGCAGTCGGTTCACATCCTGCAACTGCCCGTCACGCCAGATGCCGCCCCCGCTCACCCTTTCTTCGGGTGCAAAGGCTCCAAGGCGTCGACGCGCGGCCTTCGCGCCGATCGCACGCGCGCCGTGATACAGCGGTCCGCGCAACCCGGTCGATGCCAGCGTATAGAGCGCAGCCGCCGCGGCAAAGGCCTCGGGTCCGCGGATGCCATGACCGAACAGTGGGATGGTGAAATCCATCGGCTGGCACACCGGCGCGGCAGCCCGCTGCCAGAAGGCGCGCTCCCGTGCCGACGCCCTCAGCCGCGAGATATCCAGATGCTGGACATAGCGAATGCCGCCGTGCATCAGCTTCAGCGAGTTATGTGACGTCGCGCCGCCGAAATCGTCACGCTCGACCAGCGCGGTCCGCAGGCCGCGCATCGCCGCATCGCGCGCGGCCATCAGGCCATAAATGCCCCCGCCGATCACCAGCACATCGAACGGGTCATCCCCGAGTGCCTCAAGCGTGGCGCGTTTCACGATATGCCCCCTGCCCGCGTTGTCCGAATCCTGCGACGGCGCAATGCGATCTGTTCGCTTACCACCGCGGGCAGCCCGCGTCGTTTACCGATCTGGACGGGTTGCCCGCGCAGGGTGAACAGATGCTCACGCAGGGACGATGCGGGGCGCGTCTCGTCCAGAGGGGCGTCGATCTGGCATCCGAACGCGCCGATCCCTTCCTCTGCGCCGGGCAGCGGCAACGGATCGGAACCGGGCAGGACCGGCACCCCATCCCGCATTGCCTGCAAAAAAAGCGACGGCGTCCGCCAGATCCGGGGGCGGCCCGCGTTGTCCCCAAGCATCAGACCATGCCCCCCTGCCCCGGCCAGCAGGTCCTCCACCTCTGCGCCCCGTCTGCCCAACCACTTTCCAACACCCCAAGGCAGCACGGCGGGAATTCGCCGAGTGTGCAACTGGGCAAGGACCGTGCGGATCGGCAGACCGTCTTCGAAGCGCTCATTGGTCGCAAGGGCAAGAACTTCGATCCCTTCGCGCGTCTGAATCTGCCGCCCGGCCAGCAACAGCAGCCCCTGGCTATTTTTTCTCAGGTTCGTGGCCCGCAGCGCGGCTGGATCTGCCGCGACCCGGTCACATGACCAGCCTCTGGCCACGCGACGGCCGGCCGCCAAGTCTTCGAAAGCGCAGTCACGCGATGTTTCTGTGAGAACCAGCATAAGCCTGTCGGCGTTTTGCCGCGCGGCGGTCAGATTGCCAAAGCCCGCCGTCAACGCCCTGCCAGCATCCGCGCCGGGATAGAGGTGAACGTGGGTATCGACCGCAATTTGCAGCACCGCATTGGGCGGCGGCGTGTCGAGATGCACAAAGTCAGCCCGCAAAATCCCTGTCCTCCAATGCATTCGATCAATGCAGAGAGGCTGGCACAGGTCTGCGACTCGACAAAGTGCAAATGCAAGCTTGGTACGGTGACCGCCCCGGAGTGCGGCATATTTCGACGCCATGCCAAATCAGCCCACGGTGGTCGGCGAAGCAGGCGGTTTTGGCTTAGTCTTCCGAGTCGCGACCAGAGCAGGGCAGCACGGTATTGCAGAGCAAAACAGCGAGACCAATAAGTGCCGGAGCCGTCAGGAAAAAGGCGCAGGCGATCCACCACCAGCCGGCACCGAACTGGAACAGCACGACGCTGAGCCCGAGTGCAACGATCGGCGCGCTGATGAACAAGTGCCTCATGTTCCGATCCCTGTCATGGTCAAATGCGCGGATTGTTCTGAAAAAGCCGCTCTGAAGCTCGTATCCGCAATCCTTTCTTAGTAGGGATGCGTGGCGAAACTTACAAGATATATGGTCCGAAACGAATGCGCCGATAGGTTGAGAAGCGGCATAAAGCTCGCAACAATCACGCCTTGGCCCGGTAGATCGACCAGAATGCCCGAATACATCGGTCATGTATGAAGAGCATCCACCCTGGCCAGTGGTACCCTTTGCGGTCTGAAACAAACGCCGAGCCATGAAACCCCCCAAACAACGGAAACAATCGGGTTCTGAAGCTTCTATTATACACGCATTGGGTTAATTCGTCGTTAACGCCGAAGTAAGGGGCGAAAACCTGCCGAGCAAAGCGGCGGAGGTCATGCCGTTCGGGCGCTATGGCGGCCCCGCTGATGCCCCCGCGCGTTGAATGTGTCGCGTCAAGGTTCCCCGATTCGGCCACGTCGGGCGCGATCATTCCGAATCCGCCACGGTGCGGAAAATTATCGCCCGTCCTGCCGGGCTCACGCCGAAAATTTGGGCGAGGCGCGGCTTTCTTGCGGATGAAGAGCGGCCATCTGGCTACCGGATTCCGGGTTCGCCCCGCAATCAGATCGTTTCTTCACGCCGCCCGTCGCCCCGCTTTCCGGCAACGGCTATAAGATGACAACACCATCGAAAACCGCTGCCTATTTAGCGCGGAACGCTGCAAATTCCAGACATGCAAGGGAACTCCCGCGCGTCACGGAGGCGCGGTACCGGGTCCTCTGCTTGCGCGGCGAAACATTCCCTTGCCGGCATACGACACCCGAGCGGGGTTGAGTTTCGGATATTTATGGCGTAGCTTTCTGTGGATATTGCTGGTTGTATCTTTCAGATGTTGGCGGCGCGCTTTTTTTGTTCAGCCCGCCCTGTTTTTTGTGTGATTGGGTAGTGTGCTATGTCGAAGCAATCATTTGAACGCGCATCATCTGAAAGGACTATTTCAGATTGTGGCGCGGATAGCGCGGTCAATTTTAGTCAACATCTACCAGTTCCACGCCCAGCAGCAAACCGCGCGGGCAATCGCCGACGCGCCTTCGCCATCCGGTCGGCTGGCGGCATTCCAAAGCGCGTGTTCGACATCTGTTTCGCAACTCTGGCGCTGCTTTCTCTGGCTTTGCCCATGCTGGTCATCGCTCTGCTCATCCGGTTGGGAACAAAGGGGCCGGTGCTGTTTGCTCACCAGCGTGTGGGCCTGGATGGCCGTCTGTTTCCCTGCCTGAAATTTCGAACGATGGTTGTGGATGCCGACGCGCGTCTTGCCGAATTGCTGCGAGCCGACAGCGCCGCCGCAGCGGAATTTTCACAGACGCGCAAACTGCGCAAGGATCCACGTATCATTCCGATCGTGGGCACAACCCTGCGCAAGCTCAGCCTCGATGAGCTTCCCCAGTTCTTCAATGTCCTCGTGGGTCAGATGAGCGTTGTCGGGCCGCGTCCGGTGACGCCGGACGAGATCTCGGAGCATTACGGCTGGGCGCATCCTTATACCAAGGCGCGCCCCGGCATCACCGGGCTGTGGCAGGTCTCTGGTCGCAATGATCTCGGCTATGACGAGCGGATGAACCTTGACGCAAAATATGTTCGAAACCTGAGCTTTGGCATGGATCTGATGATCCTCGTCAAAACCGCCGCGGTGGTCTGTCTGCAACGAAACGGCCACTAGACGCGCTGTCGCGACGGCGTGTTCCGCGCGGGCGACGCCCCGTCACCGGGTCAGTTTCGGCGCGTGGCAGGACCGGCTTTGCGTCAAATTTACAAAAGGGTAGCGGAATGAACAGGTCCCGTCTGGCTTTCTCGATAAAACTGATCCTCGGGATCGGTCTTGTGCTGCTGCTGCTGTCCCGCAAAGACGTCTGGCAAGGAGCCACGTCGCTTTTGACCGGGCTGTCACCGCTTGGCCTGGCGATCGTTTTGGTAATTCCCGTTCCGCTGATCTGGGCCAGCTGTCTCAAATGGCGGGTGCTTCTGCGCTACAGGGCATGCGCCATCGGTCTGCCCAGCCTGATGCGCTATTATGTCATGGGCTATTTCTTCAACAATTTCATGCCGAGTAGCCTCGGCGGCGATCTGGCGCGCTCTTATATGGTCGGTAGACGTATCGGATCGCAGGCTGAATCATTTGCGGCGGTCCTTCTGGAACGGCTGACCGGCCTGCTGACCCTCGTGGCGCTGGCGGTCATCGGATTTCTGGCAACCCCGTCTATTCACGACGATCTGCTTGTCAGCGGCTCCATTGCGATCATCGCGGGCGGATGCCTTGCCCTGGTGGCCGTGATCTGGTCGCCTGAACGATTGACCGCGCCGCTGAAGAGGAAAGCCAAAAAACACCCGCACGGAGCGCGCCTTGTGGAAAGGCTGGACCAGATGCGCACCGCACTGGCCAGTTTCTGGACCACGCCCGGCATCGTCTTCCAGAGCTTTGCCTATTCCCTGCTGTATCACCTGCTGACGGTGGCCAATATCTACATCACGGCGCGGGTTCTCGGGCTGCATCTTGACCTCGTGTCGCTTTGGGCGGTTGCCCCAATCATTCTTATCATTGCCGCGCTCCCGACCACGCCGGGCGGCATCGGCGTGTGGGAATGGGCATTTTCCGTTCTGCTGCTGCCCGTCGGGGCCGAGCTGGAACACGGCCTGGCGGTGGCGTTGTTGCTGCGCGCCCAGCTGTTGGCGACCTCCATGCTCGGCGCGGCGCTCTACGTCCTTGACGGGGTCCAGCGGCTTCGTGAGGCATGACGATGGGCGAATTCCAACAAACAGAAGCGTATCGCAAGAGGGGGCGCGCATGAGTGAAATCACGTTCAAGGTTCAGGATGAGGTCGCAGGCCGCAAAACCAGTGCGATGAAGAAATATCAGGACATGGTCGTCGGATCGCGTGACCTGTGGCCGCTTGTGAAGTACGAGTTGATCATGCTTTTCGTCAGCTCCATCCCCGGCGCGCTGGGTTTGGTGCTTCGCGGCAAACTGTATCCGTTGTTGCTCGGCGAATGCGGCAGGGGCGTTGTCTTCGGGCGCAATGTCACGCTGCGCCATCCGCACAAGATCAGGCT
The DNA here is from genome assembly GCF_003259905.1 of Salipiger aestuarii. Taxonomy (GTDB): domain Bacteria; phylum Pseudomonadota; class Alphaproteobacteria; order Rhodobacterales; family Rhodobacteraceae; genus Salipiger; species Salipiger aestuarii. The sequence goes on along the minus strand of NZ_QLMG01000033.1, from coordinate 885 downwards.
GGGAAACCGGGTGATCATCGACGACAACGTGATGCTTGATGCCAAGGGCGCGTCAAACGCCGGGATCGCGATTGCCAACGACTGTTTCGTTGGCCGCAATTCGATTCTGAGTTGCAAGGATGGTGACATCGACGTTGGCGAAAGGGCCAATATCGGGTTCAATGCCGAAATCTTTTCCTGCAGCAAGGTGCGCATAGGTGCGGACAACCTGATCAGCGCCTATACCTATGTAGTCGGGGGCGGAAATTACGACCTCAACCGGTTCGACAAGACTATCAACCGCTCGCTGCGCGAAGATCGCGCCCGAGGCATCGTGCTGTCGGACAACATCTGGGTCGGCACGCATTCGGTGCTGATGGACGGGGTCACCATCGGTACCGGAACTGCGGTCGCAGCAGGTTCAGTCGTCACCGGGCCGATACCCCCGGATGTGATCGCCGGCGGGACGCCCGCGCGGGTTCTGCGCGAAAGGGTTCCCACCGCCGAGGTAAAGAAATCGGCGTTGTTGCGGAACTCGACCTTCGAAGGATTCACGTCGTGAATCCATGTGGTTAGATGGGCTGCATGACTAAGCCCTCACCCGCCCGCTACCGCACGACGAACTGGCCCAGCTACAACGCCGCGCTGAGGCAGCGTGGCTCCCTGCTGATCCATTGCCCGGCAGCACATGCCCGCATGTGCAAGAGGGTGGCAGGACAAGGAGATGACCTGGCTTGCGCCGCATGAGGGCCGGCCCGGTCCCCGCCTGTCTTCTCCGAGGCCGCAATGCACTGCCGGGCAGTGGACAGCACCGGGATCAAGTTCCTCGGCGACGGGGCCCTCTCATGGTTTGCAGGCAAACCACTGCCGGGTAACAAATGGCAGGCCCGCAAGCACGGAGTGAAG
>NZ_QLMG01000032.1 GCF_003259905.1 Salipiger aestuarii | reverse complement strand
TTGCGCCACTTGGCGACGGTCTTGACGTTGATGCCCAACTCCCGGCTCAGCGCCGCGTTCGAAGCTTGCGCTTCTCATCGTTGTGCTGCGCAAACGACTGCCAGCCAATGGATCGCTGTATTGCTGCTCGGATCGCGTGCGTGCCCTCTCGGCAGATTTGCCTTGCAAATCGCCTGCCGGGTAACAGTGCGTGGCGCTGCCGTGAAGAATTTGTCCCATAGTGCGTCCTTCCCATGGTCACAGATAAGTAGACCATCACACGCTGGGACTAAACACCTAGCTGATTCGCCCGGTCATCGACCCCGAATGGCAATCGGCGAACCGGTCCCGCTTTTCGTCCGCTGGCGGCAGCGCCTCGCGACAGACTCCCTCGATCTCGCCAAGGGCGGTCAGGCCGTTCAGGCACATTTCGGTCATTTCGTGGTGGTCCGGACGCCAGGGTCCGGCATCGTCCCGCAGCGTTGCGGCTGAAATCCGGCGCAGCAGCCGCAACAGAACTGTCCGCATGTCGGGCGTGAACCCGGCGCCGACCCGCTGAATGCGCGATTCCAGTTCGACGAGCCGCCGGCCGCGCGCGCCATGACTGCGCCGCACGAGCCGTCGTTCAAACGCATTCGCAACCGACTTGCGAATGGCGTCAAGACCGAGTTCTTCTTTGACAAGGTAATCGTCGCAGCCACTGCGCATCGCTTCGATCACGACGTCATGGCGGCTGACGCTGCTGACCATGATGACCACCGCATCGCGCTGGTTGGGATGGGCGCGCAAAAGCTCCAGCGCCTCTTGCCCGCTTTCGATCCCGAGCCAGTAGTCGAGAAAGACGATGTCAAAGCGCCGCGCGTCCATCAGCGCCTTCATACGCTTCAGGCCCTCGGCATCGTGAAAGGCAAAGTCGAGCCCCGCCTTGCGGCACATCTTTGTCAGACGATAGCGATCTGCGTCATCGTCATCCACGATCAGGGCAAGCGGCAGATCGCCGCCCGTGTCCGGGTACTCCGTCAGCTGCATCGGTCTTTCGGTCTCCTCGTGTGCGGCCGCCTTGGCCAGAACCTACGCAGGCGCGTGTAAACACGGACTTAACGCAAGGTTAGCCGCGCCGACGACGCATCTGCCCATGGCGCGCCTCGGCGTCGGTCCCGGACAAGGCGCCTGGCAGATGGCGTATCGTCGATCCGGGCAGGAATGACGCAGCCGCCGATTGCATCGGACGCCCGGTCGTGAAATGTAGAAAAAAACAGCATATTGCGGACTGCCATGATCCTTTACCCAGCCATCGACCTCAAGGACGGCAAGGCCGTGCGCCTTCTTCGCGGCGACATGGACAAGGCCACCGTGTTCAATGACAACCCCGCCGCGCAGGCGCTGGAGTTCGTCGCCGCCGGCTGCGAGTGGCTGCACCTGGTGGATCTGAACGGCGCCTTTGCGGGCGAGCCGGTGAACGGTGACGCGGTCGAGGAAATCCTGAGACTGACCAACACGCCCGCCCAGCTTGGGGGGGGCATCCGCGACATGGCCACTATCGAACGCTGGCTGATGCGCGGGCTGGCGCGGGTGATCCTGGGCACCGTCGCCGTGGAAAACCCAAGCCTGGTGCGTGAGGCCGCCGCCGCCTTTCCCGACAAGATCGCCGTAGGGATCGACGCGCGCGACGGGCGCGTCGCGACCAAGGGCTGGGCCGAAGTCACCGATGTGGATGCGGTGGAGCTGGCCAAAAGCTTCGAGGATGCGGGCGTCGCCGCGATCATCTACACCGACATCAACCGCGACGGCGCCATGCAGGGGCCGAACGTGACCTATACCGCAGCCATGGCGCGGGCCGTGAGCATCCCGGTCATCGCGTCGGGCGGTGTGTCGTCGATCCAGGATCTTGAGGCGCTGCGCGATTGCGGCGCGGCGCTGAACGGCGCGATTTCGGGCCGGGCGCTGTATGACGGCGCCATTGACCTGAAAGAAGCCCTGGGCGCGCTGCGCCGCTGACCCGCGGGCGCCTCCGCGCGGCGAGGCTCTGCCCCGCCGCACCCGGCGTCATCCGATGTCAAAGCTCACGCCCTGCGCCAGCGGCAGCTCGCGGCTGTAGTTGATGGTGTTGGTCGCCCGGCGCATGTAGGCGCGCCATGCGTCCGAGCCGCTTTCACGCCCGCCGCCGGTTTCCTTTTCCCCGCCAAAGGCCCCGCCGATTTCGGCACCGGACGTGCCGATGTTGACATTGGCGATGCCGCAATCAGAGCCCCGGGCCGACAGAAAGGTTTCCATCTCGCGCAGGTCGGTGGTGAAGATCGACGACGACAGCCCCCCGCCCACGGCGTTGTGCGCATCGAGCACCGCGTCGAAATCGCTGTATTTCATGACATACAGGATCGGAGCAAAGGTTTCGCGCAGCACCGGGCCGGCCTGCTCGGGCATCTCGACAAGGGCGGGTTTGACGTAATAGGCCGCGTCGCCCTCGACCGGTTGACGTGCACCGCCGTGAACGGTCCCGCCCAACGCCTTTGCGTCGTCCAGCGCCGCGCCCATGCCGACGAATGCCGCCTTGTCGATCAGCGGACCGACCAGCGCGCCCGAGCTCAGCGGATTGCCGACCGACACGCTGCCATAGGCCGTGACAAGCGCCGGAACCAACCGGTCATAGACGGACTCGTGCACGAACAGGCGGCGCATGGTGGTGCATCGCTGCCCCGCCGTGCCCATGGCGCCGAAAGCGATCGCGCGCAGGGCCATGTCCATGTCGGCGCTCGGGCAGACGATGCCCGCGTTGTTGCCCCCCAGTTCCAGGATGCAGCGCCCGAAGCGCGCCGCCACCTTCGGCCCGACGATGCGGCCCATGCGGGTCGACCCGGTGGCCGACACCAGCGCCACGCTGGTGCTGTCGGTCAGCGCCTCGCCCAGATCGGGGCCGCCGATCAGAACCTGCGAAAGCCCCTCGGGCGCATCGCCAAAGCGCGCCACCGCCCGGTCGAACACCGCCTGCACCGCCAACGCCGTCAGCGGGGTTTTCTCGGACGGTTTCCACAGCACCGGATCGCCGCAGACCAGCGCCAGCGCCGCGTTCCAGCACCAGGGCGCGCAGGGGAAGTTGAAGGCAGAGATGATGCCCACCACCCCCAGCGGGTGCCAGGTTTCCATCATCCGGTGACCGGGGCGTTCGGTGGCGATGGTCAGCCCGTACAGCTGGCGCGACAGGCCCACGGCGAAATCGCAGATGTCGATCATCTCCTGCACCTCGCCCAGCCCTTCGGAGGGCGACTTGCCCGCCTCGATCGACACCATGCGGCCAAGGTCCTGCCTGGCGCGGCGCAGTTCCTCGCCGAACAGGCGCACCAATTCGCCCCGGCGCGGCGCCGGCACCAGGCGCCAGGTCTTGAAGGCGGCAACGGCGGTGTCGATCGCCGCTCCGGCGCCGGCGGCCGTGTGCGGGGCCAGCGTCGCGACGGTCTCGCCCGTCACCGGCGACCGGACGGCCATGCCCCCCGCCACATCAAGCGCGGCGCTCGCCCCGCAGTTTTGCAGCGTGCGGGCGGTCAGGGCGGACAGCGGTTCGGTCAGCATCTTGCGATCTCCTTGAAGCGGTGCGCCAAGCCTATCATCGCACCCGGCGCAAGCGCCAGACACGCCTGCGATCCGCCCGCGCTTGCCGAGCGCGGTACAGAAGATTACCTGATGGATGCAACGTAAGGGATAGGGCGCATGGTCAGGATTCTCATCGTCGACGATGACGCGGATGTCCGCGACCTGTTGCGCTTCGAACTGGAAGCACAGGGCTGGACGACGCGCGAGGCCGCCTGCGCGGCCGAAATCGGCCCGGCCCTGCATCACGACACCCCGGACCTGATCCTGCTGGATTTGCGGCTGCCCGATGGCGACGGGCTGGCCATCGCTCAGCGCCTGCGGGCAGGGTCGCAGATTCCGATCATCATGCTGACCGGCCTTGGCGGCGACATCGACCGCATTCTGGGGCTGGAAATGGGCGCTGACGATTACGTCGTCAAACCGTTCAACCCGCGCGAGCTGATCGCGCGGATCAAGGCGGTGCTGCGGCGTTCGGGCCCGGCGCGGCCCCCCGCGCTGATGCCAGTGCCCGACCCTGTGCCCGACCCTGCTCCGGACCCCGCGCCGGATCACGACAGGCGCGGTTTCGCCGGCTGGACCATCGACCTTGACGCGCGGGTGCTGGAACGCCCCGGCAACGCGCCCGTGGCGCTCACCAATGCGGAATTCCTGCTGCTTGAGACCTTCGTGCAGGCGCCCCGCCGGGTGCTGTCGCGCGACCAGTTGCTGGAACGGACCCGCACCGACGGAGGCGAGGTGTTCGACCGCACCATCGACGTGCTGATCCTGCGTCTGCGCCGCAAGATCGAGCCCAACCCCAAGGCGCCCACCCTGATCCGCACCGAACGCGGCGCCGGTTATGTGTTCGACGCGGATGTATCGCGGCTCTGAGGAGTCAGCGCCAGGCTGACCGCCGCCGCCAGGATATCTTCGCTGACGGGCTTGCGCAGCAGCGGGGACGGCCCCTCGACCAGCCCGCCCGAGGTATAAAGGACCGCGAGGCCGGGGCGCCGCGCGCGCGCGCGGGTGGCCAGTTCGCCGCCATCCATGTCTCCGGGCATCGAGACGTCGGTATACAACAGGTCGATTTCGGGGATGTCTTCCAGCAGGGCCAGCGCCGACGGCCCGTCGGGTGCCGTCACCACCGCATAGCCAAGAGAGCGCAACTGGCGCGCGCTCAGTTCGAGCAGGTCAGCGTCGTCGTCCACCGCCAGAATGCAGGCATCCCCCGGCGCTGTTCGCACCGGCGGCGCGGGCGCCGCATCGGGCACGCGGGCAACCGGCAGGCACAGCACGATGCGCGCGCCGGGGCCGTCTTCGATGCGCACGCTGCCGCCCGATTGCCGCGCAAAGCCGTAGACCATACTTAGCCCCAACCCGCTGCCCTTGCCCACCGGCTTTGTGGTGAAGAACGGCTCGAATACCTGTTCCAGCAGTTCGGGCGGAATGCCGGGGCCGGTATCCGACACCGTAATTTCCGCCATGTCGCCCGCCGGGCGGGTGGCGATGGTGATCTCGCCCTGCCCGTCCATCGCATCGCGCGCATTGACCGCAAGGTTCATCAGCGCCGCCTCAAGCTGGCCGGGATCCACCCGCAGCCTGGGCAGACCGGGGGCAAGATCCATGCGCAGGCGGACCCCGGCGCCAAGGCTGGTTTCCAGCAGCTCGCCCACACCCAGCGCCAGCGCGTTGGCATCGACGTTTTCCGGAGCCAGACGCTGACGGCGCGAGAACGTCAGCAGGCGGCTGACCAGCGTTGCGGCGCGTTCGGCGGCGCCCCGCGCGCGGCGCACCCTGCCCCGAAGCGGCTCTGGCACACCGTCATCGCGGGCCAGAATGTTCAGGTTGCCCAGGATCACCGCAAGGATGTTGTTGAAATCATGCGCGATGCCCCCCGTCAGAAGCCCGACGCTTTCCATCTTCTGCGCCTGTGCCAGCTGGCTTTCGGTGGCGCGCTGTTCGCTGACATCCATGTGGATCGTGGCAAAGCCCCCCTGGGGAATCGGGTTCGAGCGCAGTTCCAGCACCGCGCCGCCGGGAAACCGCAGTTCATGGCGGAACGACAGCGCCAGACGGCGGTGCGAAATCTGTTCCAGGTCGGTCTCCTCGCCGCCGGGCAGAAAGGCACGCACGCCCTGGGCTTGCAGATGGCGGTTGATCTCGTCAAGCGACGGGTGGCTTTGCAGAAAACCGTCGTCCATCCCATAAAGCGCCGCATAGCGCGGGTTGCAGGTGACCAGGCGACGGTCCTGATCGAACACCGAAAAGCCGTCCTTCATCGTCTCAAATGTGGTCAGCAACAGGCCGGAGCGCTCCGCCAGCTGCCGGTCGAGATGTTCCATCAGGACCGAATTGTCCTTGAACACGGTAAAGGCACGGGCAAGGTCGCCGATCTCGTCGCGGCGTTCGGCACCGGGCACCTCCGTATCGCGTTCTCCCCGCGCCAGCCGGGTCATTGCCCCCGTCACCCCCGCCAGGTTGCGGCCCAGCGGGCGGATCACCAGCGCATAGGACGCCAGCGCCGCCACCAGCACCACCGCAATGCCCACCATGGCGAATCGCGCGCTGCGGGTGACGATGGTCCGGCGCAGTCCTTGCGTGACATCCGCCATGCGCTGGCTCGCCTCGATCGCGCCCGCATCCACCGCCAGTTTCAGCGCCGCGGCGCGGTCGCCGACGCCCTCAAGCGCGGTTTGTGCCGCAAAAAGCGCGGCCAGTTCCCGCGCGCGCAGGTCGAACACCCCGCCCGGACCAAGCTGGGCATCAAAGGCATGGGTGGCAGCGCGCGCGCCCGCCCGCAGACCTTCGGGCAGACGCGGCACCAGCGCCGCAAGCTGCGCGGTGCTGCGCGCATAGCCGGCGCGGGTCTGCGCCAGCTCTGCCCCGGCATCCGCGCTGGCGCCCCGAAGGATCGCCGACGCCGCAAGGTTGGTCAGCCGTTCGGCGGCCAGCAAGGGCGCCTGGCTGCGCACCGCCGTGCGCCAGATCTCGTCCGCCGCGACGGCGGTGTTGGACGTGACCGTCTCGATCGCCAGGATCGACGGGCCGATCAGCTGGCGCAACCGGTCGATTTCGGCAAACACGGCGCGGCGGGCGGCGTTCTGATCGACGCCAAGGGCGCGGCGCCGGTCCAGCGCCCTGCGCAGATCGGCCAGCCCATCGGCCAGCGCCTGCGCTTGCGCCGGGATCGCCCGCGCGTCGGGCTGCACTTTGCGCAACAGCGCGGCCTGCGCGGCAAAAGCGGCAAGATCGGCGTCGATGTCCGCCTGCGCGTCGGCCATTGCGTCGCCGGTGCGGGCGGCCATCAGGCTGGCGCCCCGGCTTTGCAGGCGCTCGCCGATGCGCGCCAGCCGCAACGCCGAGGTCACGGCGGGCAAATCGTGTTCCGTGACATCTTCGGCGGCGGCGCCGATCCGGTCCAGCGCGCCCAGCGCCGCGATGCCGAGCACCCCCATGGCAAGGCTCGACACGGCGACGATCAGCAGCAGACGGCCCTGAATACCGCGCCAGCGGTTGCGTTTGGGCAAGCCGGTCATGGCGTTTCGGGCCGCAGCCGCATGGCCTCGCGGTAGTTGCGCGCCTGCGCCCCCCGCCCCAACCGGTCGGTGATCTGTTCCCACTCCACCGCGGCGGCGGCCAGCGCCTGCGCAGGTCCGGCGCGCCCCGCCAGAACATCGCCAAGATGCGCGTCGAGCGCCGCCATGTAGGCGGGATAGCCGGGGATGCGCAGATCTGGCGTGACGGCGGGCGACGACAGGCTTTCGCGCAGGACGCCGAGGTAGGATTCGGTCGCGTCCCCGATGATGTTCCGCCACCCGTCCGGATCGTTCAGTTGCGACATCCGGTAGGCGTTGAACCCCGACGCGCCCGAGCGCACATCGCTGTCCGCCCGCGCCGGATCGGCAATCCAGCGGATATAGTCCCAGGCGTGATCGGGCGCGCGCGCCTCGGCGGGGACGGCGGCAATCCAGCCGCCGAACGCCAGAAACGGCACCGGATAGGCGGCTTGCGCGCGCCAGACCTGCGCCTGCGCGTCCCAGACGGCCTCGCTGCCGGGCAGCACAAAGAACCCGGCGCGCCCCCCGACATGCGACAGCGCCGGGTCCGACGCGTAAAGCCCGATGTCGGACCAGTCGATCGCCATCGCCGCATCGCCCGCCGCAAAGCGCCGGCGCACGTCGTGGCTGGCCAACGCCGCGTCAGGCCCGGTGGCCACCGCGTCAAGATAGCCTTGCAGCGCCCGTTCCCATCCGGGGCTGTCGATGCTGGGGCGCATGGTCACCGGATCGAAGAACAGGCTGCCCCGGTCCGCCATCAGTGCGGCCGCGTGGCTGAACAGGTACCAAAGCCGCTGCCCGCCCTGCGCCGACGCCTCCAGCGTGCCGTAGCGTACCTCGGGGCGGGCCTGGAAAAACGTCGCGATGCGGGCGTATTGCGCCCAGTCTTGCGGCGGCTCCAGCGGTTCGCGATGTTGCGCGAGATACGCCGCACGCAGCACGGGATCTTCGAACAGGTCGCGCCGATAGGCGCCCATGTGCAGATCGCCGTCCAGCGTCACCGCCTTCCACGCGCCCTGCCAGCGCATGAGCACGTCGCGAAACGCCGGGTGGATGCCCCGCACCAGCGCGCTGTCAACCAGCGTCGGCGGTACCGGCGCCAGATAGGGCGCGAAATCCGGCAACCACGCGGCGGGAAAGATCAGCACATCCGCCGTCGGGCCGCCGGTGACAAAGCCCAGCATGACCTCGGCGTAAAGCGCGCTGAAGGGACGCTGCACCACATCCACCGGCACCCCCGTGGCGGTGGTGAAACCGGTGGCGTGCCGCAAGGCCGGCCCGGCGATGGGCCCGCCGTCGCGGGTCACCACGGTCAGCCGGTCCTGCGCCACCGACGCGCGCGGCGCGACCGCCCCCAGCAGCAGCAATATGACAAATGTTACAATCCGGGCCACGATCCGCGACATACTCCGTTCATCTGCAAGGCGCTTCCTTCTTGTCCGTCACCATGACACGGGAATGAGGAGGAGAGAACGTGCTTACCCTGACAAACGATCTCGTCGCGATCGGCCAGACCGCCACCGACAAGGCGGATGCCATCGCCCAGGCCGTCGATCTTCTGACCGCCGCCGGCAAGATCGACCCGCGCTACGGCGCGTCGATGATGGGGCGCGAGCAGGTGGCCAATACCTTCCTCGGCAATGGCATCGCCATTCCACACGGCCTGCCCAAGGACCGCGATCTGATCCATGACACCGCCATCGCCGTGGTGCAGATTCCCGCCGGTGTCGACTGGGGGTCGGGCGACCGCGCCCGGCTGGTCGTCGCCATCGCCGCGCGGTCCGATGAACATCTTGCGGTGCTGACCAACCTGACCGACGTGCTGGGCGATGACGCTGTCGCCGACAAGCTGGCCACCACCACCGACGTGGCCGAAATCGTCGCCCGCCTGACCGGGCAGGCCCCGGCCAACGACACAGCCACCGCCCCGGCCACGGATCTTGGCGACAGCTTCACCGTGACCATCGCGGGCCCGCACGGGCTGCACGCCCGCCCCGCCACCGCGCTGGTCACCCTGGCCAAGGGGTATGACGCCGACATCCGCCTGCGCCACGGCGACAAGGTTGGCAACGCCAAGAGCTTGATTTCGCTGCTGCGCCTCGGGGCCGACCAGGGCGCCGAGGTCACCGTCTCCGCCGAGGGACCCCAGGCCCCGGAGGCGCTTGACGCCCTGCGCGCCGCCTTTGCGCAGGGGCTCGAAGACGAACGGGACAGCGTCGACGATGCGCCGGCGGGTCCGGCCCCGGTCGCCGCGGCGCTGGATTGGGAGGGCAAGACGCTGCCGGGGATCTCTTCTTCGCCGGGCTATGCGCTTGCCCCCGTGTTCCAGTTTCTGCGCGAAGACGTGAGCTTTGCGACCGATGCCGACGACCCGTCGACCGAACAGGCCCGGCTGGACGCCGCGCTGCAAACCGCCTGGCGCCAGCTTGAAGCCCTCTACGAAGACGTCTGGAAGAAATCGGGGCCGGCCAAGGCGCAGATCTTTCGCGCCCACCAGGAATTCCTTGGCGACCCGGAAATGATCGAGGCCGCCGCGGCGCTGATCGCCCAGGGGCGCAGCGCGGGCTTTGCCTGGAACACCGCCGTGAGCGAACGCGCCGACATGCTGTCGGGCATGCCGGACGCAACGCTGGCCGCCCGCGCCGCCGATTTGCGCGACGTCGGCTTGCGGGTGCTCAAGCAGCTGGGCGAGGTCACCGGCGGTGCCCGCCTGCCCGATCAACCCTGCATTCTGGTCGCCGACGACCTGACTCCGTCCGATACCGCGCAACTGGACAAGGCGCTGGTCAAGGGGCTGTGTACCGCGTCCGGTGGCCCGACCTCGCACACCTCGATCATTGCCCGCGCGCTGGACATTCCCGCCGTGGTGGGGGCAGGGCCTGCGGTGCTGGACCTTGCCAACGGCACAGCCGCCCTGCTGGACGGAACGGGCGGCGGGCTGGTGCTGGACCCGACCGCCGCCGACACGCGCCATGCCGAGGCGGCGATGAACGATCTGGTCGCACAGCGCGAAACCGAAGCGCGCGACCGTTTCAAGCCCGCGATCACCACCGACGGCGCCCGCGTCGAGGTGGTGGCGAATATCTCGGATGTTGCCGAAGCGACGGCTGCCATCGACGCGGGTGGCGAAGGCGTCGGCCTGCTGCGCACCGAATTCCTGTTCGTCAACCGCGACCACGCCCCGACCGAAGACGAACAGGTGGCGATCTATTCCGCCATGCTGGACGCGATGAACGGTCTGCCCATCATCATCCGCACCCTGGACGTGGGCGGGGACAAGGAAATCCCGTATCTCCGGATGCCGGTCGAGGAGAACCCGTTTCTGGGGACTCGCGGCATCCGGTTCTGCCTGACGCACGAGGCGATCTTTCGCACGCAGCTGCGCGCCATCTTCCGCGCGTCGGCGCGCGGGCCGGTGCGCATCATGTTCCCGATGGTCGCCATGACCGATGAACTGGACGACGCCCTGCGCATCGCCGAAGAAGTCCGCGCCGAGGTCGGCGCCGAACACGCCGAGATGGGCATCATGATCGAGGTGCCCTCGGCGGTCATGATGGCCCCCGAACTGGCGCGGCGGGTGGATTTCTTTTCCATCGGCACCAACGATCTGACCCAATACGCGCTGGCGATGGACCGAATGCATCCCACGCTGGCGCGCAAGGCCGACGGGCTGCACCCCGCGGTGCTGCGGTTGATCGACCAGACCGTCAAGGCGGCCGCGCGGGCCGGCATCTGGGTCGGCGCCTGTGGCGGCGTCGCGGGCGACCCGCTGGGCGCGCGCATCCTGGCGGGGTTGGGGCTGGTCGAACTGTCGGTGTCGATCCCGTCGATCCCGTCGGTCAAGGCCGAACTGCGCGCAACCTCGATGGAGGACAACCGCGCGCTGGCGGGCCGCGCGCTAGGGTGCGCCGATGCCGCCGCCGTGCGGGCGCTGGCGTGATGGCCATGACCCACCCCAGCATCGCCGCCGTGTCGCTTAACGCGGCGGTGGACCAGACCGCCTTCGTGCCCGGCTTTGCGCTGGACAGGGTGAACCGGGCCGATGCCACCCGCGTCGACGCGGGCGGCAAAGGGGTGAATGTCGCGTCCTTTCTGGCGGGTTTCGGGCACCGCGTCGCGCTGGCGGGCCTTCTGGGGCGGGACAATGCGGCGCTGTTCGACCGGCATTTCCGCACGGCGGGTGTGGATGACAGGTGCATCCGCATCGACGGCGCCACCCGCACCAATATCAAGATCGTCGACCGGACGGGTGACACAGTCACCGACCTCAACTTTCCCGGCGCCCCGGCGACGGCGGATGATCTGAACGCCGTGGCGGCCACGGTGGCCGACCTTGCCGAGGCAGGACTGGACTGGGTCGCCTGCTGCGGGTCGCTGCCCGACGGGCTTGGACCGGACACCTACGCCCGGCTGATCGCGCTTGCCCGGGACCGTGGCGCCAAGGTGGCGCTGGACACCTCGGGCCCCGCGCTGGACCAGGCGTTGCAGGCGCGCCCCGACATCATCAAGCCCAACATCGACGAGCTGGGCGCCCTGCTGGGCCGCACGCTGGTCGACACCGACGATGTGATCCGCGCGGCCCGCTCGATCGTTTCGGATGGCGTGCGGCTGGTCGCCGTGTCGATGGGCGCGGACGGTGCGATTCTGGTGACCGCGCGCGAGTCGGTGCTGGCCGTGCCGCCCTCCACGCCCGTCGTCAGCACCGTGGGCTGCGGCGATGCCATGGTGGCAGGGCTGATCCACGCCGATACGCTTGGGCTGGGCCTTGCCGACAGCGCCCGCCTTGCCACCGGATTTTCGCTGGGCGCGCTTGGGCAGATCGGCCCGCGACTGCCCGCCCCCGACCAGATCGAAAGCTACGCCCGCGCGGTCACCGTGACCGCGCTTGAAACGACGACAGAAGGGAGGATTCACAGATGACACGCATTGTTGCCGTCACGGCCTGCGCCACCGGCATAGCGCACACGCACATGGCCGCCGAGGCGCTGGCTGAAACCGCGCGCCGCATGGGCCATGACATCCGCATCGAACGCCGCGGCTCCGGCGGGGTCGAAAACGCCTTGACCGCAGCCGAGATCGCGGATGCCGACATCGTGCTGCTGGCCACCGACATCGGCATCGACGAGGCGGCGTTCGCAGGCAAACCCGTTCACCGGGCCACGACGTCGGATGCGGTACGTCACACCGGGGCGGTGCTGCGCGCCGCGTTGAGCCAGGTCGAAACCCGACCCGACGCGGCGCCGCAAACGGCCCCCGAGACCGCCCCTCCATCAGCCCCCCCTGCCGCCTCCAGGGCGGCAACCAGGGTGGTTGCGATCACCTCGTGCCCGACCGGCATCGCCCACACGTTCATGGCAGCGGATGCGCTGAAAAAGGCAAGCGCCGCGCGCGGCTGGGACATTGCGGTGGAAACCCAGGGGTCTGTCGGTTCTCAGAACACGCTCGATGATGACCAGATCGCCGCCGCCGATCTGGTGGTCATCGCCGCCGACACCCATGTCGACGACAGCCGCTTTACCGGCAAGAAGGTCTACAAGACCTCGGTCGGCGCCGCCGTGAAAGGCGCGGCCAAGGTGCTGGACGAGGCCGCCGCCAACGGCGCCGTGCTGGGCGGTACGCCCGGATCGGCCGGGCTGGCAAGCCAGGTGGCCGAGGCCAAGGCAAAACGGTCCGCCGGGCGGTCGGGCCCCTACATGCACCTGCTGACCGGTGTGTCGTACATGCTGCCGCTGGTCGTCGCGGGCGGCCTGCTGATCGCGCTGAGCTTTGTGTTCGGCATCACCGCGTTCGAACAGGAAGGCACGCTGGCCGCCGCGCTGATGGCCATCGGCGGCGGCGGCGCGTTCGCGCTGATGGTGCCGGTGCTGGCGGGGTTCATCGCCTATTCCATCGCGGATCGTCCGGGCCTGACCCCCGGCCTGATCGGCGGGATGCTGGCGGTGAACCTGCAGGCCGGGTTCCTTGGCGGTATTGTCGCGGGGTTCCTGGCCGGGTATGTCGCGCTTTGGCTGCGCGACAACATCAAGCTGCCGCAAACGCTGGAAGGGCTGAAGCCCGTGCTGATCCTGCCGCTGCTGTCCACACTGATTACCGGGCTGGTGATGGTCTATATCGTGGGCGAACCCGTTGCCGCGATTCTGGCCGCGATGACCGCGTTCCTTCAAAGCCTTGGTACCGCCAACGCGGTGCTTCTGGGCCTTGTGCTGGGCGGAATGATGGCCGTTGACATGGGCGGGCCGATCAACAAGGCGGCCTATACGTTCTCGGTCGGGCTGCTGACATCGGACACCTACGCGCCGATGGCCGCCACCATGGCCGCGGGCATGACTCCGCCGCTGGGGCTTGCCCTTGCCGCCTGGATCGCCAAGAACCGCTTTACCCGCGAAGAACGCGAAGCGTCGGGCGCCGCCGCCGTGCTGGGCCTGAGCTTCATCACCGAGGGTGCGATTCCCTTTGCCGCCAAGGACCCGGCGCGCGTGATCCCGTCGATCGTCGTCGGTTCGGCCGTCACCGGAGCGCTGAGCATGTATCTGGGGTGCAAGCTGGTGGCACCGCACGGGGGCATCTTTGTGCTGGCCATCCCGAATGCGGTCACAAACATCGCGGGGTACGCCATGGCCATCGCCATCGGTACGGTCATCACCACCGGGCTGCTGATGGTGCTGAAAAAGCCGCTGCCCGACGCCGAAACCGGCCTGAACGAGGGCAAGGGCGCCGTGCCTGCGGAGTGATCCGCCCACGCCTTGTTCAATCAGGTATCGGCAAGCCAGGCATCAGCCAAACGGATCGCGCCGCCCTTCGGGGGGGCGCGATTTGCCTTTCGCCGCTCACAGATCCAGATCGACCGTCACCGGGAAATGATCCGACGCAAGCAGCAGCGCCTCACGCAGGTCGGGGCAGTGCCAGCAACCGGGGTCATCGAACGGGTGCCAGATCCGCCAGGACGCCCCGCCTGCAACTCCCGCCGAGACCATGGCGTAATCCAGCATGAACTGCATGTAGCGCCCTACGTCCTTCAGAAAGAACCGCGCCGTGGACGGCTGCGGCGCAAGCCCCGGCAGCAACGCCCGCGCCGCATGCGGATCGCTGAGCGCGCGCGCGCCCTCCCCCAGGACGATCTCGACCGAGCTGCGCCCGAACAGGTTTTCGTATTCGTCAAGCCCCGGCCCGTCGTTCAGGTCGCCGAGCACCACGACGTCTTCGCCAGCCTCCAGCAGCGCATCCACCCGACGGCGCAGCCAGATTGCCTGCGCCAGTTGCTTGCGGCGGTTGGCGATCGCCATGCGCATGATCTGATCGTGCCCGCGTGCGCCATGCGGCGCCTTGGACTTCAGATGCGCGCCGATCAGCCGGACGGTGCGCCCCGTCGTGGTGTCGATCCGGACCTCCAGCGGCGGCTTGGAGAACGTGACCCGGTCTTCGGTCGCGTCGATGTCAAGGTCGATGCGGAACACCCCGTCGAAACGCGGAGCGACGGCGCTTTGCAAGGGGGCGTGACGCGCCGACAGCCTGGCCGGGTCGTACATCAGCGCGATTTCCTGCTGGGTTTCGTTGGCAAAGCCGGTCAATACCTCGGTCGTGCGCAGATCGAACGCCGCCGCGAAAGCGCGCAGCGCGCGGCTGGTGTCACGCCGGGAATTGGTGTCGGGGGCCTCGATCACCATCACGGCATCGGCGTCGATGGCGGTAAAGACCTTGCCCAGCGCCTCGGCCTGCTGCGCGCGTGTCACCTTGTAACGCGCCGACCATGCGTCGTCGGCCAGCACCCGCCCCGCGTTGTCGAACAGGGCGTCGAACCATTCGACGTTGTAGGTTGCCAGACGCATCAGGCGGCGTGCCGGGCCGAGATTTCTTCCCATGCGTGGTTGATCGCGATCAGGCGCTTTTCGGACATCTTCACCGCCTCTTCCGGCACGCCGCGCGCCTGCATCACATCCGGGTGGCAATCGCGCACCAACTGGCGCCAGTGCTTGCGCACCTCGGGCAGCGGCGCGTCGGGCGACACGCCCAGCACCGCATAGGGGTCGGGCACCGCATCGGGCACGAAGCGCATGCGCAGGGTGCGAAAATCCGACTGCGGGATGTCAAAGATCGCCGCCACCCGTTCCAGGAACGCATCCTCGGTCGGGTGGTACTGCCCGTCGGCGATCGCGATGTAGAACAACCCCTCCAGCAGATCCAGAAGCGGGCCGTCGCGATCACCGAACATGCGGCGGATGCGGATGGCGTAGTCCTCATAGCCCGCGACGTCCTGCCGGGCGAGGTTGAACACCCGCGCCGCCGCCGCCTCGTCCTCGGGGGCAATGCTGAACACCTCGCGAAAGGCGCTGACCTCGTTGCGGGTGACGCGGCCGTCGGCCTTGGCCATCTTGGCCGACAGCGCGATCACCGCAATGGTAAAGGCGACGCTGCGCTCGGGCGGATTGCGCAGACGGTCAAAGACCGCGCCAAGGCTTTCGCCACTGGCAAGCGCGGACAGGGCTTCGGAGATGCGGGTCCAGATCGACATGCCCGGATTCTACCCGTTAAGGCAGGCGCTGTCAGGCGCAACCGGGGCCGATCACAGAAATTTCTGCATCAGCACCGGATCCATCCGGCGCCCGAACCTGTGACTGGCGCGCGGCGACCGCGTCACCTGCGCGAAACCAATGGCGGCGGCGATGCCCATTCGGTCCCGGTCTCGGAGCCGAAAGTGATCGCCGTATCCCCGATCCGCGGATTCCGGAACGCGGCAAGCGGCGCGGCATCGGTGGCCTGCGCGGGGCGCACGATCATTGCAGGGTGCGCCTTTGGCCACCCGCCCCGATCATTTCGGCCCGCAGACCGGGCGCGGGCGCGGTGCGAAACACCACGCGCGGCGCCTCCAGATGCGGTGCCAGAAGCGACTCCAGCGTGGCTGCGTCCGGGTGGATGATGTCCAGCCGGTCAAGCCGGGTGCCCGAGGCCGACAGGATCGCCCCCGCCGGCACCGGGCTAAGCCACTGGATCAGCGCGGGGAACAGCCCGTCAAAGGGCAGCACGCCGTCCTCGGGCACCGCCATCACCCAGCGCAGCCGCCCGCGCGACAGTTCGACCGGGCGACCCGCCATCGGCAGCGCCCTGATCGCCGCATCCATGTCGGGCACGCAGCACACCCAGTTCGCCAGCCGCGCCGGGCCCACGAAACGGTCCATCCCGAACCAGCGCGCCTCGGTCGGAGGTGTGGCGCCGGGGTCGATTGCCAGCGCCTCAAGATATAAGTCCCCAAGCCCGACCAGATGGTTGTGCGTTCCGTATCGTTCATGCGTACCGCCGGGCACGAGGGGCAGGCCCACCGCGGCCTCGGCATGGGCAACCGCTTCTTCCAGCGTTTCGCCCAATACGACGATGTGATCGAGTTTCAGAGTCATGCGTCTCGTCGGTGTCGCCTGTGTGTGTGTCATTCCGGTCGCCTCACGATAGGGCGCGCGCGACCTTGCGCAAGCGCCAAAGCGACGCGCGGGCCAAGCTGTGGCATGGCCCGCGCAATTCCCTCCGCCGGGATAGGGTTCAGTCGCGGGTTTCGCGGATGAGTTTCAGAATATCCTGCGCGGCCTGCGGAATATTGGTGCCCGGCCCAAAGATCGCCTTGACCCCGGTGTCATACAGAAACTGATAATCCTGCTGTGGAATCACGCCGCCGCAGATCACGATGATGTCGCCCGCGCCCTGATCGCGCAGCGCCTTGATCAGTTGCGGCGCCAGCGTCTTGTGGCCCGCCGCCTGGCTTGAAATGCCGACGATGTGCACATCGTTGTCGATGGCATCCTGCGCCGCCTCTTCGGGGGTCTGGAACAGCGGGCCGACATCGACGTCGAACCCGATGTCGGCAAATGCGGTGGCGATCACCTTGGCGCCCCGGTCGTGGCCGTCCTGGCCCATCTTGACCACCAGCAAGCGGGGGCGGCGGCCTTCGGCCTCGGCAAAATCCTCGACAGATTTCTGGATGGCGGCAAAGTCTTCGTCGCCCTCGTAGGCGGCGCCGTAGACCCCGGCGAGCGTCTTGACCTCGGCCCGGTGGCGGCCGAACACGTTTTCCATCGCCATGCTGATTTCCCCCACGCTGGCCCGTGCTCGGGCGGCTTCGACGGCGGCCTCCAGCAGGTTGCCGCCTTCTTTGGCGCGCCGCTCGACCTCGGTCAGGGCCGCGTCACAGGCCGCCTGATCGCGGCTCGCGCGCAGCCGTTCCAGTCCGGCGACCTGCCCCGTGCGCACCTTGTCATTATCGATATCAAGGATGTCGATCGGGTCTTCCTTGGCAAGGCGATACTTGTTCACGCCGACGATCACGTCGTCGCCCCGGTCGATGTCGGCCTGGCGTCTGGCGGCGGTTTCCTCGATCCGCAGCTTGGGCATGCCCGACGCCACGGCCTTGGTCATCCCACCCATTTCGTCGACTTCCGAAATGAGTTTCCACGCCTCTTCGGCCAGCTTCGCGGTCAGCGATTCGACATAGTAAGACCCGGCGAGCGGATCCACCACCTTGGTCACGCCGGTTTCCTCCTGCAGGATCAGCTGGGTGTTGCGGGCAATGCGGGCGCTGAATTCGGTGGGAAGCGCGATCGCCTCGTCCAACGCGTTGGTGTGCAGCGATTGCGTGCCGCCAAGGGCCGCCGACATCGCCTCGTATGCGGTGCGGATAACGTTGTTGTAAGGGTCCTGTTCGGACAGGCTGACCCCCGACGTCTGACAGTGGGTGCGCAGCATCTTCGAGCGCGGGTTCTGCGCGCCAAGTTCGGTCATGATGCGGGCCCAGAGCATCCGGGCGGCGCGCAGCTTGGCGATTTCCATGAAGAAGTTCTTGCCGATGGCAAAGAAAAACGACAGCCGGCCGGCGAACTTGTCGATGTCCATCCCCGCGTCCATGGCGGTTTTGACGTATTCCTTGCCGTCCGCCAGCGTGAACGCCAGTTCCTGCACCAGGTTCGCGCCCGCTTCCTGCATGTGGTAGCCGGAAATCGAGATGCTGTTGAATTTCGGCATCTCGTTGCTGGTGTATTCGATGATGTCCGAAATGATGCGGATCGACGGCTCGGGCGGATAGATATAGGTGTTGCGGACCATGAATTCCTTCAGAATGTCATTCTGAATCGTGCCCGACAGGATCGACCGGTCATGGCCCTGTTCCTCCCCCGTCACGATGAAATTGGCCAGGATCGGGATCACCGCGCCGTTCATGGTCATCGAAACCGAGATCTTGTCCAGCGGGATGCCGTCGAACAGCACCTTCATGTCCTCGACCGAATCAATGGCAACCCCGGCCTTGCCCACATCGCCCACAACGCGGGGGTGGTCGCTGTCATAGCCGCGGTGGGTGGCCAGATCGAACGCGACCGACACGCCCTGCTGCCCCGCCGCCAGCGCCTTGCGGTAGAATGCGTTGGATTCCTCGGCGGTGGAAAAGCCCGCGTATTGCCGGATGGTCCAGGGGCGGCCCGCGTACATGGTCGCCTTGACGCCGCGGGTGAACGGTTCGAAGCCCGGCAGTTCGTCAAGCTGGGGCAGCCCTTCGATGTCCTCGGCGGTGTAGATCGGCTTGACCTCGATCCCTTCAAGCGTCTGCCAATCGAGATCGCTCAGCGGGCGGCCGCGCAATTCCTTTTCAGCAAGTGCCTGCCAGTCGTCCTTTTTGACGGTCATGGCTGTGTCCTTTCCTTTGTGGTGCCGGCGGCCAGTTGAATCTGCCCTGTCCGGCTTCCGGGTCCTCTGTCAGTCGTGCAAGGCCGTCTGCCCCGGCGCGCAGCCAGAACAGATCGTCCGCGTATCGTTCGCGCAGCCGGGCGGATTGTTCGGGGCCAAAGGGCATCCAGCGGCCCGGCCCGGCGGGCAAGAGCGCGGGGTCGTCGCCGCGCAGCGCCAGCACCTGGCGCAGGTCTTCCAGCGGCGGCGCGCGATGCGCCCAGATCCCCGTGGGCGGCACCGGCGGCGTATAGAGCAGGCCAGACACCTGCCGCAGCAGCCGGTCGGGGCGGGTGACAAACCGTTCGAAGGGCGTGACCAGCAGCGTGGCTCGGGGCAGCGCCACGGCAATGTCCGAAATCACCTGCCGCCAGCCGCGTTGCGAGGTGCTGAACGCCTCGATCCGTTCCGGTTCCGGCAGCGGCAGCCCGCGTGCGACGAGATGCGCCAGGGTCGACGCCCACCACATTTCGGGCGAGCGGATCTGGATCACCGCCCGCGTCACCCCGTCGAAGCCCGCCGCCACGCGGCGCAGCCGTGCGCCCGCATCCGGGTACAGCGCCCCCGCCCGCACGCAGCCGCGCGGCGTGCCAAGCATGTCCTCGTCCGAGACCATTAGCGTCGCCACGCCGCGCGCCGCGCTGGCGGTTGTCGCCAAACGCACCCGCCCCTGCGCGCGCAGCGCATCGCCCGACCGCCGGGTCGGGTCCATCAGACCGTGCAGCAGGCCCTTGCGGGTGCGCCATGGCCCCCAGACCCCGACGCCCTGACCCGCCAGCTGCGGCTCTGCCCCGCGCAGATAGGTCTGAAACGTGGTTGCGCCGGCGCGATGCGCCCCGAGATGCAGTATGACGTCCATTGCCATGGTCCTTCAGCAGAATTCGCGGCATCATGTCCGCGCCTTCCCTGAGGATCCGGTTAAAATTGCAAAAATTTGTCCTGGTAGGGTCGCAGCCATATGCAGCGCGCGACGTCGTCCCTATATTCAGGCACATGAACCGTAGGACCGTCCTTGCGCTGACAGGCGCCGCATTTCTGGCGACGCCGCTTGGCGCGGCAGAGCAACCCGGCAACGGCATCATCCGGTCCGCCGGCGATGCGACGCTTGGCGATTTTCTTTGGATCGCCCGCCCGCTGGTCGTGCTGGCCGACAATCCCGCCGATCCAAGATATGTGCAGCAGATGCAGCTCATCACCCAGCGCCTGGATGCGCTGGCCGAGCGCGACGTGGTGGTCATCACCGACACCGACCCCGGCGCGCGTTCGCCGATCCGGCTGGCGCTGCGCCCGCGCGGGTTCATGCTGACGCTGGTGGCAAAGGACGGCACGATCCTGTTCCGCAAGCCAGCGCCCTGGGACGTGCGCGAGATTTCGCGATCCATCGACAAGCAGCCGCTGCGCCAGCAAGAGGTCCGCGACCAGCACGGCGTTTTGCCGCCCCTGGACCAGGTGCGCTGAGCGACGTCGCTGGAAAGGCCATGCACGGGCGCTGGTCTATCCTGCCGAAGGCGGGCTGATCCGTCACACCAAAGGCGGGCTAATCCATCGCCCGCAGCGCCCAGGCGCGTTTGTTCGGCCAGTCGACCAGCGTCAGCAGCTTGGTGTTCGGGTCGAAGATCGTCAGCGTATCGGGGCTGAACATCGCGTCGTACAGCAAGGCCTGCATGTCCTCGTCCAGACACATGGCCACGCCCGCCGCCCCCGCCGTCACGATCCCAAGCCCGGATCGCCGTTCGTGATCGCGCACCTGCATCGAGATGTCGTTCGGGCTGAGCTTCATGGTAAAGGCCACCGGCTTGCCCTGTTCGAGCATGTATAGCGCGCCGTACATGTCCCCAACCCGCAACACCCCCGCCTTGGGATAGCGCGAATACAGCGAATACAACGCCGCGGTGCAGCCGAGCCGGTCGCGAAAATACAATGCGTCGCGCAGATAGAGCGTCTCCGACAGGTCCTTTCGCAGTGCGGATTCGGTTTCGAAAAAGCAGCCGCCCAGGCAAAGGACAGCCGCGAGTCCCGCGAATATGCGAGATAACCTCATGACACCCACCTCTGGCCTGGTCCCCCGACGTGGGCAAACTGGCGCCAGAAAGTGACCGGCATGTTCGGGGAATGGGACGAAAGCGGGAAGAATCGCGCCAATCCGAACGATCAGCCCCTGACGGGTCGCATCGCACCGAACCGCAGATCATGTCCCGCCCTTGCCCCACGGAATGCTCTCCCTATTCGAACTCGATGATGACATCGTCCACGGCCAGACTGTCGCCGGGACCCGCGTTGATCTTTTTCACCGTGGCCTTGCGTTCGGCGCGCAGGATGTTTTCCATCTTCATCGCCTCGACGGTGCACAGCGCCTGACCTTCCTGCACCTCGTCGCCCTCGGTGACGTTCATCTTGACGATCAGCCCCGGCATCGGACACAGCAGCAGCTTGGATGTGTCGGGGGCCTGCTTTTCCGGCATGAGGCGGGCAAGTTCGGCGGTGCGCGGACTGCGCACATGCACCTTGAGATCCGCCCCGCGCGACCGGATGCGGAAGCCCCCCGAGATCTTGCCGACCTTGAACAGCAGCGGCGCGTCGTTGACAGTCATGTGCGCCAGTTGCTGACCGGGGGTCCAGTTGCCGGTGACGCGGATCGTCTGGCCGTCCACGAAGGTCACGGTCGCGCCGGACTTGTCCGCCGCGATGGTCACGTCGAAATCCATGTCCTGAAGCGCGATGTTCCATGCATCGCCGACCTTGCGCTCGTGATTGTCGAGCGTGCCGGAAATACGGGCGCGCCGGATCTCGGCGACGCGGTTCATCGCGGCACAGGCGGCGGCGATTTCGCGCAGCTTGTCCTCGGCCAGCGTCACCCCTTCGAAGCCGCCCGGATATTCTTCCTCGATGAACGCGGTCGAGATATTGCCCGAGATAAACCGCGGGTGATCCATCACCGCCGCCACGAAGGGCAGGTTGTGCCCGATGCCCTCGACCTCGAAACTGTCCAGAGCGTTGCGCATGGTTTCGATGGCGTCGGCGCGGGTCGGCCCCCAGGTGCACAGCTTGGCAATCATGGGGTCGTAATACATGCTGATCTCGCCGCCTTCATAGACGCCGGTGTCGTTGCGCACGGTGCCGTTGCCAAGCGGGCCTTCGGCGGGCGGGCGATAGCGGGTCAGCCGGCCGATGGACGGCAGAAAGCCGCGATAGGGGTCTTCGGCATAAAGGCGGTTTTCGATGGCCCAGCCGTTGATCTTGACGTCGCTCTGGGCGATCGTCAGCGCCTCGCCATTGGCGATGCGGATCATCTGTTCGACCAGGTCGATGCCAGTGATAAGCTCGGTCACCGGATGTTCGACCTGCAGCCGGGTGTTCATTTCAAGAAAGTAGAAGTTCTTGTCGCCGTCGACGATAAATTCGACGGTGCCGGCGCTGGTGTAATCGACGGCCTTTGCCAGGGCGACGGCCTGTTCGCCCATCGCCTTGCGGGTTTCGGGATCAAGAAAGGGGCTGGGCGCCTCTTCGACGACCTTCTGGTTGCGGCGCTGGATCGAGCATTCGCGCTCGTTCAGCCACAAACCGTTGCCGTGGCCGTCGCACAGCACCTGAATTTCGATATGGCGCGGCTGCGTGACGAATTTCTCGATAAAGATCCGGTCGTCGCCAAAGCTGCTGGCCGCCTCGTTCTTCGAACTTTGAAAGCCCTCGCGCGCCTCGTCGTCGTTCCAGGCGATGCGCATGCCCTTGCCGCCGCCGCCCGCGGATGCCTTGATCATCACCGGATAACCGACCTGGTTCGAGATCTTCACCGCCTCGTCGGCGTCTTCGATAAGACCCATGTAGCCGGGCACGGTGCTGACCCCGGCTTCCTTGGCCAGCTTCTTTGATGTGATCTTGTCGCCCATCGCCTCGATCGCGCCCTTGGGCGGGCCGATGAAGGCCACGCCGGCCGCTTCGAGCGCCTCGGCGAATTTCGGATTTTCGGACAGGAAGCCATAGCCCGGATGCACCGCCTGCGCCCCGGTCTGGCGCACCGCGTCCAGGATCTTGTCGATGACGATATAGGACTGGTTGGCGGGGGGCGGACCGATGTGGACCGCCTCGTCGGCCATGGCGACATGCAGCGCGTGCTTGTCGGCGTCGGAATAGACCGCCACGGTCTTGATACCCATTTTCTGCGCCGATTTGATGACCCGGCAGGCGATTTCGCCGCGGTTGGCAATCAGGATCTTGTCGAACATGTCCGTCCCTTCCCTTTTTTATCCCTTGGCCGCCGCGGCGCGCTGGCCGCGGGGCACGAAAAAAGCCACCGGGGCGAACGGCCCCGATGGCTTGCAATGTCGGTCCGACCGGGCGATGCGCCCGGCAATCCGAAGCTGATCAGTTGCAGTATTGCGGTGTGATGTCGTCGCAGACGGTGCCTGCGGTCGCGCCGATTGCCGCGCCGACCATGCCGTCACCCCCAAGGGCGCGGTCCGCGAGATAACCGCCACCGGCGCCCAGGCCCGCGCGGCCCAGGTCCGATGACTCGCAGGCTGCGACGGTGAAAAGGCCGAGCACGGCGGCGACGCGAACGATGTTTTTGCCCATGTGGAAAACTCCCTGTGTTCCGTGAGTGTAATCACGCACACAACGTCACATTCCGTCGGGGTGTTCCACAAAATTCGATGAAATCGTAATTCGTTGGCGGATCCCTGCCGGAATGCCACAGCATAGCGGGCAAAGTCGCCGCGCGGACGGGGCCCCAGAGCATCGCGCTGGACAGCAGGGGGGCGCGCTGCCGCATCCCCGTGCCGAACCGTGAAATGATGCGCGATCACGCCCATTCGGTGCCATCTTCGAACGCTTCGGGGAAGGATAGGCGCGCCGCCGCTTCGTCGATGACCAGCAGCGCGTCATAGCTTGCGGGGTCGAACGGGTCTTGCGCCGGTAAAACCTCGCGGCCGAACAGCCACGACAGACGCCCCGCATCCAGATTGCCGCGTTCAAAGGGTTCATCACCGAAATGCGCCCATAGCGCCGCCATGAACGCCAGATCGGCGCGTTTGTCCGGTGCCCTGCGGTCGCGATAACGCTCGCGCTTGGTCAGGGGTGTGACCCCCTTGGGGTTCGCGCGGCGTATGATGAACTGATAGTCGGATCCGGGCAGTCGCCCGGGAAAGCCGCGGTGTTTCAGCATCGCGCGCCCTCCTGTGTTGGGGGCGCCGCGGGGGCGATGCGCCCGAGGCGGTGCCCCGGGTGGTGGGGGACGGGCCCGGAGGCCCGTCCCGTCAGATCACTTGTACTTGCCGGTGTAAACCGGCTCGACGCTGATCGGCTCCGGATCAACGACGACGTACTCTTCTTCCTGCTGGCCGCAGGCTGCGAGGCCGAAAAGGCCGAGCATTGCCAGAACTTTGATGCTCTTGGACATCTTTGTCTCCTGTCATGTTCAACGGAACCGGCAAGACCAAATGGCCTGACCCGTCCTCGTTCCGAGGTAAAGATTGCTTGGGCGCAATCCGATCTCAACATAGCCCAATATTTTGGGGGGCAACATTGAATCGCAGCGAGATTGGCATTTTGTGGCTGGAAAGACGCAGTCCCCCCGGTGCCTGAGCTTTTCGCCGCAAGATATTGCGATTTCATCAAAAAGCCTCCCAGATACAGACCCCGTCGCGCAGAGTGTAGGCTTCGAAAATCTGGCGCGTGTCAGGAGAGGGTTGCCCGAAGACCGTCGGCGCCGCCATGAGCGAGATCACGATCCGCGCCGGAGTCGGCGCGACCCCGTCGGTGGCGGGAACCGCGACACCGTTGCACAGCGCGTCCATGTCCGCGCTGAGCGCGTCATAATCCAGCGCGCCGCCATCCCCGATCGCGGGCGCGACAAAGCGCAGCCGATAGACCGGCCCCTGCCCCGAATCGTCCCAGAGCATCTCGTGAAAGCTGACCGCCATCCCCGAAGGCACGGCGACAGGCGCGCCCTGTGGCAGAAGCGCGGTCGCGCCCAGCAGGAGAAGCCACAGAGCCGTCATTCAGGACCACCTTGTCCAGCGCGCGCGTGTTTCTGGGTCGTCCAGCAGCGCCGCGATGCGGGCGAGCGCGGCACCGCGCGCCCCGCCCGCATCGAGCTGACCGCCGGCGACCAGCCGGGTCGCGCCCGCGTCCTCCTCGATACGGATGCATGGGGTGAACCCGCGCAATCCCCGCAGCGCGCGCCACAGATCCTGCCGCACATGATGCGCCAGCCGCACCCGGCCCGACACCGGCGGCAGACGCGTTTCAACCGCAAGGTCAAAGCGCGCCGGCCAGCGCCGGGCAAGCGTCACCGCCCCGCCCTCATCGGCAAGATGCCAGCCGTTGCGGCGCATCTCTCCCCCCTTCGCGACCCGTCTCAGAGCGGGATGTTATCGTGCTTTTTCCACGGGTTGCTTAGTTTTTTGTTGCGCAGCATGGCAAAGGCGCGGCTGACCCGGCGCCGGGTCGACCGGGGCTGGATCACCTCGTCGATGAACCCGCGCTCGGCGGCGACGAAGGGGTTGGCGAAGCGGTCTTCGTATTCCTTGGTATGGGCCGCGATCTTGTCGGGGTCACCAAGGTCGGCGCGGTGGATGATCTCGGTGGCGCCCTTGGCCCCCATCACCGCGATTTCGGCGGTGGGCCAGGCGTAGTTCACATCGCCGCGCAGGTGTTTGCTGCTCATCACGTCATAGGCGCCGCCGTAGGCCTTGCGGGTGATGACGGTGACCTTGGGCACCGTCGCCTCGCCGTAAGCGAACAGCAGCTTGGCGCCGTGCTTGATGACGCCGCCGTATTCCTGCCCGGTGCCCGGAAGAAAGCCCGGCACGTCGACAAAGGTCAGGATCGGAATTTCGAAGCAATCGCAAAAGCGCACGAACCGCGCCGCTTTTTTCGAACTGTCGATGTCAAGGCAGCCCGCCAGCACCATCGGCTGGTTCGCCACCACGCCCACGGTGCGCCCCTCAAGTCGCATGAACCCGGTCAGGATGTTCTTGGCGTGATCTTCCTGGATCTCGTAGAAATCGCCTTCGTCCGCCACCTTGTAGATCAGCTCTTTCATGTCGTAGGGCTGGTTGGCGTTTTCGGGGATGATGGTGTCCAGCGACGTCTCGATCCGGTCGACATTGTCGAAGAACGGCCGCACGGGCGGCTTTTCGCGGTTGTTGAGCGGCAGGAAATCCACGAGGCGGCGCACTTCGGCCAGCGCCTCGACATCATTGTCGAACGCGCCGTCGGCGACAGAGGATTTTTTCGTGTGGGTGGACGCCCCGCCCAGTTCCTCGGCGGTGACGACCTCGTTGGTGACGGTCTTGACCACGTCGGGGCCGGTCACGAACATATAGGAGGTGTCGCGCACCATGAAGATGAAGTCGGTCATCGCGGGGCTGTAGACCGCGCCCCCGGCGCACGGCCCCATGATGACGGAAATCTGCGGGATCACGCCCGAAGCTTCGATATTGCGCTGAAAGATCTCGGCGTACCCGGCAAGGCTGTCGACGCCTTCCTGGATACGCGCACCGCCCGAATCGTTCAGCCCGATCACCGGCGCGCCGTTCTGCACCGCCATATCCATGATCTTGCAGATCTTTTGCGCATGGGTGGCCGACACCGATCCGCCCAGGACGGTGAAATCCTGACTGAACACATAGACCATGCGGCCGTTGATGGTGCCCCAGCCGGTGATGACGCCATCGCCGTAGGGGCGATTGCTTTCCATGCCGAAATCGGTGCAGCGGTGGGCGACGAACATGTCGTATTCTTCAAAGCTGTCCTCGTCGAGAAGCAGTTCGATGCGCTCGCGGGCGGTCAGCTTGCCCTTGGCGTGCTGGATGTCGATCCGTTTCTGACCGCCACCAAGGCGCGCGCCGGAGCGACGTTCATCGAGTACATGCAGAATGTCTTTCATGGCCGTCCCCTTCGGTTTGGGCAGACCATACTCCCGCCCGATAATTGCTCAAGTCAATTTCGGCAAATTTGCAAAGCTTGAAAACACCAAGTCTTGCTAATCGCAAACTGCCAAATTGCGGCGAACCCGCTTTACGAATGGACAGCACCGGGTTTCGACCCTAGTCACTGGCCCATGCAAAACGTGCCCACCGTCCGTTTCCTGGACCGAACCACCCCGCCGCATATTGCCACACTCATCCTACTGGCGGGCCTGTCCGCGCTGGCGATGAACGTGTTTCTGCCGTCTCTGCCCAAGATGGTGGCGCATTTCGACACGCAATACCGGCTGATGCAGCTTTCGGTTGCAATCTATCTGGCGGTGAACGCCGTGTTGCAGGTGCTGATCGGGCCGGTGTCGGACAAGTTCGGGCGACGGCCGGTGATTCTGTGGGGCGTGGGGCTGTTCTGCGTGGCCACGGTGGGCTGTATCTTTGCGCCCAACGTGACGCTGTTCCTGACCTTTCGCATGTGCCAGGCGGTGGTTGTTACGGCCATGGTGTTGAGTCGCGCGGCGGTGCGCGACGTCGTGCCACAGGATCAGGCGGCCTCCATGATCGGCTACGTCACCATGGGGGTCGCCGTGGTGCCGATGATCGGGCCGGTGATCGGCGGCATGCTGGACGAGGCATTCGGCTGGCAGTCCACCTTCTGGCTGTTGCTGATCCTTGGCGGTGCGATTTTCTGGCTCACCTGGTGCGATCTGGGCGAAACCTCGGCGCCGCGCGGGCTGTCGCTGGGCCAGCAGTTCCGGAAATACCCCGAATTGCTCGCCAGTCCGCGGTTCTGGGGCTATGCGCTGACCTGCGCCCTGGCGTCGGGTGGATTTTTTGCCTACCTGGGCGGCGCGCCCTTTGTCGGGACCGCGGTGTTCGGGCTGACCCCCACCGTTCTTGGCTTTTTCTTCGGTCTGCCGGCCATCGGATATTTCATCGGCAACGGGCTGTCGGGCAAGTTCTCGGCACGCATCGGGGTGAACCTGATGATTCTCTGGGGCTGCCTTACCAACACCGCAGGGCTGGCGCTGGCACTGATCCTGTTCCTGTCGGGGCTGCAATCGGAATGGACGTTCTTTGGCTGCATGACGTTCATGGGCCTTGGCAACGGCATGACCATTCCCAACGCCACGGCCGGCGCGCTGTCGGTGCGTCCGCATCTGGCGGGTACCGCGTCGGGACTGTCGGGCGCCATCATGATCGGCGGCGGCGCGGGACTGTCGGCGCTGGCGGGTGGCCTGCTGCAACCGGGCACCGGCGCCTGGCCGCTGCTGTGGCTGATGTTGGCAACCGGAGTGGCGTCGATCATGTCGATCGCGCTTGTGTTTCACCGCGAACGCAAGCTGCGCGGCTACTGACACACTGGACCTGCGCGCATGGATTTGCAAAACACTCCCCCACCTGTCGCAAACCTGCAAACAGGAAGGGGACACCATGGCGATACGCAAACTTTATGCCGGTGCGAAACTGCGGGACCTGCGCGGCCGTCTTGCGCTGACGCAAAAGGATTTCGCGGCAAAGCTGGGCATTTCGCTGCCCTACCTCAACCAGATGGAAAACAACAACCGCCCGGTGTCCACCACGGTGGTGCTGGCGCTGGCGCAGGAATTCGGCTTTGACGTAACCGAGCTGGGACAGGGCGACAGCGAACGCTTGGTGTCGGACATGCGCGAGGCGCTGGCCGATCCGGTGTTTGCCGAAAGCCCGCCGCTTGCGGATCTGCGGCTGACCGCGTCCAACGCCCCCGCCCTGGCGCGGGCCTTTCTGGAACTGCACCGCGCCTACCGGCAAACCCACGAACGTCTCGCCAGCCTGGACGAGGCGCTGGGGCGCGAGGGCTCGCAGCTGCAACCTTCGCCCTGGGAAGAGGTGCGCGACTTCTTTCACTACTGCGACAACTATCTGGACGCGGTGGACCACGCCGCCGAGCATTTCGCGGGCAAGCTGACGGGAGAAACCCGCGCGGCGGTGACGTCGCATCTGCAAAACCAGGGCATCTCGGTCGAGATCGGCCAGACCACCGCGCTGCGCAGCTATGACAAGGATGCGCGCCGGCTGACAATCTCGGGGCTGGCGCCCCCCCAGACCCAGGGCTTCCAGCTGCTGGTTCAGGTCGCCCTGCTGCGCCAGAACGATCTGCTGGAGGCAACGCTGGATCTGGCGCGCTTTCACACCGACGCGGCCCGCGCCATCGCCAAGCTGGGACTGGCGAATTACTTCGCCGGGGCCGCGCTGATGCCCTATCGCCGGTTTCTGGCCGCGGCACAGGAAACGCGTCACGATCTGGAATTGCTCGCCTCGCGTTTTGGGGCCAGCATCGAACAGGTGGCGCACCGGCTGTCGACGCTGCAACGCCCCGGTGCCAAGGGCATCCCGTTCTTTTTCGCGCGCGTCGATCAGGCGGGCACCATCACCAAACGCCATTCCGCCACACGGCTGCAATTCGCCCGTTTTGGCGGCGCCTGCCCGCTGTGGAACGTGCACCGCGCGTTCGAAACGCAGGGGCTGTTCCTGCGCCAGCTGGCCGAAACGCCGGACGGGGCGCGCTATGTGCTGCTGGCGCGCGACGTCACCAAGCGGGGCGGGCATTTCAACGCCCCCGTGCGCCGCTATGCCATGGCGCTGGGGTGCGAGGTGAAACACGCGGGCGCCCTTGTCTATGCCGACGGGCTGGACCTGAACCGGGACGGCGCGTTCGAACCCATCGGCATTTCCTGCCGGATCTGTGAACGCACCAACTGCCACCAGCGGTCGGTTCCACCGCTGGAACGCCGCCTGTCGATCCATCCCGAACGGCGCGGCGTGATCCCCTACGAGCTGGAATGACTCCGGCCGTTGCGCCCGAAGCTTGCGGCCCGGCGCGTCCGACGGTAAAGCGGGCAAAACCTCATGGACAAGGGAACCGCCCATGTCGATCGACACCGGCACCGCCGCCAAGGTGGCCAAGCTCGCACGCATCCGCGTCGAACCCGATCACCTGCCAGAACTGGCCCAGGAATTTTCCAACATCCTGGATTTCATCGAACAGCTGAACGAGGTCGATATCGACGGCGTCGAGCCGATGGTGTCGGTCACGCCGATGCGGCTCAAGCGCCGGGTCGATGGCGTCACCGATGGCGGGATGCAGGACAAGGTGCTGGCCAATGCCCCCGATGCCCGCGAGGGGTTCTTTGCCGTGCCGAAGGTGGTGGAATGACCGATCTGACCAGGATGAAGGTGGCCCAGGCGCGCGATGCCCTGCGCGCCGGCGAAGTCACCAGCGTTGCGCTGACCGAGGCATGCCTGACAGCCATCGAGGGCGCCGATGCGCTTGGCGCTTTCGTGCACAAGACCCCCGAGATCGCGCTGGAACAGGCCCGCGCGGCGGATGCGCGCATTCAGGAGGGCGACGCGCCGTCGATGTGTGGCATCCCCATGGGGATCAAGGATCTTTTCTGCACCAAGGGCGTGCCGAGCCAGGCCGCCAGCGGTATTCTGAAAGGGTTCAAGCCGGAATATGAATCCACCGTCACCAGCCAGCTGTTCGACGCGGGCGCGGTGATGCTGGGCAAGCTGAACATGGACGAATTCGCCATGGGCTCGTCCAACGAAACCAGTGTATACGGCAACGCGGTGAACCCGTGGCGGCGCGGCAATGACGACGCGGCGCTGACGCCGGGCGGCTCGTCCGGCGGCTCGGCCTCGGCCGTGGCGGCGGACCTGTGCCTGGCGGCGACCGGCACCGACACCGGCGGATCGATCCGCCAACCGGCCGCCTTTACCGGCATCACCGGGATCAAGCCGACCTACGGGCGCTGCTCGCGCTGGGGCATCATCGCCTTTGCCAGCTCGCTGGATCAGGCCGGCCCGATGACCAAGGACGTGCGCGACGCCGCCATCGTGCTGGGCGCCATGTGCGGGCACGACCCGCGCGACAGCACTTCGGTCGACCTGCCCGTGCCGGATTTCGAATCCATGCTGACCGGCGACATCCGCGGCAAGGCCATCGGCATTCCGCGCGAATACCGCATGGATGGCATGCCCGCGGAAATCGACGCGCTGTGGGACCAAGGCCGCGACATGCTGCGCGACGCGGGGGCCAGGATCGTCGACATCTCGCTGCCGCATACGAAATACGCGCTGCCCACCTATTATGTGATCGCGCCCGCCGAGGCGTCTTCGAACCTCGCGCGCTATGACGGGGTGCGCTATGGACACCGCGCCACGCTCGCCAGCGGCGAGGGCATCAACGACATGTACGAAAAGACCCGCGCCGAGGGCTTCGGCCCCGAGGTGCAGCGCCGCGTCATGGTCGGCACCTATGTGCTGTCCGCCGGGTTCTACGACGCCTATTACAACCGTGCGCGCAAGGTCCGCACCCTGATCAAGCGCGACTTCGAACAGGCGTTTGCCACCGGGGTCGATGCGATCCTGACCCCGGCGACGCCATCCGCTGCCTTTGGCCTTGGCGAATTGCAGGACGCCGATCCGGTGCAGATGTACCTCAACGACGTGTTCACGGTGACGGTGAATCTGGCCGGTCTGCCGGGCATCAGCGTGCCTGCGGGCTTGGACAAGCAGGGCCTGCCGCTGGGGCTGCAACTGATCGGGCGCCCCTGGGAAGAGGGCGATCTGCTCAACACCGCCTACGCGCTGGAAACGGCCGCCGGTTTCGTGGAAAAACCGACCAAGTGGTGGTAATGGTACCAAAACAAGGGGTGACCTGCGCAATGAAAGCGATCTTTCTCATGACGGCAGCGGCGTTCGCGCTGGCCTCTTGCGGACCGACCGTGCCCGAAAGCGGCGTCGGCTTCGAGGATTACCAGACCTACGCGCAGCGCCAGCAGGCGGCTGAACAGGCCGGGGCCGCGCCCCTGCCCGGCATCCGCCCCGGCCAGACCGTGGTGCAGGCCCCCGTCAGCGATATCGCGTCGAACACCCCCGAAAGCACCGCCGCCGTGCGCGCCGCCGCGGCCAATTCGGGGATCACGCCGATCGAGGCCTCGCCCGGCAATACTGCGCCACAGGTGGTGACCAATGCCGCCGGGATCTCGAACGAGAACAGTTTCGAGGCGGTCAGCGCCGAACGCGACATCGGCGCCGATGCGCAGCTCATCGCGCAGAACCGGGCGCAGTATCAGCTGATCACGCCGACCGATCTGCCGCCGCGCCCCAGTGGCAGCGGGCCGAATGTGGTGGAATATGCCCTGCGCACCACCAACCCGGTCGGCTCGCCCCTGTATGACCGGCGGGGGCGCGATGACGGCAATCGCATTTCGGCGGCCTGCGGGGCCTATACCTCGTCCGATCAGGCGCAAGCGGCGTTTCTCGCCGCCGGTGGCCCGCAAAAGGACCGCAAAGGGCTGGACCCCGACGGCGACGGCTTTGCCTGTGCATGGGACCCCGCGCCCTTCCGCGCGGCGCGAGGCGGCTGAGACCGCTCTGGCATCCGTCCGACAATTTCGGGCCGCGCCGGCTTGGTGCGGTACCGGATATGGTCGTGCTGCACTACACCGCGATGGCTTCGGCCGAAGGCGCGCGGGACTGGCTGTGCAACCCCGATTCCGAGGTGTCGGCCCATTACGTCATCGACCGTGATGGCACCTGCTGGCAGCTGGTCCGCGAAGACATGCGCGCCTGGCACGCCGGGCGCGGAACCTGGGGCGGGGTGTGCGACGTAAATTCGCGCTCGATCGGGATCGAGATGGTGAACACCGGCGACGAGCCGTTTCCCGACCGACAGATCGACGCGCTCGAATCCCTGTTGACCGGCATCCTGGCACGCTGGCGCATCCCCGCGCACCGCGTCATCGGCCATTCGGACATGGCGATCGGGCGCAAGATCGACCCCGGCCCGCTGTTTGACTGGAACAGGCTGGCCCGGAGGGGCCTTGCCATAGCGCCACGCCCCGATGCGGAACCGGGTGATTTTCACGCCGACCTGCGTCGCTTTGGCTATGAGTTCAGCGACGATCAGCACGCGCCGCTCCTTGCCGCGTTTCGCGCCCGCTTTCGCCCGCAGGCGCAAGGGCCACTCGGCCCCGAGGACGCGGCGCTGGCGCGCTGTCTTGCCGAAACATGGCCCGCATAGCCCGCTGTCGTGCCTTGCGGGGCGCCGGAAATCCGCGCACAGCCGCCCGCTCGTTTCCCGCCTTTGACCGCGCGCCGTGCATGGATGGACCTGCGGCTGATGCTTCTGCCGGGGAGGGGCTTGGGGGGGGGCGACGTGGATGCCTAGGGGCGTGACCGAACGGCTGGTCCCGCTGCTGCCGCGTGGCCTCGCGCGGATGATCTGCACGGTGCCGATCAACGGGCGCTCAAGGCACGCTGCCGTGCGACAGGATGAAGGGCGCCCTGGCACCGTCCCCCCTGAGGCGCGACTTTGGCGGCACGCCCAGGGCGGCGCGCCCAAGGTGGCGCGCAGTGACGGCTCGACGGCGGGGCGCGGGTGCCGCATAAGGCGGGGATGGACCGCCTTCCCATCGACGATGCCCTGCCCGCCCTGATCGACGCGCTGAAAACGCGCGGCCGCGCCGTGCTGCAAGCGCCCCCCGGCGCGGGCAAGACCACGCGTGTGCCGCTGGCCATGCTGGCGGCGGGGCTGACGACCGGCAAGATCGTCATGCTGGAACCGCGCCGCCTTGCCGCCCGCGCCGCCGCGCAACGGCTGGCGGAAACGCTGGGCGAGGTGCCGGGCCAGACCGTCGGCTACCGCATCCGCGGCGAAGCCAAGACGTCCAGAGCGACCCGCATCGAAGTAGTGACCGAAGGCATCCTGACCCGGATGATCCAGTCCGACCCCGACCTGCCGGGCGTCGGAGCGGTGCTGTTCGATGAATTTCACGAACGGTCCCTGAATGCCGATCTGGGGCTGGCGCTCTGCCTGGAAATCGCCGGCGCGCTGCGCGACGATCTGATCCTGCTTGTGATGTCGGCCACGCTTGACGCCGCCCCCGTGGCCGACCTGATGGAGGCCCCTGTCGTCACCTCACAAGGGCGCGCCTTTGCGGTCGATACCCGATGGCTGGACAAGCCCACCCCCAGGACCCGCCGCTTCGAGGACGCGATGGCCGATCTGATCGCGCGGGCCGCGGGCGAAACCACCGGCGGGATGCTGGCCTTTCTGCCCGGCGAGGGCGAGATCCGCCGCACCCAGGCGCTGCTGCGCACCCGTCTGCCCGCTGACGTGACGATCCGGCCCCTGTTCGGCGCGATGGAGTTCACCGCCCAGCGCGATGCGATCCGCCCCGAAGCCCAGGGCCGCAAGCTGGTGCTGGCGACCGCCATTGCCGAAACCTCGTTGACCATCGAAGACATCCGCGTGGTGATCGACGGGGGCCGCGCACGCCGCGCCCGGTTCGATCCCGGCTCGGGCATGTCACGACTGGTCACCGAACGTGTCACCCGCGCCGAAGCCACGCAGCGCGCGGGTCGCGCGGGGCGTGTGGCCCCCGGCACCGCCTACCGGCTGTGGACCAGGGGCGAAGAAGGCGCGCAATCGGCCTTTCCCCCCGCCGAAATCGAAAGCGCCGATCTGGCCGGGCTGGCGCTGGAACTGGCGCTTTGGGGCGCCGCGCCGGACGACCTGCCGTTCCTGTCGCCCCCCAACCCTGGCGCCTACGGCGAAGCGCAATCCTTGCTGCATATGCTGGGCGCGCTGGACGCGCAGGGGCGCATCACCCGCCACGGGCGCGCCCTGGCCGCCCTGCCGCTGCACCCTCGCCTGGCGCATATGCTGACGCTGGGCGGGCCGGGGGCGGCGCCGCTGGCGGCGCTGCTGGCGGACCGCGACCCGATTAGGGGGGCGCCAAGCGACCTGACGCTGCGGCTTGAGGCGTTGCGCGATGCGCGGCGGTTTGCGCAAACCCGACCCTATGGGCTGAACCGCCCCGCGCTGGATCGCATCCGGTCCGAGGCCAGGCGGCTGGCATCCCGCGCAGGGAATGGCACGGCGCATGGCCCCGCCGCGCTGGCCGCGCTGGCCTATCCCGACCGCATCGGCCTGCGCCGCAAGGGCGATGCGCCGCGCTACCGGCTGTCGGGCGGCAAGGGCGCGGTGCTGGACGATGCCGACCCGCTGGCGCAGGCCCGCCTGATCGTGGTGACCGACACCGACGGCAACCCGCGCGAGGCGCGCATTCGCCAGGCCATCCAGATCGGGGAAAGCGATCTGCGCGCGCTGTTCGCGGATCAGATCGGCTGGGAAAACAGCTGTGCCTGGTCGAAACGCGACCGCCGTGTCGTGGCCCGCCAGCAGGAAAAGCTGGGCGCCATCGCGCTGGACGACCGGCTGTGGAAGGACGCCCCCGCCGACGCGGTCGCGCGCGCCATGCTGGACGGGGTGCGCGAGTTGGGGCTGGCGCTGCCGGACGCGGCGCGGCGGTTTTGCGCGCGGGTTGCGCTGGGGCGCGACGGCGGGCTGGATCTGCCCGAGATGACCGATGCCGCGCTGCTGGATACGCTGGAGACGTGGTTGCTGCCCTTTCTGGGCGGAGTCAAAAGCGCCGAGGACTGGAAACGCTTCGACCCGCTGCCCGCCCTGCGCGCGCGGCTGGACTGGGGACAGATGCAGGCGCTGGATGCGGCGGTGCCGGGCAAATTCACCACGCCGCTGGGGCGCGACATCCCGATCGACTATTCGGGGGAACATCCGGAAATCTCGTTGCGCATCCAGGAGATGTTCGGCCAGCGCACCCATCCGCTGGTGGGGCGCACCCCGCTGCGCGTGACGCTGCTGTCGCCGGCGCGCCGACCCGTGCAGGTGACCATGGATCTGCCCGGCTTCTGGCAGGGGTCCTATGCCGACGTGCGCAAGGACATGAAGGCGCAATACCCCCGCCACCCCTGGCCCGAAGACCCGCGCGAGGCGGACCCGACGCTGCGCGCCAAGCCGCGCGGGCGCTAAGGGACCCGGTCGGGGCGCAGTCAGGGGCGGCGCCCAGCCCCCCCTTGCAACAAGGCGTCAGCCCCCGGCGCACCAGCGCATGATCGCCTTTTGCGCGTGCAGACGGTTTTCCGCCTCGTCCCAGATCACCGATTGCGGGCCGTCCATGACTTCGGAGGTGACTTCCTCGCCCCGGTGCGCCGGCAGGCAATGCATGAACAGCGCGTCCTTTCCGGCGGCTTCCATCAGCGTTTCGTTGACCTGATAGGGGCGCAGCATGTTGTGGCGCCGCTCGCGCGCGGATTGCGCATCATGCATCGACACCCAGGTGTCGGCGACGATCAGGTCGGCGCCCTCGACCGCCTTGAAGGGATCGCGTTCGATGGTAATCGTGGACCCGGCGTTGCGCGCGAGCCCGACGAATTCCATTTCCGGGTCCAGCTGTACCGGGCCGGTGAACGTAAGGTCGAACCCGAATTGCCCGGCAGCGTGCAGGAAGGACGAGCAGACGTTGTTGCCGTCGCCGCACCAGACCACCTTTTTGCCCGCGATGGGGCCGCGATGTTCCTCGAACGTCAGGATGTCGGCCATGATCTGGCACGGGTGGGTGCGGTCGGTCAGCCCGTTGATGACCGGCACGGTGGCGTATTCGGCCATCTCTTCAAGAACCGATTCATCGAAGGTGCGGATCATGATCATGTCGACGAAGCGCGACAGCACGCGGGCGGTGTCGGCGATGGTTTCGCCGTGGCCCAGCTGCATGTCATTGCCCGACAGAACCATGGTCTGCCCGCCCATCTGGCGCGCACCGACGTCAAAGCTGACGCGGGTGCGGGTGGATGGCTTTTCGAAGATCAGCGCGACCATGCGATCCTTCAGCGGCAGATCGGCGTCGGGCGCGGCCTTGGGGCGGCCTGCGCGGGCGTCCTTGATGGATTTCGCGGTGTCGATGATGTGACGCAGTTCGGATTTGTCGGTTTTGTGGATGTCGAGAAAATGTTTCATGTGTTTTTGCTTTTTGGTGTGAGGGTGGGGGCGCGGCGCCCCGCTGTCGCCCGGCGGCGCCATTCACCCCGGTACAGGTCAGGCCACAAGAAGCTCAGGCCGTTTCGATTGCGGTGGCGGCGGCATCCAGACGGGAAAGCGCCTGTGAGATTTCGTCGTCGGTGATGGTCAGGGGGGGCAACAGGCGCACCACGTTATCGGCGGCGGGCACGGTGATGACCAGCGACTCGTAGCCTTTGGCAACGAAATCGGCGGGGGCGACTTTCATCCGGAGGCCAAGCATCAGACCCGTTCCGCGCACACCCTCGAACACATCCGGGTGCGCGGCAACGAGACCTTCGAGTTTCTGGCGCAAAAGCCCCGCCTTGCGATTCACCTCGGCCAGAAAGGCAGGGTCGCTGACGTGATCCATCACGGTGTTGCCGACGGCGCAGCCCAGCGGGTTGCCCCCATAGGTCGACCCGTGCGTGCCCGCGGTCATGCCGCTGGCGGCGTCTTCGGTGGCCAGCACCGCGCCCAGCGGAAAGCCGCCGCCGATGCCCTTGGCGACCATCATGATGTCGGGGGTGATCCCGGCCCATTCATGCGCGAACAGCTTGCCGGTGCGGCCCATGCCGCATTGCACCTCGTCCAGGATCAGCAGGATGCCATTTTCGTCGCACAGCGCGCGCAGCCCCCTGAGACACTGGTCGGGCAACGGGCGGATGCCGCCTTCGCCCTGGATCGGTTCGATCAGGATCGCGGCAGTGGTGTCGGAGACGGCCGCTTTCAGCGCGTCGTGATCGCCCCAGGGCAGATGCACGAAGCCCGGCAGCAGCGGGCCGAAGCCCTTGACCATCTTTTCCGTCCCGGCCGCGGCGATGCCCGCCGAGGACCGGCCATGGAACGACCCCGCAAAGGTCAGGATGTCGGTCTTTTCGGGCGCGCCTTTTTCGTACCAGTATTTGCGCGCCATCTTGACCGCCAGTTCGCAGGCCTCGGTGCCGGAATTGGTGAAAAACACGGTATCGGCAAAGGTCCGCGCGACCAGCTTGTCGGCCAGCGCCTGTTGCTGGGAGATTTCATACAGGTTGGACACATGCCACAGCTTGCCCGCCTGTTCGGTCAGGGCCGCGACGAGGGCCGGGTGGGCGTGGCCCAGCGCGTTGACCGCAATGCCGCTGCCCAGATCAAGGAATCGGCGGCCGTCTTCCTCCACCAGCCAGGTGCCGGTCCCCGCCACGAAGTGAAGCGGGGCGCGCGAATAGGTGGGCAGGACAGACGGGATCATGCGTGATCTCCTGTATATGGATCAGGCCCGATTGGTGCCAAGGGCGTGGGGCCAAGTCAAGTTATGCGGGGTGAAGACGTGGATCGGCGGGCCTTCCCCTGGTGGGGACGCCAAGAAGAGCGTCAGGCTCGTCGGATGCGGATCGGGTGCGTCATGCGTATGCCTTAGCGCACCGCATTGGATTTGCCCAGAGGGGTTCATGCAGAAATCAGACGAACGGGTCCTCCGGATAGCCCACCCCCATCAGGTACAGCCCGTCGGGCGGGCAGACCGGGCCGCAGGCCGCCCTGTTCCGCGCCGCAAGCGCGCGCGCCACGTCGTCGGGCGCCCATGCGCCCGCGCCCACCCGTTCCAGCGTGCCGACGATTGATCGCACCTGATTGTGCAGAAAGCTGCGGGCGCGCAGGTGAAAGCGCACCTCGGGGCCCGCGTGCGAGACCAGCGATTCGATGCGGATCTCGTCCATCGTCTTCACCGGCGATCTGGCCTGACACATGGTCGAGCGGAAGGTGGTGAAATCATGGGCCCCGACCAGAGACGCCGCACCCTGCCGCATCGCGTCGATGTCCAGCGGAGTCTTGACCCGCCAGACCTGCCCGGCCTCAAGCGTGCACGGCGCGCGCCGCACCAGCACGCGATACAGATAGCGCCGTTCGATCGCGGAAAACCGCGCGTGCCAGTCATCGGGCACCCGCACGCAATCCCGGATCGCCACCGGGTCCGGGCGCAGGTGGTGATTCAGCGCCTCGGACAGGCGGAACGGCGTCCAGTCCTTGTCCATGTCGCAATGGGCGACCTGACCGCGCCCGTGCACGCCCGCGTCCGTACGCCCGGCGGCGGCAATGGTATGCGCGCGCGGTTCCAGCCGCGCCAGCGCGCGCTCGATCACCGCCTGCACCGAAGGGTGGTCGGTCTGGCGCTGCCAGCCCGAAAACGGGCCACCGTCATATTCCACAAGAAGCGCGTATCTGGGCATGGGCGCCGGAATATCTCCGCCATGCGCGGGGGGCAAGGGCCGGACCATGCCGCCTGCGCTGCCCGCTTGAGTTTTCATCCGGAGTTCTTTATGCAGCTTCGATCCTCAGTCATGCCAAATGGTCCCGCCATCCTGTTTCGCCTCTGGAAAAGCTATGTTGCTCCCATGCTGCGACGCCCCGCGGGTTTCCAGGTGGCGGCGCTGTGCCACCGGCATGGCCCCGGCGGGATCGAGGTGCTGATGATAACCTCGCGCGAGACGCAGCGCTGGATCCTGCCCAAGGGCTGGCCGATGTACGGCACCGACGGCGGCGGAACCGCGCTGCAGGAGGCGTGGGAGGAAGCCGGGGTCAAGCCCCGTGGCGGCAAGCCGTTGAAGATCTGCTCATACCGCTATGACAAGGTGCTGGATGGGGGGCTGCCCTTGCCCACCGATGTCGATGTCTACGCCATTGCCGTTGAAAAACTGTACGACAGTTTCCCCGAAGCCGGTCAGCGCACACGCCGCTGGATGTCCCCCGAGGCCGCCGCCGCCGTTGTGGCCGAGCCGCAGCTTGCCGCGCTGCTGCGCGCGCTGCCCGATCTGCCCGACGGCGCGCCCTCCCCCTGACCCGATGCCGGCAGCGCCGTCCGGACGACCAGAAAGACCCTTTTCCGACATGACCGAGCCCCGTGACCAGACCGAGTGGAAGACACTCGACCAGGATCTTCGCCGCCTGTCCCGCCTTGAGGCGGCGACGATGCACGGGTCCCGCCCACTGGTGGGTGTCGGCGTCAGCCTGGTGTTCGTGTCCTTCGCCGCCCTGGTTGCGGCAATCCTGACTGGAAGCGAACCACAGGGGCTGGCCGTGGTCGTCGCGGCGGCCTTTGGCGCCTATATGGCGCTGAACATCGGGGCCAATGACGTTGCCAACAACATGGGCCCGGCGGTGGGCGCGCGGGCGCTGTCGATGCTGGGCGCCATTCTTATCGCCGCGATTTGCGAAAGCGCCGGCGCGCTGCTGGCGGGCGGCGACGTCGTGTCGACCATTTCCAAAGGCATCATCGACCCCGCCGGACTGTCGGATCTGCGGGCCTTTGTACGCGCGATGATGGCGGCGCTGCTGGCCGCCTCGATATGGGTCAATATCGCCACCTGGGTCGGGGCGCCGGTGTCGACCACGCACGCGGTCGTCGGGGGTGTCATGGGCGCGGGCATCGCTGCCGCCGGGCTGGGCACGGTCAACTGGCCCACGATGGGAGCGATCGCCGCCAGCTGGGTGATTTCGCCGCTGCTGGGCGGGATCTTTGCCGCCGCCATGCTGGCGTTCATCAAGTGGCGGGTGATCTATGTCGCGGACAAGGTCGCCGCCGCGCGAACCTGGGTGCCGGTGCTGATCGGGCTGATGGCTGGGGCGTTTGCCACCTATCTCGCGTTGAAGGGGCTGGCAAAGGTCATCGACATCGACATGCGCCACGCGCTGTTGATCGGTGGCGCGGCGGGCGTCGTGCTGGGCGTGCTTTCCGTACCGCTGATCCGTCGTCAGTCAGAGGGGATGGACAACCGCAACCGGTCGCTCAAGACGCTGTTCCGGTTGCCGCTGGTGATCTCTGCGGGGCTTTTGTCATTCGCGCACGGGGCCAACGACGTGGCAAACGCGGTCGGCCCGCTTGCCGCCGTGGTCGCCGTACAGCAATCGGCGCAAGTGACGGGCGAGGTGGCCATTCCGCTGTGGGTGATGCTGATCGGAGCGGTCGGAATCTCGGTCGGGCTGGTGCTGTTCGGGCCCAAGCTCATCAATATGGTCGGCAACCAGATCACCAAGCTCAACCCGATGCGGGCCTATTGCGTGGCGCTGTCGGCGGCGGTCACGGTGATCGCGGCGTCGTGGCTGGGCCTGCCGGTCAGTTCGACCCATATCGCGGTGGGTGGCGTGTTCGGCGTCGGGTTCTTTCGCGAATGGTACACCAACCGCCGGGCGCGGCGCCTGAACCGGACACGCAACGCGGGCCGCCAGATCGCACCGCAGGAACGCACGCGCCGCCGTCTTGTGCGCCGGTCGCATTTCATGACCATCGTGGCGGCATGGGTCATCACCGTACCCGCTGCCGCTTTGCTGTCGGCGGGCTGTTTCTGGGTGCTGCGTCTGGTGGGGTTCTGACAGTCACCACTGGCATCAGGCTCCCTCCGCCTCTATCTGTAAAGAACACCACACGGAGAAGCACCACCTTGGTTTTCGGCCCCATCGGCAGCATCGCAGACAGCATCACCCGCAGCGTCGAAACGGTGGCGGACACCGTCACCGCGCCTTTTGGCGATCCGGTGATCCGGCTGGGCGTGACGGGGCTGTCGCGCGCCGGAAAGACGGTGTTCATCACCTCGCTCGTCGCCAACCTGCTCGACCGCGCCCGCATGCCGCAACTGGTGGCCGAAGCAGAGGGGCGCATCCTCGCCGCCTACCTTCAGCCCCAGCCCGACGACACCATGCCGCGCTTCGATTACGAATCCCACCTTGGCGCGTTGACCGCCGCGCAGCCGCGTTGGCCCGAAAGCACCCGCGCCGTGTCGCAGCTGCGCCTGTCGCTGAAATTGCGCCCCACCGGCTTGCTGGCGGGGGTGTCGGGGGCGCGCAAGGTGCATCTGGATATCGTGGATTACCCAGGCGAATGGCTGCTTGATCTTGGCCTGATGGACAAAAGCTATACCGACTGGTCGCTGGAAACGCTGGGCCGCCTGCCCCACCGCCCCGGCGGTGGCGCATACCTTGACATGGCCAGGGCCGAAGACGCGACCGCCAGGCTGGATGAACCCCGCGCCAAGGCGCTGGCCGCCCGCTTTACCCAGGCGCTGCACAGCGCGCGCGAGGCGGGGTTTTCCGACTGCACACCGGGGCGCTTCCTGCTGCCCGGCGAAAAAGAGGGCAGCCCCGCGCTGACCTTTGCCCCCTTGCCGCCGCTGGACGACGCGCCCCGCCAGTCGCTCTGGCGCGAGATGCAGCGCCGGTACGAGGCGTATAAAAGCCAGATCGTCAAACCGTTCTTTCGCGATCACTTCAGCCGCATCGACCGGCAGGTGGTGCTGGTCGATGCGCTTGGCGCGATCCACGCCGGCCCCGCCGCCGTCGAGGATCTGCGCCGCACCATGGCCGAGATCCTGACCGCTTTCCGCCCAGG
The DNA here is from genome assembly GCF_003259905.1 of Salipiger aestuarii. Taxonomy (GTDB): domain Bacteria; phylum Pseudomonadota; class Alphaproteobacteria; order Rhodobacterales; family Rhodobacteraceae; genus Salipiger; species Salipiger aestuarii. Next base: position 7,177 of record NZ_QLMG01000032.1, on the reverse strand, counting down.
CGCCAACGCGTTTCTGCGCCAGATCCTGCTGGGCAAACGGGTGGAAAAGATCCTGTTCGCAGCGACCAAGGCCGACCATCTGCACCACACCCAGCACGCCCGCCTTACCGCCATCATGGAGGCGCTGACGCGCGAGGCCCGCGACCGCGCGCGCTTTGCCGGGGCGCAGACCGGCGCCATGTCGATCGCCGCCCTGCGCGCCACGGTGGAACAGACGCTGCCACATCAGGGCGCGCAGCTGGATTGCGTGCGGGGCACATTGCTGAACGCCGACGGCACGCGCGGGCGCGAGGCCGCCTTTCACCCCGGAGAACTGCCGCAGGACCCCGCGCGCCTGCTGGGCCCCGCCCGTGACGGCGCGGAAAAATGGCTGGGCGATGACTACGCCATCATGCGCTTTGCCCCTGCCCCGCTGACGCTCAGGCCGAACGAGGGGCCGCCCCACATCCGCATCGACCGCGCCGCGCAATTCCTGCTGGGGGACCGGCTGTGACCGTCCTCCGTTGCGCGCGCAGCACCGATGCGGGCGCCCTTGGCGCGATGATGACCGACGCCGCGCCGGCGTGGAAACCCCGCCTGCACAGCGGTGCCGAGGATATCGCCCATGTAGGCACCATGATCGACCGGGGCTGGGTCACGGTCGCGACCGACCCCGAAGGGCGGCGCACCGGATTTATCGCGCTTGAAGACGGCTATGTGCACGCGCTGTTCATTGCCCCGGCCCATCGGCGCAGCGGGGTGGGCCGCGCCCTGATCGACGCCGCGCGGCGGGCGCAGCCCCGGCTGGACCTGTGGACGTTCCAGTCCAACACCGCCGCCCGCCGCTTTTACGAATCGACCGGATTTGTCGAAATCGGCCGGGGCGACGGGTCGCGCAATGACGAGGGCCTGCCCGATATTCACTACCGCTGGGAGCGCGCCCGCGCCCCCCGACAGGAGCGTCACGCATGACCGAAGGCCCCCGCCAGAATCCGTCAGACCGTACAGACCGCCCCACCGGGCCGGTCCTGATCGAAATCGACGACGCCGCCCCCGCCTCCCCGTCCGAGGCACCGCCGGTGCCGGAACCCGATACCGCCCCCACCCTGCCCGAAGGGCGCGCCATGGCGACCGCCGCCGCTCTCGCGGCCCGCCGCCCGTCGCGGCTGGCGCGCTGGTTCTGGGGGCTGTTCGGCGCGCTGCTGGCCACGCTGGTATCGGTTGCCGCATGGCAGTTCGCCATGGATCTGATCGCGCGCGTGCCGCTGCTTGGCTACGCCGTGACCGCGCTGATCGTCGCGTTTCTGCTGGTTGTGCTGTTGATCGTCGTCAAGGAGATCGCCGCGCTGTCGCGCCTTGGCGCGGTCGATGCGCTGCACCGCGCGGCGGATCGCGCGCTGGCCGATGACGACCTCAAGGGCGCGCGCGCGGTGGTCGACAAACTGACGGCGCTTTACGCCGGGCGCGACGACACGCGCTGGGGTCGCGAGCGGCTGCGCGAGCGCACCCCCGAGATTTTCGATGCGACCGGCGTGCTCGGCCTGGCGGAAACCGAATTGCTTGGCCCTCTCGATGCCGCCGCCCGGCGCGAGGTCGAGGGGGCGGCGCGTCAGGTCGCTACCGTCACCGCGTTCATTCCGCTGGCGCTGGCCGATGTGGCGGCCGCCCTGGGCGCCAACCTGCGGATGATCCGGCGCATCGCCGAGATCTATGGCGGGCGGTCGGGCACGCTGGGCAGTTGGCGGCTGGTGCGGGCGGTGATGTCGCATCTTGTGGCGACCGGCGCGGTCGCCGTGGGCGATGACATGCTGGAACCGATCCTGGGCGGCGGTCTGCTGGCGAAACTGTCGCGCCGCTTTGGCGAGGGGCTGGTGAACGGCGCGCTGACCGCCCGTGTCGGCGTGGCCGCGATCGAGGTCTGCCGCCCCCTGCCCTTCAAGGCCACCCGCCGCCCTACCGCCCGCAGCATCGTGCGTACGGCTCTGGCGGGGCTGTTCGGCAGCGACAAGACCTGACGCGAAACAGATGCGGGCACAAAAAGGGCCGCTGCGAACAGCGGCCCCGATCAAGGCCCGATCAAGGCCCGATCAAGGCATGGCTGCACAAGGTCACGCGCGGCGCACGAACCGCATCACCAGCGAGATCACGAACAGCACCAGGAAGATAAAGAACAGCACCTGAGCGATGCCTGCCGACGCCGAAGCGATGCCGCCGAAGCCAAAGACTGCCGCCACGACAGCGACGATAAAGAACAGAATGGTCCAGTAAAGCATGGGTCTTTCCTACATTGCAGCGGTTACAGGGCGGCGCGCGACGACCGCGGCCCGGCGATAAGCCAGATAATGAAGCCAAGAACCGGCAGAACGATCACGAGTAGCGTCCAAAGCACCTTGGACCCGGTGCCGGCGTTCGACCCGAGGATCGAGACGATGGCCCAGATGTCGAGAAGGAGAACGATAAAGCCTCCGATGCCTGCGAATTCCATGACGTATCTCCTTTTCGTTTTGTCCATGCGAAAGACACGACCGGATTCTCGGGCCAATGGCCCGCACCGATGCGCCAAAGCAGCGGGTGTCCTGTCTTTCGATTTGTTGATCCCGTTCCGAAAGGGCCACCCTTCGGACGTTCTGGGCATGTAACGCGGGATTTACCGAAAAGGTTCCCACCCGCATCTTGACAGGTACGGGCGGCTGCGGGTCGCCGACATCAGAGGCAATTCAATGGGGACATCGCCCGGAATGACCGGGGCGCGATCCGCCCCGTCGGTGTCCGGTCGGGACGGCGGCGCCACCCCGATCTTCCGGGGGGCGCCGTTTCATGTTTGGGTCAGACCGGTTCCTGTCGCTTCATCCGGGTTCAGGCCAGCGACGGCAGCCACAGCACGATCGCAGGGAACGCCACCAGCAGCCCGATCGTCACCGCGTCAGCGATGAAGAACGGGGTCACGCCCCGGAACACATCCTGCACCGACAGGTCCGGCCGCACCCCCGCCACGACAAAGCAATTCAGACCGATGGGCGGGGTAATCAGGCAGAACTCGGCCATCTTCACCACGAGAATACCGAACCAGACCGCGCACATCTCGCCGCTCATGCCAAAGGTGCTTTCGGCGGCGGTGACGCCCTCGCCCCCGTTCAGCGCCATGACCGCCGGATAGACCACCGGCAGCGTCAGCAGCAGCATCCCGATGGCATCCATGAACATGCCGAGCACCGCATAGGCCAGCAGGATGCAGATCAGGATCATCATGGGCGGATAGCTGAGCGACGCGATCCAGTCCGCAAAGGCCGCCGGCAGATCCGCAAACCCCAGAAAGCGCACATAGATCAGCACGCCCCAGATGATGGTGAAGATCATGATCGACAGCTTGGCGGTTTCGATCAGCGCGTCCTTCAGCTCGGCGCCGCGCATGCCGTGCAGCAGCGCCATCACAAAGATGATGAATGCCCCGACCGCGCCGCCTTCGGTGGGGGTGCCCCAGGCGTCTCCGAACGGGTTGTAGACGAAGAACACGATGATGACGACCACGGCGACGATGGGCAGCGCCGGGGGCAGCGATGCGAAACGCTGGCGCCAGGTAAAGCCGCGCACCGCCGGGCCGAAATTCGGAATGACCAGCGCCATGCCGATGATCAGCCCCGCATAAACCAGTGCCGAGAACATGCCGGGGATGAACCCCGCCAGCAGCAGCTTGCCCACATCCTGTTCGACGATGATGGCATAGATCACCAGAATGGCCGAAGGCGGGATCAGCGAGGCCAGCGTTCCCCCCGCCGCGACGACGCCCGCGGCGAACCGCTTGTCATAGCCGATCTTCAGCATTTCCGGGATGGCGATGCGGGCGAATACCGCCGAGGTCGCCACCGATGCGCCGGACACCGCCGCGAACCCGGCCGTCGCGAACACGGTCGACACCGCCAGCCCGCCGGGAACCCAGGCGAACCAGCGTTTGCAGGCCTCGAACAGCGCCTTGGTGAGGCCCGCGTAATAGGCCAGATAGCCGATCAGGATAAAGGTCGGGATCAGGCTCAGCGCCTGGCTGGCCACCTTGCCATGGGGCACCTGCCCGGCGGTCTTGGCCGCGACGCCGATGGCCCAACCCAGCATCTCGGGATCGTAGCTGCGCTTTTCCCAGAAGATCCAGACAAGCCCCAGCAACCCGGCAAGACCCGCCGCAAAGGCCACGCGCATGCCCAGCACCACCATGACGAACAGGCCGCCCGTCACCCAAAGTCCGATTTCAATGGATGTCATTCGTCGTGCCCCTGGATGTGCGCGGCTTCGGCTGCGGCCTGTTCCGCGACGGTCTGCACCAGCGGCACGGCGACGGGGCGGTCAAGGCCCAGCACAAACGCCCGCCCGTATCCCCACAGTTGCAGCACGCAGCGCAGCGACATCACCGAAAATGCCACCGGCACGATCAGTTTCGCGGGCCACAACGGCAGGCCGAGGTCGATGGTTGAATCGCGCGACCACAGCGGCGCCCCCGGATCGAAGCTGCGCTGGAAATGCGCCCAGCTGCCCCAGACCAGCGCCACCATCAGCACCAGGATGGCGAATGTCGTGACAAGTTCCGCCGCCCAAAGCGCGCGCCCGCGCAGGTTGCCGACAACGATGTCCATGCGGATATGCCCGCCACTGCGCTGGACGTAGGAAATGCCGAAAATCGCGATCAGCGGCATCGCCATTTCGATCCAGTCGACATAGCCCCTGAGCGGCTCGTTGAAAAACTCACGCCCGCCGACGGACACCACCGCAAGAAACATCAACCCGAAGGCACCAAGCCCCGAGACAAAGGCCATTGCCTTTTCAATATGTTCCAGCCCCCTGTCGAGGCGGCTGAGGGTGGAGGCGTCGGCAAGCACGGCAGAAGATCCGGCCATATGTGCTGCCCCTCGTGATGCTCCCGGCCATGCCTGCCGGGCAAAAAAATAGCACGGGCGCCTGCGCGGAGCGCCCATTGCCTGTCAGGACGGCGCCCCGATGACCACGCCTACCGGATGCGCCGCTGCGGTCCGATCAGTTCGACGCGCGCGTTTCAGCCAGCGTATCTTGCACAAGGTCGTACAGCTCTTGCGCGGGCAGGCCCTGCGCGGCCATTTCCTCGATCCAGGCGGTGTGGATCGGATCACCCGCCGTTTCCTTGAACTTGGCAAGCTCTTCGTCCGAGATCATCACCTTTTGCACGCCTTTTTCGTCCAGCACGCTGTCCCACCGGGCCAGCAACTCGCCATAATTGTCAAGGTAATGGGCGATGGCGGGCTCGACCGAACTTTCGAGCGCCTCGCGTTCGGCGTCCGACAGCGCCTCGTAGGCGTCGATGTTCACCACGACCGGGCAGTTCACCGTGCCGGGGTTAAGATTCGCGGTCCACCAGTCGGCTTCGTTGATGGTGCCAAAGCTCAGGTGGGCGTGCTGGGCGAACGAGGCCGTGTCGATCACGCCCGCCTCCATCGCCTGATACACTTCGGACGCGGTCATGGATGTAGGCACGGCGCCCACCGCCTCGAAGGCGCGACCGATGCCGCCGGTGGCACGCACGCGCATTCCGTCAAAGCTGGCCAGCGTGTCGCGCGGTTCGCCGGTGCCGACAAGGTTGTACTGCGGCATGGGCGTGGGCATCAGCAGCCTGGCGCCCCATTGTTCCATTTCCTTGGCAACGGCGGGGTTGTCATAAACCGCCTGCGCCACCGCGACTTCCTCTTCCAGGGTGTTCACGCCCATGAACGGCAGCTCCAGCACGGTGATCGCGCGGTTCTTGTCGGGGTGGTAGCCCGCGCAGAACTGAGCCATCTCGAAAGCAAAGATCGAGATGCCGTCAAGATTCTCGGTATTCTTGGACAGGCCACCGTAAGAAATGTTCATGGTAAATTCGCCGTCGGTCTTTTCCTCGACCAGCTCGGCCAGCTTGTGAACGTGTTCGGTAAAGGCACGGCGTTTGCCCCAAAGCGAGACGTTCCATTCGGTCGCCATGGCTTCGGTGGCAAAAGCGGTGGTCAGCGCCGCCACACAGAGCTGTGTCGTCAGGTTTTTCATGTGGCTCCCTCCCATGGGTGCGACGGCTTTGCGCCGCCTTGTGTCCCAAAGTGTAACGCATCGACCGCAACGCGCAACCCTGATCGCGACTCGGGGCGGGCGGTGCCGCGACAGTGGCATGCCGCCGCATCCCGAAAACAGTTGGAACGTGTGCCGCACCTGCTCTGCGCACGCGGAACGCGGGCTGACTTCCTTTACATCAAGTTACCGCGAGCGCCTTGAATCCATGAAAAAATTCGGCGCCGCAGGCAAAGAATTTACAAAATGTCTCGCGCTACCGAAAATCATTTACAAAGTTATGCTTGTTTTCCCGATGCTTGTTCCATTCTTTTCGCTTCCGGGTATGATCTGGCAAGGGATGGGAAATGCCGCCACGCGGCCTTCGAGAGACAGCGAGATCTTGGGAGGATCCTCATGAAAGACGATATTCAAGCCAATACCACGACCTACGCGCCCTCGCCCGAGTTCGCGGCGAACGCGCATGTGAGCGCGGCGCGGTATGATGAGATGTACGCGCGCTCGATCAGCGACCCGGACGGGTTCTGGGCCGATCAGGCGCGGCGGCTGGACTGGATGGCACGGCCGACGCGGATCAAGAACACCTGCTTTGATTTCGGCAAGGTCTCGATCAAGTGGTTCGAGGATGGCGTGCTGAACGTCGCCTACAATTGCGTCGACCGCCACCTGCCCGCCCGCGCCGACCAGACGGCCATCATCTTCGAACCCGACAACCCCGACGATCCCGCCCGGCACATCACCTATGCCCAGCTTTACGACAAGGTGAACCGCATGGCCAACGTCCTGCTGAGCCAGGGCGTCATGCGCGGCGATCGCGTTGTCATCTACCTGCCGATGATCCCCGAGGCGGCCTATGCCATGCTGGCCTGCGCGCGCATCGGCGCGATCCATTCCATTGTTTTCGCGGGCTTTTCCCCCGATGCGCTGGCCAACCGCATCAATGATTGCGGCGCCAAGGTCGTCATTACCGCCGACACCGCTCCGCGCGGCGGCCGCCGTACCGCGCTGAAATCAAACGCCGACGCGGCGCTGCTGCATTGCTCTGACAAGGTCCGCTGCCTGGTGGTCAAGCACACCGGCGACCAGACCAGCTGGGTGCAGGGCCGTGATGTCGATCTGAATTACCTGATGGAACACGCCGCGC
>NZ_QLMG01000031.1 GCF_003259905.1 Salipiger aestuarii | reverse complement strand
TCTTCGCGAAGATGCCTTTGTCGCTCCAACGCTTCCACCGATTATAGAGCGTTTTGTGAGGGCCATACTCCTTCGGCGCATCTCGCCAGCGCAACCCGTTGCGATTGATAAAGATAATCCCACTCAAAACGCGCCGGTCATCGACCCCGGGCTTACCGTGGGACTTTGGGAAGTAAGGTTCCAGACGCGCCATCTGTGTGTCGCTCAGCCAGAAGAGATCAGACATGTCACCGCTCGCTTTTTCGAGTGATGAATCATCTACTCAGGCTGAAATCAATGGATCCTGAGCCTAAGGCCACGAGCAAACGCTTTACCAACATCGGGCCCGCGCTGTCGTGGATCCTTGTCAAGGTTCTGGCGATCGCGCCCGGTGCCATACGGGTCCGAAACATGCCGAACCGGCCAGGCATCGCGCCACGGCTGTCGGCGAAGCACACAAATCCTCGATGATCGGGATAAGCCAAATCGGGCCAACATGGCGAATCGCAAGAATATCGACCTGGTCGATAGACCGACACGGCTTCGGTACTGCGACGGATGACACGGCGTGCCGCGCAAAACATGCAGGCAACACGCCAGTGACCACCGACATCCCACTCGAAAACGGCGACTGTTCCCACCTGACCCGCAACATGCAGCAGCCGGAAAATTCCTGTGTCCAGCAACCCTGGCCCGGCGTGCAGAGCAGACAGCTCCCCCTGCTCCAGATCGCCACGGCAAGTCGGGAAAGCGGTCCGCCCGTGCGAGACCGACCCGCCGGTGACGACGGTTCGGGGCGGAATCGGGCGTGCGCGGGACGTCCCGGCATCCACGGTTGATTTAGGTCAAGGAGCCGCGCCTCCGCAGGTCTACAGGCTGTAGGCATGAAACGACTTGCGATCATTCTGGTGCTGCCGGTCCTTGCCTTCGGTCTGGGGCTTGCAACCGCGGCGAGCGGTTCCCTTCGGCTCGCGCATGGTCTTGCGATGGCCGGACAGCAGGCGATCGTCATCTGCGGCAGTTCGGGCATCGAGACGATCACTCTTGACCGCAACGGCAACCCGGTCGAACCGGCGCCGTCTTCCTGCGATCACTGCGCCGATTGCATGTTGGCTTCCTTCGCAATTGCGGACGCGGCGGCATCGCGTTCGGCGCCGGTTCTGGGGAACCGGCAGGCCGCCATGAACCGCCCGGCGCGCTTCGTCTCTTCAGGGGTCTCGATACACCGCTCGCGTGGCCCACCAACCGTGACAGGTGCCTGACCGATGTCCATCCGTTCCCTCATCCTTGCTGCCTGCGCATGGGCCGCCATGTGTCTTACCCCGCTCTCGGCCGGAGCGCAGCAGGCAGAGCCGATACTCCGGCAATTCCTGTCCAGCGCCAACCCGGCCGCGCTGGTCGAAGGCGCCGACGCCTTCGGCCCGATCCGCGACGACATTGCCGTGGCCCCGATCCTGAAGGCGGGCAAGGCGGTCGGCCATGTCTTCCTGACCTCGGATTTCGTCGGCACGACCGGCTATTCCGGCAAGCCGATCCATACACTTGTCGCCATCGACGACGCGGCCACGATCCTTGGGGTCGACCTGGTCAAACACTCCGAACCCATCGTTCTGATCGGCATCCCCGAGCGCGAGATCCGCGCCATGATGGAGGCCTATCGCGGAGTCTCGCTGGTGGACGAGGCAGCGGCGGGCGGGTCGGCCCATGATCTCGACATCATCAGCGGAGCGACCGTGACAGTGATGGTGATCGACGACGGCGTCATCCGGTCCGGGCTTAGGGTGGCGCGGGCGCTTGGTCTTGGCGGGCTGTCCGAAGTGATTGAGTCCGGGCCGAAATTCGTGCTGCGCGAAGATGCGCCGCAGCCCGACAGCTGGATGCAGATGGAAGGCGACGGGGTCGTGCGCCGCCTGTCGCTGGACGTCGGGCAGGTAAACGCCGCCTTTGAGGCGGTGGACGACCCGCGCGCCGCCGCGCGCGCCCTGACCGATGCGCCCGAGACCACCTTCATCGACATGCAGATGACGCTGGTGTCCGTTCCCGCCATTGGCGAAGCGGTGCTGGGCGCGGCGGAGAATGCCAATCTGCGCGACTGGCTGGACGAAGGCGAGCACGCGATCGCCGTGGTGGGGCGGGGCCTCTATTCCTTTAAGGGGTCGGGCTATGTGCGGGGGGGTATCTTTGACCGCATCGTGCTGATCCAGGATGATGTGTCAGTGCGCTTTCGCGACCGCGGGCACCGCCGCATGGGGCCCGTCGCGCTGGACGATGCGCCCGGATTCACCGAGCGCGATCTGTTCAAGATCCCCGCCAACAGCGGCTTCGACCCAACGAAACCGTTCCGCCTGCAACTGTTGGTGCATCGCGAAGTGGCGGCCATCGAAAAGGTCTTTACCACCTTCGAACTGGGCTATCAGTTGCCGCGGGCCTTTCTGCAACCGCTGGCCGCGCCGCAGCCGGTGGTCGCCCCCCCCGAAGCCGAGGCCTCGGCGCAAAGCGCGCTCTGGCAGCGGATCTGGAAGGACAAGGCCGTCGAGGTCGCGGTTCTGAGCACGATGATCGCCGTCCTGACGCTGGCGTTCTTCTTTCAGATTCAGCTGACGAAATCCGATCGCGCGGTGAAAATCTTTCGCTACGGCTTTTTGACGCTGACGCTGGTGTTTCTCGGCTGGTACGCCAATGCGCAGTTGTCCGTCGTCAACCTGATGGCGCTGTTCGGTGCGCTGACCGCGGATTTCAGCTGGCAGGCGTTCCTGCTGGACCCGCTGACCTTCATCCTTTGGTTTTCGGTTGCTGCGGCGCTGCTGTTCTGGGGCCGGGGGGCCTATTGCGGCTGGCTCTGCCCATTCGGCGCTCTGCAAGAACTGACCAACCACATCGCCCGCAAGCTCGGCGTGCCGCAGGTCAGGCTGCCCTGGGGCCTGCACGAACGGCTGTGGGCCGTGAAATACATGATCTTCCTCGGGCTTTTCGGGGTCTCTTTGGGGTCGATCGAGCAGGCCGAACACCTGGCTGAGATCGAACCGTTCAAGACCGCGATCATCCTGAAATTCGTGCGTGCCTGGCCCTTTGTCGCCTATGCCGCAGCGCTGCTGATCGCCGGGCTTTTCGTCGAACGCTTTTACTGTCGCTACCTCTGTCCGCTGGGCGCGGCGCTGGCCATCCCGGCGCGGCTGCGGATGTTCGACTGGCTCAAGCGTTACAAGGAATGTGGCAACCCGTGCCAGATCTGCGCCAACGAATGCATGGTTCAGGCGATCCACCCGACCGGCGAGATCAACCCTAACGAATGCCTGAACTGCATGCATTGCCAGGTGCTTTACCAGTCCGAAGCGAAATGTCCCGTCGTGATCCGCCAGTTGAAGCGGCGCGCGGCGGTGTCTCAACCCGATCTCGAACGCAGCGCAAAGCCGCGCGGTGGGGTCGCCAATCATCCGAACAGACAAAAGGAGACAAGCCATGTCTGACAACGGGAACAACGGACTTAGCCGTCGCGGCTTCATGGGCGCCACGGCCACCGGCGCGGCGCTTCTGGGCGGAGCGGGGGGACGGCTGGGCCTGATGGGCGGCGCCGCCGCCATCACCGCCACCAGCGCGGCCAGCGCCGCGGCCGAGACCGCCCATGCGACCCCGGCACCGGGTGAGCTTGATGAATATTACGGCTTCTGGTCCTCGGGCCAGACCGGCGAGATGCGCATCCTCGGCGTCCCCTCCATGCGTGAACTGATGCGGGTGCCGGTGTTCAACCGCTGCTCGGCCACAGGTTGGGGTCAGACCAACGAAAGCCTCAAGGTGCTGACGGAAGGCATGCTGCCGCAGACGAAGGAATACCTTGCGGCGCAGGGCAAGACCGTTCACGACAACGGCGACCTGCACCACGTCCACATGTCCTTTACCGAGGGCAGGTACGACGGTCGTTTCCTGTTCATGAACGACAAGGCCAACACCCGCGTCGCCCGCGTGCGCTGCGACGTGATGAAATGCGACAGGATCATCGACATTCCCAACGCCAAGGCCATCCACGGTATGCGCCCGCAGCGCTGGCCGCGCACCGACTATGTCTTCGCCAATGGCGAGGACGAGGTGCCGATGGTCAACGACGGTTCGGTGCTGGACGATCCCGACAAATATGTGAACTTTTACACCGCCATCAACGCGGATGAGATGACCGTCGCCTGGCAGGTGATGGTATCGGGCAACCTTGACAACACCGATTGCGACTACGATGGCAAATACGCCTTTTCGACCTCGTACAACTCGGAAATGGGGATAAACCTGGCCGAGATGATGGAGTCCGAGATGGACCACGTCGTCGTCTTCAATATCAAGGAGATCGAAAAAGGCATTGCCGAAGGCGATGTGCAAGTGCTCAACGGCGTGCCGGTGATCGACGGGCGCAAGGGGCAGAACAAGAAATACACCCGCTACATTCCCATCCCCAACAGCCCGCACGGCATCAACATGGCCCCCGACAGGATCCACCTCTGCGTGGCGGGCAAACTGTCGCCCACCGTGTCGGTGATCGACGTGCGCAAGCTTGACGCGCTGTTTGAAGAGGACGCCGAGCCGCGCTCTGCGGTGGTGGCCGAACCCGAACTGGGCCTCGGGCCGCTTCACACCTGCTACGACGGCCGGGGCAACGCCTTTACCACGCTGTTCCTCGACAGCCAGGTGGTGATGTGGAACATCGAAAAGGCCGTCGCTGCCTATAATGGCGAAGCCGTGGATCCGATCATCACCAAGAAGGACGTCCACTATCAGCCTGGCCACAACTCGACCTGCGAGGGCGAGACGCTGGATGCAACTGCCAAGTACTATCTGTCGATGAACAAGTTCTCGAAGGACCGGTTCCTGAACGTGGGACCGCTCAAGCCCGAGAACGAACAGCTGTTTGCCATCGACGACGACGATCTGACGCTTCTGCATGACGGCCCGACCTTTGCCGAACCGCACGATTCGATCCTTGTGCATCGATCCAAGGTAAATCCCAGGTCGGTCTGGGACCGCAACGATCCGATGTGGGCCGATGCGCGGGCACAGGCCGAGGCGGATGGCGTCGATCTTGACGACTGGCAGGAAGAGGTGATCCGCGACGGCAACAAGGTGCGGGTCTACATGTCCAGCAACGCGCCCGCGTTCAGCATGGAGAGCTTTACCGTGACCGAAGGCGACGAGGTCACGGTCCATGTCACCAACCTCGACGACATCGACGACCTGACCCATGGCTTCTGCCTGAACAACCACGGGGTCGCCATGGAGGTGGCGCCGCAGGCCACGGCCTCTGTCACCTTCACGGCGGCGAAACCGGGCGTCTACTGGTACTATTGCCAGTGGTTCTGCCACGCGCTCCACATGGAGATGCGCGGCCGCATGCTCGTCGAACCAAGGGCCGGCTGATGCGACGGATCGCCTTCCTTCTGTGCCTGATCGCTTTGCCCGCCTGGGCAGAGCGTATCGCGGTGCCGCCCCGGCCCGGCGCGCTGGAGGATGCGCTGGCGCGGGCCGGGCAAGGCGACAGCCTTATCCTTGCACCGGGGCGGCACGCCGGCCCGGTGACCATAAATTCCTCTCTGACCCTGACCGGCGATCCGGGCGCCGTGGTCGATGCGGGCGGGCGGGGGACGGTCATCACCGTCGCCGCGCCTGACGTGACCGTGCGTGGGCTGACGGTTGTCAACTCCGGGCGCTCTGCGGAAACGCTCGACAGCGGGATCAAGCTGACCAAGACCGCCCGCGGCGCGCGGGTGCTGGACAACGACATGCGCGGCAACCTCGTGGGCGTCGATATTCACGGCGCGCGGGATGCGCTGGTCAAAGGCAACCGCATCGAAGGTCTGCGCCTGCGCCGGATGAACGACCGGGGCAACGGTGTCTATGTCTGGAACGCGCCGGGTTCTGTGGTGGAGGACAACGAGATCCGCTATGGCCGCGACGGCATCTTCTCGAACACCTCGAAGCGCAACACCTATCGCGGCAATCTTTTCCGCGACCTGCGGTTTGCCGTGCACTACATGTACACGAACGACAGCGTGATCGCGGACAACGTCTCGATCGGCAATCACCTTGGCTATGCGCTGATGTATTCGGACCGGATCGTGGCCAGGGGCAACGTCTCGATCAACGACCGCGACCACGGCGTGATGCTGAACTACACCAACCAGTCCGACATCTTCGGCAACTTTGTGACCGGGGGGACCGGGAAATGCACCTTCGTCTATAACGCCCACCGCAACCTGCTGGCCGACAACGTCTTTCAGGGATGCGAGATCGGCGTCCACTTCACCGCGGGCTCCGAGCGCAACACCATTACGGGCAACGCCTTTATCGGCAACCGCACGCAGGTGAAATACGTCGGCACCACCGATGTGGAATGGAGCTTTGAAGGGCGCGGCAATTACTGGTCCGACCACGTGGTCTTTGACCTCGACGGTGACGGGCGGGCGGACAGCGCATATCGGCCCAACGATCTGATGGACCACATCCTGTGGTCGCAACCGGCGGCCAAGCTGCTGATGGGTGCACCCGCGGTGCAACTGGTGCGCTGGAGCCAGGCGCAGTTTCCGGCCGCGCGGACGGGGGGCGTGGTGGACAGCCATCCGCTGACCGGCGCGCCGGTGCCAGAACTGCCGGAGCGCTTCGAACGACTGGCCGGCGCGGTGCCGCTCTGGGCCCAAGGAGTCCGTGATGACGATTCTCGCATTGACTGACCTGACCAAAAGGTTTGGCAAGCAGACCGCGCTGGATGCGGTGTCGCTGGACATCTCACCCGGAGAGCGTGTGGCCCTGCTTGGCCACAACGGCGCGGGCAAGTCGACGATGATGAAGCTGATCCTTGGTCTGCTGACGCCCGACGGGGGCACGGTGCAGATCGCGGGCCACCCGCCGGGCAGCGCGGTTGCGCGGTCGCTGACCGCCTACCTGCCGGAAAACGCGGCGTTTCATCCGTCTCTGACCGGCCGCGAGATGCTGCGCCACTACCTGCGTCTGCGCGGGCAGGACCCGCGCGGGGCGGATGCGCTGCTGGAAAAGGTCGGGCTGGGCGATGCTGGCGGGCGGCGCATCGGCGGCTATTCCAAGGGGATGCGGCAGCGCGTCGGGCTGGCTCAGGCGCTGATCGGCACGCCCCGGCTGATGGTTCTGGACGAGCCGACGACCGGCCTTGACCCGATTTCGCGCCGGGATTTCTATGCGCTGCTGGACGAGCTGGCGGAGCGGGGGGCGGCGATCCTGCTGTCCTCGCACGCGCTGTCCGAGCTTGAGGCGCGCACCGACCGCATTGTGGTGCTGGCACAGAGCCGGATGGTCGCGCAGGGCACGCTGGCGGACCTGCGCCGCGCAGCCACCCTGCCGCTGACGGTGCATCTCGCGGCGCGCGCGGGTCAGGGGGCCGCGTTGGCCCAAGCCTTCCCCGAGGCACAGGCCGAGGGCGACCGGCTGATCCTGGCCTGCCCGCAAGAGGACAAGCTGACAGTGCTGGAACGGATTGCCGCGCGGCGCGACCTGATCGCAGATTTCGATCTTTCGTCACCGACGCTGGACGATCTCTATGCACAGATCAGTGGCCGGGAAAACGGGAGGGCCGCGTGATGCCGGGCCGTGTCCTCTCGACCGCCGGGATCGAATTCCGCATCGCGCTGCGCAACCGCTGGGTGGCGGTGGGTGCGGCGATGATGGTGCTGTTTTCGCTGGTGCTGTCGGCTGCCGGGGCTGGGGCATCGGGTCTTGCGGCCGACCCGCTGTCGGTGATCGTGGCTAGCCTCGTGTCGCTGGCGGTCTACCTCGTGCCGCTGATTGCCCTGCTGATCTCTTTCGATGCCGTCGCCGGAGAGGCCGAGCGCGGCACCCTGCAGCTGGACCTGACCTATCCGCTGTCGCGGTCCGAATTGCTGATGGGCAAGCTTCTGGCGCAACTGGCCGTGGTGATCCTTGCGGTGCTCGCGGGCTACGCCGCCGCCGCTGCCATGGCCTTTGGCGCGGGCGGCGCGGATGCCGCCGCGGGGCTGGGTGCGCTCTGGCGGCTGACCTGGACCTCGGCGCTGCTGGGAGCCGCCTTCCTGTCGCTGGGCCATGCCATGTCCTGCGTGGCGCGGCGCGCGTCGGGCGCGGCGGCTCTGGTCATCGGGCTGTGGCTGGTGATGATCGTGCTCTATGATCTTGGCTTGCTGGCCGCTGTCATGGCCGACAATGGCGGGGCCTTCACGACGCGGGTTTTCCCTTGGGCGCTGGTGCTGAACCCCGCCGACGCCTTCCGCCTCTTCAATCTTGCCGCGTCGCAGGCCGTGGACGCGGCTTCGGGCCTCGCGGGGGCGGCAAACAGCATCGCCATCTGGAAACCTTTGACTTCGCTCCTGCTCTGGCCGGTGCTGGCCGCCGCTCTGGCGCGGCTGAGTTTCGCGAGGGTGCAACCATGAAACGCATGATTCCGATCACGCTCATTCTGCTGGCGCTGCTGGCGGGCTGCAAGGAAGAGACCGCGGACCTTCCGGCGCCGGTCGAGATCACCGCCGAGGCGGCTGGGTTTTACTGCCAGATGGCGCTGATCGAACATGACGGCCCCAAGGCGCAGATCCATCTTGACGGGATGCCCGCACCGCTGTTCTTCAGCCAGGTGCGCGACGCGTTGGCCTACCTGCACATGCCGGAACAAAGCCACGCGGTGACCGCAGCCTATGTGCAGGACATGACCGGCGCGACATGGGAGACGCCGGGCGCGTGGATCACCGCGCAGGCCGGCTATTTCGTCATCGGCTCCGACCGCATGGGCGGGATGCAGGCACCGGAGTTCGTGCCCTTTGCCACGCCCGAAGCCGCCGGGGCTTTTGCCACGGTGTATGGCGGTCATGTGCGCGCCTTCGACGACATCCGTGCCCGAGATCTTGTGACTCCGGCACCCGCCGCACCCGGCGCGGACGCCGATCCGGATATGGCCGACCGTCTGCGGCGTCTGTCCAGCACAGGAGATGGATCATGACCGCCTTTATCACCCGCCGCCGCTTGCTGATCGCCGCCGCGGCCTCGGGGCTGGCGACAGCCCTGCCCGCCGATCTGGCCCGCTGGGAAGGCTCGGCGCTTGGCGCCCATACGCAGATCCTGATGGATCACCCCGACTCGGCGCGGCTGATCGCCGTCGCGCGGAGTGAAATCGAGCGGCTGGAACGGGTGTTCAGCCTGTACCGGGGCGAATCCGAACTCAGCCGTCTGAACCGCGACGGCAGGCTGTCCGCGCCCTCGTTCGAGCTGCTCGATTGTCTTGCGCAGGCGCGGCTGGCGCATCGCGCGACCGAATGGCGGTTCGATCCCACGGTGCAGCCGCTCTGGGTGGTGCTGGCCAAAGCTCATGCGGCGGGGCGCACCCCGGCCCCCGACGCGGTGCAAACGGCGCGCGCGCGGATCGGCTTTGACGCGGTGTCCTTTGACGCGGCAGAAATCCGGCTGGGCGCGGGGCAGGCATTGACCCTGAACGGCATCGCGCAGGGCTATATTGCGGATCGGGTTGCCCGGCGGCTGAAGGCCGAGGGGCTGCGGGATGTGCTTGTCGACACCGGAGAGATCGCCGCACATGGCGCCCCGGCAGGACATGGGGGATGGCCGGTCTCGGTAGCCAACACCAACAGGCGGCTGATCTTGCACGATCGCGCCCTGGCGACGTCCGCCAGCCTCGGGACGGTTCTGGATGCCGAAGGCACGCAGGGCCATATCCTGCACCCGGTACAGACCGCGCCGGTTGCGCCACGGCAGGTCTCGGTCAGCGCCGAGAGCGCCGCGTTGGCCGACGCCCTTTCTACCGCCCTGTGCCTGGCCGAGAACGAAGCCACGGCGCTGCGCCTTCTGTCAGGCGTCGCTGGCGCGCGGCTTGAGGTCTTTGCCTGAACGCGAAAGACGAGGATGCGCCGGGTGCCAAAGCCTGCTTGCAGGGCTTCCGCTTCTCATCGTTCGTCCGGAGCCGCCTCTTGTGGCCCGGCCTGCCCGCCATGAAGCGCCTCGGGATGGGCACCGTCAGCCCAGTATCCTGTCGGTCAGGGCGGCGCCGGACACTTGCCCATATATATGCCCATGCTGTCTTGTGAGGATCATGAACCGTCGCGGGGTCGAGGCAAACATTTGGCTTGCCTTCACCCACATCCATGCATAATTGTGTTATATCGGTCTACATACATGAACTATGACAGGAACTTTTATGGGCGCCCTATCTGGAATTCGGATCGTAGACCTGACTTCTGTCCTGATGGGACCCTACACGACACAGTTCCTTGCGGATTACGGGGCCGATGTGGTGAAGGTCGAGGCCCCCATGGGGGATCTGGTCCGCGAGATCGGACCAATGCGTTCGCCAGGCATGGGACCGCTGTTCCTGAACACAAACAGGTCCAAACGGTCGATTTCCATTGATCTCAAGACCGGCGAGGGTCGGCAGCTTTTGCTCGACATGTGCCGCGAAGCCGATGTGCTGGTCTACAACATACGCCCCGCGGCAATGGAACGGCTGGGCCTTTCTTATGAAGAGATCGCCGCGGTCAATCCCCGGATCGTCTATGCCGGCTGCTATGGCTACGGACAAGACGGCCCCTATGCCGCCAACCCCGCATACGACGATCTGATCCAGGGCGGGGCTTGCATACCCTATCTTTTCACCCTCGCGGGCAGCGACGAGCCCCGATATGTCCCCGCAGCGATCGCCGACCGAATTGTCGCCATGACGACGCTGAGCGCCATTCTCGCCGCGCTGGTTTCGTGTGGACGCACGGGCAAGGGACAGCGCGTCGATGTGCCGATGTTCGAGACCATGGCGGCCTTTATCCTCGGCGACCATTTGGGCGGGCTTACCTACGATCCGCCGCTGGACGGGGGCGGCTACGCCCGGCAACTCTCCCCCGACCGGCGCCCCTACAAGACCGCCGACGGCTATGTCTGCACGTTGATCTATACCGACGACCACTGGCGCCGTTTCCTCGCCGCGACCGGCCGGGCGGATCTGATGGACGCTGATCCGCGCTATGCCACGTTTTCGTCGCGGATGGCCAATCTCGATGTTGTCTATGGCGAGCTGTCCGATGTGATGCTGACCCGCACCTCGGCGGAATGGATGGACCTGTTCAACGAAATCGACGTCCCCATGCTGTGGATGCACGACCTCCAGAGCATCCTGAAGGACAAGCATCTCGAACAGGTCAATTTTTTCCGCCCCTTCGAGCACCCGACCGAAGGCCCGATCCTGACCATGGCGAACCCGGTCAAGATGTCAGGCACACCGATCACCGCCACACGCCCCGTGCCAAACCTGGGGGAGCATACAATCGAGTGTCTGACCGAGATGGGCCTGTCGCAAGACACGATCTCGGATCTGATCGCGCGGGGGATCGTCCGGTCGATGGCGCCGACTTCAAAGCACTCGGCTGCGACCGGGCCGGAGGGGGAAGACGTGACCACAGGGACCGCCATCTGAAAGCGGCAATCACACGGCAGGTTTACGTTATGAGGGCGCCACAGCCGGTACTGTCCTCGAACATGCGCCAGCCAAACCGTGACCGAGCACGGCAACATTTCCCTCTGCCTCATGACGCTGAACGCGACCGAACAAGACGAAGGGTTTCATATTGTCTCGGCGGGCGTCTTTTCCGGCGAAACCACCAAACCCGCCTGACGGGTCGGTCAAGAACAGCGGGCCGCTCAACGTCGCGGCCCGCTGATGTGTCAACGGCAGGTAAAGCCGCCGTCTACCGGCAATTCCACGCCGGTCACAAATGACGCGTCATCAGACGCCAGCCATAGCGCTGCATGGGCGATCTCTTCGGGCCGGACCAGACGTGCCAGCGGCACCGCCGAAACCATCATCTCGGTATTGGCCTTTGCCTCGTCGGGGTCCTCCTTGCGGCTCACGAATTTCACGCCCATCGGCGTGTCGGCAAGCCCGGGGCAGACGACATTTACCCGTACATTATCGGGGGCAAAGGTTTGCGCCAACGACTTGGCCAGACCGACAACCGCGAATTTCCCGGCGGAATACACCGGCGAGAAGCGCGATCCCACGAGACCCGAAACCGAAGCCGTAAAGACCAGCGATCCGCCGCCGCGCTTGCGCATGTGCTTTATGACCTCTCCGGCCCCCAAAGCCGCCGAATCGACATTGACCGCCATCGCCTTGCGATACGCGTCCAGATCGAGATCCTCGATCCCGGAGGGGCCGGGAATGCCCGCGTGCGCCCACATTATGTCTATTCCGCCAAGCTTTTCGGCGGCCTCGTTGACACTGCCGCGTATCATCTCTGGCTCCGTCAGATCCGCGGTGACAGTTTCGATCGGCGTTCCCTTTTCCGCCATATCTTTCGCCAGCCTGGCAAGCGCTTCGCCGTTCATGTCGATCGCGCAAACACGGGCACCTTCGCGGGCGAAAAGTTTCACGCCCTCGCTTCCCATTCCGGATGCGGCGGCGGTGATAACTGCCAGTTTACCTTCAAGTCTCATCGTTCTCTGTCCTCAGGTTGCATAAACATCGGGAAACTGGCCCGTGGTGCTGACCACGGTCGTGCGCGTTTCGAGGTAGCTGTCAAGCGCCTCCATCCCGTTTTCTCGGCCCCAGCCACTGGCCTTGAATCCACCGTAGGGGGTGGTCCATCGGATATAGCGGTAGGTATTCACCCAGACGATCCCGGCACGAATCCGCGCCGCGACCCTATGGGCCCGCCCGACATCGCGCGACCACAGCCCCGCGGTCAGCCCATATGCGGTGTCATTGGCGATATGCACGGCTTCGTCTTCACCATCGAAAGGTATCAGCGACGCCACCGGGCCGAAGATCTCTTCGCGTGCAATCGCCATCGAATTGTCCACACCCGCAAAGACGGTTGGCTGGACGAAGTAACCGTCGGCCATTGCACCCGTGTCGATCCGCTGTCCGCCCGTGACCAGGTTTGCGCCCTGTTGCTTTCCCGACTCGACATAGCGCAGCGTCTTTTCGAGCTGCTCTGGGCCGACCTGCGGCCCCATATGGGTGGCTTCATCAAGCGGCATTCCGACCCGAACCTTTCCGGCGCGTTCGGCAAACGCCTCGACGACGCGATCATAGACCGGACGTTCGACCAGGACACGGCTGCCAAGCGCGCAGCTTTGTCCGCAAACCGCCCAGGCCGATCCGGTCGCGGCGTTCAGCGCCTGATCCAGATCGGCATCTGCAAAGATGATATGGGGCGATTTCCCGCCCAGTTCGAAGGAAAACCGTTTCAGCGTGGCGGCACCCGTCCTGAGAATGCTGCGTGCGGTATTGCCCTCGCCGGTAAAGGCGATCTTGTCGACATCCGGGTGTTCTACCAGGTACTCGCCCGCACCGCCCTTGCCGTATCCCGGAACGACATTGACAACGCCCGGCGGAAAGCCGGCCTCATCGAAGATCTTTGCAAGTTCCATCGCCGTTACAGGTGTCAGCTCGGCGGGTTTCAGGACGACGGTGCATCCCGCGGCGAGCGCGGGGCCCAGTTTCCAGGCGGTGGTCAGCAACGGCGCGTTCCACGGCGTGATCGCACCCACAACCCCGACCGGAAGGCGAGAGGTAAAGATGTGCACGGACTCGTCCATCGGGATCGTCTGGCCCCAGATCTTGTCCGCCAATGAGGCAAACCACTGATACCAGTTCGCGTGCGCGGCAATGTCGCCCCGCGTCTCGCGCAGAGCCCGGCCGGAATCGCGGGATTCAAGCAGGGTCAGCTCTTCGGCACGCTCGCGGTAGATCGCCGCCACCTTGTACAGCAGCGCGGCACGTTCCTGCCCGGTAGACCGGCCCCATGCACCGTCGAACGCCGTGCGCGCCGCCGAAACCGCGCGGTCGATGTCACGCTTGCCGGCGTAGGCGACTTCGGCCCAGGGCTTTCCTGTGGAAGGATCCAGACTCGCGATCACGCCACCGTCCTCGGGCAGCACCCATTCTCCACCGATGTACAGATGCGGATATTGCACCAGATCCGTTTCAGAAGCTTTGCTCATGAGGTTCCTCCTCCCTGCGGGAATTAGGACCGGAAGCTAAGAGGTCTCTCTGGCAATGTACATATATAAAGTTATTTTATCCAAGCTTTTCACGGCCGGCCCGTCCCGCCCTTTCGGTGGCATGGATGCCGCCGCGTCCCGCCCCCGATGTGCCGGTCGGTGCTTTCTGAACAGCTCACGGAAGGGGAGAACATAGGGGTCACACCGGCGGTGGTCCGAGGCAGGCCGTCGCCCGGAGTGCATCAAGAAAGCCACGGGAACGCCGCGCGCGCGTGACTGACGGCTCGTTCCGCCTGACCGGATGCAAACGCCCGGCCATGCACCTTTCGCTGCGACCGCCGCCGCAATCCGGGCACGGGCGGCGCGGCCGCCAAGACAGCAGAGGCGAGGCTGCGGGCAGCCTCAGGCGAGCGGATCAAGAAAGAGCGATCCAGCACAGCGGTGTCGGTGACCGTTCGGCCATTGGTCCGATACTGCGCGCCGACCTCACGCTCATCCCGGCAAGGATACCGTTCCAAAAAGCTGCATATGACGTCTCTTTGGGGTGTTCGGTCAGGCCGGGCTATGCGGTGGCGTTCGCAGATTGGGGATGGTGGACGTCAGGTAATCGGCGCCGAAGCACTGCGAAACCGCTTCGTGCACCTGAGCGGCAATGCGCGGTATCTTGTCTTCGATCCGATTCAGTGGCCCCGCGACGGTAAAGGAATAGACCCTTTGGGCCACGATCAGCGGGATGGACACGCCGCCGAGATCGACGCTGTAGCTCGACGCGCTGTTGAACCAGCCGTTGTGCAGGCCCGAACGGATCCGGTCTTCTACAGCGTCGACGCTCATCGGCGATCCCGAGCCGTAGCGTTCGAATTCGACCTTGCGCAAGAATGAGGCGCGTCGGGCGGCGCTCCATTGGCTGAGGATCGACCAGCCAGAGGCGGTCGCGTGAAGTGGAATTCTCTGGCCGACTTCGGCGGCATAACGCACGCGAACCGGTGAGGACACGACTTCAAGAAACACCACGCTCGACCCCGCCTCAGCGCCGATGCACACGGTTTCGCCCGTCAGGTCCCGCAACGTGCGTCCCAGACGCACCAGATCCTCAGGCACAGGCTCAGCGGTCGAGATCTGCTCTGCAATGGCATACCAACGCGGCGTCGGATAATACCGGCCGCGTACCGAAGGTTCGTAGAGGTAACCGCGCGCGTTCAGGGTCGACAGAAGATTGTAGGCCGAAGACCGGGGCCAGCCGAAATGCTGCGAGACTTCCGCAAGGCTGGCAGAGGATCCGCGGTCGGCAAAAAATTCCAGCAGGTCCAGAACGTTTTCAACCTGTCTTACCAACATTTCAGTCTCCAGACGTATGCGAGGCAGAGGAGAGAGCTTCGCTGGATTTATCGCGGAATGTCTAAGTATAGTGGTAAATGCGCGATGCCAATAGTCGCCTGCGCCGTTGGCGACACCCTTTTCTTGTAATGTTGCGTAGCTTTAGACCCTTTTCCGCGCTGGACGCCCGTGAATGGCACAGGCCGGTCAAGGGCATGCATGTCCACAGGCAGGAACAAGAAGTCCATCCATGGACAGAGCATTCGATGCAAGTTGGCCACGGTCAAGGCATTTTGCGCTGAGGAATTGATCCGCCAAGCGGTGCCATTGGTTCAGCGTCTGGGCGCCCCGCGTGATGCATGGTCAAATATCAAGACAAATGGTGCATCTGAATGTTGCAGCCTGATAATTTTCGCCTCCCAGAAGCCATTATCGCCAATTGCACATATACAAGCATATTCTGTATCTATATCTGCATAACCTCCAGCACGCCGCAACTGCACATGATAGAGGTGATATCGTCATGGTCGAACCTGTAAAGCCCGGCGCCTCGGGGGACGAACCTGCCGCCGCGGTTCGGAACAAGACAATCGCCCGGAGGCGGGCGTGCGGGTTGATTGCTACGACCAGGAAACCAAAAGGTCAGCGGCCGTGATCCCGTCGGGTTCCTCCGGGGGTTTCAGTGCCGGGACGGGTGCAATCGAACTTTGGGAATCGCCTTGGGTCAGCGCCTTTCGGGCCAACCGCGTTGCGGTTCATCTGAATTGGGCGCCCAACTGCGCAGACGCCAGAGCCGCGTAAACACAGGCGCTCCCCTGACGATCATACGGTGGGAACACCCGAGAAAGGAAACGGAATGAACTTTGAACTGAGC
This sequence comes from Salipiger aestuarii, assembly GCF_003259905.1. Lineage (GTDB taxonomy): Bacteria > Pseudomonadota > Alphaproteobacteria > Rhodobacterales > Rhodobacteraceae > Salipiger > Salipiger aestuarii. The sequence continues at coordinate 34,696 of NZ_QLMG01000031.1, read as the reverse complement.
AGCGAGCAGGAAGCAATTCGTGACGCGATTGCACGCATCTGCGCAGATTTCGACGATGCCTATTGGCTGAAGAAAGACCGCGAAGGCGGTTTTCCCCAGGATTTCTACGACGCGCTCGCCAAATCAGGCTGGTTGGGCATTTGCACCGCCGAAAAACAGGGCGGTGCCGGGCTGGGTATCACCGAAGCGGCGATCATGATGCGCACCATCGCTGAATCCGGTGCGGGCATGTCGGGCGCTTCCGCGGTCCATATCAACATCTTCGGGCTGAAGCCGGTCGACATCTTCGGAACCGATGAACAAAAGGAACGCATGATGCGGCCGATGGCCGAGGGTCGTGAAAAGGCGTGTTTCGCGGTCACCGAACCCAACACCGGGCTGAACACCACCCAGTTGAAGCTGCGGGCGGAAAAGCGCGGCAATACCTATCACGTCACCGGCCAGAAGGTCTGGATCTCGACGGCCCAGGTCGCGGACCGCGTGCTGCTTCTGGCCCGCACCACCCCGCTGGAAGAGGTCAAGAAGCCCACACATGGGCTTTCGCTGTTCTATACAACCTTTGATCGCGACCGCATTCGTGTCCGCGAAATCGACAAGATGGGCCGCAAATGCGTCGATTCGAACGAACTGTTCTTCGAAGACTTCCAGATCCCCGAAGAGGATCTGATCGGCGAAGAGGGCGAAGGGTTCGGATACATCCTGCAAGGAATGAACCCCGAACGCATCCTGATCGCGGCCGAGGCGGTGGGGCTGGGCATATGCGCGCTCAGGAAAGCCACGCAATACGCGCAGGAACGGGTCGTGTTCAACCGGCAGATTGGCCAGAATCAGGCGATCCAGCACCCTCTGGCAAAGAACTGGTGCGCGCTGGAAGCTGCCTGGCTCATGATTATGAAAGCGGCTACACTCTATGACTCGGGCAAGCCTTGCGGCGCCGAAGCGAATGCCGCGAAATACCTTGCGGGCGAGGCAGGTTTTGACGCTTGCCAACAATCCGTCATGACGCATGGCGGGTTCGGCTATGCCAAGGAATACCATGTGGAGCGCTACCTGCGCGAGGTCATGGTTCCCCGGATCGCCCCGATCAGCCCGCAACTTGTGCTCTCCTATATCGCCGAGCGCGTTCTTGACCTGCCAAAGTCATACTGATCCATGCAGTCGATTTGCGCGGAGGGCGTATCGTTTGCGTCAGTCCTGCGCCCCAGCGACCGGATCGCTGCGGGCCGGGGCGCGCCAGAGCCGCGCACACTGCTGCGTCGCCAGATGGACGAGGCGCGGGCCGGGCTGCGGCCTGGGGCGGTGCTCTTTGCGGGGCCCGTCCACTTGGGCAGCGTCATTGATGACCTGCCCGCCCGCCCGCACATCGAAAGCTATGGCGGGGACACGCGGGGCAACCACGCTGAGATCGGCGGGCACCTGAAGCCCGCGCCCGTCCCCCGGCCTATGCGGTCGCAGGCGCGCGGTTCTGCGGGCGGAAGGCTGGCGGGGTCGGGCATTCATCCCGAACGGGGCGCCACGTTGCAGGACGCCGGTGCCATGACCAAAGACCGCGGGACCCCACATATGAACGGAATTAAATGACTGACCTCAACGCGCGCCGCGTCTCGGCCGCCATCATCCCCGCTGTGGTGGTGCTTCTGGGATTTTCAGGCAACTTTGTAGCCCGAGGCGTCGTCGACAGCTTCCTGGTATTCATGCAACCCGTCGAGGCCGAGTTCGGCTGGCACCACGGCGCGCTGACGCAGGTCTATTCGGTCTACCTGATCACGCTTGGCCTGATGTCGCCGCTTACCGGCATGATCATCGACCACTGGGGCCCGAAGGTGACCTATATCGCCGGAGCGATCTGTATCGCCACGGCCATGTTCATCGCCGGGCGCGCCACCGAGATCTGGCAGCTTCATATCTCGGTTGGCGTGCTTTGCGGCGCAGGATCCTCGGCGATGGGGATGGTGCCGGCGGCGGCGTTGATCGGTCGCTGGTTCGACCGCAACATGAGCCTTGCCATTGCCATCGCCTATGCCGGCGTCGGAACCGGAATGCTTGCCATCGTGCCGCTGACGCAGGCCAGTATTGATCATTTCGGCTGGCGCGAAACGTACACGATCCTCTTTTGGTGCGTCGCGGCTCTGCTGCCTGTCTTGCTGCTGCTGCCCTGGCGCATCATCGCCGGCGGTGCCCAGGGCAATCCGCGCGCGCGGATGAAGCCGGCGAACGGCACATCGCCCGATCCGGAGTGGACCGTTCGAAACGCTGTCGGAACGCTGGAATTCTGGCTACTGGTGCAGGCGTTTTTCTTTACCGCAATGGCCGCCTATCTCACGACAGTGCAGACCATCGCTTTTCTGATCGACCGTGGCTATCCGGCGCTGGACGCCGCTTTCGCCTTCGGGGTTGCAGGGATGCTGTCGATTTTTGGGGTGCTTCTGTCCGGCTGGGCCAGTCAGAAATTCGGCATCCGGCGCAGCGCGCTGGTTTCCTATGCCGGGACGCTGATCGGCATTGTGGCGCTGTTTGCCTTTTCGATCTGGCCCCACGGTGTTCTGGTTCTGATCTTTGTGCTGGGCTTTGGCGCAAGTCAAGGCGCACGCGGGCCGGTGATTTCGTCGCTCAACGCCCGCATCTTTGCGCAGGGCCGCGTCGGTTCGATCTACGGGCTGATCTTCATGCTGATGTCCTTTGGTGCAGCCACCGGGTCCTGGCTTTCGGGCCGGCTCTATGCGTGGACCAACGACTATTCCGCCGCCTTCGTCGTGGCCGCGTTCGCCATTCTTCTGGCAGGCGCGCCATTTGTCTTTACCCGGCGGCTCACCCACGCGACAGAGATGCCACCACCCCTAATCTGAACGCACAAACAGAAACGCCACCGGGGAACCCGGTGGCGTTTTTTTTGTTCGCGAGCAAAGGGTCTTATTCCGACCGAAGCGCGATGGCCTCTTCCAGCATGATGCGGGCGTCCTCGCCGTTTTCCTCGACGAACGCATCCCAGACCGGCTTGGCCTTGGCCTGCCAGGCAGGTGTGTCCTCGTCGCTGAGGATCACAACCGTCGCGCCCTCGTCTTCAAGTGCCTTGAGGCCCTTGGCGGTTCGCTCCTCCACGATCGCGAGGGCCCGCGCGCCAAGCTCTTTGCCGGTGTCCAGCATGACCTGCTGCTGATCCTCAGTCAGGGCCTCGAATTCCGCCAGCGACATGATGATCGGTGTCAGGCCTACCCAGGCGAAAGGCGCAATCGTCAGCCCCTTGACCGGAAGCTTGTTGTCATAGGCATAAAGCGGCGGAAGAATCCCGCCGTCCACCACGCCCTGCGACAGCGCGGGCACAAGCTCGGCCCCGGCGATGGCGATCGGGGAATAGCCATATGCCTCGCCCGCGAGCTGGCCGATCCGGCCACCCGCGATCCTGATCTTGAGACCTTTCAGATCGTCCATGGTCTCGATTGCGTTCGAGTCCGTCAGATAGAACGAGCTGGGATAGTCGGTGGGCGCGATCGAGATCAGCTTGAAGCCGCGCTTTTCCATCGCCTTGGCAAGGATCCCGCCGCCCTTTTCGCTTTCAAAAAATTTCCGGCCAAGGCTGGTGTCATCCACCTTGATGTCGAAAAGGAAGGGCAAATCGAAGATTCCCCAAAGCGGTTCGACGCTCGCCACCACCGGAGCGATGGAATAGGTCATGCTCACCTGTCCCGACAGGATTGCCGGAAGCTCCTGGTTGATCGGCATGATCTGCGCGGAGGGAAAGATGCGGAAGGTTACTTCCCCATCGGTTTTCTCGCTCACCTGTTCGGTGAACCACAATACGTTCTTGTGGTGCTGCGACGCCGTTGGGTAGGCGTGCACGAACCGCAGTTCGGCGGCCTGTGCCGTCGTGGCCATTCCGGCCATCAGACATCCCGCGGCCAACAGGTGGGCCGTCTTCTTGCTGAATCGTTTGAACATGGTTTCTCTCTCCCTTGGTCGATCTGGTTTTGGTTCTGTTTCTACTCTGCGATGGTGGACAGCCAAGGCAGCCACCACAGCAGCGCGAGTGCCAAGAGCAGCGCGGCGAAATAGGGCATGGCCCCGCGTATCACCTTGCTGATTGGAACATTGAAGTAACCGCTGAGTGCGAAGAGGCTCATTCCCACCGGCGGTGTGACCTGCGCGATCATCATGCAGGTGATTGTGAGCACGGCAAAATGCGTTGTGGAATAGCCGATGGCCTGCACCACCGGAAAAACGATCGGAATTGTGATGTAGAGGATCGGCACCGGATCCAGGACCGTACCGAGCACAATGAAGATCAGCAGGATCAGCGCCATTGTCACATGCTCGTTGACCGGCAGCGACGTCATGAAGACCGTAAAGGTCTGCGGAATGTTGGCGAATGTCAGCGAGTTGGCGAAAACTGTCGCACCACCCAGGATCACGAATATGATCGTGGTGGTGACCACCGCTGCCTCGGCGCTGCGGATGAGGCGGCGCACGGTGAAGTTCTTGCGCTCGAAAATGGCACTCATCAGCAGAACATAGGCGACGGCCACAGCGGCTGCCTCGGTAGGGGTGAAGATCCCCGCATAGATCCCGCCAAGGACAATCGCGGGCATGGCGAGCGCGGGCAGAGCCGCGGTGAAGCTCTGCCAGATGTCGGCGCCGCTTGCCCGTTTGGGAAGCTCCCGGTCGCCAAACCAACTGAGACCGACCGCCGTAAACACAAGCATGACGGTTATGACCAGCCCCGGCACCATACCGGCGAGGAACAGCCGCGATACATCCATCTGCGCAATGGCGGCAAAGAGGATCATGTAGATGCTGGGCGGGATCATCTGGCCCAGCGTGCCCGACACGGCGATCACGCCCAGCGCGTCCTGGCGATCATAACCGGCGCGTATCATATAGGGCAGCAGCATCGACCCCACCGCCACGACTGTCGCGGTCGAAGAGCCGGAAAGCGCGCCGAAGATGGCACAGGTCACGACCCCTGTGGCCGGAAGACCGCCGCGCAGATGACCCAGCAGATTTTCGATGAAGCGGAACAGCCGGCCGGCAAGGCCCATGTCCGTCATCAGGTTGCCCGCCAAAAGGAAGAACGGCACAGCAAGGAGCAGCCAACTGTCGATTGCAATAAAAAGCTGCGAGACCGCCGCCTGCACCGGCATGCCGAGGCCGAACACCAGAATGATTCCACCCGAGGTCAGCATCGCTGCCCAGATCGGCGCGCCAATGATCATCAGAATGAAGAAAGACGCGATGCCCAGCAAAGTCATTCAGACACCTCGTTTGCATTCAGCGGCGCGCCCGCGATGCGGTAGATCATGCGAAACACCGTGTAGAGCAGCGCAAGCGCGATTCCGACGGGCAAGGCCGCAGACGGAATCCATGCCTTCAACTCGCCTGACATCGTGTCCAGGTTCATGGCGTACAGCCCGGCCTCCCAACCCCATGCCGCACGCAGCAGGACCGCCAGAAGCAGGGCAAGAAGTACGGTCATGACGAGATCGAAGTAGCGGTGAAACCATGCTGGCATGAGGTCAGTCACGATTGTCATGGCCAGGTGCGCGTTGCGGGTGATCAGCGGTCCGAAATACAGCAGAACCGCATAGACTATCGAGAAGCGACATAGCTCCTCAACGATGCCATAGGACGACCCGAAGAGATAGCGCAGTACGACGCTGATAAAGGCCAACGAGGCGCTGATCCACATGAGCGTGACGGCGATGCCCTTCAAGACCGTGTTCAGGGTGGCTTCGATCCGTCGTACAACGCCGACGAAACCGGCCTCCTCGCGAAGGCTCAGATCATTCATAACGGATCAGCCCGCGTGCAAGACGTCCCTCGTGCAGATCGTGAAACGCCTCGTTGATCTGGTCCAGCCGATAGGTTTGGCTGATCAACTCGTCCAGATGCAATCGCTTGGAACTGTAGAGGTCTATCAGACGCTCTATATCTAGTCCCGGACGTGCGCCGCCATACATTGATCCGGTCAGCGTCTTCTCGGTAAAAGGCAGGGACAGCGCCTCAATCTCGCAGCAGTTTCCTGCCTCTGCAACACCGACCACAATAGCCTTGCCGGCTGACCGGATGGCGTCATAGCACTGCTGGATCGTCACTTTGTTTCCGATCGCCTCGAAGGCGAAATCGACGCCACGCCCCTGTGTCAGTTCCTTTGCCTTCGCGACCGGATCCTCGCTGCGCGCGTCCACCAGATGCGTGGCACCGAAAGACCGCGCCAGTTTGAGCTTTTCCGGGCTCATGTCAGACACGATGATGATCGACGCCCCGGCGATGGCCGCCGCCTGAACGACGTTCAGTCCCACCCCGCCCGAACCTATGACAAGCACGGAATCCCCCGGTGACACCGATGCCGCGTTGAACACCGCGCCCGTGCCGGTCAGCACGGCGCATCCGATCAGTGCCGCCACGTCCATCGCCATGTCGTCAGGGATCTTGGTGGCGCAACGCGCGGGCAGCACCGCCTCTTCCGCGAAGGACGAGACGGTCATATGGTGAAGCACCTCATCGCCCTTGCGCAGACGGGTCGTCCCGTCGGGCATGGTGCCGTTCCGCAGCATCCCGATCCCCACCTCACAGAGGTTTGGGTGCCCCGAGCGGCAGAAATAGCATTGTCCGCAATCGTAGATGAACGACAGCACGACGCGGTCGCCGATGTCGAAGCCGGTAACGCCCGGCCCCAGTTCCTCGACATAGGCAGAGGCCTCGTGGCCCAGAACGATCGGCAGAGCAGACGCGCGCGCGCCTTCAATGCGGGTCATGTCGCTGTGGCAGACACCGCTGGCGGCAAAGCGCACGCGGATCTCGCCGGATTGCGGCGGTAGCAGGTCAATATTCTCGATGCTCAACGGCGCGCGGTAAGCGCGCAAAACGGCGGCTTTCATGGACAATCTCCTCCCCAGGCTCTCGTTTGTTCACAACTCTTACATATTTCGTCAACATTTTGGACATACGGTACATCAGCATAGACCATAATCAAGGTAAAACTCCGCCATACCCAAGGATTTCAGGCCGACCTCGTGACGATCCAACAGCGGTTGCCAGCACCCGTTTCGGCACCCTCGATCCGGTCGAGCCTGATGGGCTGGCCAGGCCATTTCCGGCCAGGTCGCCCAGGGTGCGGCGCACCGTCTCATTCAGCCGGGCGACGCGGGAAAGAGCGATGTTCCGTTTCACGCCCGCAGTATCGCCCGCGACAGGCCTGAAGTCATCGCTCATGACTGGTTCAGCGCGGTGACAAGGAACGGTGTAAGATAGGCATGGATCCCTTCGATGCCCCCTTCCGATCCCAATCCGCTGTCGAGAACACCGCCAAACGGTGTCTCTGGCATCGCCATGGCGAAATGATTGATGCCCAGCATCCCTGCCTTGATGGTGGAGGCGATGCGATGCCGCGTGCCTGAATCGCCCGTAAACGCATAGGAGGCGAGCCCGACCGGTATCCGGTTTGCCTCGGCCAACGCGGCGTCGAGATCGTCGACCTTTGTCACCAGGGCCAGCGGACCAAATGGCTCTTCGGTCATGGCGCGCATCTCTGTCGTCATATCCGCCAGAACAGTGGGGGCAAAAAACCAGCCTCGATTGCCGATTCGCCCGCCGCCCGCGACGACCCGCGCGCCCTTGTCGATCGCATCGCCAGCAAGCTCTTGAATTTTGGCGAATTGTGTCGCGGTTGCCAGCGGCCCCATTGTGGTGGCCGGATCCGTTCCGTTGCCCACAGTGATCTTTTCCGCGGCCGAGGCCATGCCAGAAACGAAATCGTCGTAAAGCGGCGCCTCGACCAGAAAGCGCGTGGGCGAAACACAGACCTGCCCGGCGTTGCGGAATTTCCATTCCGCGGCAAGCGGCACCACCTTGGACAGATCGGCGTCGCGCGCGACGATGACCGGCGCGTGACCGCCCAGTTCCATGGTGACCTTCTTGAGTTCCTGGCCCGCTGCCGCGCCCAGCAGCCGACCAACGCGGGTCGATCCGGTAAGGGATATCTTGCGAATCTCGGCGGCCTTGACGAGCGTGTCGGAAATCTCGGCCGGGTCGCCCCAGAGCAGCGCAAGCGCCTTGGGCGGCAACCCGGCGTCCAGCAGGGCGCGCACGATGCGCCAGCCGGTGATCGGGGTTTCCTCGGCCGGTTTGAAAACCACCGAACAGCCCGCAGCCAGCGCCGGGGCGATTTTTTGTATCGGCGTCCACGCAGGAAAGTTCCACGGGGTAAAGGCCGCAACCGGCCCCACGGGTCGCTGATGGACAGCCCATGTCATATCCGGCGAACGCGACGGGATCAGGCGGCCATAGGTGCGGCGGCCCTCTTCGGCGAACCAGTCCAGACAATCAGCCGAACCCATCCATTCCCCACGGGCCTGCACCAGCGGCTTGCCCTGTTCGCGCGTCATATCGGCGGCGGCTTCGTCGGCCTGATCGCGCATGATCGCGGCGGCGGCGCGCAGGATCTTTCCCCGCTCGAACGGAGAAACGACGGACCATTCGGCAAACCCTTCGGCGGCCAGTCGCGCGGCCTCTTCCGCCTCCGCGCGGCCTGCCTTGGGAAGCAGGCAGATTTCCATTTCGGTCGCCGGATCGATCAATGGCAAGGTGCCCAAAGATCCCGTGCTGCGGGCCTCTCCGTTCAGGATCAGAGTGGGTTGGGTCATAGCGTTCTCCTTTGGTTACTTGGCCGCGGGCAGATGTACTGCCCCCGCCTTGGCAAGGCGCCGCATCTCGGCGTCGCTCAGCCCCATGCCCTGCAATACCTCTACGCCGTCGGCACCAAGCGCGGGGGGCGCGCGCCGGATTGTGGCGGGCGCCTTTGACAGGACCGGGGGAAAGCGGATCTGGGGCGTTTCCGCTCCCCCCATCGCGACCGGCGCGACCATGCCGCGCGCCTGTACCTGCGGGTCGGCGAACACCTCGTTCACGCGATTGATCGGCCCGCCGGGCACGCCTTCGGCCTCCATCGCGGCAAGCAGGTCCGCACTGGTCCGGGCGGCGATTTCGCGTTCAAGCTCCGGCTCCAGCGTCGCGCGGTTGCGATTGCGGCATTCGTTGGTCAGGTAATCGGGGTTGGCCCCGAGGTCCTCGCGACCCAGAACCCGGCACAGCGCGGCGAATTGCCCGTCATTGCCCACGGCAACGATGAGGTGGCCGTCGGACGCCGCGAACGTTCGGTACGGCACGACATTCGGATGAGCGTTGCCCATCGGGCTGGGCGTGACGCCGCCGATCAACCAGTTCATGCCCTGATTGGCCAATATGGCGACCGAGGTGTCCAGCAGCGCGCAGTCGATATGCTGGCCCTCACCCGTCTGATCGCGATGGCGCAGCGCGGCCTGAATCGCGATGGTCGCGTAGAGCCCGGTAAACAGGTCGATCACCGGGACACCGACCTTGACAGGTGCCGCGGCGGTTTCGCCTGTGACGCTCATCAGCCCGCCCATCCCCTGGATGAGAAAGTCGTAGCCGCCGCGCTGCGCGTAGGGCCCGGTCTGCCCGAATCCGGTGACGGAGCAATAGACCAGCCGCGGGTTGACCGCGCGCAGACTGTCGTAATCAAGCCCATAGCGCGCCAGTCCGCCGGTCTTGAAATTCTCGACCAGCACATCGGACTCGGCGGCGAGCTGCCGCACAAGCGCCGCGCCTTCGGGGTTGGATATGTCGATGGCGATCGACTGCTTGTTGCGGTTGCAGACCAGGTAATAGGCCGAAAAGCTCTGCCCCTCGATTTCGGTCGAAGGGGGCCCCCAGCCGCGCGTGTCGTCGCCCTTTCCGGGACGTTCGACCTTGATGACCTCTGCTCCCAGATCGCCCAGGATTTGCGTGGCCCATGGCCCGGCCAGCACCCGCGACAGATCGAGCACGCGAATTCCATCCAGCGCCCCGGTCATGACTTCGACGCCTCCAGCCGCGCGCGCATCGACGCGAGCGATGACGCGTAATCCTCGGTTTCATGCGCAAGAGCCTGCATCGCCGAAGACAATTCCAGCGTAACCGAGAGATCCCGGTTGTACGCCTGCCGCAGCAGACGGCGGGTCATGCGTACCGCATGGCGCGGATTGGCCGCGATCCGCCCGGCAAGGGCGCGGGCCGCGTCCATCAGTTGCTCATCCGGCACGACCTGGCTGACCAGCCCGTAGTCCCGGGCGGTTTCGGCGTCGATCATGTCGCCGGTCAGGGCCATTTCCGAAGCGCGGGCAAAGCCCACCACGCGCGGCAGCAGCCAGGCACCGCCGTCGCCCGGAACGATGCCGATGCGCACGAAACTTTCGGCAAACCTGGCGGAAGCCCCGGCGATGCGCAGATCGCACATCAGCGCCAGATCACAGCCCGCGCCGACCGCTGGGCCGTTGACGGCTGCAACGATCGGCAGATCACAATCCTCGAAGGCCAGCGGCAGACGCTGGATTCCCGCGCGATAGTTGCGGCGCGTGATCGCCGGCACCGCGTCCACCAGCCCTTGCCCCGGCGACATCGACTTGATGTTGCCGCCCGACGAAAAGGCCGGACCGGCCCCGGTCAGCACGATCACCCGCGCTTCCGGGTCGGCCTGCGTTTTGGTGAGTGCCGCGAGGATTGCCTCGATCATCGGCAGGTCGGAAATCGCGTTGCGCGTATCCGGCGCGTTGAGCGTCATCGTCACGATACCTGCATCGTCGCGTTCTGTGGTTACGAGTGTCATGTTCTCTGTTCTTTCTTTCACCGCAGACCAAGGCCGCGGGCAATGATGCCGCGCAGGATCTCGCGGGTTCCTCCTCGAAGTGAAAAGCTGGGAGCGGCCAGCAGGATGCGTTGAAACACCGCCGCATATTCCGCGTCTGCCGCGTCGTCGCGCAGCACACGGCGGGCAATTTCCGGCACGTCCTGTTCAAACAATGCACCCAGATCCTTGACGATGGCGGCGGCGAGAACCGGTTGTTCCCCGCGCGCCAGCCGTCCGGCGACCGATAGCGACATCTGGCGCAGCACCATCAGCCGGGCGATCATGCGACCCAGGTCGGTGGTTTCGCCGCCTGCCGATGCGCGTTTGAGGCAGCGCAGCAAGTCCTCCACCAGCACGTAGGACGACAGGAACCGATCAGGACCGCTGCGTTCGAAAGCCAGTTCCGACATGACCTGCGCCCAGCCGCCGCCTTCTTCGCCAAGCAGCGCATCGGGCGGCAGGACGACATTGTCGAACGAGACCTCGTTGAAATGATGTTCACCGGCAATATCGAGAACCGGACTGACGGTGATGCCGGGCAGGCTCATGTCCACCAGAACCTGGCTGAACCCGCCATGCCGGTCCTCGGATTTACCGGTGCGGCAGAAGACGATCATGTAGTGCGCCTTGTGGCCGTAGGTCGTCCACAGCTTGGTGCCGTTCAGGACAAAGCCATCGGCTGTTCTTTCGGCTTTGGTCCGAACCGAGGCGAGGTCCGATCCGCTGCTGGCCTCGCTCATGCCGATGCCGAAAAAGCAGGTACCCGCGGCGATGCGCGGCAGAATGGTCCGGCGCTGGTCTTCGGTGCCGTGGCGCAGAATAAGCGGTGCGCTCTGGCGATCCGCGATCCAGTGGGCCGCGACAGGCGCCCCCGCCGCGAGCAGTTCCTCGACAACGATGTGTCGGTCCACCGCATCGCGGCCGTGACCGCCATAAGCCTTGGGCAAGGTCATGCCCAGCCAACCGCGCTTGCCCAGCTCCGCGCTGAAGTCCGCGTCGAATCCGACCCAGCTGCGGGCGCGTTCACGGGCTGGAAGATCAACAAGCGCATCGGACAGAAACGCCCGCACCTCGGCCCTCAGCGCGACCTGTGCGGTGCTCGTCGTCTCAAGCGGAAAAGTCGGAAGTGTCATCTACGTCGCCTCCCTCAGATCGCAGGCGGTCAGCGCAGGCCACAATTGCCCGCCGCTCTGCAGCGACTCTGCCCAGTCTGCCAAATGCCTGGCCCATTGCGCCTCGCTGCCGTCTTCGTCGCGCCAGGACCACAGACGGCAGGTCAGCCGATGCAGCGGATACTCCTCGCTGAACCCGATGGCGCCGTGAACCTGATGCGCGATCGACGAAACCGTCGTTGCGGCCTCTGCCGCGCGCACCTTGGCCGCCGCCGCCGTCAGCACGAAAGGGTCCGCCTGTGCCAGGGCCGTATCGAACGCTGCCACGGCCATGTCGGCGGCGACTGTGGCCGCACAGCCCTGTGTCGCAAGAACGGCCAACTGGTGCTGGATTGCTTGAAGCCTGGACAGCGGCCGACCGAATTGTTCGCGCTCGTTGCAGTAGCTCATGCACATGGCCGCGACAGCATCTGTCGCGCCCGCGATCTGAACCGCCCTCAGCATCGCCAACGTGGCGCGCAAAACGACCGGTGCGCATGCGATGTGGGCGTCCGGCTGCGCCGGCGCGGCCAGGGTCAGAACATCGCGCGCCTCGCCCGCGTAATTGCGTGCGGTTCGCCAGTCGTCACCGCGAGGGTGCAGGACGAACACCGCCAGCCCCGCTTCTGTTTCGCGAAGCAGTACAACCGTCTTCAGGAAACGACCGTACGGAACCGCCGCCTTGCCCTCCCAGGCAAGCGCCGCCGGTCCCTCGGCCGGATCCAGACCGGCCTCGCCCAGCGCCCAGTTCGCCACCAGCGTTTCACCCAACGGCAAGGCCACCCCATGAGCGGCCGCTACCCGCACCGGCGCAAAGGCCTCGCGGGCGCAAAAGCCGTACCCGCCCCGATCCTCGCTCAGCAGCGCCAACGGGAAGCCCGCCTCTTCAACCGCCGCCCAGAGCGCGGGGTCGAAATCCTTGCCGCCCCGGTCGGAGAAGAGCTTTTCCGCCGACTCGATGACCATGGAATAGGTGGAATCATCCATACCGCGCCCTCAGCCCTGTTTCAGACATGTGTGCCCCCGTTTCCTCTTGCCACATCATTTCACTCTGCAAAATACCACTTCATTTTGTGCTACCACATGCAATCCAGGATGCAACCCATTCAGTGCGCCGTGCGCCAGATTGGCAAACCGGCTCATCACAGGGGCGCAAGTCGACGCCGTACTTTCGCTGGATACACCCAAGTTCCGGCATGCGGTTGCGGCGCTGGCCAGAGCACTCGGGAGAGGAGGATCAGTTGCGTACGCGCATCCACGATCACGCAGGTTCACCAACGGCTGAACGCACCACTCCGCATTTTCAGCGGAATTGTCTTTGATCGCATGGCTGTCGTGCCGGGGTCGCGTCCCCTCGCGTTTGACGGTGTGATCTGTTGTTTGATGCTGGTAACGTTCACCATTCAGATGCCAAACAGCACTTTTGGGACTGTTCACGACCTGCACAGGTGCCGGTCAGGAAAACGACAGCGAAGGGGATAGCCGAGATGGCCTACAAACCAGTGATCGCAGCCCTGCGGGTGCTCGACGTTCTGGCTGCGGTCAGCAAGACAAACGGAGATGCCACCGTGGGCAAAATTCACAGGCTGACCGCGCTGGACAAGGCCACCATCGTGCGGATGCTGCACACGCTGAACCATGCCGGATATGTCGTCCGCGACACCAAAAGCCAGACCTACCGCGTGACCGGCAAGACCTTGCAACTCAGCGTCGGCTACAACCGGCATCAAACCATCGGTGCGATCGTGTCGGAGGATCTGGCACAGTTTCGTCAAAGCATCGGCTGGCCCTCGGATGTGTCGATCTTCGACGAAGAGGCAATGCTGGTCATCGAGACATCCCGCGAGACCGAACCGATGCGGTTTTTCCGCAAGCCCGGATACCGAGCACCGATGCTCTATACCAGCCTTGGCCGGGCCTACCTTGCCTTTTGCCCGGACGCGGAACGGCAGGCTTTCCTACAGCGCGCGCGGGAGAATCCGGCCCCGGAATTTGCCCTCTCGCGTGCGCCGGATGCGCTGAAGGAACTGCTCGAAACGGTACGGGCGCAGGGCTATGCGACCATGGATGAAAGCTATTCGCGCGAATACTATGAGTCCCAGTTCTTCAGTATCGGTGTTCCGATCCGCAGCCGATCACGGGTGTATGGTGCCATGAACATCATCTATCTGCGCCACACCATGAGCCCCGAAGAGGCGCGGGATCAGTTTCTTGGCGCATTGACCGATGTCGCCGACCGGTTGGCCGTGAAGCTCGAAGCGCATTCGGGCGACATCAGCTGACAGGGCGTGGGAAAAGCCGGCGGCCCATGATTTTCCCACGCCACCGGCACCATCGTGACGTTTGCGCCGGGTGTTTGAATAGCCTGCGCACTCAAAGAAATCAGGTGTTTGATCCCACAGTTTGGCGCTGTGATCCTTTGGCGGGATTGGGGGAAAGCCTTATGGGACAAGTTCGTCACAGGGGTGCCACAACCACGCTCGCAGACAGAGCAGCAACACCGATCGTAAGCCCGATGGATCAGTTATCGTACCTGATTGTGCTTAGTAGGGTCATGGCAATGTGTTGCGATCCAAATGCGCTTCCCTGCGCCAACTGGTCCTGCAGCAGGTAGCCGTGTATAATTTTGTTCATGGAGTTTTCGTTTTCAAGGTCACTGAACGTCGAAATGCCGAAGCGTTGATCGGCCTTCTCTTTGATTATTTCGAGCTGTTTGTCTATGTCTATCTGGCTGAATCCAGATGGAAGCCCGAGCGCCGTTTCAAAAACCTCCCTCATGACCGTGCTGCCAAGGACGCTATACCATTTGGCATTCTCGCTGATGCCGCTTGAGGAAAGATCAGGTATGGATTTCTGAAACTGCAATGCTGCCCCGATTGAGCTATCCACCTCATCTACAGCCGATTTGAACTGCTGCCACTTATACTCATTAACAATATTTTCGGCGAAGTTCTCAGTTTCAAGAACTGTCTTCGTCTCAACATCGTAGAATGCAAAAGTCTCGGCAAGGGCGACCATGTTTGGGTCGCCCAGCACCGTAGACAGAGCTCCGGTTTTAGCCGGATTTTCTGACAGAACTCGTTTCAATAGAGTTGTGCTGTTGGCACGATCTTCAAGATCGAACGCCTTGAGCACAACTGATTTCAGATCATAATTATCAAGTAAGTCCTCTACCGATTTGACGGTTGCGATATTGGTCAAAAAATGGTCGCGCTGTTCTGAAATATTACTCTCGACTTGCAATCGAAAAAGCACCGATGAGACGGGGTCATTGGCGTATTCAGGCGACGCAAGCGTTTCTTCAAGCTCAACCATCATCCGCTCTTCATACGCAGCGAAAATTGGATCGCCAAACCCAGCCTCTTCGGTTTTGTAGTTCGTAATTTCCTGGAAATCGAAAGCTTGAGCGAGAGTAATGTATCGGCTATCGCCAAGTTTGTTTGCGATGGAATTGTTGTCGTCAGCGCCTTCTTCGATGATACGCTGGATAAGATACTTGCTGTCGATCTCATCCGACATGCCAAAGGCTGCCAACGCAACGCTGAGAAGACGGCGGTCATCTACCAACTCCTCTGCGGAGGATATAGTTCCAATTTTCTCCTTAAAGTAGGTCGTTTCCCTCGCGATCTCAGCGCTCTGATCAAAGGTCGAACGCTGAGATTGCATAGTGGACTGCAGCATTTGCCAGCCAACCAGGCCAGCGCCGGCGATCATTGGGGAAAAAGTCATTGCCTTGTCGCGGCGAGAAGCCGATCCTCTCGCGGGATAAGCGCGCGGAGCGCTTTGAGACACTGATAGAACTGTTCTTCGAGCAATGCATCCGTGGCGGTTGTCAGCAGCTTACGGCTATCCGGATCCGTCAGGATGCGGCTCAATTCTTCAATGCTTCGCAGAAGCTGGTTCTTGGCCCTAGGCGCTTCGGCGTCGCCGGTCAGCACGAGCTGAACCGTATAACAAAGGCGCCTTACAGGAGTACGCGCCTCATCAGGATGAATCGCATCCCGCAACCGAAGTATGTTGGCATTGGGAGTGACGATCGACAATCGACTGCGACGGTCTCCGTTTTCGATGACCGCGCCGTTGATAAGCACTCGTTCGCGGGGGCCGAGTTTTAGAACAAGACCGCTCATTTCTTCGCTCCTCTGCCACTGAGGCCGCGCATGATGGCAGCGTTGATTTCAAGCAGGGGTGCGATCCTTGCCTTTTTGGCAAGCACTTTACCTGTGTGAACCTGGGTAAATTCCGCAAGGTAAAAGATCTGGGCGCGAAGTTCGGAAGGAAGCTTGTTCTCGGCGTCGACAACATCGACAGCCAAAGCGGTCCAGAGTTTCCTATTCTCATGAAGAGCTTCGACGAGCCGGGGAAAGGCTCTTGGCCCGGCTTCGGCTGCCGCCTTGATACGGTGTGTCACGCGTGCGAACAGTTCGTATTCGATCGAGCGATCGGTGCGTGTGCTTAGGGCATTCTCTGCGTAGGCGCGTTGCGCCATTGTCTGGGCGTTCACGGCAGAACCTTCTGACTCTGTTTCTATGATTTCTAGGATAGAAGGGCTCGAAGGCCGGACGTGCCGGCCTTCGAGGATCTGTCTTAACGGAACAGCGACAGAAGCGACTGCGGCGCCTGGTTGGCGATCGACAGCGCCTGAACACCCAGCTGCTGCTGGACCTGAAGAGCCTGAAGGCGAGCGGACGCTTCTTCCATATCGGCATCGACAAGGGTACCGATCCCGGATTTCAGCGAGTCGGTGAGGCTCGAGATGAAGTCGGACTGCGTTTCGATCCGACCCTGAACCGAACCGAAGGCTGCGGCCGAGTCGACGGCAGTCTGGAGAAGGCCTTCGATTGCCTCGAGCGCTGCGTCTGCGCCAGCCTGCGTGGTCACATCGACATCGCCGAGCGCTTCGAGGCGTCCGCCGATCGTGGTGTCTGTAACAGCGGTGCTCGCGAACTGAACTGAGAATGTCCCGGCACCCTCGGACGTATCACCGCCGGAAATGTCGATCTGATTCGCATTGGTGGCATTGATCGACGCCGAAACACCGGTTGCGACTGCTATGTCGTTTCCGCTGACATAGGCGTTAAATGCATCAACCAGGCCCTTTGCCACGTCGGCCTCGGTGTCGCCGTCACGAGCAACATATGCGATTTCTTGGTTGCCGGCGGTTGTAGTGGTATCGAAGCCTGTGGCGAATGTGCCACCGCCTGCGCTGATCGTAACAGTGAAACCCGTTCCGGCGGCCACGGCAGTTGTGCCGCTGTTCGACGTTTGACCAACAGTTGCTGTGGTGGTCGCCGGCGTTGCAGCGTTGGCCAGAGCAACCGCTCCGGTGTTGGCGGCACCGCTCAGTTCGTCCGAGGCTGCCGCAGTGTAGGAGGCGGCCGCGACGTTGATCGAACCTGCGCCGGTTCCAAGATCTTGCTTTGCAACCTGGATATCGCTTGCAGTGACGCCCGACGACGACCGGTCAAGCGAAGCAAGAACATTGATTTGGCCCGAACCCGCAGTTTTATCGGTGTTCGACAGCAGGTTAAGGCCGTTGAACTGAGCAGCGCCGACAACGGCACCGATCTGGTCGCGCAGCGCGTCGATGTCTGTCTGGATCTTGGCGCGATCGACGTTTTCTTCCTGGGCCGCGACCACCTTGCCCTTGATGTCGGTCAGAAGCTCGGTAACCGTTTCAGCAGCGGAACGTGCAACCGAAACGGTCGACTGGCCGAGGCTGAGGCTGTCGGAAATGCCCGCAAAGCCTTTCACGTCTGCTTCCATGGTCTTGGCAATTGCCCAGACGGCGGCGTTGTCTTTTGCGGTCGACACGGATTTACCGGTCGAGATCTCGCCCTGCGTGCTTTCGAGGTTGGAGTTGATGGACTTGAGGGTCTGCAGCGCCACCATGGCGCCATTGTTCGTCAGGATGCTAGACATGGATATTTCGTCCTTACAGTCATGCGGCGCTTTGCACCGCTATTTTGAGTTTGCCGGAAACGGCGTCCTGAACGTCTTTCTGACGAAGGCAGACCGGGCGTCCCGCCCGCTGCGTCATCCGTGTTGGATGCAAGGCACAACATGCGCCTCGAATCCTAATGCGGCGCTAAGTGTCCCGGGTGAATTGCGCAGGTTTTGAGTCAAATCCCATCACGCCCGCTTTTCGAAACTGCCCGCACCGTCTCCTCCGATAGAAGCGCGATTGCCCTTGGCATCATAGACATCCATGGACCGGCGCACCTGACGCATGTCGCCCAGCCGGTTCGCAACATTGCGAATCCCTGCCAGAGCCTGATCAAAAAGTTCCTGGTTGCGACGCAGCTTCAGTTGAAGGGGCCGGATGTTTTCGGCCTCGTCCGGGGTTGCGTCATCAAGGCCCGAAATCAGTGCTGTTTTTTGTTCGAGCATCGGACCGATGGCCTCGAGGTTGCCGTCGAGCAGAGCCTGGCGTTCCTGGTCGAGCAACGCGTTCAGCGCCGCGAGGATCACGTCGTGTTTGTGCGGTGTATCAGTCATTGATTCTGTCCTTCATGACATTGAAGATGGATTCGGCCAGCCCGATGCCTCCATTCTCGGCCAACGCGCGCGCGTGCTCCTGCCGGAGAAACGAACTGAACTGCGCCTCGCCCTCGCCGCCGCCGAAGGCACTGCGCGGTTCGCCAAACCTGGCTGCCTTGAGCATTTCGTTTAGAAAGGTCGCCTCAAGTGCGACGGTCGCCTCGCGCAAGGCGGCGGTGTTTGTGCCGACCGTGGGATGCGGTGGGCCGACGGGGCTGCTGATGTCCATCCGGTTTCTCCAATTCGACTCAACTGACCCAACTTGACCCGGTCTCGGTAAAGAAGCGGTAAGGATGTTCTGTCTAAGTGCAGTCCAGTGGAAGAATTCCCGGAGCGGCGATGCTTAGTGAACTGTCAGGTCTGTTCGGCCTCATTCAGGCCCCGAAAGACAAACAATCCGTCGGTAAAGACGCCGCCGGTGATCTCGTATTCACCGATGTTTACAACGCCTTGGATTCCGAATCGGAGTTGGAAGCGGGTATCGGCGGCTCGAATTCCGATGCCACGGATGAATCGGCGCCGGTCGCCACAACTGAAGTCGAGGACGAGGTCGATTCGACAGAAGCCGGGCAGGATGAAACCCCCGACGATGGCTTAGAAGAAGCCGATGTGCCGTTCGATATGAATGGTGCCGCGTCGGATCCAGATGGGGGTCAGCCAGATCGCGCCCCAGTTGGCGCTGCCCACCCCTCTGCAAGCAACATCCCGCCCGACCCCAGAACGGGGGACGAGCCTCCGGTAGCCGCCGGGACGTCTGGTCAGAGACACGCGGATGACCCTTCTCTCCCAATCAGCCTGGCAACAGAAGCATCCGACCTGCCGCGAGCGACCGATTCGACAGAAGATCGCATGCCGAGCGCCCAACAGATACCGGCAATCGCGGGGCCTCAGACAGGGTCGCAGGCTCCTGGGACGCAGAAATCAACGCCCAAAGCTGCGAACCAGCTTGAATCCGGCAGCAAGGCCATAGATTCGGAATCCGCGGTGTCGTTGGATGGCAGCGCGCGAAAAACGCCTGCCGCGCCCTTGGGAACAACGGACGCTGGTGGGCCCAGCCGTCTGCGTCCCGCAAGGCCAGAGGGTCGTGAGGAACAAAAGAGCCACCTCACCACGGTCGAAACCCAGCGAGTGAAGGTCAACAATCATCCGGTCCAATCTGCGACCACGTCTTCGTCTCGCCGCAGTGACCTTTGGCGTGCCGAGGAACCGACAGCGTCCATCTCGGCCAGGCGTCAACATGATGTTGCCTCATCCCCCCGGAGTTATGATCCGGCGCAAATTCAGGATGAGATTTCTGAGGGTACTTTACCTGGCGCGGCAAAGCAGGCGCCGACTTCTGAAAGCATCAGGGGATCGGTGCCTAAACCAGAGGTCGTAAAAAGCAACGGCGTTTCAGGCACATCCGCAAAGCTGGAGATAACGGCAGAGGCTACACCTGACGTGACTCGCCAACCGGAAACGGTCGCGGACCGTTTGATGACGTTTCAACGCAAGACAAACGAAAGCAAAACCGAAACCCGTAACGGCACGATACGGCAGGAAACGCCCGCTGCGCCCCCGATCGCAGGTGCACAGAAATTAGCACAACTGCCTCGGAATGGTCCCGTAGATCAGCCATTGGATTCGGGAAAAGCAGCTTCAAGGAACGCCGCGCCCGCATCACCCAAGGTCTCGGGCCAGGCTGCCAGCGGGCCAGCGATGCCCCGTGTTCCTGCTCATACGCCGAACGTGACAAGGATGCCGATTTCCGCGCCGCCCTCCTCTCGGGAACCAAGCGGTACGCCGCCAGAAAACCCGGCGCCGATCAAACGAATGCCCGCGTTGGATGAGTCAAACCCATCTGTCAGGACAGCGTTGAAAGAGGAAAATGTTCAACAGACGAGTGACGTTAAGCCGAGATCTCAGTCTGTATCGCGCGCTGTGTGGAAAAGCTCTCTGGCAAAATCCCGAGCGAACAGCAGCGCATCGGCCATCTCGGTTTCGGGCAGTGTCTCGACCGATATGAGGGCTGGTAAAGAGAGGGGTGCATCGCTGTCCTTCGACGGGGCGATCCGGAAAGCGCCAACCGATCTTCACGGACAGAGCGGACGAGGCGCGCATGCAGCCGAACCGGGCTCGCCCGACAAGTTTGCGCAGCGCGGTTGGGGGAACGGAACCATGGCTGTGCAAGTGGAATCGGTGGATCCTGATCGTCGCTCAAACGTCGATCTGACAGACCCACAAGCGTTTCGGGCACCGATATCGCCTGCAACTGGCGACTCAGCTGAAACGTCACAGCAAGAAAGCGGCGGCTCTTGGAACCTGGAAAGAACAAGGGGCGGCGGTACTGCTGCATCCGGGGCTGGCGAGAAATACAAAGCCGTTGGCGCAGAGCAGCCCGGCTTTTTGCCCGAGGGGAGCGACGAAACATCCCTGAAACCATACGCCTTGGCGGACAACCCAACCCCAATAGATACGAAAAATGACACAGATTTCACGGTTGAGCCAAAACAGCGCGCGTCGGATGTAAAGACCAATGCGGGTGACGAAGTGAGGATCGAGCGATCGACTGCATTGGAGAACACGGTCGAAACGACAAAAAATATGCCGCTTGCATCCGTCGCGGGTAACCTTGCGCCAAGCGGACAGCCTGATGCCGGCACGTTGTCTCTGGAGATTACAGGCAACCAACCGGCGTTCGACGCGCCGCACGGCGCGCGATCGACCGGCCAGGTCAACCATCCTTCAGCCGCCACCGATATCGGTGCCATCCAGGCAGATAGTCGGCCCAAACCGTTCCCGACAACACCGCAAAGCGGCGCCGAACCCGTCGTACACATGCAAATGTCTGCTACACCTTCGCAACCCATTGCCACGATCGATATGGCGCGGGTTATCTCAGCTTCCACGCAAACGAACGCAAAAGCCATTTCGAAACATCCGGTTGCAGCGACAGAGCCCCGCGTGCTCGATGAGGAGGCGGTGCCTGTCGCAGATACCCGGCACCTTTCCTTACGAGATCCCCGCGCAGGAGCGGCGAAAACGATGACGGCCCCCAGTGCGCCGTTCGACAGGGCTGACATCTTTACGCCCGAGACAACGACCGATGCCTCCTCGCCAAAATCGGGGGCCACGAGCTTTGGAAAATCTCTGGAGGATGCGGAGCGTTTTGCCGAGAGCCAGTCACCCGGCGTCGCATCCGGAGACATTCGCATCGGACCCGCAGCAGGTCATGCTGCACCTCAGGCGCGCGCCGATCAAGCGGCGTCGGTCGTGCGTCAACTGGTCGATGCAATCGCAGCGGCCCCCTCGGCAAGCGGCGATACCATCGAATTGCGGGTTAGCCCTGACGAGCTGGGGAATGTGCGGTTCAGGATGGCACAGGGTGAGCACGGCCTGACCGTGAACATCGTGGCGGATCGACCGGAGACGCTTGATATGCTGCGCCGGAACATCGACCAGCTTTCGCGCTATCTTTCCGATCTTGGGTATTCGTCAACCGGTTTCACCTTTGGAGACGGCCAGGCGGGTAGCCAGAACGGCGGCGGACGCTCCATGCCAGTGACGCCGCAAGACATCCCGCAAGCCGCAGATCCCGCCGAAATTGCTGCCCCCCTGCCGATCGCCTCAGGCGGTCTTGACCTTCGTATTTAAGGAGCTTCCGATGGACACCGGAACCGTCACGTCTTCGACCGCAACAACCGCGTCAGCTGCAAGCAGCGCGGCCTCGAAAAATCCGAGCACGCCTGTCGTCAGCTCGGATTTTGAGACATTTTTGAAAATGCTCACCGCACAAATGCAAAACCAGGATCCTCTCGATCCGCTGGATTCAGCCGACTATGCGACACAGCTTGCGACTTTTTCGTCGGTGGAACAACAGGTTCTGACCAATGATCTGCTGACCGACCTGACCGCGGCCCTGACCAACAGCTCCTTCAAGGAAATGGGCGCCTGGATCGACCGTAAGGTGCTTGCGGACGCACCGGTCTATTTCAACGGCAATCCCGTCGTCATGCGCCCCGAATATGCCGACGGGGTCAACAGTGCCAAGCTGGTGGTGAAAAACGACTCCGGGGCGGCGGTGCAGACGCTGGCGCTTGACATGTCCGACCCCATGGTGGCTTGGGCCGGGCTCGGCAGCGACGGCACACAGCTTGCAAGCGGGACCTATTCCTTTTCGATTCAAAGCTATACCGATGGTGTCCTGAAAAGCGAAAGCCCGGCGCAGGTTTACAACCCGGTCATTGAGGTGCGCCAGGTCGGCGACGCGATCAAGCTGACCCTGTCCGATGGCAGCGAAGTCGATGCCGAGGAAATCACCGCGGTGCGATAACGCGATGTCAGACGAGCGAAACCCAAATCAACACCGGGATGGCGCCAAGCAACACCCCGGCTGCGCACCAGCCGAAGCGAAGCAACCAGAGGCTCTCCGCTTCGGCCACCTCCTGTTCGGCCTGACGCACAAGCGCGGCCTCGACAAGGCCCGGAAGACGGGGCCCGAATCGAACAAGGACGCGCGCGGTTTCTGTAAGGTCTTTCAGTGCCGCGCGCGGACCTATGGAATGCTTGATGTAGTCTTCAACCACGGGCTTCGCGACATTCCAGATGTTCATCCGCGGATTCAATGACCGCGACACGCCCTCGACGACGACCATCGTCCGTTGCAGCAGGATCAGCTCGGTTCGGGTTTGCATTCCGAACCGTTCGGTCACATCGAAAAGATAGGCCAGGAGCCGCGCCATCGAAATACGAGTGGCATCCATGCCAAAGATCGGCTCGCCCACCGCGCGCAGCGCGCGGGCAAATTCATCGACATCGTGATCAGCGGGCACATAGCCCGCTTCGAAATGCACCTCGGCCACGCGTTTGTAGTCACGACGAATGAATCCATAGAGGATCTCGGCATAAACACGCCGGGTGTATTCGTCGATATGGCCCATGATGCCGAAATCATAAGCGATGATGTCGCCATTCGCGGCGACCTTCAGGTTCCCCTGATGCATGTCCGCATGAAAAAACCCGTCACGCAGGGCGTGATTCAGGAACAATTGCAGAACGCGTTCTGACAACGCCTCGCGGTCATGCCCCGCGGCATCTATTGCATCGTTATCGCCCAGCGGCACACCTTCGGCCCAGCTCATTGTCAGGACTCTTCGGCCGGACATGCCCCAGACCACTTCGGGCAACTGAAAGCCTGCGTCGCCTTGGGTGTTCGCTGCGTATTCGCTGGAGTTTGCGCTCTCCAGCCTCAGATCGAGTTCGCCCGACACGACGCTTTCGAAATGCTTTACGACCTCGCGGGGGCGCAGGCGGCGGGACGCGGGCGACAGGGTTTCTATCATGTTGGCGGCGAAATAAAATGCGTCGATGTCGGTGCGAAAGGCGCGTTCGATTCCCGGCCGCAACACCTTGACCGCGACCACCTGGCCGGTGTCGGTGCGCCGCGCCTTGTGGACTTGCGCGATCGACGCTGCGGCCACGGGTTGGCTGAATTCTGAAAACAGCTCATCGACCGGATAGCCGATTTCCGATTCCACCTGCGCGCGCGCGGCGTCCAGCCCGAAGGGTGGCAGTTTGTCCTGCAACACGCGCAATTGTTGCGCCAGTTCATCGCCCACCACGTCGGGCCGCGTCGACAGGATCTGCCCGAACTTGATGTAGGCTGGTCCCAGCGCCGTCAGCGCGCGGGGGACGGGAGGCGCTGCCGGATCGCCTTCGATCCCGAGCCACTTGAACGGCCAGACCAGCATGCGAAAGGCGATCCGGATCGATTTCGGAGCATCAAAGGCATCCAGCACGACGCCCATCGCCCCGGTGCGTTCAAAGGTCGCTCCGGTCCGGATCAGCCGCAGCATGTTGTGAGGTCCCCGCATTCAGAGCTTCCACCCGGAATGAAGGCAGGCGATCCCCATGGAAAGATTGCGAAACTTTGCCTGCTCGAAGCCTGCGGCGCGGACCATCGACAAAAAGCTGTCCTGGTCGGGAAATTTGCGGATCGATTCGACCAGATACTGATAGCTGTCACGGTCGTTCGCGATCACCTGCCCCATGCGCGGAATGATGTTGAAGGAATACAGGTCGTAGATCTTCTGCATCATGTCATTGGGAATTTGGGAAAATTCCAGCACCATCAGGCGTCCGCCGGGTTTCAGGACGCGGAACGCTTCGTTGAGCGCCTCCTGAGGGCGGGTCACGTTCCGGATGCCGAAAGAGATCGTGTAAACGTCGAACGTATTGTCCGCGAACGGAAGGGCCATGGCGTCGCCCACCACCCAGTCCAGCATATCGGCCATGGACCCGGCCTCGGCGCGTTGGCGCCCGGCGACCAGCATCGGTTCGGTCAGGTCCAGCACGGTGGCGTGCCCCGATCCGGCGCGTCCGAGAAACCGAAAGGACACGTCGCCGGTGCCGCCCGCGACATCCAGCAGCGTCTGCCCGGCGCGAGGCGCCAGCCAGTCCATCATCGCATCCTTCCAGATGCGGTGGATGCCAAAGGACATCGCATCGTTCATTACATCGTATTTCGACGCAACCGATCCGAACACGCCCCGGACCCGCCCGGCCTTTTCGGATTCGGGAATATCGGTGAAGCCGAAATGCGTGGTTTTGGGGCTCTGGTCGCTCATGGGGCTTGTCGTCCTTTTGCTCTGTCTCCTTATAGAGCGTGCAGGGACCGCTGCAATGCGGCCCATGGTCAAGGAGTCGTCATGCCAGAGCTGCCAGAAGTCGAAACCGTGCGCCGAGGGCTTGCCCCGGTGATGGAAGGCGCCCGCATCCGCCATGCACAGGTCAACCGCCCGGACTTGCGCTGGCCCTTTCCGGATCGCATGGCCGAGCGGCTGACAGGGGCGCGGATCGAACGGTTGCGCAGACGGTCGAAATACATTCTTGCCGACCTCGACTCGGGCGAAACGCTGCTGGTGCATCTGGGCATGACGGGCCGGATGCTGGTATCGGGCGATGCGCTGGGCCAGTTCGTTCACGACCATCCGGCGCCGGAAAAACACGATCACGTCGTGTTCGACATGCAAGACGGCGCGCGGGTCACCTTCAACGATCCCCGCCGCTTTGGCGCGATGGACCTGATGCGGACCGCGACCGCCGACAGCCACCCGCTGCTGACCGCGCTGGGCCCGGAACCGCTTGGCAACGGCTTTCATGAATCACAACTGCTCGCGGCGCTGAAGGGGCGGTCGATGCCGGTCAAATCAGCACTTCTGGACCAGAAAATCGTCGCTGGACTGGGCAACATTTATGTTTGCGAGGCGCTTTACAGGGCAGGTCTGCATCCGCAACGTCGCGTCAATAAAATTGCGGAAAAGCGTATCGCGACATTGGTACCCATCGTGCGCGCGGTCCTGCAAGACGCCATCGCCGCAGGCGGCTCGTCCTTGCGAGATTTCCGTCAAGCGGATGGAAAGCTGGGATATTTCCAGCACAGCTTTGATGTTTACGGGCGTGAAGGACAGCCCTGTCGCACCCCGGATTGCGCGCAAACCGTGCATCGGATCGTGCAATCCGGGCGGTCTTCGTTCTTCTGCCCCACCTGTCAAAGATAACTTGATCGAGAGCCGCAAGCTGGTAAGGCTGCGTTTTGACGCTAACGGACGGGAGCCCGCAGTCATGGCTTATGAGACGATCGTCGTCGAAGTAGAGGACCACGTCGCCACCATCACCCTCAACCGGCCCGACGCTCTGAACGCTCTGAACAGCCACCTTCTGGCCGAGCTGGCGCAGGCGCTGACCGAGGCGGATGCCAACGACAAGGTGCGCTGCATCATCCTGACCGGTTCGGCCAAGGCCTTTGCCGCCGGCGCGGACATCAAGGAGATGTCGGAGAAAACCTTTGTCGACATGTTCCTGGGCGATTTCTTCGAACCCACGGTGGATGCGGCGGCCAAGGTGCGCAAGCCGATCATCGCCGCGGTGTCGGGCTATGCGCTGGGCGGCGGGTGCGAGCTGGCGATGATGTGCGATTTCATCATCGCGTCGGAAACGGCGAAATTCGGCCAGCCCGAGATCAATCTTGGCGTCATCGCCGGGATCGGGGGCACGCAGCGCCTGACGCGCTATGTGGGCAAGTCCAAGTCGATGGACATGCACCTGACGGGCCGCTTCATGGACGCCGAAGAGGCGGAGCGTTCGGGACTGGTATCCCGCGTCGTGCCAGTGAAGCAGTTGATGGAAGAGGCGCGCAAGGCCGCCGACAAGATCGCCGAGAAATCGCTGATCGCGGCGATGGCGGCCAAGCAGGCGGTCAACCGTTCCTACGAAACCACCCTCGCCGAAGGACTGTTGTTCGAACGTCGCCTGTTCCATTCGCTGTTCGCGACCGAGGATCAAAGCGAGGGCATGGCGGCGTTTCAGGAAAAGCGCACGGCGCAGTTCCGCGACCGCTGAACCGGTTTCAGGCACGATCCGGGTCAGGATACGCAAGGGCTCGCCATCAGGCGGGCCTTTTTCATTGCGTTTCCGTCCGAACGGTTTATAGACCGCCGCTACATGCGCGTGATGCCCGCTCTGGCAAGAATCGGTCCGGCGACACTGTTTCGGGTCTGAGTGCGATTGCGCGACCCCGAATCCATGACGCCCCGGCGAAAACTTTCCCGAGCGACTTTTAACAAAGACACCCGTCGCAAGACGAAGCACAAGGACCGATCATCATGGCAAATACACCCCAAGCCAAAAAACGCGCCCGCCAGAACGAAAGCCGTTTCGCCATCAATAAGGCGCGCCGTTCGCGGATCCGCACCTTCCTGCGCAAGGTCGAAGAGGCCATCGCATCGGGTGACAAGGAAGCCGCGACCGCCGCTTTGCGCGCTGCACAACCCGAACTGATGCGTGGCGTGACCAAGGGCGTGTTCCACAAAAACACCGCGTCGCGCAAGGTTTCGCGGCTTGCATCGCGCGTCAAGTCGCTGGGCTGACGCGTTTTGGCGCGTGTCGGCAAGCCGAATGTGCCGGGCTGAAAAGCCACAGCCCTCGAAATTTACTGTCGGAAAAGGCACCACTAAATGTGGTGCCTTTTCATATTTCGACCACGCTATTTTGGGCTCAGAGATTCTTTTTCTGGAATACCCTGAGTCAAGATTGAAGATCGGTTGCCGCCCCTCAGCCAGGCTTGCTAATTTTACCGGGCGAGTCACATTGCTTGGGGGGACAGGCAAGCGGGGCGGCCATACATCTTTGCATGTCGGTCGCGCCGCAACGTCGGTGGTCTGCTGTAAACCTGCCGAACTGGGCGCAAGCCCTGCCAGTCCGAAAAAACATACGCTCGGAGAGCGCCCGATTCTGCTTTCGCCTGCGAAGTGAAGGCCGGGTTGGCTGTTGTCTGTTTCGAGATGCGTGTCATCTTCGCTCATGCCTTGCGGCATGAGATCGAAGGTGTTTCCCCTTTGCACCGGTTCGCGCGGGTGCCGTAGCGGAAATGCTGCGGATGGAAAAATCGAGATGGGCACATGGCAGAAATAGTTTCGGAGCGGGGGCAAATGACGAAAGAGCAATGGGGCGCAATGCAGGACCAGCTGAGCAGCTCGGTGGGCGAAAACAATTACAAGACCTGGATCGCGCCCATCGACTTCGACAGGATCGAAGCGGATGGCGTCGCGGTTTTCAGCGTCCCGACCAACTTTTTCGGCACCTATGTATCGCAGCATTACGGCGATCTGCTGCTCGCCAAGCTCAGCCTCGTCGCGCCCGAAGTCAGCCGCCTGAAATTCCGGCTGGCCAATACCGACACCCAACAGGCCCAGCCGCGCCCCGCGCCTGCCCAATCCGCCCAGCCAGACGTTCTGCCAAGCGCGCCGCTGGATGCCCGGTTCACCTTTGACCGTTTCGTTGTGGGCAAGCCCAACGAGCTGGCCCATGCGGCGGCCAAGCGTGTCGCCGAAGGCGGTCTCGTGACGTTCAATCCGCTGTTCCTGTATGGCGGTGTTGGGCTTGGCAAGACACACCTGATGCACGCCATTGCCCATGATCTGAAGACCAACCGCCCCGATCTGAACGTGCTGTACCTGTCGGCGGAACAGTTCATGTACCGCTTCGTTCAGGCGTTGCGCGAACGCCGCATGATGGATTTCAAAGAGCTGTTCCGCTCTGTCGATGTGTTGATGGTCGATGACGTGCAGTTCATCGCCGGCAAGGATTCCACTCAGGAAGAATTCTTTCATACCTTCAACGCGCTGGTCGATCAGAACAAGCAGATCATCATCTCGGCCGATCGCGCCCCGGATGAAATCAAGGATCTGGAAAACCGCATCCGGTCGCGTCTGCAATCGGGCCTGGTGGTGGACCTGCACCCCACCGATTACGAACTGCGCCTCGGCATCCTGCAATCGAAGGTGTTGACCTACCGCGAACAATACCCGTCGCTTCAGATCGACGACGGCATCCTCGAATTTCTGGCGCATCGCATTTCCACCAACGTGCGAGTGCTCGAAGGCGCGCTGACCCGGCTCTTCGCCTTTGCCTCTCTGGTCGGGCAGCCGATTACCATGGAACTGACGCAGGATTGCCTCGCCGATGTTCTGCGCGCCTCGGATCGCAAGATTTCGATCGAGGAAATCCAGCGCAAGGTGGCCGAGCATTACCATATCCGCCTGTCCGACCTGATCGGCCCGAAGCGGGTACGCAACTTTGCGCGGCCCCGGCAGGTGGCGATGTATCTGTGCAAGCAGTTGACCGCACGCTCGCTGCCCGAAATCGGCCGTCGTTTCGGCGGGCGCGACCACACCACGGTCATGCACGGGGTCAAGCGCATCGAAGAGTTGCGCATCAAGGACAGCCAGATTGCGGACGACATCGAACTGCTGCGCCGCGCGCTGGAAGCATGATGGCTGAGTTTTCCTGACAACACAAACGGCTCGGGGCTGCCACCGGGGGGCCTCCCGGCCTTGACGTCATCGTTAAACAGTCGGATCAATTGCGGAACATTTGCATTGGACTGGCCGTGCGATGGCGCTAACCTGCGCTTCCGGCCGGCGGAGAGGATAAGGGCATGAAGGTCAGTATCGAGCGGGCAACGCTGCTCAAGGCGGTAAGCCAGGCGCAATCGGTGGTGGAGCGCCGCAATACGATCCCGATCCTGGCCAACGTGCTGATCGAGGCCGAAGGTGGCACGGTCACGTTCCGCGCCACCGATCTGGATATCGAGGTGCTCGACAAGGCTCCCGCCATGGTCGAACGCGCCGGGGCCACCACGGTGTCGGCGGTGACATTGCATGAAATCGTGCGCAAGCTGCCTGACGGTGCAATGGTTCAACTGGCCGACGATGGCGTGGCGGGGCGGTTGACCGTGACGGCGGGCAAGTCGAATTTCAACCTCGCGACCCTGCCAAAGGAAGATTTCCCGGTGATGGCGTCGTCGGAATACGCGACGAATTTCAGCGCCAAGGCCGAGGTGTTGCGCAGGCTGTTCGACAAGTCGAAATTCGCCATCTCGACCGAGGAAACGCGCTACTACCTGAACGGCGTCTACATGCATGTGTCCGAAAGCGAAGACGGTCGCGTGCTGCGTTGCGTGGCGACCGATGGCCACAGGCTGGCCCGTATCGACGCGCCGCTGCCCAAAGAGGCCGACGCGATGCCCGGCGTGATCGTGCCCCGCAAGACGGTGAACGAACTGCGCAAGCTGCTCGACGAAGACGATATGGACATCGCCGTATCGGTTTCCGAAACCAAGGTGCGTTTTGCCACCCCCGACATCACGCTGACCTCCAAGGTCATCGACGGCACCTTCCCCGACTATTCGCGCGTGATCCCGTCCGGCAACACCCGCCGGCTTGAAGTGGACGCTTCGGATTTTGCCAAGGCGGTGGACCGGGTGGCCACGGTGTCGTCGGAACGCTCGCGTGCGGTCAAACTGCAACTTGACGAGGATCGGCTGATCCTGTCGGTCAACGCCCCCGACAGCGGCGCTGCCGAGGAAGAACTGGCCGTGGCCTATTCGGACGAGCCGCTGGAAATCGGATTCAACGCGAAATACCTGCTGGAAATCGCCAGCCAGGTGGATCGTGAGAATGCGGTGTTCATGTTCAATTCGTCCGGCGATCCGACCCTGATGCGCGAAGGCAACGACACCAGCGCGGTCTATGTCGTGATGCCGATGCGGGTGTGACCGGACACGCCCGGCCCCGCCATCCGCGCTGCGCATGAGCCTGCATCTTTCCAAGCTCACCCTGTCGCATTTCCGCTCGCATCAAAGGGCCGACGTGACGGTCGACGCGCGCCCGGTCGCGATCTGGGGGCCGAACGGGGCGGGCAAGACCAACCTGATCGAGGCCATTTCGTTGTTGTCGCCCGGTCGCGGGATGCGCCGCGCCTCGGCCCAGGACATGACCCGGCGGCCCGAAGCGCTGGGATGGAAGGTCTCGGCGCTGCTGTCCGGACCGCGCGGCACGCATGAGCTGAACATCCGGTCCGAATCCGGCGCCGCTCGTGTGGTGGAAATTGACGGCAAGCCGGCGCCTCAGGTGGCGCTGGGGCGCATCGCCCGCGTGCTGTGGCTGATCCCGTCGATGGACCGGCTGTGGATCGAGGCCCCCGAGGGGCGCAGGCGTTTTCTCGACCGCCTGACCCTGTCGTTCTTTCCCGATCACGCCGAGGCAAGCCTGAGCTACGAAAAGGCCATGCGCGAACGCAACCGCCTTCTCAAGGATCAGGTGCGCGACGCGCATTGGTACGGCGCGCTGGAAAAGCAGATGGCGTCCAGCGGGGCGGCGATTCAAGGCGCGCGGCAGGCTGCTCTGGATCGGTTGGCGCAGGCGCAGCGAAGCGCCGAAACCCATTTCCCGGTCGCGGATCTGGAACTGATCTCGACCGAAGCCGACATCCCCGCCACCGCCGCCGATCTGCGCGACGCCCTTGCCGAGGGGCGCTTTCGCGACACAGCCGCCGGGCGCACGCTGGTCGGGCCGCACCGCGCCGACCTCTACGGTGTCTTTGCCGCCAAGGGCGTACCCGCGTCCGAGTGTTCCACGGGCGAACAAAAGGCGCTGCTGATCTCGCTGATCCTGGCCAACGCGCGCGCGCTTGCCGCCGACGGCGACACCCCGATCCTGCTGCTGGATGAGGTCGCCGCGCATCTGGATGCCACCCGCCGCGCCGCGCTCTATGACGAGATCTGCGCCCTTGGCGCACAGGCCTGGATGACCGGCACCGGGCCAGAACTTTTCGCCGAGCTCGGCCCCCGCGCGCAGCAGATCGTGGTGCGGGATGAACACGGGCGATCCTTCGTGGAAAAGACCGGCGAATAAGCCCAAATAGGGTGTCATCTGCGTGACAAAGGCGGCTCTTGCCCGTATAAAATGCGCAAACAAGACAAGAGGATGGCTACATGGCCGAGCCCGCAGGCGCTCCGCAGGAATACGGCGCGGATTCCATTAAGGTTCTCAAGGGCCTGGAGGCCGTTCGCAAACGCCCCGGCATGTATATCGGCGACACCGATGACGGCTCGGGCCTGCATCACATGGTCTACGAAGTGGTCGACAACGGCATCGACGAGGCGCTCGCCGGTCATGCCGATTTCGTGCGCGTGAAAATCCACGCCGACAACAGCGTGTCCGTGCGCGACAACGGTCGTGGCATCCCTGTCGACATGCACCAGGAAGAGGGCGTGTCTGCGGCCGAGGTCATCATGACCCAGCTGCACGCGGGCGGCAAGTTCGACCAGAATTCGTACAAGGTGTCGGGCGGCCTCCACGGCGTCGGCGTGTCGGTGGTGAACGCGCTGTCGGTGTGGCTGGAGCTGCGCGTCTGGCGCAACGGCAAGGAACATTACGCCAAGTTCAGCCATGGCGACACGGTCGAACATCTGCGCGTCGTCGGCGACGCCCCCGGCGAATCCGGGACCGAGGTGCGCTTTCTTGCGTCCACCGACACGTTCAGCAACCTCGACTATCAGTTCGAGACGCTGGAAAAGCGTCTGCGCGAGCTGGCCTTCCTGAATTCCGGTGTGCGGATCATCGTCGAAGACGAA
This sequence comes from Salipiger aestuarii, assembly GCF_003259905.1. GTDB lineage: Bacteria > Pseudomonadota > Alphaproteobacteria > Rhodobacterales > Rhodobacteraceae > Salipiger > Salipiger aestuarii. The sequence goes on along the minus strand of NZ_QLMG01000031.1, from coordinate 2,373 downwards.
CGCCCCGCAACGCCTCTCAAGACGGAATTGCATTACGACGGAGGGGTCAAGGAATTCGTCAAATATCTTGACCGGTCAAAGCATGCGATGCTGCCCGAGCCGATCTTCATGACGGGCGAAAAGGATGGTATCGGCATCGAAGTGGCGATGTGGTGGAACGACAGCTACCATGAAAACGTGCTGCCCTTTACCAACAACATCCCGCAGCGCGACGGCGGCGCGCATATCGCGGGCTTTCGCGGCGCACTGACACGTTCATTGACCAAATACGCCACCGAAAGCGGCATCGCCAAGCGCGAAAAGGTCAGCTTTACCGGCGACGACGCGCGCGAAGGTCTGACCTGCGTGCTGTCCGTCAAAGTGCCCGACCCGAAATTTTCCAGCCAGACCAAAGAAAAGCTGGTCTCCTCCGAGGTGCGCCCCGCCGTCGAAAACCTGGTGAACGAAAAGCTGGCTGAATGGCTCGAAGAGCACCCCGGCGAGGCCCGCACCATCGTCAGCAAGATCGTCGAGGCCGCGCACGCCCGCGAAGCCGCGCGCAAGGCGCGTGAACTCACCCGTCGCAAGAACCCGATGGACGTGAATTTTCTGGCCGGCAAGCTCAAGGATTGTTCGGAAAAAGACCCGTCCAAAACCGAACTGTTCATTGTCGAGGGTGACTCCGCCGGTGGGTCGGCCCAGACCGGGCGCGACCGTGGCACGCAGGCCATCCTGCCGCTCAAGGGCAAGATCCTCAACGTCGAACGCGCCCGGTTCGACCGGATGCTGGGCAGTCAGGAAATCGGCAACCTCGTGATGGCGCTTGGCACCGGCATTGGCCGCGATGAATTCAACATCGACAAGCTGCGCTATCACAAGATCATCCTGATGACCGACGCTGACGTCGACGGCGCGCACATCCGGACGCTTTTGCTGACCTTCTTCTACCGGCAGATGCCCGAGCTGATCGAGGGCGGCTATCTTTACATCGCCCAGCCGCCGCTGTTCAAGGTGGCGCGCGGCAAGTCCGAGGTCTATGTCAAGGATCAGGCCGCGCTGGACGATTACCTGATCAATCAGGGCATCGACGGTGCCCAGTTGCGGCTTGGCAACGGCGAAGCGATCGCCGGGCAGGATCTGAAGCGCGTCATCGACGAAGCACGCCAGCTCAAGCGCGTACTTGATGCCTTCCCGACACATTATCCGCGCCACATTCTGGAGCAGGCCGCCATCGCCGGGGCCTTTGTGCCTGGCGCGGTGGATGGGGATCTGCAAAGCGTCGCCGACCAGGTGGCGGCGCGTCTCGACATGGTTGCTCTGGAATACGAAAAGGGCTGGCAGGGGCGTATCACCCAGGATCGCGGTGTTCGTCTCGCTCGGATTCTGCGCGGGGTCGAAGAGGTTCGCACGCTCGACGGCCCCATGCTGCGCTCTGGGGAGGCGCGCAAGACCGGCAGCTTCACCCGGTCCCTTCAGTCGGTTTACAACACCCCCGCGAGCTTTGATCGCAAGGATCGCCGCGAAGCAATCTTTGGGCCAATAGGGCTTTTGAAGGCGATCCTGGATGAAGGCGAAAAGGGGCTTTCCTTGCAACGTTACAAGGGCTTGGGCGAAATGAACCCCGGTCAGCTTTGGGAAACCACGCTGGACCCGGACGCCCGCACATTGCTTCAGGTTCGAGTCGATGACATGGCCGAGGCGGACGACATTTTCACCAAACTGATGGGTGATGTCGTGGAGCCGAGGCGCGAATTTATCCAGCAGAATGCGCTGAGTGTTGAGAATTTGGATTTTTGATGGGTTGTAGCGAAGCGCATAAAATTGCGTGGCGCGCATAAGTTTGCGCGTCGCGGATGATACCAAAGAGTCTAAAATCCCGTTAATTCAATAACTTATTTGATATTCGCAAATATGAAGGGCTTAGGTGTTTAGTCCCGGCATCTGGTGGATCGGATTCAGGATGAATCTGTCTGGCTCCGAAGTCCAGATCTTGCGGATGTATTCGTAGGGCGTGAGGCCGCCGAGTGTCTTGAGCCTGCGTGCGAAGTTGCAGGCCGCCATGCAGTCGGCGAGGGGCGTGCGCAGTTGGTCGTGGCTGTCGTAGTGGTATCTTTTCACCGTCGCTTCCTTGATCGTGCGGTTCATCCGTTCGACCTGGCCATTGGTCCATGGATGGTTGGGTTTGGTCAGCCGGTGCTCGATCCCATTCGCCTCGCAGATCATGTCGAAGCGCATCTGCCGCGAATATGCTGTGTTTCGGTTGCGAGGCTGCTCGGCGAACTGGATGCCGTTGTCCGTCAGAATCGTGTGGATGCGATAAGGGACGGCCTTGAGCAGCAGTTCGAGGACCTCCCACGCTGTCCTTGCGATCCGCCTTATCGTATCCCTCCGGCG
>NZ_QLMG01000030.1 GCF_003259905.1 Salipiger aestuarii | reverse complement strand
ACGCATTGGCGTTCCTGCGATGGGCGTCCATTCGATCAATGCTGCGAAGGCTTTGCCAAGAAAGGATATGATCTCGGACGGACTCTAAGGCATTCTGGGGTCTTCCTTTGCCGAAGACTGGGTCAGCGTCGAACTGGAGGCCGGCCAGAACGTCATCATCACGCTCAGGGGCAGCGCCGATGAATTCTTCCCCGCCTGCCGGACCCGTATCTGAACCTGTACAACGCCTATGGCGCCAGGCTGGCCTGGAACGACGACAGCCAGAACGATTTGAATTCCCGCCTGACCTTTACCCGGCCGAACACGGCATTTACTATGTCAGTGCCGGGGGTTACGGCGCGCATACCGGCGCGTATCTGCTTGAGATGAACCTGCCGGTCACTCTGACCAGCGGCGATGATTACCACCAAGCGGTTGCGGGCCAGCGTCCGGTGGACGCACTGGCGGTCGATGATACCCTGATCGAGTCCGACCCGCCCGACGCCCTGCGCGGCCAGGCGGGGGATGACAGGGTCTATCTTTGGCACGACCGGACAACCGCCTATGGCGGCGCCGGACGTGACCGGCTGCATGGCGGCGCGGGCGCCGATGTGATGATCGGCGGCGCCGGCAGCGACGTCGCCCATTACGACGATGCAACCAAAGGCGCGGTGCTGGATCTGCTGGATGCGTCGATGAACGCGGGCGCCGCCCTTGGCGATGTGCTGACCGGCGTCGAGAACGTGCATGGCACCGATCTGGCAGACACCATCAGCGGCGACGGCGAGGACAACATGCTGTTCGACCGCGGCGCTGACGTCATCAGCGATTTCGACGTGGCAAGCGACATCCTGGCGTTTCATGGCGTCAGCGTCACGGATGTGTCGCGGATCGGCGCGGATACGATCGTCCGCTACGACTCCGGCGGCACGGTGACGCTCGAAGCTGTGCTGAGCGTGCAGTCGGATCTGGCGATGATCTTTGCGCTGTCCGACCTGGCCGCCTGACCGGCCCGCCGCGCGCGGCGTGCGGCGTGCGGCGCGCGATTGACAATCCGGTGCGCGGCCTCAACAACCAAACCATGAACCAGACCCGCCTTGACGATCGCGACATCGCCATTCTTGCCACGCTCAGCCGCGAGGGCCGCATCGCCAAAACCGAACTGGCGGCGCGGGTGAACCTGTCGCCGACCCCCTGCTGGGACCGGATGAAGCGGCTGGAAAAGGCAGGGCTGATCGTCGGATACCGCGCGGAAATCGACCTTGCGGCGCTGGGGCCGCACGTTCAGGTGTTTGTCACGGTCGAGCTGGAAAGCCACAAGGCGGAAAGCTTTCAGATCTTTGAACGCATCATCGCGCGGACCGATGCGGTGACGGGATGCTGGGCCATCGGGGGCGGGTACGATTACCTGATGCAGGTGGTCACCCGCGACGTTGGCTCGTTTCAGGATCTGATGGACGGGCTGCTGGAAAGCCGCGCCGGCGTGCGGCGCTATTACAGCTATATCGTCACCAAGCCGGTCAAGGCCGACCCGCCCGCGCTGGGGCTGCTGCGCTAGAGTTGCCCCTTGGGCGCGCGAAATCAGAGAGATCCTCGGCCAGGAGCGCCGCGAACAGGCAAACCCTCTGGAGTGCCCGCGCCATGGTGTCCCTGACAAAGGAGACCCCCATGACCGACATGACAGCTGGCCTTGCGCCCTGGATCCGCGACACGTCCCTGCTGTGCGAAAGCGGCGATTTTCCCGGCGACGGCCGCCTTGCGGTGCGCGACCCGGCAAGCGGCGCGCTGGTGGCGCAGGTCGCGATGAGCGATGCCATCGGCGCGCGCGCCGCCGTCGATGCCGCCCACCGGGCGTTCGAAGGCTGGGCCCAGATGCTGCCGCAAAAGCGCGCGCAAATCCTGCACCGCTGGCACGACCTGATGATGGCCGCCAAAGAAGACCTTGCCCGCATCATGACCGCCGAACAGGGCAAACCGATTGCCGAGGCGCGCGGCGAAATCGACTATGCCGCCAGCTTCGTGCAGTTTTACGCCGAAGAGGCGCTGCGCCCCAACATCGAAGGCGTCACCAGCCATCTGCCGGATGCGGAAATGGAGCTGTGGCGCGAACCCGTCGGCGTGGCCGCGCTGATCACGCCGTGGAACTTTCCCTGCGCGATGATCACCCGCAAGGCCGCGGCGGCGCTGGCGGCAGGCTGCACGGTGGTCATTCACCCATCGGCGGAAACCCCGCTGTCGGCGCTGGCGCTGTCCCAGCTGGCCCGCCGGGCGGGGTTTCCCGACGGCGTGATATCGACCGTCATCGGCGACGCCGCCACCATCGTGGGCGAATGGACCGCCGATGTGCGGGTGCGCGCGCTGTCGTTTACCGGTTCGACCGAGGTCGGCAAGCTGCTGTACCGCCAATCGGCGGACACCGTCAAAAGGCTGGTGCTGGAACTGGGCGGCCACGCGCCGTTCATCGTGTTCCCCAGCGCCGATCTGGACCGCGCGGTGGCCGAGGCGATCAAGGCGAAATTCGCCACCTCGGGGCAGGATTGTCTGGGGGCCAACCGCTTTTACGTTCACCGCGATGTCTATGACGCGTTCTGCACCAAGTTCGCCGCCGCCACCGCCGCCCTGACCATGGGACACGGCCATGACAACCCCGACATCGGCCCGCTGATAAATGAGCGCGCCATCGAAAAACAGCGCGCGCAGGTGGCCGACGCCATCGCCAAGGGCGCGCGCCTGCTGACGGGGGGCGCGGTTGACGATTCTCACGGCCCGCTGTTTTTCAAGCCCACGGTTCTGGCCGATGTGCCGGATACGGCCGACATCATGAGCCAGGAAAACTTTGGCCCTGTCGCGCCGGTCACGGTGTTCGACACCGAAGAGGACGTGATCGCCCGCGCCAATGCCACCGAATACGGCCTTGTCGCCTATGTGCACAGCCAGGATCCGCGCCGGATCTACCGCATGACCCGCGCGCTGCAATTCGGCATGGTCGCGGTCAACCGCACCAAGGTCACCGGCGCGCCGATCCCGTTCGGCGGCACCAAGCAATCCGGGCTGGGCCGCGAAGGCGCGCGCCAGGGGCTCGAAGCGTTCACCGACATCAAATACGTCTGCCGCGACTGGGGCTGAGGTTGGGCGCGGGGCTTGGCCCCGTTTGCGATAAGAAAGGAAAGACAATGCTGCGCAACGACATGCTGGAAAAATGGGACCGTGAGAATTTCTTTCACCCTTCGACCCATCTGGCCGAATTCGCGCGGGGCGACGCTCCGCACCGGGTGATCCGCACCGGATCGGGCTGCCATATCGAAGACCGCGACGGCACCCGCCTGCTGGATGCCTTTGCCGGGCTGTACTGCGTGAACGTCGGCTATGGCCGCCCCGAAATCGCCGATGCGATCGCCGATCAGGCGCGCGAGCTGGCCTATTACCACGCCTATGTCGGCCACGGCACCGAGGCGTCGATCACCCTGGCGCGGATGGTGCTGGAACGCGCGCCCAAGGGCATGAGCAAGGTCTATTTCGGCATGTCCGGATCGGATGCGAACGAGACCAACATCAAGCTGGTGTGGTATTACAACAACATTCTTGGCCGCCCGGAAAAGAAAAAAATCATCTCGCGCTGGCGGGGCTATCACGGGTCGGGGCTGATGACAGGCTCGCTCACCGGGTTGGAGACGTTTCACAATAAGTTCGATCTGCCGCTGTCGCAGGTGATCCACACCGAGGCGCCGTATTATTTCCGCCGCGACGATCTGAACCAGACCGAAGAACAGTTCACCGCCCATTGTGCCGCCGAGCTTGAGGCGCTGATCCAGGCCGAGGGCCCCGACACCATCGCCGCCTTCATCGGCGAGCCGGTGCTGGGCACGGGCGGGATCGTGCCGCCTCCGGCTGGATACTGGGAGGCGATCCAGGCGGTGCTGACCAGGCACGACATCCTGCTGATCGCCGATGAGGTGGTCACCGGCTTCGGGCGGCTGGGCACGATGTTCGGGTCGGATCACTACGGCATCAGGCCCGACCTCATCACCATCGCCAAGGGGCTGACCTCGGCCTATGCGCCGCTGTCGGGGTCCATCGTGGGCGACAGGATGTGGAAGGTTCTGGAACGGGGCACCGACGAAAACGGCCCCATTGGCCACGGCTGGACCTATTCGGCGCATCCCGTGGGGGCGGCGGCGGGGGTGGCGAACCTTGCGCTGATCGACAAGCTGAACCTTGTGCAGGCGGCGGGCCGCACCGGCGCGGTGCTGAATGCCGCGCTGCGCGACGCTCTTGGCACCCATGCGAATGTCGGCGAAATCCGGGGCGAAGGTCTGATGGCCGCGGTTGAATTTGTGGCCGATCGCGACGGGCGGCGGTTCTTTGATGCGTCCGAAAAGGTCGGCGGGCGCGTGTCGGCGGCGCTGCTGGAACAGGGCGTCATCGGGCGTGCCATGCCGCAGGGCGATATTCTGGGCTTTGCCCCGCCGTTCTGCCTGACCGATTCCGAAGCGGGCGAGATCGCGGACAAGACCGCCAGGGCGGTCGCGTCGGTTCTGGGCTGATCCGCCAACGGGGGGCCGGGTGCGGCCCCTCCCCTGCCCCGCGCGCATCCTGAACCCCACCACACGGCTGCGCGGACAGATGCCGCCCCGGCCCGCGATTGGTCTGCCCTGCCTTTGGGCCCCGCGCCCGGTCGGCCGCCCCGGCGGCATGCCACGGGGCGCGACGATGACAGCTTTTGCGCGAGTCCGCCCGTCAGCCGCCCGGCGGTACCGACTCAGGCCGGTGCCGGAGCCCAACCGGAGCCAACCGGGGCCGGGCTGGCCCGGCCCCGGACGCCCGCCAACCGCGCAATCCGCCAAACTTATCCACAGGCCGGATTGCTTTTCCAATTCAAAGTCTTAAGCTTCTGCCTGCACGCAATACCTGAGCTTTTGCGGGATCATTCGCGGCCAGCGGCCCAGAAAAATGTTGTGATGGCGCATCTTGCGTGCAATGAACTTTATCGACGCACCAGCGCGGCATTCGCGCGTTCCAGCGTCGACAAGACAACGGTCCGACAAGAGACCACCAGAGGCGAGAGCAGTATGACCTCTACCGACACCACTGTCAGCACGGGCGCCGTGGCTGCATCCATATCCGCGAACGCCGAACGGCTGTCGCGGGCGCTGAACGACCATATGCGCAACAGCTTTCAGCCCGAAAGCCGCAAGACGCTGCGTCGGTTCAACGCCTCGGAAGTGTCGGAGCTGACCGGCATCAGCATGTCGAATCTGCGCACCCGCCATCAGGACGGCGATTTTCCCGAGGTGCAGACCGATGCGCGCGGGCGGCGGTCCTATACCGCCGGGGAAATCGACCGGATCCGCGACATCATGGCCCGCACCGGGCGCAACGGCGACGCCTATCGTCCCGGCCGCCGCGACGGGGACAAGCTGCAAATCATCAGCATCGTCAATTTCAAGGGCGGCTCGTCCAAGACGACCACCGCGATCCACCTTGCGCAACGCTTTGCCCTGCGTGGGTATCGTGTGCTGGCGCTGGACATGGACCCGCAGGCCAGCCTGACCACGATGTTCGGCTACCGCCCCGAGATCGAATTTGCCGAAGGCGGTACGATTTACGACGCGCTGCGCTATGAAAACCCCGTGCCGCTGGGCGAGGTGGTGCGCAAGACCTATTTCCACAACCTCGACCTTGCCCCCGCCGGGCTGATGTTGTCGGAGTATGAGACCGAAACCGCCTACGCGCTGCAACACCGGCTGGAGCCGCCCTTCACCCAGCGGCTCGCCATCGCGCTCGACGAGATCGAGGCAAACTACGATCTGGTGCTGATCGACTGCCCGCCGCAGCTGGGATTCACCACCATGTCGGCGCTTTTGGCATCGACAGGGTTGCTTATCACCGTGGTGCCGTCGATGCTGGATGTGGCATCCATGGCGCAATTCCTTGAAATGGCAGGGGAAACCATCCGCGCTCTTGAAGAGGCCTCCGGGACGATCGACTGGGATTTTCTTAAGTTTCTCGTCGCACGCTATGAACCGACCGACGTGCCGCAATCGCAGATGGCGGGGTTCTTGCGGTCGATCCTTCTGGACCAGGTTCTCAACACGCCGATGCTGAAATCCACGGCCATTTCCGACGCGGGCATGACCCAGCAGACGATCTACGAGATTGATCCGGGGCAGGTGGTGCGCAAGACGCTGGACCGCATCATGGAAAGCGTGAACGGCGTTGCCGATGAATTCGAGGCCACCATACAGGCGGCCTGGGGACGGGAGACCGACTGATGGCACGACGCAACCTGTTTCAGCCCCCTCCCCCGCCCTCCGACACCCCCGCGCCGCAAAAACCGCGTTTCCCCGAGACCGGGGCCATGAGCGGCGTGCGCTCGACGCTCAAAGATCTGTCAAGCAACGCGGTGCGCGACATCCCGCCCGAGCTGATCGACGATGGCGGCCCCAACGACCGGCTGAGCTTTGGCGACGCCGATGTCGCCGCTCTGGCGCAAAGCATTCAGGCGCATGGCCAGCAGGTGCCCATCATGGTGCGCCCCCTGCCCGACCAGCCCGGCCGGTTCACAGTGGTCTACGGGCGTCGCCGTCTGCGGGCGCTGCGCAGTCTTGGGCTGAACGCCAAGGCGCTGGTGCGCTCGCTGTCGGACGAGCAGGCAATCCTGGCACAAGGCCATGAAAACAGCCAGCGGCTGGACCCGTCGTTCATCGAGAAGGCGCTGTTCATCCGCGAATTGTCCGATGGCGGCTATGACTCCGAGATCGTCATGGATGCGCTGGCCGTCGACAAGCCGATGCTGTCGCGCATGAACAAGGTAGCGCGTCTGATCCCGCCCGAGGTGATCGAGATCGTCGGCCCGGCCCATGGCATCGGGCGGCGGCGGTGGGAAGACATGGCCGATGCGATCCGAGACCGCGACATTGATCTGCTGGCGCTGGCGGGCGAAATGGATCTGCGCTCGGTGCCGTCGTCTGACGCGCGGTTTGACATGCTGGCGAGCGCAGTCATTGGACGCAACAAGACCGCGACAGCGGCGATCGCCCCCCTGCCCGTCGCTCATGCCGACGGCACCCGCCTTGGTGAAATCCGCCCCACGGCGCGCGCGCTGACGATCAAGCTGTCGCGCGCCGACGCCCCGGATTTCGCGCAATGGCTACAGGATAACGCCGAAGCCGAACTTTTGCGGATTTACGAAACCTGGAAGTCACGGAACGGCTGACCAGGACACCCGAGCAGCAACCAGAAAAAAAGGAGCACGACGCAGCCCGAAAAAGAAAGAGCCCCCCAAGGTCACCCCCGGAGAGCCCGATCTGTTCTTTGCACCCTCAGGTCTACCATCTTCTCTCCTCCAGTCAACACCAACCGATTCGGTTGACCGAGAAACTTTGCCTGATGACAGGGTTTCGCCGGAGTCTCTGCCTTTCCCGGATGCCGTGAAAACGCCATGGCCCCACATCAGATCGCCGCGCCCAACGGGCAGCGGCCCGGCAGCGCATTGTCCGCGGACAATGCGCCGGAACGTCACGTTGTCATGGCGATGCTGCGCCGTGCCGCGCCGCTTTTGGGGCTGCGCGCGCCGGTGCTTGCGACGTTGAACGCGATGCTGTCCTGCCTTCCGCCGCGCCGCTCCCATCACACCGTCTTTGCCTCGAACGAAACGCTGGTGTTTCGCCGCGACGGTATTTCCGAACGCACCATCCGGCGCCATGTGGTCCAGCTGATCGAGGCCGGGCTGCTGCTGCGCCACGACAGCGCCAATCGAAAACGGTTCATGCGGCGCAGCCGCGCCGATGGCACCTGCCTGCGCTTTGGCTTTGACCTGTCGCCGCTGTTTGCCCAGATTGAACGCATCGCGCGGATCGCCGCGCAAGCCGATGACATGCGTGACCGCCTTGCCCTGCTGCGCACCCAGATCCGCGCCGCAGCCAACCAGCGGCTGCGCCATGACGATCAGGACCCCGCCGCGCTGCACGCTCTAAAAGCGCTGCGCCGCAAGCTCGACGCCGATGACTGCGCGGCGCTTCTTGCGGACCTGCCCGATGTGCCAATGCAACCCCTCGACACCGATCCCTGTGAACCAGACAAAATGACCGGCAGGCACGGCCAAAATGTCCGGCACCATCAGAACTCAATAAAAGACATTAATGATAAGAAAGAGCGCCTGACAATGCATGACCTGTCCGCCGCCTGCCCCGAGGCGCTTGCTTTTGCCAGTCACCCGCTTGGAAATGAACGCGATGTCATCAGCCACGGGCGCACGCTTGCCCCGATGATCGGGATTGACCCAAAGATTTATAGCCGGGCCGAGGACAGGGTTGGCGCGACCGGCGCCGCAGTCGCGGTGATGGCGGTGATCCAGATGCAGGACAGGGTGCGCGCGCTTGGGGCCTATTTCCATGCGCTGGTTCTGGGACCGAAAAGCGCCGAGTTCGACGCGCTTCGATTGATCCGCTTTCTGCAACGCTTTGATCGTTGTCCGCGGACAACCCGGCCTCTGACGGCTGCCATTGCCCGCTGATCGCCTCGCCCCATTGTCCGCGGACAATTTTCCGCGTCTTGGACACTGGCACGCGACGCAACGCCGATACGGCGACCTCCTCGTTCGTGCGGAAACGCACTTGACGTCATGCAACGCGATCTGCACTGATATGCGCATTCTCAGGGCGGGGTGAAATTCCCCACCGGCGGTGACAGTCCGCGAGCGCCATCATGCCGATGGGTCAGCAGAGCCGGTGGAATTCCGGGACCGACGGTGAAAGTCCGGACGGGAGAGAAAGGGGCATCGGGTCGCATGATCCGAGGTCTTACGCTCTGGGATTCTGTCATACGGAAAGGACCAGAGCCATGACAAAATCCCCCAAATTCGCCTTTATCCGGGCACGCTGGCACGCGGACATCGTTGATCGCGCGCACGAAGGATTTCTTGCGGAACTCAACGATGCCGGGGTCCCGGCGCAGGTCGATGTCTACGACGTGCCGGGCGCGTTCGAGATGCCGTTGCTCGCGCGCAAGCTGGCCGAAACCGCGGAATATGACGCCATCGCGGCGGCGGCACTTGTGGTCGATGGCGGCGTCTACCGGCATGATTTTGTCGCGCGCTCGGTGGTGGACGGGCTGATGCAGGCCGGAATCGCGACGGGCGTTCCCATCCTGTCGGTGTCCCTGACACCGCATCACTTTCAGCCGACCGCCGACCACATCGGGTTCTTTGCCGAACATTTCGTGACCAAGGGACGCGAGGCGGCACAGGCCGCGCTGTCGGTCACGGCGCTGTATGGCGCGCTGCAACGCCCGGCGACCAAGGCGGTCGCCTGAACCCCGCCTGAACCGCGCCGGCACGCCCTGGATCGCGGCGCCGTCGTATTCGCGGGAAAACCGCGCGCCCTGTTGACAAGCGGGGCGCGCAAGCCCCACACTGGGAACAGTCGGGGGAGTTCCGCCAAGGGAACTGAGAGGCTGACGGGGGGCAACCCCGGTGAAGCGACCCTTCGAACCTGACCCAGTTGACGCTGGCGTAGGAAGACCGGACGGGCGCATCCCCAGACATCTGTCGCAGGGGCGGTCCTTTCGGGCCGCTCATGGCCCTTTGCAACGGGCCATGCGTGGCCGTTTCCCTCGTGCTGTTGCCTGGGTCTTCTTGAAAAAGGAGACCGACATGAAAGACATTCCCCACACGCTGACCACCGGCGGCCTGCCTGCCTCGCGCAAGGTGTACCACCCCGGTACGCTGCATGAACTGCGCGTGCCCATGCGCGAAATCGACCTGAATGGCGAAGAGCCGCTGACCGTCTACGACAGTTCCGGCCCCTACACCGACCCGGCCGCGCGGATCGACATCGCGCGGGGCCTGCCCGAAACACGCGGTGGCTGGCTTCAGGCGCGCGGCGATGTGCAGGAATACACCGGGCGTACCGTCACCGATGCGGACAACGGCTTTGCCAACGGCGCGCGCCTGACCCCGGCCTTTCCGCAACCGCGCGCCGTGCTGCGCGCCACTGACGATCGCGCGGTGACACAGCTGGGCTATGCGCGCGCCGGCATCGTGACCCCGGAAATGGAATTCGCCGCGATCCGCGAAAACGAAGGCCGCCTTGCCGCCCATACCCGCGACGGCGATCCGATGGGCGCCACGCTGCCCGACCTCGTCACGCCCGAATTCGTGCGCGATGAAATCGCCGCCGGACGCGCCATCATTCCCGCCAACATCAATCACCGCGAACTGGAACCGATGGTGATCGGCCGCAACTTCAAGGTCAAGATCAACGCCAATATCGGCAACTCCGCCGTCACCTCATCCATGGAGGAAGAGGTGGAAAAGATGGTCTGGGCGATCCGCTGGGGCGCCGACACGGTGATGGATCTGTCCACCGGGCGCAACATCCACAACATCCGCGACTGGATCATTCGCAACGCGCCGGTGCCCATCGGCACGGTGCCGTTGTACCAGGCGCTGGAAAAGGTCGGCGGCATTGCCGAAGACCTGACATGGGAAATCTTTCGCGACACGCTGATCGAACAGGCCGAGCAGGGCGTCGATTACTTCACCATCCACGCGGGCGTGCGCCTGCACATGATCCCGATGACCGCCAGGCGCGTCACCGGCATCGTGTCGCGCGGCGGGTCGATCATGGCGAAATGGTGCCTGCATCATCACCGAGAATCGTTTCTGTACGAACATTTCTCCGAGATCTGCGACATATGCAGAAAATATGATGTAAGCTTCAGCCTGGGCGACGGCCTGCGCCCCGGCTGCATCGCCGATGCCAATGACGAGGCGCAATTCGCCGAACTTCACACGCTGGGCGAGCTGACCAAGATCGCCTGGGCGCGCGACTGTCAGGTGATGATCGAAGGGCCGGGCCATGTCGCCATGCACAAGATCAAGGCCAATATGGACGAGCAGCTCAAACACTGCGACGAGGCGCCGTTCTACACGCTTGGGCCGCTGACCACCGACATCGCGCCGGGCTATGACCATATCACCAGCGCCATCGGGGCGGCGATGATCGGTTGGTTCGGCACCGCGATGCTGTGCTATGTCACGCCCAAGGAACACCTTGGCCTGCCTGATCGCGACGATGTGAAAACCGGGGTCATCACCTACAAGATCGCGGCCCATGCGGCGGATCTGGCCAAGGGCCATCCGGGCGCGCAACGCCGCGACGACGCGATCAGCCGCGCCCGGTTCGAATTTCGCTGGGAGGATCAGTTCAACATCGGGCTGGACCCGGACACCGCGCGCGACATGCATGACGAAACCATGCCCGCCGATGCCCACAAGGTGGCGCATTTCTGTTCCATGTGCGGGCCGAAGTTCTGTTCGATGAAGATCAGCCACGACATCCGGGCCGAGGCGGAAAAGCGCGAGGGCATGGACCGCATGGCCGCGAAATTCCGCGAGGGGGGCGAATTGTACGTCCCCGAACCGTCCGAATGATCTCGGTTCTCGGGGCAGGGGTGGCGGGGCTGTGCTGCGCCACGGCGCTGGTCGAGGCGGGGCACCGGGTCGAATTGATCGACACCGGCGCCCCCCCGGTGTCGCGCCTTGCCGGGGGCATGCTTGCGCCGTTCTGCGAAGGCGACGGCGCGCCCGAAACCGTGGTGACAGCGGGGCAGGCGTCGGTTGACTGGTGGGCGGCGCGGGTGCCCGGCGTCACCCGGCGCGGCACGCTGGTGGTGGCGCCGCCGCGTGACAGCGCGGAACTGGCGCGCTTTGCCCGTGCCACGCGGGGACATGTTGCGGTCGATCCGGGCACGCTGGAACCCGATCTGGCGGGGCGCTTTGCGCGCGGGTTGTTCTTTGAAGCCGAGGCGCATCTTGATCCCGTCGCCGCCCTCGCTGCCTTGCGCATGGCGTTGGTCGAAACCGGCGTGCCGGTTCGCGACGGCCCGGCACGCGGGCGGATCGTCGATTGCACCGGCATCGGCGCGCCGCTGCCCGATCTGCGCCCGGTGCGCGGCGAGATGATGGAACTGCACGCCCCCGATGTGGCGCTGACGCGGCCCCTGCGCCTGCTGCATCCGCGCTTTGCCTGCTATCTCGTGCCGCGCGGGGGCGGGCGCTACATGCTGGGCGCGACGATGGTGGAAAGCGGGTCGACCGCGGGCATCACCGCGCGCGCCATGATGGAACTGCTGTCCGCCGCCTATACGCTTCACCCCGCGTTGGCCGAAGCCGAGATCCTGACCACCGGCACCGGGCTGCGCCCGTCGCTGCCCGACAACCTGCCCGCGATCCGGCATGACGCGGGCCGCATTCACGTCAACGGCATGTACCGGCACGGGTTTCTGATGGCGCCGGTGCTGGCAACCCGGCTTGCCCGGATGATGACAAAGGAGATGCAAGATGCGCATTGACCTGAACGGCGCGCCGGTGGAAACCGACGCCCCGACCCTTGCCGCCCTGATCGAGGAACGCGGCCATGACGCCGCCTCGGTCGCATCGGCCCTGAACGGGGCCTTTGTCCCGCGCACGCGGCGCGCCGCCACTCCGCTGAGCCATGGCGCACGGGTCGAATTGCTGACCCCGATGCAGGGAGGCTAGCCGTGTTTTACGGAACCGACCTGACCAGCCGGCTGATGCTGGGCACGGCGCAATACCCCTCGCCGCGGGTGCTGCGCGACGCGATCGCCGCGTCGGGGGCCGAGGTCATCACCGTGTCGCTGCGCCGCGAAGGGCCAGAGGGCGGCGCCTTTCGCGACATCCTTGCCGCCAGCGGCTGCCGCGTCCTGCCCAACACCGCCGGGTGCCACACCGCGCGCGAGGCGATCACCACCGCGCAGATGGCGCGCGAACTGTTCGGCACCCGCTGGATCAAGCTGGAGGTCATCGGCCACGCGGACACCCTGCAACCCGATCCCTTCGGCCTTGTCGAGGCCGCGCGGACCCTGTGCGCCGACGGGTTCGAGGTGTTCCCCTACACGACCGAAGACCTCGTGGTCGCGGACCGGCTGGTCGAGGCCGGCTGCCAGGTGCTCATGCCCTGGGGGGCGCCCATCGGCTCGGGGCAGGGGCTGCGCCACATCGACGCGCTGCGGGCGATGCGGGCGCATTTCCCCGGCGTGGCGCTGGTGGTCGACGCGGGCATCGGCGCGCCCAGCCAGGCGGCGCTGGCGATGGAACTGGGCTATGACGCGGTGCTGCTGAACACCGCCGTGGCGCGGTCGCTGGACCCGGTCGCCATGGCGCGCGCCTTTGGCCAGGCGGTCGCGGCGGGGCAGGGGGCGCACAAGGCGGGGCTGATGCCGCCGCGCGACATGGGCGTCGCCTCGACCCCGGTGTTCGGAATGGCGGAACTGGCATGAGGCTTGATCCCTTTTACCTGATCGTCAGCGACGCCGACGCGCTGGAGCGGCTGGTGCCCCTGGGCGTGCGGCTGGTGCAGCTGCGCCTCAAGGACGCTGGCGCGACCCTGCCCGCCCAGATCATCCGCGCCCGCGAGTGCTGTGCCGCCCATGGCGCGCAGCTGGTGGTCAACGATCACTGGCAACTGGCGCTGGATCTGGGCTGCGACGCGGTCCACCTAGGGCAGGAAGACATGGACACCGCCGATGTCGACGCGTTGCGGGCCGGAGGGGTCGCCTTTGGCCTGTCCACCCATGACGACAGCGAACTGGCACGCGCGCTGGCGCTCCGCCCGGCCTATGTGGCGCTGGGGCCGGTCTGGCCGACGCGGCTGAAAAAGATGAAATGGGGGCCGCAGGGGCTGGACCGCGTGACCGCCTGGAAACGCGCCAGCGGTACGGTGCCTTTGGTGGGGATCGGAGGCGTCACACCCGACAGGCTGCCCGCGCTGTTCGGCGCAGGGGCCGACTGCGCCGCCGTGGTAACCGACATCCAGACCGCCGCCGACCCCGCCGCGCGCTGCCGCGACTGGCTGGCGGCGACGCGGAAATGGGCATGACCCGCTACGCCCGCCAGACCTGCCTGCCCGAGGTCGGTCCGCGGGGGCAGGCCCGGCTGGCGGCGGCCCATGTGCTTGTGGCCGGGGCAGGGGGGCTTGGCTCGGCGCTGTTGCCGCTGCTTGCAGGCGCCGGGGTGGGGCGGATCGCCCTGTTCGATCCCGACCGGGTCGAAGCGCACAACCTGCACCGCCAGACGCTTTACCGCATGGCGGACCTTGGCCAGCCCAAGGCCGAGGTGGCGGCAGGGCATCTTGCCAGGCTTAATCCGGAATGCGTCGTGGCGCCGCATGTGGCGCGGCTGGGCCCCGATGCCGACGTCGCGCGCGCCGATCTGGTGATCGACGCCGCCGACAATTTCGCCACCAGCTACGCCCTGTCCGACCTGTGCCTTGCGTCGGGCACACCGCTGATTACCGCATCGGTGATTGCGCGGCAGGGCTACGCGGCGGGGCTGTGCGGCGGCGCGCCCAGCCTGCGCGCGCTGTTTCCCGACCCGCCCGCGCGGGCCGCCACCTGCGCCGAGGCGGGGGTCATGGGGCCGGCGGTGGCGCTGCTGGGGGCGTTGCAGGCGCAGATGGCGCTGTCGGTCCTGCTGGGGCACAGCCCGTCGCCGCTGGGGCAGATGATGACGGTGGATCTTGGCGCCTGGCGCTTTGGCCAGTTCCGGTTCGACGACGCACCGGAACCCGATGCCGCCTTTCCGCCGGTGGTGGCGGGGGCGCGCGCGGGCGATCTGCTGATCGATCTGCGTCACGAGGCGCTGCCCGAAGATCTTCCCTCCGGCACCCGCGTGGTGCTGGCCTGCGCGACCGGGCTGCGGGCCTGGCGCGCGGCGCGCACGCTTCGGGCGCGGGGCCATGGGGATGTGGCGATCTGCGCGGACGGGCGCTGATGCGCCGGGTGCTTTTGGTGGGGGGCACGGATTCCTCGGGCGGGGCGGGGCTGGCGCGCGATGTTGCGACGGTGACCGGGATGGCGGCACATCCCTGCATCGCGGTGACCGCCGTAACCGCGCAGGACGACGCGGGTGTGCAGGCTGTTCACCCGGTCCCTCCCGATGTCGTCGCCGCGCAGATCCGCGCGGCGGGCCGGGTCGATGCGATCAAGCTGGGCATGCTGGTCAACGCCGATACCATCGGCGCGGTGGCCGCGGCGCTGCCCCGCGCGCCGCTGGTGATCGACCCGGTGCTGAGGTCAAGCTCGGGCGCCGCGCTGCTGGATGACGCGGGCCTGGGGGCGCTGCTGTCGCTGTTGGTGCCGCGCGCCACCGTGCTGACGCCGAACCTGCCCGAACTGGCGGCGATCGCGGATCGCGACGGCGCGCCGGACCATTCCGCCGCCCGCCGCGCCCTGTTTGCGCGCGGCTGCAAGGCGCTGCTGGTCAAGGGCGGCCACGCGCCCGACCGCGACTTCTGCGAAGACCGCCTGTATCTGCCCGACGGCACGATGCGGCGGTTTCGCGGCCCGCGCCTTGCCGGAACGCTGCGGGGCACCGGATGCCAGCTTGGCTCGGCGCTTGCTGTGGCGCTGGCCGGGGGGGCGGCGCTGCCCGACGCCGTGGCGCGCGCGCGCGACGGCGTCGCCAGGCGCTTTGCCACGCAGGCCTGAGGGGGGCGGCCGGTCGCCGGTGGACGCCGGTTTCGCGGACTGGTAACGCTATCAGAAAGAGAAAAGGAGATCCGACATGACGTCCCTACTCGATCAACTGCGGGCCATGACCAAGGTCGTGGCCGACTCCGGCGAGGTCGCCTCGGTCAAGCGGCTGCAACCGGTCGACTGCACCACCAACCCGTCGCTGGTGCTGGCCGCCCTGTCGGACCCCGCGTCCGAGGCGCTGATCGCCGCCGAAATCGACGCCGGTCGCAAGGCGGGCCTTTCGCCCGAGGCGCTGGCCGCCACGCTGACCGTCGCGGTGGGGGCCGAACTGACCCGGCTGGTGCCGGGGCGGGTATCGACCGAGGTCGACGCCCGCCTGTCGTTCGACACCGACGCATCTGTCGCCCGCGCGCGTGAGATCGTCGCGGATTACGCCGCGCGCGGCATCGACAAGGACCGCATCCTCATCAAGCTTGCGGCAACCTGGGAAGGCATCCGCGCGGCGGAAATCCTGCAAAAGGATGGCATCGACTGCAACCTGACGCTGCTGTTTTCGATGGCGCAGGCCGTGGCCTGCGCGGATGCGGGGGCGTTCCTGATCTCGCCCTTTGTCGGGCGGATCACCGACTGGTACAAGAAGGCCGAAGGCGTCGACAGCTATGCCCCCGAAAACGACCCCGGCGTCAAATCGGTGCGCGCCATCTACGATTACTACAAATCGAACGGCATCCAGACCGTGGTGATGGGCGCGTCGTTCCGCAGCGTCGACCAGATCAAGGCGCTTGCGGGTTGCGACAACCTGACCATCTCTCCCAAGCTGCTGGATGCGCTGGACAGCGAAACCGGCGACCTGCCCCGTGCGCTGTCGCCCGAAACCGCGCAGCCCGCCGATCCGGTCACGATGGGCGAACCCGCGTTCCGCTGGGCGCTGAACGCCGACGCGATGGCGACCGAAAAACTGGCCGAGGGCATCCGCAACTTCGACGCCGATCACCGCAAGCTGATCGCGCTGCTCGCGGCGCGCTGACGATGCGGGGCGTCCTGGCTGCGGGCGCCCTGACCGCGGACCACCCGCCGGCGCCGTCGTTTCCGGATCCGGGTCGAAACAGCAGCCGGCCCCACGCATGGCTGTACTTACTGCCGCAAGTTGATACGCTGCGACCGTATCTGTTTGATAAGGGCGTTGTTGTTACACGTCATGCCGCATGTGATCATTGCCGACGACAACAAGGAGTTTCGCGCGCTGCTGGCGACTTTCTGCCTGAGGGCGGGCTGGACGGTCGAGATCTGCGGGAACGGCGCGGAACTGATGGATGTGGTGATGTCGGGAACCGAACCGGGATTGCTTTTGATCGACATCATGATGCCGGTCCTGGACGGCATCGAGGCGATTGAGCGGATCTGCGCGCAGGACCGGCCCCTGCGGGTGCGGTTCATGTCCGGTGGCGACAGCGGGCCGCTGATGGCCGCCAAGCTGATCGCCTCGGCGCGCGACATGAGTGTCGGGCGCAACATCTTCAAACCGGTGACGCGCGCGGAAATCCTGTGCATCCTGGAACAGGAGGCCGAACATCTTTCCCGTCTGGCCCCCTGCGCGGGCAAGCGCCCATGATCGTCTCCACGCTCCAGAGCCTGACCGCGCTGACGCTGGCGGGCGGGTTTTTCTACCTGATCTTCGCCACGCCGGGGGTGCGGCGGCGTGTGTATCGGCGCCAGGCGCTGTTCGGGCTTGTCGCCGGGGTGCTGGTGATTTTCCTGGGGTTCAGCGCCTTTTCCATCGAGGCGCTGGCGATTTCGATTTCCGCCAAGCCGGGGCCGCTGGTGTTCGCGGGCTATCTTGGCGGGCCGGTCGGCGGGCTGATCGCGGCCTGCCTGAGCGCGCTTTACCTGCTGTCGCTTGACGTCCCGATGCCGTCCCTGCTGGCGGGGCTGTTCGCGCATGTCGGGTTCGTGGCGGTGGGCCTGGGCGTGCGCAAGCTTGTTGCGCCGCGCGACTGGCCGCGGGTGCCGATGCGGGCGGTCTGGCTGCTTTTGGCGGGGTTCGTGGTGTTGCAGGCGCTGCCGGTCCTCGCGCTGGGGTTGTTCGGCTCCAACGGGCCGTCGCTGGAAACCATCCTGTTCAACGTCGCCTTCGTGTGTGGCCTGGGCATCCTGTCCATTCTGGTGACCTGGCAGGTCGTCGCCCTGGCACATCGCTTTGCGATCCAGGCCGACGAAAAGGCCCGCCTGACGTCGCGGCTGGAACTGGTGCTGAAAAGCGCGGGGGTCGGGGTGACCTCGCGCATCGCGGGAAGCGACGACATCTTCGTGGATGCCGGGGCGCTGGAGATCTACGGCCTTACGGACCGCGCCCCCGGCCTGATGTCGGTCAACGACCTGTGGGCGACGTTTCACCCCGACGATCTCGACCGGGTCAGGACGGACCTGGAAAACCAGACCGCCGCAGAAACGCAGCATCTGTTGCTGGAATTCCGGATCATCCGGCCCAGCGATGGCGAAACCCGGCACATCCTGCTGAACTGGGGCTGCGCGCGCGATCCGCAAAGCGGCAAGCTTGAACTGACATCGGTGCTGTCGGATGTCACGGATCTGCGGCAGATGGCGGCCTCGCGCGCCGAGGCGCTGGGGCGGCTGGAGGCGGCGGCCGACAACGTGCCGGGCATGATCTATCAGGGCATCTGGTCGTCGAATGGCGCCGAAAAGCACCTGTACCTTGGCGGAAAGTCGCGCGAATACTGGGGGGTGGAACCGCAGCAGGCCTATGACGACGCGGCGATCCTGACCACCGGCAAGACGCCCGAGGAACTGGCGATGGGCGGGCGGGTGTTCATGGACGCCGCCCACCGCGGGACGGCGATCCACCGCCGGTCGCAAGTGCGCGGACGCTGGATCGATTTCCACGGCTCGGCCGCCCCCATCGGTGACGATCTGTGCCGCGTCGATGGCGTCGTGGTGGATGCGACAGGCGAAGTCGCGGCGCTGGACGAAGCGCAACGTCAGACCGAGCTGGCCAACCGCGCGCAGCGCATGGAAAGCATCGGCCAGCTCACGGGCGGCATCGCGCATGATTTCAACAACCTGCTGGCAGTCATCATGGGCAATCTGGAACTGCTCAAGGATGACATTCACGGCCCCGATCAACGGCGCATGATCGAGGCCGGGCTGGAGGCGACGCGGCGCGGCGCCGATCTGACCCGCTCGATGCTGGCCTTTGCCCGCCGGGCCCGGCTGGACCCCGAGCCGCTGGACCTCAACGAAGTGATCCGCCACGCGCGCAACTGGATGTACCGGGCGCTGCCCGAAACCGTCGATATGGAAACCTCGCTTCTGGCGGGGCTGTGGCAGGTGCGGCTGGATGCGGCGTCGTTGGAAAGCGCCATTCTGAACCTGCTGCTGAATGCACGCGATGCCATGGCCGGGCACGGCAAGCTGACCATCGAAACCGCCAATCTGCGCATCGACGACGCTTATGTCGACAGCCGCGATCAGGAATTGCTGCCGGGCCGGTATGTGATGCTGGCGATCAGCGACACGGGGACCGGCATTCCCGAACACAGCCTGCACAAGATCTTTGAACCCTTCTACACCACCAAAGGGCCGGGGCAGGGGTCGGGCATCGGCCTGTCCATGGTTCAGGGCTTTGTCAAGCAGTCCGGCGGCACGGTGCAGGTCTATACCGAACCGGGGCAGGGCACGACCTTCAAGCTGTATTTCCCGGCGACCAACGCCGACGGCAGCATGGTGTCGCTGAATTCCCGGCGGGCGGCCAGCGCCCGGTTCGACGCCGGCGGCCTGCGTCTGTTGCTGGCCGAAGACGAAACCGCCGTGCGCAAGGTGCTTGTCGCCACGCTGCGGGCGGCGGGCTTTGATGTGACCGCCGCGGCCAGTGGCGACGAGGCGATGGCGGTCTATGCCGCCAACCCGGTGTTCGATGTGGTCATCACCGACATCGTGATGCCCGGTACCCTGCAAGGCACCGGGCTGGCGCGGGCGCTGCGCGCGCTCAACCCCGATCTGCCGATGATCTTCATGTCGGGCTATGCCAGCGAGGCGACGGTGCATGGCAACGGCCTGCGCCCCGAAGACATCCGCCTGATGAAGCCGGTGCCCAAGGGCGATCTGCTGCGCGCGGTGGCACAGGTGCTGGGGCGCACCGCCCCCGCGCCCTGATCGTGCAGACGCCGGGCGCGCGGCAAGCGACTGGTCGGTCTCTTGAGAAACCGCGCTTTGGACCATGCGTCCTTGGCGGCGCAAGGGCGATGACGATTTCCAGGAAACTGCCGGACGAATTCTTGAAGGGCTGCGGCGGTCCGACAGGAAAGCCGATGCCGCAGGCACATCCGCACGGCCCGCAAAAGGGTCGCGGCGCGAAACCGGCGGCGCCTGCAAGACGGTCCAGCTCGTTGCGGGTAACCCTGGGCATGGGCACATTGCGGCCGATGTATTTGCCCGCATATTCGGGCGTCGGATCATAGGGCGGGTGCGGGCGCGGAAATCCGACCGACGGGAACAGCGGCCTGTCCCTGGGCTTGTGATCCAGCCATCATTCGGTCAGGCGCCCGGCGAAGCTGTCGGAATGCAACCGGTCTTCAATCTCCCATTCGAAAGCACCAAGGGTGTGCCGGTAATCCTCGCCTGCGCGGTAACCCAGACGACCGGGCTTTTCGTGGCCCGCGTTCAGAATGGCCTTGTCCCAGTCGTCGGTGAGCCAGCGTCCCTCCGCGAAGCGGTCCTTGTTCTCGACCACGAAGCGCTCGTGAAGGCCTGCCTTCGCGTCAGAGGGGATGGCGTGCATCTTGCCAATATTGACGCCGTGATACCCGGCATCCGCCAAAGACGGAACCCAGGTCCGGCTCCAGGGCGCGCCATTGGCCAGCACGCCGTTGGTATGGGGATAATAGCCAGAGAACAGGGGGGGCGCGCGAGGGCACATGGCATTGCTCGAAGGCGACCCCGTGCCGGGCCAGCCGGTCCAGGTTGGGCGTATCCATATGGGATGCGCCAGGCGCACGGATCGTGTCGTGGCGCTGCTGGTCGGCGATGATCAGGACAATGTCGGGAGGCCCGTCAGTCATCGCGGTCCTCGGCCTCAACGACCAGCGCAAGGAAGCGCTCGCTCACTTCGTCCATATGCGCTTGCATCGCGGTGCGGGACCGGACGCTGGCGGGCAGCACGAACACGCCCGCGCCAATGCGGATTTCGACATAGCCGCGAATCTCCGGGGCCAGAAGCGCCTCGCCGCGCTGAACCGTGCGGCTGACGCCAACCTGGGCGGCCTGCGCGCGTTCGGATGGGGTGGGTGCCGGGCGGGTCCTGGCCGCTGTCGATCTGGGCCAGATAGCGGCGGCGCGGGAGCTGTCTTGGCGGGGTCGATGCGGTGGTCATGGGTGTCACTCTGTTTGGTTTGCGATGTTGCGCCGGGCGCGTCGGGCGGCAAGGCCGGGCCATGCCAGCGTCAACAGTGCGAGGGTCAGAAAGCCCATCGCGAAGGGCCGCGTCAGGATGGCGCTCGGGTCGTCCCCCGACATCATCATGGCCGCGCGCAATTGCACTTCGGCAATTGGGGTGAGCCCGACTCCGATGACGAAGGGACCCAGAGGCACCCGTGCCGACTCGCGCGCCAGCCCCACGACGCCGAAGCCCAGCATCGTCCGGACGTCGATAAACGAGGTGTTGATCGCATGGGAACCGGCGACGCAGAAGACGAGGATCGCGCTGAGCAAATAGGACCGGGGGATGCGGATCCGCGGCGCGATCCTCCTGGCCGACACCCAGATCAGGACCGCCATGACAAGGTTGGCCGCCAGATATGCGGCGATGATGCCAGCCCCTTCGCCGGTGCCGAGACGCTCGGGCCGCTTGAACATCTGCCGTGTCGTGGAATACGAGATGATGGCCGCGATATTACTGCCGATCCCCCGCAGGATGCCGACATGCCGACATGCCGATGCCCACTGCCAGCGCCCGCTCGGCTTGGCCCTTCCGCGCCATCGGACAGCCGTCGAAGGTGGTGACGACCGAGTTGGGCATGCGCAACAGGATCGCCGTCACCAGCCGGCCCGAGATATTCTCCGATCAGCAGCGTCATCGCCGAAATCGGGTCCATGTGAAAGGGTAACGGCCGCGTCAGTGCGATCAGCAGATAGGCCAGGTTCTGCCAGTGAAGAAGTGTCAGGAAAGCGTCTGTCATCTCAGAGCTCGATATAAAGCCATGTGCGCAGCACCCATGCGACCCCGATCGACAGCTCCAGCTCAACGTCGAAGATCGCAAGTCCCACGAGGGTACGAGGCCGCGGCGCCGGTGGCGGATGGGGGCTTGATGGGGCCAGATCATGATCGTGCCGGCCTTGAACGAAGCGGCACTGTCAGGTCACCCGCAACAGGTCACCCGTCGGGGCAAGCCCGCCGTTGTGGTGCTGTCCGTCGAAGAATACCACCGGCTGGTTCAGGCGGCCCGGTCCCGGCGGGGCAGCTTTCAGGACCATTTGCTGGCCTTTCCCTCCGATGATCTGCCGCGTGCCGAGGTCCTGCCGCGCGACGTGGCGTTTTGATTCGCATTCTGGACACCACCATCCTGTCGCTGGCCCGGCGCGCTGACCGGGCCCCGCAGATCGCGGCATGGTTGCGCGCGCAGGACGAGGCGACGCTGTATCTTAGCGTCATCACATTGGGGGAAATCGAACGCGGCATCGCGTTGCAGGACCGGCACAATCCAGGATTCGCCCGCGATCTGCGCCAGTGGCTGGAAACGACCGTGCGCCTGTTCGCCGACCGTCTGATCGACTTTACCGCCGAAGACGCGTGGCGCTGGGGGGCGCTGTCGGCGCGCATCGGACATCCCGGCGCGGATCTGATGATCGCGGCGCAGGCGCTTACGCGAGATGCGGTGATGGTCACCTGCAACGTCAGGGATTTCGAACCCGCCGGGGTGCGGATGGTCGACCCGTCCGCCTGACCCGCCCGATGGTGCATGCCTCCGGCGAGAGTTTATGTGGCAAGATGAAGCGGGCGGCAGGCTCTTTCGCGCCGGGACGCTGGCCGCTACTAAGGGCGTCCGGGCCGCCAACAGGGAGCATAGCATGGATCGCGCCAACCGCATCAACCGCCGCATCGGCACCGAGATCGGTGCCAGCGCGGCGCAGGTCGCCGCCGCCGTCAAGCTGCTGGACGAGGGCTCGACCGTGCCCTTCGTCGCGCGCTACCGCAAAGAGGCCACCGGCGGGCTGGACGACACGCAGCTGCGCAATCTGTCCGAGCGGCTGGGCTATCTGCGTGAGATGGACGGGCGGCGCGATGCGATCCTGAAGTCGATCGAAAGCCAGGACAAGCTGACGGATGCGCTGGCGCAATCCATCGCGCGGGCCGAAACCAAGGCGCAGCTTGAAGACATCTATCTGCCCTACAAGCCCAAGCGCCGCACCAAGGCGATGATCGCGCGCGAAAACGGGCTGGAACCGCTGCGCGACGCGATCCTGGCGGACCGGCGCGCCGACCCCGAAGCCCTGGCGCGGAAATTCGTCACCGATGCGGTGCCCACGGTCAAGGAGGCGCTGAACGGCGCGCGCGACATCCTGACCGAAGAGCTGGCCGAAAATGCCGGGCTGCTGGGCGGTCTGCGCGGCTATCTTGCGCGTGAGGCGGTGATGACCGCGCGCGTCGTCCCCGGCAAGGAAGCGGCGGGCGCCAAGTTTTCGGACTATTTCGCCCATTCCGAAAAATGGGCCAAGGTGCCGTCGCATCGGGCGCTGGCGATGATGCGCGCCTGGAAGGAAGAGGTCGTGCAGATCGACATCGGTCCCGATCCCGAGGGCGGCGCGGATGTCTGCATCGACATGATCGCGGCGCGGCTTGGCCTGTCGGGCGGTGGCGCCGGCGACACATGGCTGCGCGGCGTGGCGGGCTGGACCTGGCGGGTCAAGCTGTCGTCATCAATGATGCTGGACCTTCTGGCCGATCTGCGCAGCCGCGCACAGGACGAGGCGATTCAGGTCTTTGCCCGCAACCTGCGCGATCTGCTGCTGGCGGCTCCGGCGGGGGCGCGTGCGACGCTGGGGCTTGATCCGGGCATTCGCACCGGGGTCAAGGCGGCGGTGGTCGATGCCACGGGCAAGGTTGTGGCGACCGAAACGATCTATCCGTTCCAGCCGAAAAACGACATCCGGGGCGCGCGGTCGGCGATCCTGGACCTTGTCACCCGTCACGGAATCGAGCTGATCGCCATCGGCAACGGCACGGCATCGCGTGAAACGGAAAAGCTGGTGGCGGATACGCTGGCGATGCTGCCCGCAGCCGTGAAAAAGCCGGTCAAGGTGATCGTGTCCGAAGCGGGGGCCTCGGTCTATTCCGCCTCGGAACTGGCGGCGCGGGAATTTCCGGATCTGGATGTCAGCCTGCGCGGCGCGGTGTCCATCGCCCGCCGCCTTCAGGACCCGCTGGCCGAGCTGGTCAAGATCGACCCCAAAAGCATCGGCGTCGGGCAATACCAGCACGATGTCGACCAGCACCGTCTTGCCAAATCGCTGGAAGCGGTGGTCGAGGATGCGGTGAACGCGGTGGGCGTGGATCTGAACACCGCGTCGGCGCCGCTGCTGGCGCATGTGTCGGGCTTGGGGCCGGGGCTGGCCGAGGCGATCGTGCTGCACCGCGACACCAACGGGGCGTTCGCCGCGCGCCGCGACTTGCTCAAGGTCGCGCGCCTTGGTCCGCGCGCCTTCGAACAATGCGCCGGGTTTCTGCGCATCCGCAACGGCAAGGAACCGCTGGATGCGTCATCCGTCCACCCCGAGGCCTATGACCTGGCGCGCCGCATCGTCAAGGCTTGCGGGCGCGACCTGCGCGCGGTGCAATCGGACCCGAAGCTGCTGCAAGGGCTTGATGCCGAACGGTTTGTCGATGACCGTTTCGGCCTGCCGACGGTGCGCGACATCCTGTCCGAACTGGAAAAGCCGGGGCGTGACCCGCGCCCCAGCTTCAGGACCGCCAGTTTTGCCGAAGGCGTCGATGACATCGGGGATCTCAGACCTGGAATGCGGCTGGAAGGCACGGTGACCAATGTCGCCGCCTTTGGCGCCTTCGTGGATATCGGCGTGCATCAGGACGGGCTGGTGCATGTCAGCCAGCTGGCCGACCGATTCGTCAAGGACCCGCATGAGGTGGTCAAGGCGGGCGATGTGGTTCAGGTGCGCGTGACCGAGGTGGACGTGCCGCGCAAGCGTATCGGCCTGTCGATGCGCAAGGACGGCGGCAGCTCGGCCAGGGATTCGCAGGCCGCGCGCGGGCCGGGCAGGGGCGCTGAGGTCCGTGACAAACCGGGGCGCGGGGCGAAAGGCCAGGGCGATGGCGCGTCCGGCAACCGGACCGGCGCTCTGGGGGCGGCGCTGCTGGACGCGATGAAAAAACCCTGACACGCGGTGCCGGGCCACGCGCGGCAAAGAACCCGCCGCGCGTTTTGCCGCCCGGCCCGGCCCGGTCCGCGCTTGGCCGCCAGGCAGGGGGCAGGGGGGCAGAGGTCAGAACCCGACGACGTCGGCGCCCTTGAGGTCCAGCAGTTCGCGGGCCTCGTCAGGGGTGGCGATGTCCAGCCCGAGGCCTTCGATGATCTGGCGCGCGGCGGCGACCTGTTCGGCGTTGGTCTGCGCCAGCTTCCCCGGACCCGCCCAGAGCGAATCTTCGAGCCCGACGCGCACATGCCCGCCAAGCGCGGCCGAGATGGCCGCGACCGGCAGCTGGTTCTTGCCCGCCCCCAGCACCGACCAGCGGTACTGGTCGCCGAACAGCCGGTCGGCGGTGCGCTTCATGTGCATGACATCGTCGTAATGCGCGCCGATCCCGCCCATCAGGCCGAACACGGTCTGGATGAACAGCGGCCCCTTCACCAGCCCGGCGTCCAGAAAATGCTTGAGGTTGTACAGATGCGCCGTGTCGTAGCATTCGAATTCGAACCGCGTGCCATGCGCCGACAGCGTTGTCAGGATATGTTCGATGTCCTCGAAGGTGTTGCGAAACAGGATGCCCTTGTTGCCAAGATAGTCGCGTTCCCACTGATGTCTGAGCTGCGCGTCAAAGCGCGCCAGCATCGGGAACAGGCCAAAGTTCATCGACCCCATGTTGAGCGACGCCAGTTCCGGCTTCCAGGTATCGGCGGGACGCAAACGGTCCTGGATCGTCATGGTCGGGGCGCCGCCGGTGGTGATGTTGACCACGCAATCGGACCGCTGCTTGATGACCTTGAGAAAGGGATCAAAGGCTTCGGGGCTTTGATCGGGGCGGCCGTCCCGCGGGTCGCGCGCGTGCAGGTGAACCACCGCCGCGCCGGCCTCGGCGGCGCCGATGGCGGCCTCGGCGATTTGCGATGCGGTGACGGGCAGATATTCCGACATCGACGGTGTGTGGATCGCGCCGGTCACGGCGCAGGTGATGATGACCTTGCGTCTGGGGGCCATGGGGTCAGTCCTTTGTTTGAAGGGTGTTCGGAAATCGCGACAGGGCGGTCAGGTCGCACAGCGCCTGTTCGGCGGCGTCGTGGCTTTCCATAGCCCGGTCGAAATGCAGCGGCGCGGTCACCGCATGGCGGTTCAGCGGGCCGACGCGCAGCCACATGCCTTCGATCACGTCCATCAGGACGGGGCGGTTGGCGGCGTTGTAGATCAGCTTGTGAAAGCGCCAGTTGCAGGCCGGCGGTGCCTTCGGTGGCGGCGCGGCGCGGGCTGATTTCTTCGCCGGGGCGAAAATACCCGCCTGTCAGCGCCGCGCGCAGACAGGCATAGATCTGCGCCTGCGCTGTCTCGCCTTTGCGCAGCGTCAGCGGGCCAAGCCGTGACCATGCGTCCCTGTTCAGCGTATCGGTCATGAATCCTGCGTGTAAACTGTGATCGCGGTTTTGGACAGGCTTGTCCGAGGCGGGTATCGACGTCCAGTTAAACAGCGCACAAGGTGTTTTACCGGCGAACCGGACCCTGTTCAGCGTAAAGCGAGATCATCCCTTCGACCGAAGGGATGGCGAGGCCCCCGGTCATCAACACATCACGCTTACGCCTGCCGCAGCGCTTTTGTCGGGCGCCAGCGCTGCACGGCAAACCCGCGTCTTCGAGGTCAGCCTGCCCCCGGGGGCGCAATCGCTCCACGCTGTCGGCGTGCTGAAGTCCGGCCCCGACCTGGTCGATGCGGCGATGACGTTCGAGCCGGCCACCAACCGGGCGGCCCCTTCGCCGGGGGAGCCTGGTCCCCCACCCACCGGAATGATTCTGAGGTTTCAAGATGCAAGACGCGCCGCGCATGGCCGTCCGCGCGGTCGACGGCATCAACTGACTTGTCGGCCGGGTGCGGGACGGGCCGATCCCGGTCATGTCCGTCCTTGTCAGCTGGCAGGTCTTTGCCCGCCATGCGATGGGCCGCTCCCTGAGCCTTTCCGAAGAGGTCTCGCGGTTTTCCATGGCCTGGATGACCATGCCGGGCGCGGCCCGCGCCTATCGCCGTCGCGTCACGCGTGTCTGCCTGGGTGCTGCTGACCCAAGGCATCGCCGAACGGGTCGCGGGGCAGACCGCCCCCGTCACGCGGGTGTCGATGGCCTGGCTTTACGGCGCTATGCCCGCGGGCGCGGCCCTTGTGCTGCCGAACGCCATCGCGATCCTGGCCGAGGATGTCGCCGGCCTGCGCAAGGGCGACGCCACATGATCGCGCTGCTGTTCGGCTCGCTTCCGCAGCCGTTGCCGATCGGGGTTCCGGTCACCTTTGCGGCGGGGCTTGCGGCGATTTTCACGATCCGGGACGGCGACATCGTGCCGCTGCGGGCGATCCCGCGCCTCCTGCGTGACAGCGCCATCATCTCGGCGGTGGTGCTGTCGATCACCGCGGCGGCGGGGCTGTTCGGACGGATCATCCTGTCGTTGCAGGTGCTCGCGGTGATCTCGGATTTCGTGGACGGGCCATTGACTGCGCGTGGCTGTTCATCATCCTTGTCAACCTGCTGCTTCTGATGGTGGGGTTGAACCTGTTCATCGCATCCGGCATCGCGCGCATCGGGGTGCCGCAGATCGCACGCGGAGTGATGCCCTTTGTGCTGATCCTGCTGGTCGATCTGCTGATTATCAGCGTCCCACCCTGGCTGTCGCTGGTGTTTACCGGACAATAAGGAAAGACTCATGGACCTGTCATTGAAAGACGCCCGCGTCATCGTCACCGCCGGTCCCACGGGCCGGATTGAACAGCTGGATCTTGCGCAGGTCGAACAATGCCTGTCGATCTGCCTGACCAGCCAGTTCGTCACCACCTCCCGCGCGGTGCCGCATCTGCGCCAGCGAAAACGCGTCGATCGTCAATGTCTCGTCGCTGGCCGGGCGGCTGGGGTTCCGGCTGCGCAGCCCCTATGCGGCGGCCAAGTGGGGCGCCGTGGGGCTGTCGAAATCCATGGCCATCGAACTTGGCCCCGATGGTATCCGCGTCAACGCGCTGCTGCCCGGCCTTGTGGCGGACGACCGTCAGCGCCGCGTGCTGGAGGCACGCGCCGAGGTGCAGGGCATCAGCTTTGACGAGGCCGAGCGCAACGCCTTTGCCCGCACCTCGATCAAGGAATATGTGACGCCACAGCAGCTTGCCGACCAGGCGCTGTTCCTGGCCAGCCCGCGTGGTGCGACGATTTCAGGTCAGGCCATATCGGTCTGCGGCGATACGGGGATGAGCGGATCGTTCCGACTGGACGGGGAAAGCGCGCGCTGGTGACCGGCATCGGGCGCGGCATCGCGCTGGCGCTGGCCGGGACGTGGGGTCCGGGCGTGCCGCCCTACCTCGCGATCCGGCACCTGATCGACCGGGCACAGCACACAGCGTGGACGAGGCCATCGACATCCTGTCCCGTCTGCCGCTGGCCTCCTCGCGCAATTTCGTGCTCTGTGATCGCGGTGACGCCGCGATGGTCGAGGTCGCAGAAGGCCGGTTGCGCGTCCCGCGCGGTCTTGCCCTGACCCATGGCAACCACTTTCAACTCCCGGATTTCACGGCGCACGACGGGCTGAACGTAATTGCCCGCAATTCCTCCGGCCAGCGGCAAACGGCGGCGAAAGGCTGCTGGCGGCGCATCCCGTTCCCCTGAACCCCGAGCCGATCATGCAGGCGTTTTCCGCCCCAGCCGTGGTTCCAGCACGATCGCGGCGACGGACCATGTCGCGCGGGTCGGCGACATTGATCGACGGGGCGGAAAACGCCTGCATGATCGGCTCGGCAAACGGAGCGGTGACATGAGCGACCTTTACTGGCTGACCGACGAGCAGATGGCCAAGCTTGCCCCTTTCTTCCCGACGTCCCACGGCAAGCCACGCGTCGATGACAGGCGTGTGCCAAGCGGCATAATCGTCATCAATCGCAACGGGTTGCGCTGGCGAGATGCGCCGAAGGAGTATGGCCCTCACAAAACGCTCTATAACCGGTGGAAGCGTTGGAGCGACAAAGGCATCTTCGCGAAGATGATGGCGGGACTGGCTGCCGAGCACGGCGAGAAGAAGATCGTGATGATCGACGCCACCTACCTGAAGGCCCACCGCACAGCGTCCAGTCTGAGCGTCAAAAAGGGGGGCGTGGTCGCCTGATCGGACGGACCAAGGGGGGCATCGAACACGAAACTGCACGCCATCTGCGACAGCCAGGGTCGACCGATCGACCTGTTTCTAACGGCAGGACAGGTCAGCGACGACATCGGTGCGCGGGCGCTTTGCGACAGTCTGCCGGATGTCGACTGGCTGCTCGGAGATCGCGGCTACGACGCCGATTGGTTCCGCGAAACGTTGAAAGACAAAGGGATACGCCCCTGCATTCCAGGCCGAAAGCCACGCAAGACACCGGTCAAATACAACAAGCGCCGGTACAAGCGGCGCAATCGTATCGAGATCGTGTTTGGCAGGCTCAAGGGCTGGAGGCGCGGGGCGACCCGCTACGACCGATGCCCGAAGGTTTTCGTCTCTGCCATCGCCCTCGCTGCAACGGTCATCTATTGGCTATGAGTCCTGAGCCTAAAGCCTCTTTGCCATGCCGGGGACTGCGCCTGACGCAGGGGCCGGACCTGCTGGCCCCGCGCGCCCTGGGGCAGCTTGCGCTCGACGGGGTTTCGCTTGCTCCCGGGACACCGCGCGGGGCCGAGGGGCTAGGTTACGTCTACGCTGTTCAGACCATCGACGCGTTCCGCATGAGCGTCGACGCAGCTGCGAACGACTTTGCGCGTCGGGCGCTTGGCCCCGTGACGGCCCACGTGGTCTCCCGAAAGGTCAAAGGCGGCATGCTGGCCGAAATGCAACTGGTGCAGGCGGCGCTGGCCGACATGCAGGTGGACCTGAACGCGGCCGAGTGGCTGGTGGCACAGGTGGCCTGGAAATGGGGCCGGGGCGCAAGAACTGCGTCGCTGGGCTCTGCATCGACAAAACTTCTGGTCACCGAAACCGCGCAACAGATCTTCGACCGGGCGATGCAACTATTCGGCGCGGTCGGTGACGGCTACGATCCCCGCAGAATCGACCCGTCTGCCGTGCGCTATCGCGCGTCGGCCAATGCCCGCATCTCGGAAGTCAGCTGAACAGGACAGCGCCGGGGGAGGGACCAAGCAGTGTGCCAAATCCGGCGCGATCCGGGGAGCCGACGGGAAACGCCCCTGCCCTGCCAAAAGGAACGGGAGGAGATCAGCCCCCGCGCAGCACCCCGGCAGCCGGTTGCGGTTCGATTCTAACGGTCGACCGCAGCGAGGCCGCGATGAAACACCGCTCATGAGCCTGCGCATGCAATGCCTCCACCTCGGCCGGGTCCACCGGCGTGACAAAGCGGACCTCGGGCCGCAGGCGAATCGCGCCGACGTGGGGCCGCCCCGCGCCATCGGCGATCAGCCGTGCGCGGGCTTCGTCCCGGTAGTGTTCGACCACTAGCCCAGCCGCGGCGCAAATGTGCAGGAAGAACAACATATAGCAACTCGAAAGCGCCGCCAGCAGCGCCTCTTCGGGGTCGATGCAGGCCGGATCGGACCAAGGCAGGGGCACGACCTCCGCCGCGCTCGACGCCGCGATCTCTGTGCCGCCGTCGAAAGCCCATGCCTGAAGGCCCACCGCACAGCGTCCAGTCTGAGCGTCAAAAAGGGGGCGTGGTCGCCTGATCGGACGGACCAAGGGCGGCATGAACACGAAACTGCACGCCATCTGCGACAGCCAGGGACGCCCTCTCAACCTGTTTCTAACGGCAGGACAGGTCAGCGACGACATAGGTGCGCGGGCGCTTTGCGACAGTCTGCCGGATGTCGACTGGCTGCTCGGAGATCGCGGCTACGACGCCGATTGGTTCCGAGAAGCCTTGCAGGACAGGGGGATACGCGCCTGCATTCCAGGCCGGAAGCAACGCAAGACACCGGTCAAATACGACAAGCGCCGGTACAAGCGGCGCAACCGCATCGAGATCATGTTCGGCAGGCTCAATGACTGACGGCGTGCGTGGTCGTGGCGCTGCCGTGAAGAATTTGTCCCATAGTGCGTCCTTCCGATGGTCACAGATAAGTAGACCATCACACGCTGGGACTAAACGCCTAATGCGGAAGAGCCGTTTTGTGGGGCATGCGAATCGGGATCAGGCGCGTTTCCATATTTTGTCGGATCCCGTCTGCATTCTGGGCGCGATCCGCAAGCAGCACGCTCGGTCGGGCTGAATGGTTTGCCAAAACAAAGCCGAAACCAAGTCAGTTGGTCGTCTGCCCCGACGTGATCGCTTTCCTCATGGGAAGGCCGCGCGCCGTTCCGGACGGATGAAGCCTTGCATTGGCGCCTGCTGTCCGATGGCGCGCGCGGATCGCAAGGGCTAACGATCACTGGCGGCGCGCCTGAAACGGCCCCCTCTTTGGGTGAGGGCGTTCATGATGTCCCCTCGCAAACCCTCAAACGTCCAGCGCCGGTTCGATCAGACTTTTCCCATCCCTGAATGTGGCCACCGCGTGTTCGATTGAAGCGCGGGACCACGGTTGCGGCGTTGTCGTGTTGCCATGGTCTTACCGTCGCGCGCCAGAACCGGATGTTTTTGCGCGGAAATTCCATGTGTTCCGTATGGCCAGAGTCCCGACACCATTTCTTGTCAGCATGGGTCGGCGGTTTATACCGCCTGCCAGAGCGCATGGATTCAGCATATGCATCGCCTGGGAAAAGCCGTGCAGCACCGTCGATGGCCTGTACAAACCTGGCTGTCCCCGCTTGGGTGTTTACCCGAGGACGGCGGCGGTTTTGCACGCCGTCAAAGCGCAGAAAGCTGCGACGAAACATGAGAAGCATATTGCGAGCGCGGCATATGCGACTTCCGCCTCTGCAAGGAGGGCGACGGTCAGGATGCCGCCGAGCCGCGCGAAGGTGATGTCGAGGCTCATCGCAATAGCGGACATGCCCTTCGGTGCGAACTTCAGGATCAATTGCGTCGATGGTGCATTGCTGCACGCCAAACCTCCACCGATGAAAGCCGGTGACAACACGAGGATCAAAAGGTTGTCGCTATAGGACGAAAGCGGCAATCCGACCGCAATAAGCAGCGGCGCCGCAACCATTATGGTGCGAATGTGGGGCTTATCCACCATGTTTCTCAACAACGTGCTCAGCGCGGAAAAGGTCAGCCAGACGATCGACAAGATCAAACCGACACTCGTCGCACTGACTTCATAATCTGCAAGCAAGACAGGGATACGGAACAGGTAGTAGGTAATGGATCCATAGGTGCAGAACACATACGCAAATGTCACCCACAGGTCGCGGGTGCGAACGAGATTCGCATAATCTTTGGCCGAGCGCGGATATGGTGCCGGGTTAACCGCGGCTCGCGTTCTCGTCAGGATCACCAGGGCGGCGCCCGCGACAACCGCTATGAATGCAAACGCGAGGTTCCAGCTGTAGCCGCCGAGAAAACGACCATAAAAAAGCGGTGCAAAGGCAGCGACATAGCCCGCGATACTGCCCCAGACGATAAGCGTCCGTCCCGGTTTTTGCTGCGTTGCCCGTGTCAAGAGCAGCGGGACGAGCGGCGAAAAGATTCCGCCGCCAAAACCTTGCAGCGCCCGCCCGGCAATAAGGCTTTCAAAGCTTTCCGATGCCGACACCACGAGGGAGCCGGCAGCGAAAAACGCAACGCCAAGCGCAAACACCTTTCGGGTATCGTAAGCGTCGCCGCAAAAGCCCCCGAGCAGAACGCCGCCCGCAACCGCGATGCCATATGCGTTGAAGACCCACGCCAGATCCCCGATGGACAAGTTCAGCTGCAACTGGATGGCCGGCAAGAGCAGCGGCACCAAGGTGAGTTCCACAACGTACGCGACATTGGCTGCGATCGGTCCGAGAATTGCGCTGCGCAGCGACACGGCCACCGGCTCCGTCTCGCCGATTTCTGGCGTATTCAGGCTCATTCTTCCGTCCTGCCGGTCAGGTGGTGGCCGTGGTGTCGAGATGCGCCTTCGGGTCGATGTCGGCGACGGAGGACCGCGCCACCGGGTCGCGCCCCGCGCGTTGCAGTTGTTCCGGCGCGCGTGCAAGCAGGTTTGACATGTCATCGCTCCCCATCCAGATCAGGTAGTCTTCTTCGGTGACCTGCTGGTCGGGCCCCAGCCAGCGACCGGGTTCGCAATGGGGGTAGCCGTAACGCAGATGCGCGCCCTTGGCGGCCAGTCGTTTGGCCACCAGCGCGAACACAAAGGACGGATTCCAGCTTTCGGCCACAAGCTCCAGCAGGAGGCGTGACAAAAGCGACGTTGCGCCCTGGCTGCGCGGACCGCCGAGGCCACTGGCGCGCAGCCAGAAATCGCCTTGATAGCAGACTTTCCCGGTAATCGTCTGAAGCGCCTGCGGGTCGGAATAAAACGTCATGTCCGGATCGGGCGTCGTATCGGGCGTGATGTATTTGTGCCGATGGAGATTCAGGTGCGTCGCCAGGGATATGCCCGTCAGATCAAGAAGGCGCGCCGCTTGCGTGTGAACCAGTTCGCCTTGCGAATCGAATCCGCAAATCCAGAATCCATTGGTGTGGTCCACATAAGAGCTTGCCACATCGAACATCGGATAAATCGCGCCGCGATCGGGTTGCCGGTTTCGATAGGCGCGATACCTGGCGAAATCGTCTCCGATTTCGACGGTTAATCCGGCCTCCTCAAGATTGCGGAGGATACCGGACAAGTGCCTTGTCAATTCAACCAATCTGCCTGGTGACATCGCCATTCTATCTGGCCCCCCGTTCGTGCGTGCACATGCTTGTCTCCATCGTGACCTAAAGCAAGTGTTAGCTACTTTTTTCATTTTGTGCATGTAGTTAGCTGCAAAATGGTTAACGATCCGTTACGCATTGAGGTCATCCTGCATCACCACAAGGCACCGCGTGTCGCAATCTTTCGAAATTTTGGCAAATAAATGCGCGTTTGATAATCCAGCTTAAACCTTCTTGATGATTTGTCTGACATAGGGGAGTCAAACTATGTAGAAGATGCTCGTGATACCTGCTCAGATATTCAGCCAGATCAACGAAAAATGCGCCGAAGGCCTCGCACTCGCCATAGCATCGAACGATGACGGCGCGGTGATGGAACTGCAATGGTGCAACAAGGCGTTCACAAAAATCACCGGCTATGCCTCGCACGAGGCGGTCGGCCAACGTGGAACCATTCTGATCGGCCCTGATCTGGAGCAGGGCGTCCACCTGTACATCATCGAAAAGCTGATGAACTGGGAAAACTTTTCCGTCAAGGCGTTCAATAACCGCAAAAATGGCGACGTGTATTTCCAGAAAATGAGCTGGATACACCTGTCCGATACCGACACGGGGAATCACTGGTGGCTGTGTTCCATCATCGAACTTGATGACGTTCGCGCCGAACCCGCGCCGCATGTGACAACCGATCCCGTCGCCTGCGGACAGCAGAGCCATGCGAAGCTCGTCGATCAGGTCCAGCGCCTGGAAAAAGAGAACACGCGCCTGCACCAGCTTGCCAAGTCGGTCGCGCGCGACGCGAACGAAGATGCGCTGACCGGCCTGTCGAACCGGCGGCATTTCGAGGTCGAGGTAAAGACCTGGATCGAGAACCTGAAAAAGCACGGCACGGAATTTGCGGTGCTTTACATCGACCTGGACCGGTTCAAATTCGTGAACGATTCGCTGGGCCATGAGGCCGGCGACCGGCTGCTGGTTTCCGCCGCAAACACCCTGCGGGAGTTGACGCGCGAATCCGATCTTGTCGCCCGCCTTGGTGGAGACGAATTCGTCATTCTGACGCAGCTTGGCAAAAGCGCCCTCAACATCAGCAGCCTGGCCGACGAAATCGTGCTTAGAATGCAGGCGCCGTTTAGCTGCGACGGCAAATCGACCTATTGCAGCGTCAGCGTCGGCGTGGCGATCGCGAAAGCGAACATGGAAAACCCCGAGCAGGTCGTCGCGGATTCCGACGAGGCGCTGTACCACGCCAAATCGCAGGGAAAGGGGCGCTGGTCATTCTTCACCGAAGAGATGCACGCCGAGTCCATCGCGACCAAGCAACTGGCGTCCGACCTGCTGGTTGCCTGCGAAAAACGTGAATTCGTTCCGTATTTTCAACCGCTGATAGATTCCGCCACGGGCAGAATCGCATCCGCCGAGATGCTGGTCAGGTGGAACCATCCCACCAAGGGCATTCTTCCGCCGGCCGCATTTCTCGATACCGCCGCGAACATGGGAATCCTGAAGCGGATCGACAAGATCATCTTTGCCTGCGTGCACGGGGCGCTGTCGCGTTTTGACGAGGCGGGTGTCGACCTTCCGCGCGTCGCGATCAACGTTTCCGCCGCGCGGTTGGCCGACCCGACCTTTATCCACGACATCAAGAGTTCGGGCATCGATCCGAACCGGTTGACGGTGGAGATCCTTGAATCGGTCTATCTCGACCGCATGGGCGACGTTGTGCGCTGGACCATCGACGAGCTTGACGAACTTGGCGTCACCATCGCCCTTGACGACTTCGGGACGGGGCACGCATCGGTCAGCGGGTTGCTGGAAATCAGGCCGTCGATCCTGAAGATTGATCGCCATTTCATCCAGCCGATTGTCGACGAAGCGAGCGCCAGGCCGCTGGTCTCGTCGATCATCGGCATCGGAAAGGGGCTGGGGATGCGTGTGGTCGCCGAAGGTGTCGAAACCGAAGAACACGCGCGGCTGGTCAGCGACATGGGCTGCGATTACCTGCAAGGCTATTATTTCGGCAAGCCGATGAACGAGGATGATCTGCGCAACAGGTTGATCGAAACGGGGGGCAGGTTCTGGTCCAACGGCACCGACGACTCCGAAAAACGCCGTATGCAGGGTATCGGCCGGCCGATCCGCAACACCGGCAGTTGATCCAGGGATCGCGCGCAGCGTTGAACAGAGCATGCGGAACCGCACGGCGTTGCGACAGCAGGGGCATGGGGGCGGCGGTCTTGCCCGCGCCACGCTTGCGCGGCTGAAGACGCCGAAGTCCGTGACCCCGGCAAGCCGGCGAACCCCTGACACGGCAGCGGCGCATGCCGCTTGGGGCATCGGACCGGCAGGCCCGGTTATTTGCGCGCCCGGTCGGGGCGCGCTGCACCCGACAAGGAACTTTCCGCGGGCTGCGGTGTTGCCTTTTGTGCCTGTTCAGACACGGGCACCTTATTCTTTTCACCGGTTTCGGAATCCCTCATCATGTTCGACGTCACCCGCAAGGCCGACCCGCGAGAGGCATCTTTCGACCTGTCCGCCGGCCGCCCCGACCGCCTCGGCGCGCGCCCCGACCCCGAAGGCACGAATTTCGCGCTGTTTTCCGATCACGCCGAAAAGGTCGAACTGTGCCTTTTCGACGAGGATGGCACCAACGAGATGGCCCGGCTGGAACTGCCCCGCTCCGAAGGCGGCATCTGGTACGGCTACCTGCCCGGCATCGGGCCGGGGCAAGCCTACGGCTACCGCGTGCACGGGCCGTTCGATCCGGAAAACGGCCACCGCTTCAACCCCGCCAAGCTGTTGCTTGACCCCTACGCCATGGCCATGCGCGGGCAATTGGCGTGGGACGACGCGTTGTTCGGCTATCCTGTCGGCGACACCGATCTGAAAATCGATTCTCGCGATTCCGCCCGCTTTATGCCCAAGGCTGTCGTCGCCGACCCCGATTTCGATTGGGAGGCCGAGCAGATGCCGCGCCACCCCTGGGAAAAGACGGTGATCTACGAGGCGCACGCCAAGGGGTTGACCATGCGCCACCCCGGCGTGGTGCAGGCCGACCGGGGCACGTTCAAGGCGCTGGCGTCCGATCCGATCCTGGAACACCTGCAAAAGCTGGGCGTCACCGCGATTGAACTGCTGCCGATTCACGCCATGGCGCAGGACCGCTATCTGGTCGATCAGGATCTGCGCAATTACTGGGGCTACAACACGCTTGGCTTTTTTGCCCCCAACCGCACCTATCTTGCGGGCGAGGATGTCCGCGAGGTGCGCACCGCCGTCAAACGGTTCCACGACGCGGGGATCGAGGTCATACTGGACGTGGTCTACAACCACACCGCCGAGGGCAACGAGCTGGGCCCGACCCTGTCGTTCCGGGGCATCGACAACGCCTCCTATTACCTGCTGGCCGACGACAGGCGCCACTGCTTTGACACCACCGGCTGTGGCAACACGCTGAACGTGGCCCACCCGATGGTGCTGCGGATGGTGATGGACTCGCTCAGGTACTGGGTCGAGGTCTGCCACGTCGACGGTTTCCGCTTTGACCTTGCCTCGACGCTGGGGCGCGAACCGGAGGGGTTCGAGCGCGAGGGCAGCTTCTTCAGCGCCATGCGTCAGGACCCGGTGTTGTCCCAGGTCAAGCTGATCGCCGAGCCGTGGGACATCGGGGACGAAGGCTATCAGGTGGGCGGGTTCCCCTGGCCGTTCCGCGAATGGAACGACAAGTTCCGCGATGACACCCGCGCGTTCTGGCGGCGCGATCCGGGCAAGACCGGGCGCATTTCGCAGCGTCTCATGGGCAGCCCCACGCAGTTCGACCATTCGCGGCGCCCCGCCACCAGCTCGGTCAATTTCATCGCCGCGCATGACGGCTTTACCCTGTGGGATACCCTGAGCTACAACGAAAAACACAATGAGGCCAACGGCGAAGACAACCGCGATGGCCATGATCACAACCTGTCCGACAACATGGGCATCGAGGGGCCGACCGACGATCCGCGCGTCAACGATGCCCGCCTGCGCCGCGCCAAGGCGATGCTGGCAACGCTGTTTACCAGCCATGGGGTGCCGATGATCCTTGCCGGCGACGAGCTGGGCCAAAGCCAGCAGGGCAACAACAACGCCTATTGTCAGGACAACGAGATCGCCTGGATCGACTGGGACGCTGCAAGGCCCGACCTGACGCAGGCGGTGGCCGACATGATCGCTTTTCGCAAGGATTGGGCGGGGCACCTGGCGCCGGGCGGGTTCTGGCCGCGCCCCGAGGCCACCGAAAGCCGCTGGCTGCACCCGGAGGGGCGCGAGATGTCCGAGGACGACTGGAACGACGAGCTGCTGCGCGTCACCGGGTTGCTGCACCACCGCGACGATTGCCCCGACCTGCTGATCGTGCTGAACGCCATGGACGATTGCGACTTTGCCCTGCCCGACGGGGATTGGCACCGCTGTCTGGACAGCGCGCTGGACCCGGTGATCTGCGACGAGGCCGTATCGGGCACCATCACCGTGTCCGGACAGGCGGTCAGCGTGTTTCGCAACGGAGATCCCGCAGAATGACCGAACGGACCTGGGGCGCACGGCCCCTGCAAGACGGACGCTGGGGCTTTGACATCTGGGCCCCGGCGGCGAAAACCGTGAGCCTCGTGCTGGACGGGCAGGAACGGGCGATGACTGGCACGGACGGCTGGTGGTCGGTGCAGACCAGCGCCGCACCCGGACTTGCCTACAGCTTTCGCATCGATGGCACCGACCGGCCCGACCCGGCCGCGCGCGCGCAGGTGAACGGCGTCGACGGGCCGTCGCTGACCGTCGACGCGGGCGGGTTCGACTGGCGGGGCGACGGGGCCGGCGACTGGGCGGGGCGCCCCTTCGACGAGGCGGTGATCCTGGAAATTCACGTTGGCAGCTTCACCCCCGAAGGCACGTTCGCCGCCGCCGCGCAGCGGCTGCCCGAGCTTGCGTCGCTGGGCATCACGATGATCGAACTGATGCCGGTGTCGCAGTTTCAGGGCCGCTGGGGCTGGGGCTATGACGGCGTGCTGATCCGCGCGCCCCATCCCGCCTATGGCACGCCCGACGACATGCGCGCCTTTGTGCGGGCCGCGCAGGAACAGGGCATCGCCGTGATCCTCGATCTGGTGATGAACCATTTCGGCCCGTTCGGAAATTACATCCCCTCCTACGCGCCGGATTTCTATTCCAGCGTGCCCACCCCCTGGGGCGACGGCATCGCGTTCGAGCGCGCCGAGGTCCGGGGGTTCTTTCGACAGGCGGCGCTGGGGTGGCTGGACGAGTACCGCCTCGACGGGTTCCGCCTGGATGCGGTGCACCAGATCCGCGACGGGTCCGAACAGCATTTCATGCATGAACTTCTGCACGCGATTCACGCCGCCGACCGGGGCCGCCCGATCCATCTGATCTGCGAAGACGAACGCAACCTGCCCGACCTGCGCGATGCCGGGTATGACGCGGAATGGAACGACGACTGGCACAACGTGTTGCACGTTGCGCTGACCGGCGAAACCCAGGGCTATTACGAACGCTACGGCGACGACCCCTTTGCCGATCTGGCCCACACCATGGCGCGCGGGCAGGCGGACGAAGGCCAGGACAAGGGCGATCACGGTGCGCGCGGTGCGCCTGCGGGGCACCTGCCGTGGACCGCCTTCATCAATTCCAACCACACCCATGACCAGATCGGCAACCGCCCCCATGGCGACCGGCTGCTGTCGCTGGTGGGCGATGACACGGGCCGGGTGATCCATGCGGCGCTGCTGTTGATGCCCTTCACCCCGATGCTGTTTCAGGGCGAGGAAATCGGCAGCACCGCGCCGTTTCCGTTCTTTTGCGATCCGCCCGACGACCGGATGCGCGATGCGGTGCGCAAGGGGCGGCGCAAGGAATTGGGGGCGCTTGGCTACGACCTGTCCGACATGCCCGATCCCTGCGGGCCGACCGCGATGGACATGGCCTGCCCCTATCCGGCCCCGGACCCGGACCGCGCTGCGCGATGGGCCGCGCTGACCCGCGATCTGCTGACGCTGCGACGGGGCCGCATCGTGCCGCTGCTGCGGACGGGCGACACCGGACCGGGCGAGGTGTCGCGCCCCTGTGCAAAAGCATTCCGCGCCCGCTGGGGCTTTGCCGGCGGCGCGATCGAAATGGATCTCGCGCTAGGCAGCCCCGTGGGCGAAGCGCTGGACCGCGCCGATTTCACCCTTGGGAACACCGCGACAGACCCCTTTGCCATTTCCGTCAGGATCACCGCATGAAACCGCTTAGCGCCACCTACCGCCTGCAACTGCGCCAGGGCGTGGATTTCGACCGCGCCGCCGAGCTTTTGCCCCATATCGACGCGCTCGGGGCATCGCACCTGTATCTTTCGCCGATCTTTACCGCCGCCGAGGGCAGCACCCATGGCTATGACGTCGCGGATGCGTCGCAGATCGACCCCGAGCTTGGCGGGCGCGCGGGATTCGAGCGCCTGGCGCGCGCGGCGCAGGCGCGGGGCATCGGCATCGTGCTGGACCTGGTGCCCAACCATACCGTGCTGTCGGTGGAAAATCCGTGGCTGTTCGATGCGCTCAGACACGGCGGCGATAGCCGCTATGCGCCGTTCTTTGACGTGGATTGGGACGCGGGGCTGATCCTGCCGATCCTGCCCGAACCGTTCGATGACATGGCCGCGGCCGGGGCGTTCACCGTCAATGCCTCTGATGAGCGGCTGGAATGGGACGGCGGCTGGCTGCCGCTGGCCCCCGGCACGGCGGGGCTGGAGTTCGCCGAGATGATGCGCGCCCAGCACTGGCGCCTGCGTTTCTGGGAACGCGAACGGCGCAAGCTGACGCACCGGCGGTTCTTTAACGTGACCACGCTGATCGGCATGCGGATCGAGGATCGGCCGGTGTTCGACGCGATGATGGCGCTGCCCGTCGATCTGGTGCGCGCGGGTCTGGTGCAGGGCCTGCGGATCGACCACATCGACGGGCTGGCGCGCCCCGGCGAATATCTCGCCCGTCTGCGCGAGGCGGTCGGCCCGGATGTGCCGGTCTGGGTCGAAAAGATCCTGACGGGGGATGAGGACATGCCGCGCGGCTGGGCCACCGAGGGCACCACCGGGTACGAGGCATCCGACCGCATCGCCCGTCTGCTGACCGATGCCGACGGGCGCGCGCGGCTGGACACCGCCTGGCGCGAGGCGACCGGGGTGCGCGACAGCTACGAAGACATCTGCCTGCAGACCCGCGCGCTGATCCTTGACACCGACCTGCGCGCCGAGCTGGCCGAAATGGGCAACCGCGCGCAGGCGGCGCTGGCCGAGCGCGGCGCCCATCCGCGCGATGCGCAGGAGTTGCGCGCGGCGATCCGCGCGCTGCTGATCGCCTTTCCGCAATACCGGTCCTATGTCACGCCCGATGGCGCGCGCGACGAAGACGAGGCGCTGCTGCGCACCACCTTCGACACCGCCGCCACGCTGGTCGACGACGCCGCCACGCTAACCGCGCTGCGCGGGTTGTTCGACGGCACCGCGGGGCCGCAGACCTACGCGTTTGTCCGTCGTTTCCAGCAGGTGACCGGCGCGGTCGTCGCCAAGGCGCAGGAAGACACGGCGTTCTTTCGCTACACCCGCAACCTTGCCGAATGCGAAGTCGGCTCCGAACCCGACGCCCCCGCGCTGACGCCCGAGGCGTTCCAGCTCTGGTGCCAGCAGCGGCAGGCACGCTATCCGCTGGCGATGACGCTGGGCTCGTCTCATGACAGCAAGCGGGCCGAGGATGCGCGCGCGCGGCTGATCGCGCTGACCCACGACCCGCTGGCGCTGCGCGAGCTGTGGCAGCAGGCCGCACCGCTTGCCACCGCCGGCGCGCCGCCCGCCGACGTGCGCTGGTATGTGCTGCAAACCGCAGTGGCGATGTGGCAGCCGCAACGCGACGATCTGGAACAGCGCCTTGCCGCGCATCTGGAAAAGGCGCTGCGCGAGGCGCGCCAGCTGTCGACATGGCTGGACCCGGACATCGCGGCGGAATCGGCGGCGGCGGAATTCGGCGCGGGGCTTGTGGCCCACTGGCGCCGGGCCGAACCCGAGGCGCTGTCGCGGCTCGTGCAGCGCGGCGCGGCGCTGGCGCTGTCGGCGCACGCGTTGCGGCTGGTGATGCCCGGTGTGCCCGACATCTATCAGGGGACCGAGTACGGCAGTTTTGCGCT
Source organism: Salipiger aestuarii (assembly GCF_003259905.1). Lineage (GTDB taxonomy): Bacteria > Pseudomonadota > Alphaproteobacteria > Rhodobacterales > Rhodobacteraceae > Salipiger > Salipiger aestuarii. The sequence continues at coordinate 10,259 of NZ_QLMG01000030.1, read as the reverse complement.
GACCGATCCCGACAACCGCGCGCCCTTTGTTCCGGGCGAACCCGACGACCAGTTCGGCCATGACAAGCTGGCGCTGACCCGCCGGTTGCTGGGCCTGCGCCGTCGCGCGTCGGATCTGTTCCTGCGCGGCAGTTTCGAGATCCGGCAGGACCGCGACGGGCTGATCGTGACCCGCAGGCTGAAAGACCAGTCGCTGTCGCTGCATGTCACCGCCAACGGCGGCGGCGCGCCGGTTCTGATCGAGGTCAACGGCATCGCGGCATCGGAAACCGCCGCCGCCTGACGCTGCCGTGCTGTGCCCAAAGCCCCGGTTCGGACGCACCCGCCGGCCCGCCATTCTGCCTGAACGCCAACCGACAGCGGACGGGAAAGGGCAGGGGCCCTGGGGCGCAAGGGCACCACAAGGGGGGGCGCCGTACGGATGGCGAACGATACCGTCGCCCCGAAGGCGCACAACACCGTTACACCGAAGGCGCACAACACTGTTACACCGAAGGCGCACAACACCGTTGCGCCGAAGGCGCACAACACCGTTGCGCGAGTGTGGGCAACTGCGCTATCCTTTTACGAGGGAGGACTTTGCTATGAAAGACTTGGTGGACGCGCCGCATCCCGGCGCGATCAGGTCCGTTGTCATCGTTGATGACCACCCCCTTTACAGCGACGGGCTGGCCGCGACCCTCGGCCTTGCCTTGCCCGAGGCCCGGATGGACAAGGCCCGGAACCTGCGTGCGATGCTCGATCTGGTCGACGCGGCAGGGGCGCCCGATCTGGTGATGTTCGGCCTGAATCTGCCGGATGTCACGGGAATTTTGCGGTTTCGGGCGGTCAGGTTGGCGCTGCCGGACGCCCCGGTGCTGGTGATCTCGTCGCTGACCTCGGTGGGGGTCGTGCAGGCACTGATGGAGGAAGGCGCCGCAGGAGTTCTGCCCAGGCATGGCAGCGCCCCGGTGCTGCGCCACGCGCTGGCGGAAATCGCGGCAGGGCGCAAATACCTCTGCACGCCCTATGATGGCGCCGCGCTGGCCGAAATCGCGACTCACCCCGCGCTGGCCGAACTGACCCCGCAGCAGAAAAAGATCCTGAAGCTGATCTGCGCGGGCATGCCCCACAAGCAGATCGCCTATGAGCTGTCGCTGGCCGAAGCCATGGTCACCACCCATATCACCGCGCTGATGCGCCGCCTTGGCGTGCGCACGCGGGCAGCGGCGCTGAACGAAAACGCCCGGCCCGCAACCATCGAGACGCCCGCCCAGACCTGTCTCTGCCACTAGAATCCGGGCGGGGGGCGGAATTCGGTCCCGCGCGCCGGGCGGATGCACAGCATCGCCGCGCTGCTGCCGGGAACCGATCCGAAATGCACGGGGGCGGGGTTCGGCCATTTCCGGCCGATACCAAGGTCGCAGTGACAGGTGCGCCGCCCGATCGACAAAAAGCTGTGTTGTCAGGCCCCGGAAAAGACAGCGCAGCCAAGGGCCTCCGCCCGGTGCGGGCGCAGGCCGGGCTGGTATCGGGCGGCAAATATCCCCGCCGGGCACGGGCCGGGGCTGCCGGCGGGACTGTGCCAGGGCAATGCGTCGGACTCAGGCCCATTCGCCCTTGCGGAATACCGGGGTCGCGGTGCCGTCCGCGGCGATGCCGTCGATGTCGGTGTCCGGGCCGCCGATCATCCAGTCGACGTGGATCAGGCTGGAATTGCCGCCCTTTGCGGTGATCTGATCCGGGCTTAGCGACGCGCCGTCCAGGAAGCACTTGGAATAGCACTGACCAAGCGCGATGTGGCAGGCGGCGTTTTCGTCAAACAGCGTGTTGTAAAACAACAGGCCCGATTGCGAGATCGGTGAGCCGTGCGGCACCAGCGCGACCTCGCCCAGATGCGCCGCGCCTTCATCGGTGGCGATCAGTTCGCGCAGGATGTCCTGCCCCTTGTCCGCCCTGGCGTCGGTGATCCTGCCATCGCTGAAGGTGACTTCGATGCCGTCGATCAGGCTGCCCTGATGCGACAGCGGCTTGGTGGATCGCACCGTGCCGTTGACGCGGCGGGCGTGGGGCGTGGTGAACACCTCTTCGGTGGGGATGTTGGGGTTGCAGGTCACGCCATTCTGCGCCGGCGACGCGCCGCCGTGCCATTCGTGATCGTCCGCAAGGCCCACCGTCAGGTCGGTGCCGGGGCTTTTGAAATGCAGCGCGGTGAACCGCTGGTCGTTCAGCCAGCTGCTGCGGGTTTTCAGCGCGGCGTTGTGGTCGGCCCAGGCGGCGACGGGGTCGTCGCGATCGACGCGCGAGGCGGCAAAGATCGCTTTGGCGAGGCGGGCCTGTGCCTGCGCGCCGGGCAGATCGGGGAACATGCGCCTGGCCCAGGACAGCCCCGGCCAGGAACAGATCGACCAGTTGATTTCAAAGTTCGAGATCTTTTCCAGCGCGGGTTTGTAGGCGGTCGATGTGGCCTTGCCCGCCCGCGACACCCTGGCCGCATCCATATCCGACAGCAGCATCGGGTCTTCGCCGACGATGGCAAGGCGGGCGGCGCCCCCCGCATAGGCATCGGCCATGCCCCGGTACAGCCACCCGGCGGCGGTATCAAAGCTGTCATCGGCGCCGTGCTGAAAGCGCGCCAGCGTCAGGTCCGCATCGCTCAGGATCGGGGTCACGAGGCTGGCGCCCGCCTTGTAGGCGGCGGTGGTGATGCGGCGCACCAGCGGAAGCGCGTCGGCGGGGGCGGTGATGACCAGCTGCTGGCCGGGCTGGATGTTCAGCCCGGTGTGGACGGCCACATCGGCGAGGCGGTCAAGAAGGGTCGGGTCGATGGGGCTGTCGGACATGATACCTCGCATGGGTTGATCGCCCAGAGGTATCATGCCGGGCCGCGCGGGCAACCCCGCGCGGTTGCGCGATCACACCGCCGTAAAGCCGCCGTCGATGGGCAGCGTCACGCCGGAAATCATCGAGGCACCATCCGACAGCAGGAACACGATGGGGGCGGCGATCTCATCCTCGGTCGCCCAGCGGTGCAGCGGCATGGTGTCCAGGAACGGGCCCTGTACCTCGGGGCGGCCCCAGTACCAGGCGCTCATCGGGGTCATGACCACGGTGGGGTTCACCGCGTTGACACGGATGTTGTATTCGCCAAGCTCAAGCGCCGAAACGCGGGTGATGTTGTCCAGCGCGGCCTTGGATGATCCGTAGGAGATATGCCCGCGCAGCCCCACCAAGGACGCCTGCGAGGACACGTTGACGATGGCACCGCCCTTGCCTGCCGCCACCATGATCCGTGACGCGTATTTCGTGACCAGCAGCGCGCCGCGCGCGTTGATCGCCATGACCTTGTCGAACACGGCGATGTCGGTTTCCATCGGGGTGGCGATTTCGCCGCCCCAGCCGCCGCAGTTCACCACGCCCCACAGGTCCAGCCCGTCGAACGCGGCCTTGACCGCGTCTTCGCTGGTCAGGTCGAACGGCAGGGTGGCGCAGCCGGTTTCGGCGGCAAGTTCCGCCAGCGCCTCGGCGTTGCGGCCATTGGCGATGACTGTCGCGCCGGCGGCGACAAGCTGACGCACGGTTGCGCCGCCGATGCCGCCCGAGGCGCCGGTGACCAGGATCGGGCCTTTGCCGTCAAAGCCCGGAGACGAGAAGTTGGTCATTTCAGTGAGCCCTTCAAGGGGTTGGGATGGGTTCAAAACGGATCGTCAGATCCGCGGCAAGAGATTGGTTCAGAACGGTCAGCCCGTTGCGCAGGTCGTTGCCGTCGACCTTGGCGGGAATGTCGGCATCGGGGATGCCATGGGACCGCCAGCGCGTCCAGAGCCGGGCACGCAGTTCGGATTCGGGAACCTGCAGCATCACGGTCAGGTCGAACTGCGCGTGCAGGTCGCGCCAGCCGGGGGCGTCAAGCAGCAGGTAGTTGCCCTCGACGATCAGCAATCCGACCGATGACGGGACCATCCGCGCCGCATTGCGCGAGATTTCCAGCGTGCGGTCAAACACCGGCACGCAGACCTGCGGTTCGGTATTGGCGCGCAGCCGGGACAACAGGTGCGCCAGCCCCGCCACGTCAAAGGTGTCGGGCGCGCCCTTGCGCGGGCGCAGGCCCATCCGGTTCAGCAGCGCGTCGTCATAGTGAAACCCGTCCATCGGCAGCACGGCTGATGCGACCCCGGCGGCGCGCAGGGCGGCATCCAGGCCCTCGGCCAGGGTCGATTTGCCCGACCCCGGCGCGCCCGCCACCGCCACAAGCCTGCGCCCCTTGCCGCGCAGGGCAAGCACCCGGTCCAGCAGGACGGGCGGCACGGGGATGTCAGGCAAGGCGCAGCTCGGTCTTGGGGTCGAAGGCGACGGCGCGGCTCATGTCAAAGGTGACATGGGTCAGCTGGCCTTCGGTGGCGGCGGATTTGGCGCGGAACCGGCCGATGCATTCCTTGCCGCCCAGCAGGATGGTGACAAAGCTGTCGGCGCCGGTGGTTTCGACCAGTTCGACCGGCAGATCCACATGTTCAAGACACGGGCTGTCGTGATCGGCGCTTTCGGGGTCGGTCATGGATTCGGGGCGCACGCCCAGCACGATCTCGCGCCCGATGTCGGACTCCATCGCCGCGCCATGCGGAAAGGGCAGGGTGATATACCCGCCCGCCGTGGTCACCTTGACCCCGATGCCGCCATTCAGCGAAACGATCTCGGCGGGAAACAGGTTCATCGCGGGCGAGCCCATGAACCCGGCCACGAACATGTTGGCGGGGTTGTGGTAGACCTCGTCGGGGGTGCCAAGCTGCTGCACGTCGCCGCCGTACATCACCGCGATGCGGGTGGACAGGGTCAGCGCCTCGACCTGGTCGTGGGTGACATAAACGATGGTGGTGCCCAGTTTCTGGTGCAGTTTCTTGATTTCGGTGCGCATGTCGACGCGCAGCTTGGCGTCAAGGTTCGACAGCGGTTCGTCGAACAGGAACACATCCGGGTCGCGGGTCAGCGCCCGGCCCATGGCGACCCGCTGGCGTTGCCCGCCCGAAAGCTGCCCGGGCTTGCGGTCCAGCAGGTGGGTGATCTGCAACAGTTCGGCGACCTGGGCGATCTTGGCCTCGCGTTCGGGCTTGGGGACCTTGTGCATTTCCATGCTGAACGAGATGTTGCCGCGCACGGTCATGTTGGGGTAAAGCGCGTAGCTCTGGAACACCATGGCGATATTGCGATCCGCCGGGGGAACGCCGTTGACCACGCGGCCATTGATGCTGACCTCGCCGGAGGTGATCGCCTCCAGTCCCGCGATCATGTTCAGCAGCGTGGACTTGCCACAGCCCGACGGGCCGACCAGCACCAGGAATTCGCCCTGCTGCACCGCGATGTCGGTTTCGTTCAGAACCCGGACCGCGCCATAGGACTTGGTGACCTTGTCGATGTTGAGGAACGTGTTTGTCATCGGGTCATCCTTTCACGGAGCCGGACATCAGCCCGCGCACGAAAAAGCGCCCGGCGACGATGTAGACGAAAAGTGTGGGCAAGGCGGCCATGATGGCCCCGGCGAAATGGACGTTGTATTCCTTTTCCCCGGTCGAGCTTTGCACGAGATTGTTGAGCGCGACGGTCATCGGCTGGCTGCTGAAATCGCTGAACGAGGCCCCGAACAGAAAGTCATTCCAGATGTTGGTGAACAGCCAGATCACGCAGACCACCGCGATGGGCCCCGAGTTGGGCAACAGGATGCGCCAGAAGATGGTGAAAAAACCCGCGCCGTCGATTTCCGCCGCGCGCACCAGTTCGGTGGGAAACGCGGCATAGTAGTTGCGGAAATACAGCGTGGAAAAGCTGATGCCATAAACGACATGCACGAACACAAGACCCCCCACCGTGCCCGACAGGTTCAGGAACCCAAGGCTGCGCGCCATCGGAATAAGCACGATCTGGAACGGGATGAAGCAGCCGAACAGCATCAGGCCGAACAGGATGGTGTCACCCCGGAACCGCCATTTCGTCAGCACATAGCCATTCAGCGCGCCCAGCACGGTGGCGATGGTCACCGCCGGGATCACCATGGCAAAGCTGTTCAGGAAATAGGGTTTCAGGCCGGTGGCGGCGACGCCCACCTGTGCCTCGGACCAGGCGTTTTTCCACGGCGCCAGCGTCCAGGCCTGCGGCAGGTTCATCATGCCCCCCGAGGTGATCTCGGACAGGGGTTTCACCGAATTGACCAGCATCACATAAAGCGGCAGCAGGTAATAGACGCAGAACAGCGCAAGCAGCGCGTATAGCAGAATGCGGGCAGGGCGCAGGGTCATCGCGGGTCCTCCCTCAGTTCGGACCACAGGTAGGGGATGATGACGGCGGCGATGGTCAGCAGCATGATCTCGGCCGAGGCGGCCCCGATGCCCATCTGGTTGCGGGTAAAGGTATAGGAATACATGAAGGTCGAAGGCACGGCGGTGGCCGTTCCCGGCCCGCCATTGGTCAGCGCGACCACAAGGTCATAGGATTTGATCGCCATATGCGCCAGCACCACAAAGGCCGACAGGAAGGCGGGGCGCAGCTGCGGAATGACGATCCGGCGATACACCGCAAAGGTGCCCGCCCCATCGACGCGCGCCGCCTTGAGCATTTCGCCGTCAATGCCGCGCAGGCCCGCAAGAAAGGTTGCCATGACAAAGCCCGAGGTCTGCCAGACGGCGGCGATGACGATGGTATAGATCGCCATGTCGCGATCCTTGATCCAGCGGAACTGGAAACTGGTCCAGCCCCAGTCGTGCATCACCGCCTCCAGCCCGATGCCGGGGTCCAGGAACCATTTCCACGCCACGCCGGTCACGATGAAGCTTAGCGCCATCGGATACAGGTAAACGGTGCGGATGAAGCCTTCGGCGCGGATGTGCTGGTCCAGCAGGATCGCCAGGAACAGCCCCAGTACCGAACAGATCACGATATACAGGATGCCGAAGATCGCCAGGTTGGTGACCGCGATATCCCACATGCGCAGGGAAAACAGCGTCTTGTAGTTCTCGAAACCCACCCAGCCATAGCTTGGCAGCATCTTGCTGTCGGAAAACGACAGGTAGGTGGTGAAGAAGATGAAGCCATAGACAAAGATCGCGACAAGCGCGAGCGACGGGCTGAGAACGATGCGCGGCAAGAGAACACGCAGCCTTGCCTTTGTCGACAGGGCGTGATGAGCGGCCATGATGAGCTCCGGAAAGGGCGTAAGACGGGAAGGGGGCCGCCGGTCGTGCCGCCGGCCCCGATGCTGTGGTCAGCCGCCTAGAAGGAGGCGGATTCCACGGCAAGCTGAAGCTCTTCGACGGCGTCCCGAGAGCTCATGTCCGAGTTGAAATGCTCGGTCACCACGTCAAAGATCGCCTGTTGCACCGACGAGGTCTGACCGTGGCCGTGGGCCAGGCTGCCCAGCAGGCTGCCGTTGGCGTTGGCCTCGGTCAGATCGTCCTTGGCCTTGAGCGCGCAGGCGTCGAAATCAGAGATGTCGACATCGGTGCGCGGCGGGATGGACCCCTTGACCATGTTGAAGGCATGCTGGAATTCCGGCGACATCACCGAACTGGCCATGGCTTCCTGCGCCGATTTCTGGTCTTCGTCCACGTCGAAGAAGGCGAAGAAATCGGTGTTGAACAGGTAGGACCCTTCGGTGCCCGGCGCGGCGACGCACAGGATGTCCTCGCCCGGGGTCATGTCGGCGCGGATGATTTCACCTTTGGCCCAGTCACCCATCAGCTGCATCGCGGCTTCGCCGTTCAGCACCATCGCGGTGGCAAGGTTCCAGTCGCGGCCCGAGAAATTGTCATCGACGAACCCGCGCAGCGTGCGCATCTGGTCAAAGACCTGAACCATGGTGTCGGACCCAAGCGCGTCCATGTCCGCCTCGATGATGGCCTTGCGGTAGAAATCGGGCCCGCCGATGCCAAGCACCACGTCATCGAACACGGTCGCGTCCTGCCAGGGCTGACCGCCATGTGCCAGCGGGGTGATGCCCTTTTCCTGAAGCGCGGTGGCGACCTCGTTGAATTCGTCCCAGCTGGTGGGCGGGGTCAGTCCGTTTTCCTCGAAGATCGCGGCGTTGATCCACAGCCAGTTGGGGCGGTGAATGTTGACCGGCGCCGCGACCCACTTGTCGTCGTAGGTGGCAAAATCCACCACGGCCTGGGGCAGAACGTCGGCCCAGTTGCCGTCGGTTGCCAGATCGGAGATATCGCCCAGCGATCCCTCTTGCGCCCATTCGCGCACCGACATGCCAAGCAGTTGCGCGGCGGTCGGCGGGTTGCCGGCCGCGACGCGCGCCTTCAGCGTTGTGGTGGCGGCGGACCCGCCCCCGCCTGCGACGGGCATGTCTTCCCAGCCGACATCCTGTCCGGCCAGATCCTCTTTCAGCACGTTGAGCGCCGCCGCTTCGCCGCCGGCGGTCCACCAGTGCAACACCTCGACATCCGCCGCGGACGCGCCGGTTGCAAGGCCGCAGACAGCCACTGTCGCCAGCAGCCGGGCCGTTTTCACGAGAGCCATGGTCTCCTCCTCATGGAAGTGGCGACGCTTTTCTCCCGAAAGTGCCGCCGGTTTGTTTGGTTGCAAAACAAACATACTGTGCGATACTTGTCAACCACGACCGGGAGCGAAATCAAAGGGAGGACAACGCCATGGCGGGACCTGTGGTTCTGCGCCGGATGAACGAAGCCAGGGCGCTGGAATGCCTGGCCTCGACCGGCGCCATGAGTCGCGCCGACCTGGCGCGGGCGCTGAACATGACGCGCTCGACCTCGTCCAGCATCGTCGCCACGCTGCTTGACGCAGGCCGCGTGCAGGAAATCGAGGAACAGGCGGGACGCCGCGAAAATCGCACCGGACGCCCGTCGATCCGTCTGCGCCTGAACCCGGATCACGCCCATTATCTTGGCGCGGATATCGGGGCGAGCTTTCTGCGCCTGTCGGCCGTCGACTACATGGGTCGCTCGCGCTATCTGCGAGAAGAACGGGTGCACGACCGCCCGGCCGATCCCGAAACCGTGGTCGCCCGAATCGGCGAGATGGTCGAGGATTACCTCGCCACTCTCAAGGATCCCGGCATCGTCGTGGGCGTAAACGTCGCCGTGCCGGGGATCGTCGATCTGGCTGGAAACATCCTGCGCGCCCCCCCCATCGGCTGGGCCGGCGTGCCGTTTCGCAACATGCTGCAAGCGCGTCTGGGATCGCTGCCGGTGCGGCGCCTGGTCAATGACGCCAATGCCTTCGCGCTGTCGGCGCGCGCCCTGCAACGGCAGGACGATGCGCTTGGCGACGCGGTATTCCTGCTGCTGGACGACGGCATCGGCGGGTGCATCATGACCGGCGGCCGCATCCTGGAAGGGTCCAGCGGAATCGCCGGAGAAATCGGTCATATGCCCATCGGAGACACCGGTTTCTGCAATGTCCCACCCGTGGACGGCAGCCTGGAAAGCTATGTCGCGCGCCCCGCGGTGCTGGCGCGGTACCGCGCGCTTGGCGGCGTGGCCGAGCATCTTTCCGATTACCTGGATGCGCTGGATACGGGCGAACCGGTGGCGCGGCAGGTGCTGATGGACTGGTCGTGGTATCTGGCACGCGGGCTAGCCATCGTCACCACGCTGCTGAACCCCGAAACCGTGGTGATTGGCGGGCGGGTCAGCACGCTGTTCGCCCGTGGCGCGGACCATGTGACCGATGCGCTGTCACGCAATCTGCTGGAACAGACCCCGGTGCCGCGCCTGATTCTGTCCGGCGTCGGACCCGAAGGCGTCGCCCTGGGCGCGGCGATGCTGTTGCACGAGATGGACTTTGCCGAAGACTCCCCGCCCTAGCGCGGGCCGGGCGCCGCCGATGGCCGCCTGGCGCGTGGCTTTGACGCGGCGATCGCAACAGGCAGACCTCGGACTGCCGGGAATGACACATAATGCGCCTTATAAGATATAAGTGTTTGAGCGCAAAGTTAAAATGCCCCGCATCTGCAAAGTAGAAGTGTCACTCTTCCCTTTCGGCGAGGAAGGATTGGAGCGTGACCGTGGGATGGGTTTTGATGAGCGAGCGCGAGCTGGATCGGGTTGAGGTTCTTAGTCAGGTGTCCCAGGGCCGCATGACGGCAGTGACGGCAGTGACGGCGGCCAATGTGCTCGGGCTGAGCCGCCGCCAGGTGCACAGGCTGCTGAAACGGTTCGAGTCTGAGGGCGCCGCTTCGATCCGGCACAAGGCACGCGGCCGACCGTCGACCCGCCGGATCGATCCCGGGCTGCGGGAATATGCCGTTTCTCTGGTTCGGGAGCAGT
>NZ_QLMG01000029.1 GCF_003259905.1 Salipiger aestuarii | reverse complement strand
AGAACGATGCGCCAATATCAAGGCGCGCCGCCCGTCCCTACCTCTCGAATGTCCGTCGCGCCAACAAACCGTCCGTAACTCAGCAGCTCCGCTACCTCATCCCGTCCAGCCCGTCCGGCGCCCCGTCCAGCGCCTCAGCGCCGCCGGTGAGGGGGCTTTTACGGTTAGCCACCAACACCCGCAACCCCTTTTTGCAAAAGACGTCATCTTTTCTTCAAGAAAAGACAACTAACAAACCAAATCAATACCTTAACCAAAAACTCCACCCCAAACCCAAACCGCCAAAACCCCCGCACCCTCAGCAACATCCCCCAAAAACAACCCAATACCCCCCCTACCCACAACCTTATCCACAGATCACCACGGAATCACACATATCCCCCCAAACATTCCTGGTCCTAGTCCTTCACCAGCATTTTGCGGGGCAGGTCGCAAAAGATCTCTGGATCGCCTTGGGTGATCGCGATGGATTCGGTGGTTTCGTACCCCCAGTCTTCCATCCATAGCCCCGTCATGAAGTGGAACGTCATGCCCGGCTTCAGTTCGGTGCGATCCCCGCGGCGCAAAGACATGGTCCGCTCGCCCCAGTCCGGCGGGTAGCTCAGGCCGATGGAATAGCCGCATCGGTTGTCCTTGATGATCCCGCGCTTTTCGAGCGATTTGAGGAACGCATCCGCAATGTCGTGGCAGGTGTTCCCCGGCCGGGCGACCTCCAGCCCTGCATCCATACCTTCGAGCACCGCCGATTCCGCATCCAGAATGTGCTGCGGTGGTTTGCCCAGAAAGATCGTGCGCGACAGCGGCACATGGTACCGTTGGTAGCAGCCCGCGATTTCAAAGAACGTGCCCTCGTCCGCCTTCATCGGCAAGTCGTCCCAGGTCAGGTGCGGCGCGGCGGCATCCGGACCCGACGGCAGCAGCGGCACGATGGCGGGGTAATCCCCCCCGTGGCCGTACCATTCATCATAGCGCAGGCCCGCGTCATAAATCTCGGCCACGAGATCGCATTTGCGCACCCCGACCTCGACCTTCTGGGCGATGCGGTGGTGCATCCGCTCGACGATGCGCGCGGCCTGGCGCATGTATTCCAGTTCCTTGTCGGACTTCACCGAGCGGTGCCAGTTGATGAACCCGGTGGCGTCGGCGAACCTTGCATTGGGCAGGCCATGCTGAAGACGCTCGTAGGCGCGGGCGGAAAACCAGTAATTGTCCATCTCGACCCCGATGACACCCTTGTGCCACCCCATGTCGACCAGCTTGCCGCACAGGTATTCCATCGGGTGGCGTTCGGTGGACTGAACATATTGGTCGGGGTAGCCGATCACATATTCCTCGGTCATCCAGACCGTCCGGTAGGCGCCGTTCGCATCCTGGCCCCGGCCGAACCAGATCGGCGGGCCGGACGGCCCCACCAGCACGCATTGATGCACGTAAAAGGACCAGCCACCGTATCCCGCGACCCAGGCCATGTTGGAGGGGTCGCTCAGGATGAGCAGGTCGATCCCCTTGCGCGCCATGTCGGCGCGGATCTTGACGAGGCGTTCCTCGTATTCTTCGGTGGTGTAGCGTTCCGGAGTGCGTTGTAGGTCTGGCACGAGAGCTCCTTGGGAAAAGGCGGCAAGCGCCATGGGAAACGGCCGGGATCAGCGCCCGGCGGGTTCCCGAACCTTCGGACGGGTGTTGCGCAATGTCCAGAGCGATGCACCGGGAGGCGCGGGTGGGGGGCGCAGCCGTGGCCATCGTTCACGGCAACGTCGGTTTGCCAGTCCTTGACCGCGACGATCAGGGGATTCCAACAGAGTCAGGCACTCGCGCAAACCACTGCGAGTCGCGAATCGCGTGGCCGCAATCGTCATTTTATGACTGTGAATGAAACTGGGGCCGAAGCCTGGGCAACCGGCAATCACGGCGTTCTCTCGACGCCTCGAAGAACGCCTTAATGTGCGATACGCGGCATATCCCCGCAATCGACGCCAATGTCACTGGTCGGGCTGAGAGGATTCGAACCTCCGACCCCCTGCTCCCGAAGCAGGTGCGCTACCAGGCTGCGCTACAGCCCGACCGTGGCGGGCGGAATACTCCAGCCCGGCGCCGTTGGCAAGGGTTCATTGCGTGCCTTGCCGGATCACCTTGTCGCGGCGTTTCATCGCCCGGATCAGCGGGCCGATGCGCAGCGAGGTGCCGGTTTCCAGCCGGTTGCGGGTGCGCAGCACCGGGGTGTTTTCAGACGCGCTGGACCGACCTTCGCGCAGCACGATATAAACGCCCGACCCGATGATCAGCACCGCGCCCAGCAGCGTCGTGCCATCGGGCCATTCCCCAAAGACCAACGCCCCGTACAGCGTCGCCCATAGCAGTTGCGAATATTGCATCGGCGCGACGATCACCGCCTCGCCCTTGCGATAGGCCGAGATCAGCACCAGCCCCCCGCTCAACGCAAGCACCGCCATCACCCCGACGCCGCCGAGATGTTCGATCGGCATCGGCTGGTAGACAAAGGGCAGCGCACAGGCCATCACCACGAAATTGGTCAGCATCGGATACAGCAGCAGGACGACGGACCGTTCCTCTTGTCCGATCTTGCGCACGACGATGGACGCCAACGCCCCGAAGAACGCGCCCACCAGCGCCGCGCCGTGGCCCAGCGTCAGTTCGGTCGAACCCGGACGCAGCACCACCATCACCCCCGCAAGCCCGACGAACACCGCTATCCAGCGGCGCAACCGCACCCGTTCGCCCAGGATCGGAATCGCCAGAACGGTAATCAGCAACGGCTGCGCGAACAGGATCGCGTAGGTCTGCGCCAGCGGCAGCACGGAAAACGCATAGAACACGCTGAGCCCGGTAATCACCGCCGAAACGGTGCGCAGCGCCGTCCACCACGGATGGATGGGGCGCAAATGGCCCGGCGTCGTGTCGCGAATCAACAACAGGCTGACCAGCGGAAAACTGAACAGCACCGAAAAGAACAGGATCTGGAACGGGGCATAGCTGGCGCCAAGCAGCTTCACGATCACGTCGTGAATGGCAAAGATCGCGAAGGAAAACAGCGCGAGAAGCGCGCCTTTTGCGTTGTGGCCCATGTTGGTATCCCGGTGCGTGATGCTTGGCGAACCAAGGCCAGCACGCGTGTCGCGCAGCCCTGTCCAAGTCCAGATCTGTAAGCTTGCGCCCACCCGGTCAACGCATTGAAATCGCGAAAGCGATGTTTCGCCACAACCGCCGCCTCCATGCCCATGACAGAGGCGGCGGCGAAATCAGAGGCCGGCGTCCAATGCGGCCAGGATGGCATCGCCCATACCGCTGGTCGACACCGGGGTAACGCCCTCTTCGCCCAGCAGGTCGGCAGTGCGCGCGCCGTCCCCCAATACCTTGTTGACGGCCGCTTCCACCCGTTCGGCTTCGGCCCCGAGGTCGAAGCTGTAGCGCAGCGCCATGGCAAAGCTCAGCACGCAGGCGATGGGATTCGCCTTGGCCTGGCCGGCGATGTCGGGGGCAGAGCCATGCACCGGCTCGTACAGAGCCTTGGGGCGGCCGTTTTCCATCGGCGCGCCAAGCGAGGCAGACGGCAGCATGCCCAGCGATCCGGTCAGCATCGCCGCTGCGTCGGACAGCAGGTCTCCGAACAGGTTATCCGTGACGATCACATCGAACTGCTTGGGCCAGCGGACCAGCTGCATGGCGCCGGCGTCGGCGTACATGTGGGACAGTTCGACCTCGGGGTAGTCCTTGCCGACCTCGGTGACCACTTCGCGCCACAGGATGCCCGATTCCATCACATTGGCCTTTTCCATCGAACAGACCTTCTTGCCGCGCTTCATCGCGAGCTCGAACGCGGACCGTGCCACCCGGTCGATTTCGGACTCGGTGTAGCGCTGGGTGTTGATGCCGACGCGCTCGTTGCCCTCTTCGATGATGCCACGCGGCTCGCCGAAATAGATGCCGCTGGTCAGCTCGCGCACGATCATGATATCAAGCCCGGCCACCACATCCCGCTTGAGCGACGAGAAATCCGCCAGCGCGTCAAAGCACTGCGCCGGGCGCAGGTTGGCGAACAGGTCCATTTCCTTGCGCAGACGCAGCAGGCCGCGCTCTGGCTTTACCGAGAAATCCAGCCCGTCGTATTTCGGCCCGCCCACGGCGCCCAGCAGCACCGCATCCACCGATTGCGCCTTGGCCATGGTGTCATCGTGCAGCGGCGTGCCGTGCGCGTCATAGGCGGCGCCGCCGACAAGATCCTCGGACACGTCAAAGGTGATGCCGCGCTTTTCACCGAACCAGGCGATGATGCGGCGCACCTCGGCCATGACCTCGGGGCCGATGCCGTCGCCCGGCAGGATCAGAAGCGAAGGGTTGCTCATGGGACGTGTCCTCTCCTCATACATATCCCGCATCGGGTAGCGTTACGCGGCGCGATGGTCAAGAAAGCCGCCGTCGCGGTTATTCCGCCGCCTGCGCAAGGGCCAGCCCGCCGATCCGCACCAGCAGGTCCACGATGTCGTCCACGCCCTGCCCGTGACGCACCTGCGCAAACACGAACGGCTTGCCCGCCCGCATCCGCGCCGCATCGCGTTCCATCACCTCAAGCGAGGCGCCGACGTGCGGGGCAAGGTCGGTCTTGTTGATGACAAGGATGTCGGATCTGGTGATCGCCGGGCCGCCCTTGCGCGGAATCTCTTCGCCCGCGGCGACGTCGATCACATAGATCGTCACGTCGGCAAGTTCCGGCGAAAAGGTCGCGGACAGGTTGTCGCCGCCGCTTTCGATCAGCACCAGATCCAGATCGGGGTGCGCTTCGGTCAGCTCGGCGATGGCGGCAAGGTTGATCGACGCATCCTCGCGGATCGCGGTGTGCGGGCAGCCGCCGGTTTCCACGCCCTTGATGCGGTCGAGCGGCAGCACCTGCTGGCGCATCAGCTCTTCGGCATCTTCGCGGGTATATATGTCGTTGGTGACGACGGCCATCGACAGCCGGTCGCGCAGCGCGCGCGCCAGCGCGGCGGTAAGAGTGGTCTTGCCAGCGCCGACCGGGCCGCCGAGGCCCACGCGCAAAGGTCCGTTGGGGGAAGCCATCAGGGTCTCCGTCATGATCTGAACAGGCGGGAATACAGCATGTCGTGGCGTTGGCTGGCAATGTCCAGCAGCGGGGCAAACCCGCCAATGTCGTCGGTGCCCGCGTCCTGCGCCGCTGCCGCAAGCTCGGCACATAGCGGGGACAGGGCAAGGGTTATGCGTTGCCCATCGGTCTGCCCCAGCGGAATCAGCCGCAGGCCAGCGCCGGTCAGGTTGGCGGCGAACGCCTGAAGATAGAGGCGCAGCGCAACGCCCGGCGGCAGCGCCAGCGCGCGCACCGTCAGCCCCACCGCAACGGGGTAAGGCGCGGCCGGGATCGCCACGCCCCAGACATCCGAAACGGTGGCGGCAAAGGCGCGGCCCTGCTGCATCGTTTCGGCGCGGCGTTCCGCCGAGGGGCTGAGCGCACGACCAAGCTCGGTCAGCGCCGCCGCATCCTCCCCGCGTGCAGCGCAGGCGAGCAGAACCGCGTCGGACCAGCCCGCGCCGTGCCGCAGCACCGCCGCCAGCCAATTTTCCAGGCCGTCGGCATCGCTCACCTGGCCTTGCTGCACCGCGGTTTCCAGCCCGTGCGACCACGCGAAGGACCCTACGGGAAAAGCGGGCGAAAAGATCTGGTGCAGCGTCAGCGACGGGTCAGTGGTCATGGCTGTGGGGGTGCGATCCGTGCGCGTGGGACTGGCCGGAGCCGTCCGCATGCGCCTCCGGGCCGTGCCGGTGCGAATGGTCGTGACCATGCGTGCGCCCATGGCCATAGGCACCGCCTTCGGGGGTGAAGGGTTCGTCGACCTCGCGCACCGTGGCGCCGATCCGGGACAGCATGTCGGCGATGACGTGATCGCGCTGGATCAGCAGACGGGACGATTCGATCTGGCAGGGGGTGTGGCGGTTGCCGATATGCCACGCGATTCGGGGCAGCGCGTCGCCGGTGACTTCGAGCAGCGGTTCGACCGCTGCCGCGACGGCCACCAGACGCCCGTCGGTCAGCACGAAGGCGTCGCCTTCGCCAAGGCTTTCGGTGTGGGCAAGATCGACCAGAACGTCTTCGCCCGCCTCGGTGCTCAGCACCTTCCTGCGCAGGAAGCGGTCGTCATAGCTCAGGACCACGCGGTCCGCAGGGGTGTCCTGCGCCTTGCGCCGGATGTCATGCGCGGTGGGAAGGGTCATGTGATCTCTTTCGTCGTTCGAAAGCAGATCACTTCAGATCGCTGCAAAAGACAAGGCCACGCGCCGGGTTTGCCGGTCGCGTGACCCCGAATGCCATAAGCTTGCGCGGTACCTCGCCAGGGTGAACCGGGGCCGAGGCCCGGGATCACAGGTAGTAGACGTCGCCGAACACATAGCGCACGATGTCATCGCGGCGCAGACCTTTTGCGGCCAGTTGTTCGTCCGACAGGCGCTGCAAGGCTTTGACGCGGCGCAGGCGCGGGTTCGATTCAGCGATGGCGATCAGAGCGCTGCCGATGGCGCGGAAAAAGCGCGTCAGAAGCGGGGCGTCGTGATGTGCGTGGCTTGCGGTGAGAAATGCCATTGGGAAACCTTTCCATCAGTCATCAGGTCCCCTCCCTTGATCCGATAGGTAAAGCACACTGACCGATATGACAAATGCTGCAACTGCAAAGTCGGGTTTCGCAGGGCGCATGGCTCGATGGTTTAATGTTGAACCGATCTCCGGGCAGGCCCCGCGACCGAGGGGGCGCTGCCCCCACCCTTCGGGCCGCCCGGAGTTTATCGGGCAAGATGAAACCGGGGCGCGGCGCCTTGCGCGTCAGTACAGGAAATATCTCTGGGCCATGGGAAGTTCGGTGGCCGGCTCGCAGGTCAGTAGTTCTCCGTCCGCGCGCACCTCGTAGGTTTCGGGATTGACCTCGACCTGCGGCGTGGCGGTGTTGAGCCTGAGGTGCGACTTGCCGATGCCGCGCGTGTCGCGCACCGCAACAGTCTGCTTGGCGAGACCAAGCCGGTTGCGGATACCTTCGGATTGCGCCGCCTCGGACACGAAGATCACCGCCGAATTTTCCACCGATCGTCCATAGGCGCCCCACATCGGGCGGCTGTAGACAGGCTGCGGCGTCGGGATCGACGCGTTCGGATCGCCCATCTGGGCGCAGACGATGGTGCCGCCCATCAGCACCATTTCCGGCTTTACCCCGAAGAACGCGGGCGACCAGAGCACGAGATCGGCGCGCTTGCCTTCTTCGATCGAGCCGATTTCGCCGCTGATGCCGTGGGCGATGGCGGGGTTGATGGTGTATTTCGCGATGTAACGTCTGACGCGGAAGTTGTCGTTGTCGCCGGTTTCTTCGGACAGCTTGCCGCGCTGTTTCTTCATTTTGTCTGCGGTCTGCCAGGTGCGAATAATCACCTCGCCCACGCGGCCCATGGCCTGACTGTCCGACGCTATGATCGAAAAGGCGCCCATGTCGTGCAGGATGTCTTCGGCGGCGATGGTTTCCTTGCGAATGCGGGATTCGGCAAAAGCGACGTCTTCGGGGATGGATTTGTCGAGGTGGTGGCAGACCATGAGCATATCCAGATGCTCTTCGAGCGTGTTGGCCGTGTAGGGACGCGTCGGGTTGGTCGAACTGGGAATGACGTGTTCTTCGCCGCAGATCTTGATGATGTCGGGGGCGTGGCCGCCGCCCGCCCCTTCGGTGTGGAACGCATGGATGGTGCGTCCCTTCATCGCCGCGACGGTGTTTTCCACAAAGCCGGATTCGTTGAGCGTGTCGGTGTGGATCATCACCTGCACGTCCCACGCATCGGCGACGCTCAGGCAGTTGTCGATGGTGGCGGGGGTGGTGCCCCAGTCTTCGTGCAGCTTGAGGCAACAGGCACCGGCCTTGATCTGTTCTTCCAGCGGCGCGGGCAGCGAGGCGTTGCCCTTGCCCGCAAAGGCGAGGTTCATCGGAAACGCATCCGCCGCCTGCATCATCCGCCCAAGGTGCCACGGGCCGGGCGTGCAGGTGGTCGCCAGCGTGCCATGCGCGGGGCCGGTGCCGCCGCCCAGCATGGTAGTCAGGCCAGAGTGCAGCGCGTCCTCGATCTGTTGCGGGCAGATGAAATGGATATGACTGTCCATGCCCCCGGCAGTCAGAATACGCCCCTCGCCCGCGATCACCTCGGTGCCGGGCCCGACGATGATGTCGACGCCGGGCTGGGTGTCGGGGTTGCCCGCCTTGCCGATCTTGTGGATGCGCCCGCTGCGCAGGCCGACATCGGCCTTGTAGACACCGGTGTAGTCAACAATCAGCGCGTTGGTGATGACGGTATCAACGGCGCCCTCGGCGCGGGTCGCCTGGCTTTGCCCCATCCCGTCGCGGATCACCTTGCCGCCGCCGAACTTGACCTCTTCGCCATAGACCGGAGTGTTGCCGCCCCCCGCCTGGCCGACCAGTTCGGCGGTCAGGTCGCGTTCGACCTCGATGATAAGGTCTGTGTCGGCAAGGCGCAGACGATCCCCCGTGGTGGGGCCGAACATCGCAGCGTAGTCAGAGCGGGAAATCCGTGCAGGCATCTGGGGAACCTTTATTCAGAGGTCGAACTCTTTTTCTATAAGCATTTTCAATAGCTTGTCAGACGACTTATCAAGCTGGAGCGACTGGCTGACCTTGTCAGGAAACTTGCGTGACGCAGTTCCATAGGTGTCGATCTGGAGTAATTTTTCGCCATCGACTTCCCCCGAAGAAAAAGTCGCGCGCACAGGCTTGTGCCGCGCGAAATGCTGAAGCTGTCGCAGCGAAAGATCCTGAACAAGAGCCATCCATTCCGTCCCATTTCTACCAAAATCATCCCGCCGGCGCCTGCGGGTCGTCGCGCCGGCGGCGGTCCGGCGCGCCGTTTCGATCAGGGCGCGCGTGCCGGTGGCCGAGACCGCGACAGGCTCGGGCTTTGGGTGCGCGCGCGACCAGCGGCGCGGCGTGACAGGGCCGAAAATGCCCATTCGCGCGCTCTGTCGGTCGCCGCGCAAAGGCCCGAGGGCACCCATGTTCCCGCGCCCCAAATCGACCATCGCCCGCGTCAGCCGCATCTTCGTCTCCTGGGCCTGTCCGCTTGCGGGCAGGGTCGCAGGGTCCGGCCCATCGCTGATATCGGCAACATCGCCTCGCTCTCCTGTTGGCCGGGGGCGCCTTTACCCCAGATTCAATCCGCGACGCGCCAGGCGCTTTCGGTTTGAACGTGCCTCGCGTTCCAGCGGCGCGGTCCAGGCGTCCAGAACCCGGTCGGGCGCCGCCCCGTCCATCGCGGCGCGGCTTGCGCCCCACCAGCTTTGCATGAATGCCGGACCTTTTTCATGCACCATCCGCGTGGTTTCGGTCGGACAAACCGACCAGATCCCCGCCATTCCAAGGGTCCGATAGGCGATCACCTGCTGCGATTCCGCGACAAGCGAGCCCAGTTGCAGCATGCTGCGCTGCCATGACAGCGTATCTTCAAACATATTCACAGAGCGCCCATTACTTTCTGATTGAATCCATAAACCTTGCGCGCCCCCGAAAAGGGGATCAGCGCAACCTCGCGTCGTTGGCCCGGCTCGAACCGAACCGCCGTCCCGGCGGCGATGTCCAGCCGGGTCCCCTGCGCCGCCACGCGGTCGAAATCGAGCGCCGGGTTGCTTTCGGCGAAATGGTAGTGCGACCCGACCTGAACCGGACGATCGCCAGTGTTGGCGACCATCAGGACGATCGCCTCGCGCCCCGCGTTCAGTTCCAGATCGCCCGCTGCCGGGAACAATTCTCCGGGGATCATTTGTTCGTCCCTACCCGCGACAGCACAAGATGCCCGGCCAGAGCGGTCGCGCCCAGCACCGCAACCGTGACAAGCCAGGAGGCACCGTCGTGCGGGTGCAGATGCGCGTCCTCGGTCGTATGGGCCAGAGCGGGGCCCGCAAAAAGCACGAAAGGCAAAGCATATTTCATTGCGATCCTCCTTGGACAGCGATCAGCGGATCGGATTGTGAACGGTCACGAGTTTGGTGCCATCGGGAAAGGTCGCCTCGACCTGCACCTCGTGGATCATCTCGGGAACGCCCGGCATGCATTGCTCGGCGGTGACGACCTGCGCCCCCGCTTCCATCATCTCGGCCACGGACCGGCCGTCGCGCGCACCCTCCACCACGGCGTCGGTTATCAACGCCACCGCTTCGGGATAGTTCAGCATGACGCCGCGTCCAAGGCGTTTGCGGGCCACTTCGGCGGCCATTGCGACAAGAAGCTTGTCCTTTTCGCGGGGGGTCAGTTGCATGGGTCAGATCATCCAGGGTCGTGGGAGCGCGGCGCCGCAAAGATGGCGCAAGACAGGGGCAAGGTGGCCTCGCAGCGCAAAGCCGTCAACGGAAACCATACGGATCACAACAAGATCCGGGGTCAACGCGGACACGCCTGCGCTTTCGGGCAGCATTTCACGCAACGCATCAATGCCCGTCGCGGCACCGGGGCCGGCCCGGATCGCCGTCGCCATGGCGCCCGCGCCATTCGCCACGGCGGGGTGGGACAGCGTCGCGACGGCGTCGCCCTCAAGCCGCAGCCTGTCGGCGAACACAAGCCGGCCCCCGATCCGCAGGTCGATCCGGTCGCGCAGGCGCAGGTCGTGTAACACCTCACCCATGGCATGGCGCCCGAACACGAAGGATTCGCAGGCGATCAGCCGCGCATCGTCGGCCATGTCGATGCTGAGCCGTCGGTCCAGCGCGGCGCCTTCGAACAGGATCGTCTCCTGCGGGAGCCAGTCAAGCCGCGCGCCGGGCGCAAGCGTCAGCCGCGTATCGATCCGCCCGGTCTGGCCGGGCAACGCGCGATAGATCCGCTCCGCCGCCTGCGTGGTCATGACAAGATGCGCGCCGCGTTCGGCATGGGCGTCGACCTGAAAGGCGTCGCCGCCGGTCACGCCGCCGGAACTGTTCAGATAGACCGCCTGCAACGCGTCGTGCCCGCGCGGGAACAGCAGCTTTGCGCTGCCGGACATGTGCAGATCCTTGATGACGCTGCGCGCACCACGGGTTTTGGCCGACACTCTGGCCCGTCCCCTCGCGCGCTGCGCGGTCACAGCCGCGTTGTCCTGATCGTAGGGTATGGGCCGGTCCTCCTGCCGGGCAGATCCTCGGGTATCGACGTCGCCGGCGCAACCCTTCGCGGGCTGCACACCCCCCGAAGCCGATGACGACGCTGCAAAAACGCTCATACGGGGGCCATCTGTCACATGGCACGCGCCCGCTTCAGCCCCTCAAGCGCCATCCGGGGGCCATCGGCGATCAGCGCCGGTACGCCTTGTGCCTCAAGCGCGATCCGGTAGGGCTCGCCCATCTGTCCATCCGCCAGCAAGGCGACGTTCTGGCCCAGCCACCACGGCCTGGTGGCGGCCAGTTCGACGCCGATCAACCAGCCCAGCGCCCGCGATCCGGCGCCCTCCGCCCCGCCGGCGAGAATGCCGGCGCGCAGTGTCGCAAGGTCACAGGTCAATGCCGCGGGCCGGCCCAGCGCCCGGTCGACCGCCTCGCGCAGCACATCCGCATCGAACCCGTCGTCCAACGCGCCCAGCGCCTGCGGTGCCTGCAAAAGCGTCAACAGCGTGCCGGTCAGAACGCTGCGAAAGCTGACGATCTCTCCCGCGCTGATTTGCACCCAGCGAGACGTCGGGCCGGGCAGGCAGATTGTCCCGTCGAATCCCGGATTGAGCGCCAGAAAGCCCGCGATCCGCGTGACTTCGGCCTCCATCGTGTCATATGGCTGCGCCTGCTTGACCCCCGGCAGAAGCAAAAAGCCTCCCGATCGGCAAGGCGGCGCCGGTCTGCAGGGCACGGCCAGGGCCGCGCCCGGCGCGCCGCTGACAACGACCGGCACCTCTTGTGGCACCGCGTCGGCCAGGGCATTCAGCGGCAGCGGTGCACGCTCGTGCCGCGCCAGAACATCGTTTCCACGCATATCCCATTGCAGCATCCGCACGGAGCCAAATTCGATGGCGATCCAGTCGGGTCGGGTCATGAGGTATCCTTTGCGAGAGTCGGGGGCTAAGGGCTGGGTCAGACAGAACATGGGATCAAAGCCAGGCCACGCCGACCTCCCAGAGCAGCTTGAGACACAACAGCCCAAGCGCCGTATTGATCAGCGCAAAAAACATCCGCTCAGGCAACCAGCGGGTGGCGCGATACCCCGCCCAAGCCCCGAAAAGCACCACGGGCGCCAGCACCGAGATCAGCTTCAGACTGTCCCACGTCAGTTGCCCCGCCAACACATAGGTCGGCATCTTCGCCCAGTTGATGCAGGCAAACACGATGGCGGACGTGCCGGCAAAGGTCATCTTCGGAAGCTTTTGCGGCAGGGTATAGGCCTGATAGGGTGGCCCACCCGCGTGGCTGATGTAGCTGGTGAAGCCCGACACCGCGCCCCAGAAAAGCCCGCGCGCGATATCTGCGTCTCGCGGCCGAAAATCCTGAGCCAGCCGTTTGCGCAGCGCGTCGGCAAGATAGGTCAGTCCGATCAGCGCGACGATCAGCTTCGTCGCCTCGACCGGCACGCGGCTGACCACCAGAAAGGCGATGAGGACGCCAATCAACCCCGCCGGCACCAGAATGGCAACATTTCGGGCGGAATACTGTCCGCGAAACAGCCAGATCGCGTAGACATCCGACAGGATATACATCGGCAGCAACAGCCCCGCCGCCATCCCCGGAGCGATAAAGATCGACAGGATCGGCACGCCCAGCATGGCCACCATCGGGATGCCGCCCTTTGACATGCCCACAAAGAACGTGGCCGCGCCCGCCGCGATCCAGAATGTCGCCGTCTGTTCCAAACCGTGCCCCTTGACGCCTGCCCCTGCGGGCCGGTCTTGCACGGAGCGCGCGGGACGAAAAGGGCAATCCGGTCAGGCGGCCTTGGCTGCGTGTGCCTTCAGCAACGGGCTGGTCAGTTCGACATCATCCTGCAACGCCCGACTCGGACGAAGCCCGGCAGCCTTCAGATCGTCGTGATAGGCGCGCACCGCCTCAAACGATCCCATGCCGTCCAGCACGACCCGGCGCATGGCGGCGAGCATCAGCACCGGGTCTTCATAACCGAACCCGTCGCGGCTGAACCCCGACAGGCGTGCCCCATGCTTTTCCGCCTGCGCAACCCGTTCAAGGCAATCACGGGTCGTGCCATCCACACAACTGGTGATGCCGACCACAAGACGCGCCGGATCCCAGTTCGCCAGTTCCTCCATCGCGGCGGGGCCGTGGTATTCGGTTTCCACAAACATCGGCTTTTCGCGACGGGGAATACCGGCAAGCATCCGCGCCAGCATGTCGTTACAATAGGCGGCAGGGTCCGCATCGCCGGTTTCGACCGCCACGCGTGGATCGGTGATCTGAAGAAAATGGCGGATGCCGACGCGATTCGCGATGTCGCGAAATTCCGTATAGGCGGTGAGGGTGGCCTGATCGCGCGCCGGATCGTTGTAAAACGTCATCCCATATAGCCCCAGGGTCGCCACCGGCTTGACCGCGTCGATCCGCGAAGACCTGAACGGCAGGCCGGGCAGCGCCGCGTAGGCGCCCCCGCGCACCCGCCAGCTTTCGGTCGGATCGCTCAGGCGCACGGCGGGCGTGGCGTTCGACCGTATGTAGGCCCCGTCATCGGCCAGCGCCTCGGCGGTGCCAAGCGAGGTCAGCACGATGTCGGCGAGGTCCGATTCGATCACCCGCTTTACGTCCGCCCGATAAGCGGACAGCGGACGCCCGCGCCCGTCAGCGTCCGGCCCCGTGGCGGAACAGCCGCGCAGCAGGTCGGCGTCCTTGGCGAAGGTGATGATGAAATCCCGAGGGCTGTATTGGCCCGACGTGATCTTCGCCAGCTTTTCGTCAATCCGTCTCATGCGCCCTCGCAGTGCCCCGTCCTGCACGCCAGTCTACGCCCGCAAGCGTTGATCCTTCGTAAAGCCATTTCCAAAACCTGTCTCGGAACCGGGACACCTTGCGCCTGTCCCCTGCGCGCCGGGGATGAGCTGGCCCCAGAACATCGGGCGCGTGGCCAGGGTGTATCTCAAGCTTTTGAAAAGGTATGGAAATGGCGACGCTCTGGACCGCCACAAATCGGCTCGACGCGAAGCTCGCGCCTGGGGTGCGGCGTAGGGACAAGACCGTGCAGGAGATCGCAGCAAAGCATCAGCTGCACCCAAACCAGGTCGGCATGGATGCGGCGGGCCATGGCCCGGATGGACAACGTGGTCTGCGGTGACAGGCATTGCGGCCCAACGGAAACCGGGGTCAAACAACGGCATGTCAGCGATGGCAGGCTGGCGGTCGACCCAGACAGCTTTGGACCGGCGCTCTTCTTTGCCGACCGCTCGTTGAACAAGGGTCCGCCACCGGGATTGGCCGCCGGATCGTGGTCGCTTTCTCCCGCTCGACACCGGCGTCTAGCATATCGACGTGAAATACCTGCCGCACCTTCCCGGCAGCATGCCCTGGATGCGCCTGTCAGGCAGTGAATGGCCGATGAGAGTGCCCGGCGCTTCCTGCGTGATCTGGAACACGTTTGCCCGCTGCGCATCCGCACTGTTCTGACGGACAGCGGCAAGGAGTTCACCGACCGGCTCTTCGGTCCGCGCGGGCGCGCCGCGACCGGCGAGCACGAGGTCGACACGCCGCGCGCAGCACCTGCGGCCTCACTCCATCGGCAGATCGACGGCATGGTCGAGCGGTTCAGCGGTCAGGCCGAGGAGGTCTTGCAAAGCCTCCGTTTTCGATCGGGCGAAGACCCGGAGACGCCGCCGCACCGCGACCTCTGGCTCTACACTCAGCAGCGTACTCAATCAGCCTCTGGCAGCAGGTGGCGATGACGGACCGGCGCAAAATCAAGCCGGATCTGTTCCCGAAACAGCCATACTGCGCGTCGGGTTCAAACACCTGGCGACGCCAGCAGGCGGCAAGTCAGCCGACATCGCCGCCACCAATATCCATACGACGGCTGAGTTCGAACCGTTCAAGACCGCGATCACCACCGGTGCCCCCTGGGCGGCGAGGCTTCTGGCGCGGATGCGCGCCGGTCTGGCAGACCCTTCCTTTGACCGGGATGGTCGCAACGCGCATCCTGACCGGGGGCGCCGCGGCCATATTCTCGCCCCGCCGGCACGCATACGGTCAGGTGGCCCGCCGTTTCGCTCGAAGCGCGGGCGCAGCCCCTAGCGCAGATCCAGCGTCACCAGTACCATGCGATGCCGCTCTTCGGCCGCAGCAGCGCGGGTTTCGGCTCCGATGACGCGCAGCCCCGCCGAGGGCAGGATATAGCTGACCCGCATCGGCCCGGTCTGATCCCACGTCACGGTATCCGTTCCGGACAGCGGATCTTGCAGACGCGCATCCCGCAGCACCGCGCGCATCGCGTCCTGCCGCCCGTCGCCGCGCGCCGGATCGACGTTGGCGTCGCCGATCAGCACCGGGTTCGGCGCCACATCTCCGAAAGCCCCGTCCAAATACCGCAGCCAGAACGCCAGTTCATCGGCGTTGCGCCGGCCGTTGCGATCCTCTGGCCCGTCGAACACCGGCGGCGTCGCATGCCACGCCAGCAGGCTGAGCGGCCCGTCCGGCGTATCCAGCCCCAGCACCCAATGCGCCGCCGATGACAGCCGCTGCACCCTGGGCGCCGGATCGTCCGGCAGACGCATATTGCCCGGCAGATCCGCCCAGAGCATCCCGGTGAAATCGCGCAGCAGCCTGACCGGCACCCGTGACAGCACGGCCATGCCGCCCTGCCCCGAAAACTCTCCGAAACCCTGCGCATCCCGCCCGCCCCCAAG
The DNA here is from genome assembly GCF_003259905.1 of Salipiger aestuarii. Taxonomy (GTDB): domain Bacteria; phylum Pseudomonadota; class Alphaproteobacteria; order Rhodobacterales; family Rhodobacteraceae; genus Salipiger; species Salipiger aestuarii. The sequence continues at coordinate 42,658 of NZ_QLMG01000029.1, read as the reverse complement.
CCGCCCGTCACCGTCCAGATCCAGCCCTGTCGGCAGGCCGGTATTGGGCCGGGCGGTGAACCGGTAGGGATAGGGCGCGCCAAGATCATTCAGCGCCCCGGCGATCTGCGCCAGCGCAACCCCGTCATGATCGTGGTCCACATTTGTCAGCAGCAACACATCGGGATCGGCTGACGCGATCTCGGCCAACAGCGGGTCCAGCTCGCCCTTCAGCAGGTCACGCAACAAAAGCCCCGGTCCCTTGCGCGACAGATCCGCGTGCCAGGTCGCAAGGGTCAGCTGGTCCGCGCGCAAGGGCAAGGGCACGGCCGCGCACAGCGCCACAAACACAAGGATCAGGCCGCGTGCAACTCGGCCTGCGCATAGACGCGGCGGCGCTTTTCCTGGATCAGTTCGGCGATGCGCGACAGCGCGATGCCTCGCATGATCAGGCTGGCGGGAAGAAAGGCCCATGCGCTCATCGTCCAGATCAGGGTCTGCGGGTCGGTCAGCGAGATCGGATCGACGATCTCGGACGCCATCGTCATGATGGCCGGGATCAGGAATGGCAGAAGAAACCCTAATGCGACGTTAACGTGCCCGTCGCGTTTGAGCCGATACAGCACATCCTTGCCCACCGTCGGGTCGAACAGCGGCAGATTCACCCAGAAATTGAACGCGCCCCGGCGGATCGGCCAATCAAGCACCCGAACCACGACAATGAAAAAGCTGATCGCCACAAGCGACACCAGATAAGACAATCCCGCGCTGGTGCGGATCATGTCCAGATGATGCGGAGTCATCTCTTCGCTGGCAACAAGCACCATCAGCCGCACCGGCGAATAGGGAAAGTCGAGCATGTCGCCCACGTTGGCCCCGATCCATTCCAGCAACAGGCTTAGCGCGGTGGGATGCGCCTCGCCCCGCCCGATCAGTGTCAGCGTCAGGACGGTGACGAACAGCGCCACGAACCGGATGCGGTTGAACGGCGGCGCGTCGCGAAATTCGATGATCGACGGGTAGTCGCCGACATATTCCACAAAGGTCAGCAGCGCGGCAACCAGCGCCACCAGCGAAACGATCTGCGCGGCATCCGCCAAATGATCGGACAGGAACAGACCGGGCATCGTCACAAGCAACGCGATCAGAAAAGCCCGCGCACCCGCGTGCATCATACGGTTTATCACTGCATCCTGCCCTTTCGGTCCGGCCGGGCGCGGTACACTGCCGCCCCCTGGTTTTCGCCTGACCGCGCCTTTACGGCGCTCTGCCTCATTGTTGCCCAATTTTTGCCGCCTTTCGCCGCGCTCGGCAAGCTTCCGTTAAGCAAGGCAGCGGAAAGCAGGTTTTTTCGTGATTGAAACGGTGCGTTTTTGCATCATTCTGGCGCCACCTGTGCCGGAATCTGCAAGATGACACAACATGCTGTGGCTGATCGTTCGACAGCCCCAAGCCCGGCAAAATCCACCGCAGTTTGACATAGCGCATGGCCGGTCCGCGCAGAAACGACTTGATACAAAGCCGACCGCTGTCAGTTTGAAAAGGCGACCAAGATGCACCTGGCAATTTCCATGGAAGAAGCCGTCGACATGATTCCGGACGGAGCCCGCGTGATGCTATCGGGTTTCATGGGCGTCGGCACCCCGGATGGGCTGGTGCGTGCGCTGGCCGCATCCGGCAAGAAAGACCTGACCGTGCTGGTCAACGACGCCGCCCGCCCGCACACCGGCGTCGGCCCGCTGGTCACCGCCGGCTGCGTCAGGAAGTTCATCGGCAGCCATATCGGCGTGAACCCCGTCGTGCAGGAAAAGATGCGCTCCGGAGAGCTGGAGGTCGAACTGGTGCCGCAGGGCACATTTGTCGAACGCATCCGCGCGGGCGGCATGGGCCTGGGGGGCATCCTGACCCCGACCGGCATCGGGACGCTCATCGCCGAGGGCAAGGACGTGATCGAAATCGATGGCAAACAGTTTCTGCTGGAAAAACCGCTGCGCGCGGATTTCGCCCTGATCGCGGCGCGCAGTTGCGATTATGTCGGCAACCTGACCTACATGCTGTCGGCAACCAATTTCAATCCGATCATGGCGCTTTCCGCCGATGTGGTGATCGCCGAACCCGAAGAGATCGTCCCCGTGGGGGTCATCCCCCCGGACGCGGTCAAGACGCCGGGTATCCTTGTGGACCATGTGATCAAGAGGACAGTGTGATGAAGGATTTAGTCGTGATGGACCCCAAAGAGATCATCGCCCGGCGCGTCTCGCTTGAGATCCGCCCGAAAACGCTGGTGAACCTCGGGATTGGCATTCCGACGCTGGTCTCGGATCACCTGACCGAAAATCTCGGCGTGTTCTTTCAGTCGGAAAACGGCGTGGTGGGCCTGGGGCACCGCCCTGCCGAAGGCATGACCGACCGCCACCTCACCGATGCGGGCGGGACTTTCACCTCGGCTGTGCCGGGTGCGTCGATCATCGATTCCGCGTTTTCCTTTGGCCTGATCCGTGGCGGGCACCTGGATCTGACCGTGCTGGGCGGGTTGCAGGTCGATGCGCAGGGGCATCTGGCGAACTGGATGATTCCCGGCAAATTCGTGCCCGGCATGGGCGGGGCGATGGATCTGGTGACAGGCGCGAAAAAGGTGATCGTGGCAATGCTGCACAGCGCCGGGGGCGTGTCCAAGGTCGTGCCCGAATGCACCCTTCCGGTCACCTCGCAGCGCCGGGTCGACCTGATCGTGACCGAGCTGGCCGTGATGGCGCCGCTGGATGACGGGCTATATCTGCTTGAGACGGGGCCGGGGGTCAGCGTGGACGAGGTTGTCGCCGCCACCGACGCGGATCTGATCATCAAGGGCGATGTGCCGCAAATGGATCTGTCGCGCACGGCCTGACCGCCGTCGGGCCGGGTTGCGCACTCTGACAGGGCGGGGGGGCATGGCCCCGGCACCATCGGGAAATGGCTTGCCGGGACAGGGAACGACCTGGCGGTCGCCCCCGCCCTTTTGCTCGCGTTGGGTTTCGCGCCGGTCAGACCCGGTTCAGACACACGTCAGACCCAGGGGCGGCTTTGCGAGGCCTGCGTTTCAAAGCCGTCGATTGCGCCGACCTTTTCCATGGTCAGCGCAATATCGTCGAGCCCTTCAAGCAGGCAATGCTTCTTGAAGGCGTCGATCTCGAACGAGAACTGTTCGCCGTCCGACGTGGTGACCACCTGGTCTTCAAGATCCACGGTCATGCGCGCGTTCGCGCCTTTTTCCGCGTCCTTCATCAGCACGTCCACGGCGTCTTGCGGCAGGACGATCGGCAACATGCCGTTCTTGAAGCAGTTGTTGTAGAAAATATCCGCAAAGGACGTGGACACCACCGCCTTGATACCGAAATCGGCCAGCGCCCAGGGCGCGTGTTCGCGAGACGAGCCGCAGCCGAAATTGTCGCCCGCGATGATGACCTGTGCGTCGCGGTAGGCCGGCTGGTTCAGCACGAATTCGGGGTTCTCGGACCCGTCATCCAGATAGCGCATCTCGTCGAAGGCATGCACGCCCAGGCCGGAGCGCTTGATCGTCTTGAGGAACTGCTTGGGGATGATCATGTCGGTGTCGATGTTCACCAGCGGCATCGGCGCCGCGATCCCGGTGAGCTTTTCGAATTTTTCCATCGCGTCTTCTCCTGGCCCCGCCCCGTGCGGATGCCGGATTGAGTAAGGCAATTCCGCGCAGACGACAAGTATCGCAGGGCGGGGCGGCCATGAAAACGGCGGCGCGTGTGGGCCGCGCCGCCGGGTTACATCCCGCACTGTCGTGCTGTCAGTGCCGGGTGTTGCGTCGGCGCATCGCAGCCAGCCCGCCCAGCCCGGCGATCAGCAGCCAACCCGCTGCCGGAATCGGGACCGGCGCGGTGATTTCCGCGGTGCCAACCGCTCCGTTGCGCGCGGAAAAAAGATAGCGGCCCGGCTCGCCGATATTCGAACTGCTCGCCAACGCGGTGACGCTGCCGTCGACAAAGGCGCCGTTCACCGCCGATCCCGCGATCTCGTAGTAGGTGCCCGCTTCGCCGGTCCCGTTGGAAAAGCCCGCCCGCGCGGAATCGCCGCCAAGCCCGTTGCTGTCGCCGCCGGAAAAGGTCCCGGCTTCCCAGCCGATATTGCCGTAGTTGAATTCGATGTCGAAATTGCCGAGCCCGGTGGCCGACCGATCGATCAGCACGAGCTGAAAGCTGTTGGTCGCGCGCCCCTCTGTCCCGCCGAAGAAGCCGACGTCGCTCCAGTTGACTCCAAAGGCGTCATAGCCCCCGACGGCTCCTCTGCCATAGGTGACGGAAGATCCGTAATTGCGCGTATCCACATCCGCAAAGAAGGGTGCGATGATCTGGCGGCCCGTCGCCGTCAGGTCGAACGGCGTGAACGTGTTGAGCGCGCTTTCGAACGTCACGTTGCCATTGTTGTTCACATACAGCTGGTTGTTGGTCCGCCCGAAGAAGTTCGTTTCGAACCCGATATCGACGGCCATGCTTGATCCGTCGTCATTCGCCCCAAGCGTGGCGGAATCGAATCCCGTCCGCAGGATCGCCGCCGCACCTTCGCTGGCCGAGACGATAAGCCCGGACGCGACAGCCAGCGCCAGCGGGATGAGTTTCAAGGTCATGCAATTCATTGGGTCTGAGTCCTGTTCGACACTGGTTTCGCGCTTGCAGTGCCCCGGTTGCGGGCCCTCGGGCAAGGTCATCGCCTGTATAGCATGAAGCGCGGGCGGCCATTCCAAATATGTTAACATATGGTTAACACCCCGGAGTCCCTGCGGGCGGCGCCGTGCAAGCGCCTGTCGAACGTCAGACGTTGATGACGATACCGCGAAACGAGCCGAAGATATGGCTTGCAGCCAGACCACCGGCGCCGAATGGCCGTGGGCCCACGGCACGGGTAACGACCGGCGCGCCGGGGCCTACACCCGCGAGGCATCAAAGGAACGGCCCGTCTGTCGCATCGAACAGAACGATGGCGACGAGGATTCGAAATCGCACAGCCAGTTGCGCAAGCCGCCCTGACCTGCGCCCTTCTCGCCGCGCCGACGCGCAGGTTCGCGCGGGCCACGCCCCCGAAAAAGCCGCGTGCGAGGATCCGCGCGCGGCCTGGTCTGACCCGATCTTGCTGCCTCAGGCGTCGGCCATCGCGCCCATCAGATCGCGCACGTCGGTCAGGCGCCCGGTCAGCGCGGCGGCGGCGGCCATCGCGGGCGACATCAGGTGCGTACGCCCGCCCTTGCCCTGACGCCCCTCGAAGTTGCGATTCGACGTCGCCGCGCAGCGTTCGCCCGCCGACAGCTGGTCGGGGTTCATCGCAAGGCACATCGAACAGCCCGCAAGGCGCCATTCGAACCCGGCGTCGATAAAGATCTGCGCCAGTCCTTCTTCTTCGGCTTGGGCGCGCACGAGGCCCGACCCCGGCACGACCATGGCGCGCATCCCGTCCTTGATCTTTTTGCCCCTGAGGATCTCGGCGGCGGCGCGCAGATCCTCGATCCGGCCGTTGGTGCAGGACCCGATGAACACCGTGTCGATCTGGATGTCGGTCAGCTTCTGACCCGCTTCCAGCCCCATGTATTCCAGCGCGCGCTTGGCCGCGGCAACCTTGCCGCCGGTGAAATCGTCAGGCGCGGGCACGGTGGCGGAAATCGGCAGAACGTCCTCGGGCGAGGTGCCCCAGGTGACGACGGGTTCGATTTCCTCGCCCTTGATGGTGACGACCTTGTCCCAATGCGCGTCGTCATCGGAATACAGCGTCTTCCACCAGGTCAGCGCGGCTTCGAACTGGGCGCCCTTGGGCGCGTGCGGGCGACCCTTGACGTAGGCAAAGGTGGTTTCGTCCGGCGCGATCAGGCCGGCGCGCGCGCCGCCTTCGATGGCCATGTTGCATACGGTCATCCGGCCTTCCATCGACAGCGACCGGATCGCCTCGCCGCAATACTCGATGACATAGCCGGTGCCGCCGCCGGTGCCGGTCTTGCCGATCACCGACAGCGTGATGTCCTTGGCGGTGACGCCGGGGCGCAGCTGGCCGGTGATCTCGACCTTCATGTTCCTGGACTTGGTCTGGATCAGCGTCTGGGTGGCCAGCACGTGTTCGACCTCGGACGTTCCGATGCCATGCGCCAGCGAGCCGAAGGCGCCATGCGTGGCCGTGTGCGAATCACCGCAGACCACGGTCATGCCCGGCAGGGTCCAGCCCTGTTCCGGCCCGACGATATGAACGATGCCCTGACGCACGTCGCTGACCGGGTAATAGGTCACGCCGAAATCGCGCGCGTTCTTGTCCAGCGCTTCGACCTGAATGCGCGATTCCTCGTTTTCGATGCCATTCTCGCGGTCAAGCGTGGTCGGCACGTTATGGTCGGGCACGGCGATGGTGCGCTGCGGCGCGCGGACCTTGCGCCCGGTCATCCGCAGCCCTTCAAACGCCTGAGGGCTGGTGACTTCGTGCACGAGATGGCGGTCGATGTACAAAAGGCAGGTGCCGTCTTCGTCCTGCTGGACGACATGGGCATCCCAGATCTTGTCGTAGAGTGTCTTGGGGGACATGGGGCCTCTCCCTGGATGTGATGAATACAGCGTCTGGGGCGCGCCGGAACGCGCGGCGGCCCCTATGGGCGCGCGAGAACGGAGCATCGGGCGCCGTGGAAACGCCATGGCAAGCGGGCGCGGTCGTCCATGTCGAAAATGCGTTTCATGGTCAGGTCAGATACAGGGCAAGGCCACGCCGCGCAAGGGTTTGCGCAGAAGCACACCCCCCGCGTGCGGCCCCCGTTGCGATGCGAAAGCACCAGCCCTCGCCGCGCCCGCGGTCCGCCGAACAGGCACGCCGACAGCACGAAACCCGTAACGCTCTGTCGATCCCTTTGTTGACAACCACGGCGCCGGGCATCCATTGCCGCCTTTGGCGCAAATCATACCCGCTCCAAAGCATGGGTTTGTCCGTCGCCGATCTTTCCGCGCCGTGAACCACCCGCTTGCCGTCCGCCGCCCGGAGTGTAACTCTGATGCCCGACATGGAGGCAGGATGACCCCGCAAGAGGCCCCGCAACACAGCCCGTTCGACGCGCTGATGGCGACACTGATGGACCTGCTCGCGCTGGCGGACAGTTTTCTCGCAACCTTTCTGCGGCCCTGGAACTTCTACCAGATCGGCATCGCCGTGGCGATTTTCGTCTTCGCGCACCTGCTGGCCGGCCGGCTCAGCCCCGCGATCCGCGATTGGCTGCGATCCCGCGAGGGCTGGCCGACGTGGCGGTTGCGGATCTTCATCGTGCTGCAGCGCCGGGTCCGAACGATGATCTTTGTCGCGCTGATCTGGCTTGTCGTCGAGGTGATGAAACAGACCACCTGGCCGTCGCGGTCCTACCTGCTTGCGATCATCGCCGAACTGGCCAGTGCCTGGCTGCTCATCGCCCTTGCGACGCGGCTGATCGGCAATCCGGGCGCGCGCACGCTGCTGCGCTACACCGCCTGGATCTGGGTGACGATCTCGATCCTCGGGCTGGCGGATGAAACCCGCGACATGCTGGAAAGCGTTGCGATCAGCATCGGCACATCGCGCCTGTCGATGTGGCTGATACTGCAGGCCATCGTGCTCCTGATCGCGCTGGTGGCACTGGCGCGGTTCCTTGCCGGGGCGGGCGCCGCAAGCATCCGAAGGAACGAGACGATCAGCCCCTCGATGCAGGTGCTGGGGGTGAAATTCCTTCAGGTCTGCCTGTACGGCGCCGCCTTCTTTCTGGCGCTCAAGCTGGTCGGTGTCGATCTGACGGGGCTTGCGGTGCTGTCGGGGGCGATCGGCGTCGGGCTTGGGTTCGGCTTGCAAAAAGTGGTGTCGAACCTTGTGTCCGGCATCATCATCCTGCTCGACAAGTCGATCAAGCCCGGCGACGTGATCTCGCTGGGCGAGACCTTCGGCTGGATCAATGCGCTGGGCGCGCGCTATGTGTCGATTACCACGCGGGACGGCAAGGAATACCTGATCCCCAACGAAGACCTGATTACCGGGCAGGTGGTCAACTGGTCGCATTCCAACGATTTTGTCCGGCTCGACATCTTTTTCGGCACGTCCTACGGCGACGACCCGCATCTGGTGCGCCGCATCGCCATCGACGCCGCCTCGGGCGTGAGCCGCGTGCTGACCGACCGCGCGCCCGTCTGCCATGTCGTCGGATTCGGAGACAGCTCGGTCGATTACATCCTGCGGTTCTGGATTTCCGATCCCACCGGCGGGCTGACCAATATCCGGGGCAACGTCTATCTTGCGCTTTGGGATGCGTTCCGTTCAAATGGAATCTCGATTCCCTTCCCCCAGCGCGAGGTCCGTGTGGTAAACGAAACCCTGCCGAAAATTCAGACGTGATCGGCCGCGTTACGAATGCGCAATCCGATTCATGCGACGAACGCGCCTATAGGCGTCAGGACCGCCAGACATGCCGCGACGCCCCACGCGATCGCGCCCCGGCAGCATATGGCCGGTACGCGGGATGCCGATCGGTGGACGCCCGTCGCAGCCGCACCGCCAGGCCCGGTCACACGCCCCCCCTCATGCCAGGGACGCGCCCGGATGCGCCGCCCCGGCCCCCCAGAACGCCGGGCAGGTGACGAAAGGTCGCGGCTGACAAACGCCGCGCACCGTCCCATGCTGAGGCTGGAAATCAGACGTCCGGACACCCCGTTCCGGACAGCGAAGGAGTGTTCATGACTTTCACCAAGGACGATATTGTCATCCTGGGCGGCGCCCGCACCGCCATAGGCAGCTTTGGCGGCAGTCTTTCCAAGGTACCGCCCATCACACTGGCCACCTGCGTCGCGAAGGCCGCGCTGGAACGCGCCGGGGTCGAGGGCGGACAGATCGGCCATGTGGTCTTTGGCCACGTCATCAACACGGAACCGCGCGACATGTACCTGTCGCGCGTCGCGGCAATGCAGGCCGGTACGCCGGATTCCGTCCCCGCGATGAACGTCAACCGGCTGTGCGGATCCGGCGTTCAGGCCATCGTTTCGGCAACGCAATCGCTGATGCTGGGGGATGCGGATTTTGCGCTGGCGGGCGGGGCGGAATGCATGTCGCGCGCGCCCTTTATCGTTCCGGATCAGCGGTTTGGTCACAAGATGGGCGACGTGGCCAGCATTGACATGATGGTGGGGGCGCTCAGCTGTCCGTTCGGCACCGGCCATATGGGCGTCACGGCGGAAAACGTCGCCACGGAATGCGGCATCAGCCGCGAGGATCAGGATGCCTTCGCGCTGGAAAGCCAGACCAGGGCGGCAGCGGCGATCCGCGCGGGGTGGTTCAGCGAACAAATTGTTCCGGTCGAGATTCCATCGCGGCACGGGCCCACGTTCTTCGATGTCGACGAGCACCCCAAGCCAACCACCGCCGAGGCGCTCACCGGGTTGCGCCCGGTCTTTCGTCAGGCGGGAACCGTGACCGCGGGCAATGCCTCGGGGATCAACGACGGCGCGGGGGCATTGGTGCTGGCGCGGGCCAGCGCCGCCGAAAAGGCCGGGCTGACGCCGCGGGCCCGCGTGCTGGGCTATGCCCACGCCGGAGTGCGCGCCGAGGTCATGGGGCTGGGTCCGATCCCCGCGGTCGAGGCGCTCTGCGCCCGCACCGGCCTTGCCATCGGGGATTTCGATCTGATCGAATCGAACGAGGCCTTCGCGGCGCAGGCGCTGGCGGTAAACCGGGCGCTCGAATTTGATCCCGATGTGGTGAACCCCAATGGCGGCGCCATCGCGCTGGGGCATCCGGTCGGAGCGACCGGCGCGATCCTGACCATCAAGGCGCTGTACGAACTGGAACGGATCAACGGGCGGCGGGCGCTTGTCACCATGTGCATCGGCGGCGGTCAGGGAATCGCGCTTGCGATCGAACGGGTCTAGCGCAGCTCGATCGAAACCCGTTCCGCGTCGCCGGTCGCGTCGATCACCGACAGGGTGGTGAACCCCGGCCCGCGGGACGGCATCGTCAGCAGCGGGCCCTGCTGTCGCGTGGCAACGATTTCACCGTCGGCCAGCAGGGTATAGGGCGGCACGCCGCCCCGCAGCTTGATCGGGATGCCCTGCCCGTCCAGCACCAGCCGCGCCCCGTCGGGGGGGAACGCCACCTCGAACGCCGGGGGGGCATGCGGCCCGCCAAAGCGGCGCAAACGGGTCGGCAGCGCGGCCGAGCCAGGCAGCAGCGCATCGGGCGGCGGCGCGGGCAGCGGCACCGGATCGGCCCTCACCCGGCCCAGTGCCTCGAACAGCAGGGGCGCGGCAAGATCGCCGCCAAAGGCGCCGGGCACCGGTGTGCCGTCGGGCCGCCCGATCCACACCCCGACGACATAACGCCCGTCCCAGCCCAGCGCCCAGGCATCGCGGTGCCCATAGGATGTGCCGGTTTTCCACGCCACCCGCCCCGGCGGGCCTGCCGCGGGGGGCGGCGACAGCCCCGCCAGCACATGGCCCACCTGCCAGGCCGCCCGCTGGCTCAGTATCCGCACCGGATCGCCGCGCGGCGCGTCGGCCGACCAGCGCAGCGGATGCGCCGTGCCCTGTTGTGCCAGCGCGGTATAAAGCGTCACCATCTCCCATGGGCTGACACCGACGCCGCCCAGGCTGACCGCAAGGCCCGCCCTGCCGCCGGGCAGTTGCGGGTCCATCCCCGCCGCGCGCATCGCCGCAATCAGATGCGCCGGACCAAGCGCCTGGGTCAGCCGCACCACCGGGATGTTCAGCGACAGTTGCAACGCGCGCGCCACCCGCAGATCGCCGTGGAACTGCCCGTCGAAATTTTGCGGTGCGTAGCTGCCGAACCGCACCGGCGTGTCCGAGATCAGCGTATCGGGATGCGCCAGCCCCCGGTCGAAGGCCAGCCCGTAGACCAGCGGTTTCAGCGTCGATCCGGGCGAGCGCACCGCCCGCGTCATATCGACAAACCCCTGCCCGCGCCCATCCGCATAACCGGTCGATCCGACGCTGGCGAGGACCTCGCCGCTGGCATGATCGGCAACGATCAGCGCCACGGACAGCCTCTGGCCGCGCCCTGCCATATAACTGCGGACAAGCGTTTCAAGACTGGTCTGAAGCCCCGCATCCAGCGTCAGGCGCAGCGTTCCGTCGCGCCGCGCCCGGTCCGCAAGGTGGGGCGCAAGCAACGGCATCCGCTGCCGCGTGCCGGGCACCGGCGCGCGCATCGCGGCCCGGGCGTCGGCCCTGTCCAGCGTGTCAAGCCTGGCCATGCGCGCCAGCACCCGGTCGCGCACGGCGCGCGCGGCGGCAGGGTGGCGATCGGGACGGCGGGCCTCGGGCGACTGGGGCAGCGCGACCAGCAGTGCCGCCTCGGCGGGGGTCAGGCGGCGCGGCTCCTTGCCCAGCCAGATCAGCGATGCGGCGCGGACGCCTTCGATGTTGCCGCCATAGGGCGCGAGTTCCAGATATAGTTGCAGGATTTCGTCCTTGGACAGCCGTCGTTCAAGCGCCAGCGCCACGCGGGCCTGGCGCAGTTTGCCGCGCCAGTCGCCGGTCGGGCCGTCCTCGATCAGGCGCGCCACCTGCATGGTCAGCGTCGAGGCCCCGGACACCACATGCCCAGCCCGCAAGGCTTGCCAGCCCGCGCGCAGCACCGCCCAGAGGTCGACACCGGAATGGCGGCGGAACCGGCGGTCTTCCCACGCGATCAGCATGTCGGTCAGCAAGGGGTCAACGGACGCGGCGGGCGTGGCCATGCGCCACAGACCGTCGTCCACGGTATAGGCCCGCAACAGCACGCCATTGCGGTCCGTCACCTCGGGCGAGATGGCGTGGACAAGGACGGGCAGCCGGGTTCGCGCGACCCAGTCGTCGCCCCCGTCGCGCGCCAGCGCCCCCGCCCAAAGCGCAAGAACAAGGGCAAGCCAAAGCCTAGCCATCCGCCTCCCACAATCCGGGATAGATGGTGACAAAGCCTTCGGTGTCGACGGCAAGCTGGGTGGCGTAGTCGGTTTCCGCCGCGTGATAGGCCACGATCTGTCCGCGCTCGCGGGTGTAGCTTTGGGTCAGCGGAGTGACCTGCGGACCCGGAAAGCGCAGCCAGGCCGCGCGGGCGGTCATCCGTCCCACATCGGGAAGCCGCCGCAACGGCATCAGCTTGGTGGCGGGCGTAAAGGCGAAATCGACGTCCTCACAGCCCGCCAGCTGCGGCTGGGGCACGCTGTTCAGCGTCCAGTCTCCGCCGGCGCCGCGCGACAGCTTGACCGCTACGTCATCATCGCCGTGGCGGCCGGTGACATCCGCCGAAAGCGTCGCCCAGTCGGCGCCGATGCGCACCACATAATCCAGCGCGGCCCAACCCGCGCCATCACGGAAACGCGCGTGCCCCACCAGCATGAAGCCTGCGCCCAGATGAGCAAGGCGGCACTTGTCTTCGCCGTCGCGGTCAAGCGCGCGCCAGCGCAGGGTGGCGATGGTTTCTGTCATCTGATCTCCAATGTTCCGGATGCGGTGGTGGCGCGGTATTCGGGCCGGTACATGTCGAAGGCCAGCGCCGCCGGGTGGTGGAAGGTACCGACAGACACGGCCCGCACGATATAGGCCAGCCGGATCGGATCGGCACCCGCCCGGGTGACGGCGGCCATGAACCGTTCGGCGCGGAATTCGGCGTTCTCCACGTCAGAGGTTTGCAGCCAGTCAAGGGCGCGGATGTCGCCCGCGCGCAGCAGCGAGGGGTTGTCGATTTCGAACCCGGCAGGCAGCGCGTCGTCGATCATCAGCCGGGCGTGGCGATCGTCGGCGGGCCGCACGGTCAGCACGGTCACAAGGCGGTCGCCCTGCGCCACGGGGCCGTCCACCGGCGCGCCCGCCATGGTGTAATAGTCACGGCTGATGGCATAGCCATAGCCGGTCGCCGGCGTGCCCGCGCCCGGAACGCCCAGCGCCGTGATGGTCAGCGGCACCGGACCGGGGCCGGTGTTGGTGATCTCGGTCATACCCAGCGCATCGCCCGGAATGCGCCGGATCAGCGGGCCGGATACCGGCACGCCGTCCATCATCAGCCCGGCATCCGGGGCTTCGGTCAGCGCGTGGGCCGCCAGCAGGGACCAGGCCTGTTCCTGCGTCGACAAGGGCCGGTCGCCCGCCGAAATCCGCGTGATCGCCGCCTCGCGGTCGATGACCTGCGAGCGGGCGCTGGCGGCCAGCGACAGCAACCCCGCCGCGTCACGCAGCTGCGATCCGTAATCGTCGCGCCACCCGGTTTCCGGCGTGCGCGATAGCGCGGCGGCGGCCTTGGTAAACATCGCGTCGGCACGCGGCTGATCGCCGTAGCTGGCCAGCGCCGCGCCAAGCTGCGCACGCGCCAGGGCCGTGGCCAGCGCCTCGCCGCGTTCGTCCGCATAATAGCGCAGGTCTGCGACGGCGGCGCGCCCCTCGCGGGCCAGCACCAGGAGCGCATAGGCGATGTCTTCGCCGCCATCGTCGAAATCGGGCGCATAGGCGATGCGGTTGGACAGGTTGTCCAGCGCCGCCTGCATCGCACGGTCGGGAATGGTGTGGCCCGCCGCCTGCGCGCGGGACAGGAAATCGGTGACATAGGCATCCAGCCAGAAATCCCCCGACCCGGCCTGCCACAGCCCGAAGGCGCCATTGGCGGATTGCCGCGCCAGCACCACGCCGATCGCGTCGTCGATGCGCCGCGCGATCCGCCCCGCATCGCCCATGCCCAGCGCCTGCGCCGCATCGCCAAGGTAAAGCAGCGGCAGCGCCTTGCTGGTCACCTGTTCGGTGCAGCCATAGGGATACCGGTTCAACGACGCCAGCAGCCCCGGCACATCCAGCCGCGCCAGCGGGCCAGCCGACACCAGCACCTCGGCCCCGTCAGGGCGCAACCCGTCAAGCACCGCGTCATCCAGAACAAAGCTTTGCCCCTGTCCCAGCACCAGCCGCCGGGTACGCCCCACCGCCGGATCGGTTGCGCGCACGCCGACAGTCAGGCGTTTTTGCAGCCGCTCGCCGCCCGGCAGCGTCAGCGTCAGCGTAATGACGTGATCGCCGGCCACATCCGGCGCGGTCAGCGGCACGGTCAGGGTCTGGCTTTTGCCTTCGGACAGGGCCACCTCGGGCGCGGGGCCAGGCGTCAGCCCGTCGCCGTCGATGTCCAGCGGCATCGCCCCGGCAGGCCCCGAAACATGGGTCAGGTCCAGCCGCAATCGCGTCGTATCACCCGGCGCCAGGAAGCGCGGCAGTGAGGCAGTCATCACCACCGGGTCGCGCACCAGCACATCCGCCGTGGCCTGCCCGACGGCGCCATCCGACCAGGCCACGGCCATCAGCCGCACGGTGCCGTTGAAATCGGGCATGTCAAAGCGCAGCTCGGCCTTGCCGTCACGGATCTGCACCGGGCCGGAAAACTGCGCCACGAGGTCTTCGGTCGGCGGGGGCGCCTGCATCCGCATCGTCGATCCCGCATCGCCGCCCGACCGGATCTGCCCCATCGCCCCGTTCATCCCGTCGATGAGCCGCCCGTAGATGTCGCGGATCTCGACCGCCAGCCGCTGCTGTCCGAAATAATGCGCCGACGGGTTCGGACTGTCGAAACCGGTGAGGTTGAGAATACCCAGATCGACCGCCGCGACGGTGACCCAGGCGGTGTCGCCCTCGGCGATGCCATCGACGGTGACCGTAGCGGTCAGCGGGCCGCGCGGGGCGCTTTGCGCCGGCGTGTCCAGCTGCACGGCCAGCGCACTGGCGCCGGGATCAAGCGCCGCGTGCGCCAGCCCAAGGCTGCGCGCTGGCGCCTGCCCGGCGGCCACGTCCATCGGGCGGACCATCTGCACGGTGACATAGGCCCCCGCGCCCCAGGCGTCGGTCACCGGCAGGTCGATCACGGTTTCGCCTGCGGGCAACGTCACCTGCCGCGCCGCGATCACCCGGTCCGACAGCACCGTTACAAGCGCCGCGCCCGCATCGCGGGGCACGACACGCAGATGGGCGGTGTCGCCGGCGCGGTAGCGGTCCTTGTCCAGCGACAGATCCAGCGTATCGGGCGTGGCGACGGCCCCGGCGGGGGCGTACCAGCCCGCCTCGAACCCGGTCGAAGACACCGGGCCGGTGCCGCCGGTCTGCCCCACGACGATCTCGTAATCGCCCCAGGTGACATCGGCGGCAACTCGGACCGGATCGTCGCCCAGCGTGACGCTGCCCCGCGCGACGGTTTCGCGCGTGGTGATCGGCTCCCAGTTCCAGTTGCCGTATAGCTGGTACCACTGGTAGCGCGTGGTGACGCGGTTGACCTGCCAATCGACCTGCATCGGCACCGGGGTCAGATCGGGGCCAACGGCGATCAGCGCAAAGCCCGCCTCGGCGTTTTCGGCAAGCGTGCCATCGGCTTCGGGGCGAATGCCGATCAGCGGCGCCCGCGGCGGGATCGCGCGGGTCAGGGCACGTTCGACCGGACGGCCAGAGCCTTCGGTGACGCGCAGCGTGACGCGCGCCTCTTGCGGGCGGTCCATCGGGGTGTCGGGCAGCGTCAGCGGCACCGTCGCATGCCCGGAAGCATCGGTGCGCAGATCGCCGGGAAGAGCCTGCGCCTGCGGGGTCGCATCGTCGTCGTGCCGTCCGAAGCGGTAGCCGGGGAACGCCTCCAGCGTCGATTTCGGCAGCAGCGTCAGGTCGCCCTCGATCGCCAGATCGGCACCCGGCGCGCCGAACAGGTAGCGCGCATCGACCGTCAGCAAGGCGCCGGACACGCGCAGGTCGGCGGGCAGCGACAGGGTGACGTCGATGCGTTCGGGAGTGAAATCCTCGACCAGGAGGGCGGAGGTGGCAAGCGCGGCTGCGTCGGGATCGGCGAAGAGTTCAAGCCGCCAGGTGCCGCGGGGCACGGCGGGTGGCAAGGGCAGGTCGAACACATGGCCGCCGGCACGCGGATCGGTCGATACCCGGCGCGTCTGTTCAACCCCGTCGGGGCGCGTCAGCACGACGGTCAGCGGCACGTCAGGCACCGCGCGCACCTGCGCGTCGCGCAACAGCGCGGTGGCGTGGATCGTCTCGCCGGTGCGATAGGCGCCCCGGTCGGTGGTCAGAAACGCATCAAGCGGCCCCGAAGGCGCGCGGCCCGCAACGCCGCGGTCGGACAGATCAAAGGCCGGATCGGTCAGCGACAGGAACGCGATGTCGGTGTCCCCGCGCGTGGCGGTCACCAGCGCGGGGGCGGCACCGGCGGGGCCGCGCGTCATCCCGGCGGCAAACCGCGCCACCCCGTCGACATCCGTCACCGCCCGCCCCAGCACCGCATTGGCACGCGAGATCAGCGCCACCTCAAGCCCCGCCATCGGCGCGGCATCGCCGAGCCCGCGCGCGAACACCGTCAGCCCGTCTGCCCCGTCAAGCGTCGTCAGGCCGATGTCGGACAGCACGAACCACTGCGTCGCCGCGCCATCGTCATAGGGGTCGGCCCCCGGCACAGCCGCGCTGAGCGCATAGATCCCGGCGGGCATGTCGCGAAGGATGTCCTGCATCGGCAGGCGCGTGGTCATGTCGGCGTTCAGCCTGTTGCCGGTTTCGCCCCTGCCGGTCCAGACCCGTTCGGCCAGATCCCGCGAAAAGCGGTCGAGCGCCCAGCCCGACAGGGGTTTGCCGAAATAGCTGTCCTGCATGGCGCGCACGAGGTTTCGGTCGGACACCCGGAACAGCGTCAGCGCGACCTCTGACAGGTTTACCGTTTCGACCGGCAGGCCGGCCCGTTCGGTTTTCGGCAGCACATAGGCGCGGCCCGGAAACCGCACCGACGGATCCCTGTCGCGCACATAGGCGGTGATTTCGACGTCGCGCGCCAGCGTTTCCCCCCCCGCGGACGGCAGCCCGGCGCGAAAGGTCAGCCGGTAGCGCGCCCCGTGGCTGACGCCGGTGATGCACAGGCGGCGGTCTTCGGCAGTGACCGCGAGCACCGGGTCGGGCAGGCGCACGAAGGGGGCGTAATCGCGTCCGACGCGGATCAGTGGGTCGGAAAATTCGGCGCAGATCCTCGGGGCGGCACTTTCCGTCTCGACCACATGGCCGGTGATGCGAAATCCGAACTGCGCGATCGCCCGATCCAGCGCCGCATTCACCGCCGGCGAGGGCGACAGCCGTTGCGCCAGCCGCAGCGCGGGCACGGTCAGGCGCGGCGCGCCGGTCGCCTCAAGCGCGTCGGCCAACAGCATCAGCGCCTCGGCCCGCTGCGCATCGCCTTCCAGTCGCAGGTAAGCGTTGATCGCCGCCAGACGGGCGCGATCCTGCGCGGTGCGGGCCTCGGTGTCTACCTGAGCGTCCCTGGCGATGCGCGACTGCATCCGCCCATAGGCCAGCCAGCCGGTCCCATCATCCGCCCGCGCCAATGCGGCCCCGGTCCATTGCAGCGCGTCGCGCAGGTTTCCCCGCGCCTCGGCGGCATGGGCGGCATCGCGCAGCTCGGGCGCGGTCCACTGGCCGCCGCCGTGCCGCGCCCCAAGCGCTCCCGCCTCGTCACGCGCGGCGCCCAACGCCGCCTCACCCAGGAAATCCAGATCCGCCGCGCGCGCCGCGCCGCGCGCCAGCGCCGCCGGATCGGTCGCGATCACCACCGCCGACACCGCCCCCTGAAAGGGCGACCGTTCCAGCACGCCGGTCTTGGGAAAGCACGCCTTCGACCGGGTGTTGAATGTAAACGCCCCGCAAGCCGCATCGTTGAGGCAGGCGGATTGGCAGGCGGGCAGCGTGGTGTCGAACAACGGCTGCAAATCCGCGCCGTAAAAATCCGTGTCCGGGCTGACCACGATCCGCCGTTCGGGCAGCACGGGCTGCGCGGCGGCGACCTGCGCGACAAACAGCCCCAGCGCCAGAAAAAGCCAGATCCGTGTCATCGCGGAACCTCCCCAAGCAAATCAACGCCATGGTGGCCCCGCCCCGCAGGAATGGCAACGATTCCCGCAGCGTTGATTCATCCGCGCTTAATCCGATCTTCACCAGGCCGCGTGCAATCTGGCGACGGTTTCGGAGGGCGACAGGACGATGAGTCTTACGGCACGGCTGGCAGAAGAGCGCCGCGCACGTCTGGCAGCGGAGCGCCTGCTCGAGCTCAAGCAGGCGGAACTTTTTGCTGCCAACAGGAAACTGAACAAACACGCCCGCGCGCTCAGCAGCGAGATTCATGAAACACGCGCCGAGATATCCGAGGTCCGGTCCGAAAACCAGATCGTCAAATCGCAGCTGGGCCTGGCCAACCAAAAGATCGAACTGGTCGAAGGCCAATTGTGGAAGGCGCTGCAAACCATGCGCGACGGGTTCGCCATGTTCGCGCCGGGCAAGACGCTGGAACTGGCGAACCCGTCCTATCTGGCGCCGTTCGAAAACATCGACAGCGTCGGGCCGGGCGCAAGCTACGGCCATGTGCTGGGCATGCTGATGGAAGAAGGCATCGTCGATCCGCAGGGTCAGAAACCGCGCGACTGGCTGGACCAGATGATGGCAAGGTGGGACAACGATCCCATCCCCGCGACCACCATCCGGCTGTGGGACGGGCGGTTCATCAAGGTACAGGACAGGCATATGGCGGACGGCGGCGTGGTGTCGCTGTGTGTCGACATCACCGACCTGATGCGCATGTGGTCCGCCGTCGAGGAACTGCCCGACGGTTTTGTCATCTACGATTCCGATGAACGGCTGCTGATGTGCAACGGCACTTACCGCGAGATCTATCACAAGACCGCCCCCGCCATCGTGCCCGGCCGCAGCTTTGAGGACATCCTGCGCTACGGTCTGGCGCAGGGCCAGCACATCGACGCCGTCGGCCGCGAGGAAGAATGGCTTGAGGAACGGCTCGCATCGCATCGCAGCGCCTCGACCGAAAAGGAACAGCAGCTCGACGACGGGCGCTGGCTGCGAATCTACGAACGCCCTCTCAGCGATGGCGGGCGCGTGGGCCTGCGGGTCGACATCACCGACATCAAGCGAACGCAGCAGGAACTCGAAGTCGCCAAGCTGCGCGCCGAGGCTGCGAGCCGCGCGAAATCGGCGTTCCTTGCGAACATGAGCCATGAAATCCGCACGCCGATGAACGGCGTCGTGGGCATGGCCGATCTTCTGCGCGATTCCGACCTGTCCGACGAACAGAAGCTCTATGTCGACACCATCCGCAGCTCGGGCGAGGCGCTGCTGGTCATCATCAACGACATCCTTGATTATTCCAAGATCGAGGCGGAAAAACTGACGCTGAAACCCGAACTTTTCGATCTTGAACGCACCGTGCATGACATCGTGCTGCTGCTTCAGCCCGCCGCACGGGAAAAGGGCGTCGAACTGCTGGTCGATTACGACATGTTCCTGCCAACAAGCGTGATGGGCGATCCGGGTCGCATCCGGCAAATTCTGACCAACCTGATCGGCAACGCGGTGAAATTCACCGCCGACGGGCATGTGATGGTCCGCCTGACCGGCCTGATCGAAGACAGCGACCGTGCGTGCATCCATATCACGGTCGAGGATACCGGCATCGGCATCGCCGCCGACAAGATCGACCACGTCTTCGGTGAATTCAATCAGGCCGACGACGACTGCAACCGCCAGTTCGAAGGCACCGGACTGGGGCTTGCCATCACCAAGCGCCTTGTCGAGATGATGGGCGGCGAGGTCTGGGCGCAATCCGATCTGGGCCTGGGGTCCTGTTTCGGGCTGAAAATACCGCTCGACGTGGCCGAGGATACATCGGCCGACCCTGTGCCGATGCCCGAGGGGCTGCGCACCGTGTTGCTGATCGACGATCACGCGATGACCCGCGCAATCCTGAGCGCCCAGCTCGAAGGCCTTGGCCTGCGCGTCACCGCCTGCCAGACCGGCGAAGATGCGCTGGACAAGATGAGCGAACCGCCCGATCTGGTGATCTCGGAACAGGATCTGCCCGAACTCAGCGGCCTTGATCTGGCGCGACAGCTCGGGTGGCTGGTGCCCGATCTTCCGCTTATCCTGCTCTCTGCGGATCCGCAGGCGATTTCCGACGATGCGCGCCCCGCCGGAGTTCATGCGGTGCTGCCCAAGCCAGTGCAGAGGCGGCGGCTGATTTCGGCGCTCGCGTCGCTTTACGCATCGTCCGTGCCCGTTCCCGCCTCGGGCGTCGAGCCTGGCGTCGACTCTCACACGGGCCCCGGCGTGGCCCCGGACGCCGAGCCCGGCATCGATGCGCCGCTCGCGTTCCCCGCGTTCCGCCATCGGGACATGACGTCGGGCTTTGCCTCTGTGCGCAGCGCGCCGCCGCCCGCGCCGGAAACGACGCCCGCGCGCCCGCTCGACATTCTTCTGGCCGAAGACAACCGGACCAACCAGCTGGTCTTTCGCAAGATGATCCAGAAGCTGGACGTACTGGTCAAGCTGCGTTTCGCGGCCAACGGAATCGAGGCGCTGGAGGCGTATAAGGAACGGCGCCCCGACATCGTGTTCATGGATATTTCGATGCCGAAAATGGACGGCAAGGCAGCCACGCACGAAATTCGCAAGATCGAGTCGGCCGGCGGTCCGTGCGTGCCGATCATTGCCGTGACCGCCCACGCGATGGCGGGCGACCGCGACGGCATTCTCGAAGCCGGACTGGATGATTACCTGACCAAGCCGCTGCGCCGGACGGAACTGGCGCATCTGGTCGACAAATGGACCGGGCCGGATGCCCCGCAGGTCGCAACCCTGGTTGCGATTGATGGCGGCGCGGCCCGGCTGGAAGATCGGGCGTGACCGGCCAGCCCGTGCCGACGCGGATCAGCCGCGCAGGAACACCGGCCGCCCCGGCTCCGAAGTGGCGGGATCGAACGCGTACCCTCCGACATCAAAGGCCTGGATGTCGGCCGGGTCCGTCGCGCCGGTTTGCAGCACCCAGCGCGCCATTGCCCCCCTTGCGCGCTTGGCCGCGACACCGATGACCCGCCGTTTTCCCCCGGTCATATCTTCGAACCGGGGGCTGACGAGCGCCAGATCGCCCAGCGCGGATGGCTTGACCGCCTTGCTGTATTCTTCCGACGCAAGGTTCATAATCGCGCCCGCACCCGCTGCGGCGGCGTCTTCGACGATGGCTTCCGAAATTTTCGTATCCCAGAATTCATACAGCGTGCCCGCCGGATGGCCGGGGATTTTCCGCCCCATTTCCATCCGGTAAGCGCAGACGCCATCCGACGGGCGCAGCAAGCCGTACAACCCTGACAGGAAACGCAGCCGCACCGCCGCGGATTGCTGCGCGTCCTCGTCCAGCGTGCCGAATTCCAGTTCCCTAGCGACATCTCCGTCAAACAGAAGGCCCGCCGCGCAATCTCCGGTCCGGGTCCAGTCGGCAAACCTGTCGACGTTCAGCGCAGCCAGCGCCCCGGACACCTTCATGATCTGCGAAATGTCTTGCGCCGACCATGTCCGCGCCACCGAGACGAGGTCTTCGGCCTCGTCAAGAAAGCGCGGAACCGTGGTGGCATGGCCTGCGGCGCGGGTTTCGTTCACGTTCTTGGCGGGTGACAACAGGATAAGCAAAGGGCCGGTCTCCTACATGCGGCAAGGGGCGTCGTGTGGGGCGGCGCCCCGGCGGCCCCTTTCTGCACCGGTTTCGCGCCGGAGCCAACCGCGAGACCGGCCCCCGGATGTGTCGGTCATCTAGCCCTCATTGCCCTGCTCCAGAACGTCCAGAAAGGCGGCGCCGAAACGGTCGATCTTTTGTTCGCCCATGCCGCCCATGCGCGCGAGGTCGGACAGCGTCGACGGCCGCCGCTCGGCGATCTGGCGCAGCGTCGCGGTGGTGCAGGACAGCGGCTTGCCGGTGCCGTCTTCGCCCCGCGCCAGATCCAGTTGCACCTGTTGCAACCGGTCAAGGATCGCCCCGGCATCCGTTCCCGCCAGCTTGCGGCGCGCCGGGTGCATATCTTCGACAGCGCCGGTGATGACGGACAGGAACTGCGCGCCGTAGCTTTCCAGCTTCTTCGCCCCCACGCCGTTGATCCGGGCCATGTCGTCCAGACTGGCGGGCCGCTTTTCCGCCATTTCGATCAGCGTGCGGTCGGGAAAGATCATGTAGGGCGGCAACTGCGCGTCGCGCGCCAGCGCCGTGCGCATCGCTTTCAGCGCCGACATCATCGGCGCATCCTCTTCGGAGACCAGCGTCTTGACCTGCGGGCGGCGGTCGGCGGCGCGGTCGATGACGTCGCGCCGCAACCTGATCGTTTCCTGGCCCCTGAGGATCGGCACAGCGGCGTCGGTCATCACCAGCGCGCCGTGGCGGTCGGCATCGGGTCGGACAAGGTCGAACCCCATCATCTGCCGGAACACCGCCTGCCACTGGCCTTTCTTCAGGTCACGACCCACGCCGAAGGTGGGCAGCTTGTCATGGCCGCGCTGGCGCACCTTGTCGGTGTCGTTGCCCATCAGGATATCGACCAGATGCCCCATGCCAAAGCTTTCACCCGTGCGCAGCGCCGCGGACAGCGCCTTGCGCACCGCCTCGGTGCCGTCGAACACCAACGGAGGCTTGTCGCACAGATCGCAATTGCCGCAAGGTTCAGACGCTTCGCCGAAGTAGTTCAGCAGCTGCTGACGTCGGCAGCCCAGCGCCTCGGCCAGACCCAGCAGCGCGTTCAGCCGCCCGTGGTCGGCGGCGCGGCGTTCCGGGGGCGCGTTGCCCTCGTCGATCTGCGAGCGGCGCAGGCGGATGTCATCGGCCCCGTACAGGGTCATGGTTTCGGCGGGGGCACCATCGCGACCGGCGCGTCCGATTTCCTGGTAGTAGGATTCGATGGACTTGGGCAGGTCGGCGTGGGCCACCCAGCGGATGTCGGGCTTGTCGACTCCCATGCCAAAGGCGACGGTGGCGACCACGATCAGCCCATCCTCGACGGCAAAGCGTTCCTCGACCTCGCGGCGGTCCTCGGGGAACATGCCGCCGTGGTAGTGGCAGGCGCTGTGACCGTCATCGCGCAGCGCCCCGGCGATGGACTCGGTCTTGTTGCGGGTGCCGCAATAGACGATGCCCGACCGCCCCTTGCGCGCGGCGGCAAAGCGCAGGATCTGGCTGCGCGGGTTGTCCTTCGGGCGGAAGGCCAGGTGAATGTTGGGCCGGTCAAAGCCGCGCAGAAAGGTCTTGGGCTCTTCGCCATCGAACAGGCGGCGGGTGATTTCCTCTTGGGTTTCGGGATCGGCGGTCGCGGTGAAAGCGGCCAGCGGCACGCCCAGCGCCCGGCGCAATTCGCCGATGCGCAGGTAGTCGGGTCGGAAATCATGCCCCCACTGGCTGACGCAATGCGCCTCGTCCACGGCGATCAGACTGACGCCCGCCTCGGCCAACATCCGCTGCGTGCCGCCATTGGCCAGCCGTTCCGGCGCCAGATACAGCAGTTTCAGCCGGCCTTCGTGCAGCATGGTCCACACGGCGTCGGTTTCTTCGGGCGTGTTGCCCGAGGTCAGTGCCCCGGCGCACACCCCCAGTTCACGCAGACCGCGCACCTGATCGCGCATCAGCGCGATCAGCGGAGAGATCACCACCGTGATTCCGCCCCGCATCAGCGCGGGCAACTGAAAGCACAGCGACTTGCCGCCGCCCGTCGGCATGATCGCCAGCACGTTGTCGCCGCGCGCCACCGCATCGACGATTTCGCCCTGTCCAGGGCGGAAAACGTCAAAGCCGAAGACCTCTTTCAGCAGCGCCTCGCCTGGCGGGCTGGCGCTTTCGTCTGCGTCGCGGGGCATCGCGTGGATCCTGCCAATTTTCGCTAAATCTGCTCTGGGATGCAGGATCGCATACTAAGATTCGGTGAACAAGCCTGCCGCCCGCGTCACAACGGTCAGAACAGCAGCGTCGGCAGGATATAATCGCGCAGCGAGATCACGATGATGAACACCACCAGCGGCGCCAGATCCAGCGGCCGCGTGTCCGGCAGAATGCGCCGGATCGGGGTGTACAGCGGTTCGAGCAGGCGATTCAGCCCCGCCCAGATCTGCGCCACGATCGGCTGACGCAGGTTGAGGATGTTGAAATTGATCAGCCAGCTCATGATGATATGGACGATCATGATGAAAAAGACCACATCAAGGATCAGCTTCAGCGGTCCGTAAATTGCCATCATGTGCCGGTCTTCCCTTTCGCCCTGGTTGCCGAGGGTATTTAGGCATGCCATCCGTGCGGAACAAGAGTGCCGTGAAGTCGTGGTTGATGCACCGCCACAGCGCGGCAGTCTCGCCACAAAAAGAAGGAACCGCTGCATGTACCCGTTCATCCGCATGGCCAAGGAAATGGCCAAGTTCAGAAATGCCGACCCGCTGGGGGTGAATGGAATGCATGTGTCGCATCACACCTGCTGGCCCTGGGACATCGACCTGTGGCGCGAGCTGAACAACGGGCGCACGCTGACGCTGTACGATCTGGGGCGCATTCCGCTGGCGACGCGGACAGGGCTGATCGGGGTTCTCAAGCGCGAAGGCTGGGGGCTGACGGTGGCGGGCGCCTGTGTGCGCTATCGCCGCCGCATCCGCGTGTTCGAAACCTTCGAGATGCGCTCGCATATCGTGGGCTGGGATGCGCGGTTCATCTATCTTGAACAAAGCATGTGGCGCCAGGACGGAATCTGCGCCAATCACGCGGTCTATCGCGGCGCCATCACCGGACCGGGCGGGATCGTGCCGCCCACACAGGTTCTGACCGCGATGGGGCATGACACCCAGTCCCCCCCCCTGCCTGAATTCGTGCAGAAATGGATCGACGCCGAGGATGTCCGCCCCTGGCCGCCGCGCATGTGACCCCGCCCGGTGAAACATCCGCGACAGGCGCCTTTGCCGCTTGCCTGCCGGGGCACCCGCCTGCTCTAACCCGGCACACACAGCAGGGGGCGGCATGGGACAGGTTTCGAAACGGCGCATCTGGGGCTGGATGTTCTTTGACTGGGCGCAGCAGCCCTATGCGACGCTGGGGCTGACCTTTGTGTTTTCGCCCTATTTCGCGGCTGTGGCGGCGGATTACTATCTGGGGCTCGGCATGGCCGAAGACGCCGCCAAGGCGCAGGCGCAGGGGCTTTGGTCATCGGCTCAGACAGTGTCGGGGCTGTTCATCGCCCTGTCCGCGCCGCTGCTGGGCGCGTGGGCGGATGCGTCCGGGCGCAAGATGCCCTGGCTTGCCGGTTTTACCGCCATCGCGGTGATCTGCGCCGCCGCCCTTTGGGGTCTATTGCCCGATGGCACCGGGTTGATGCTGGCTCTGGTGGCGTTCTGGGCCGGGTTCACCGCATCGGAATGCGCGTTCAACCTCAACAACGCGACTCTGCCACAGCTGGGCACCCCGGATGAGGTGGGACGGATCTCGGGCAGCGCGTCCGCCTTTGGCTATTGGGGCGGAGTGGTCGCGCTGTTCATCATGCTGATGCTGTTCGCCGAGAACGAAAACGGCACCACCCTGATCGGGATCGCGCCGATCCTGGGGCTGGACCCCGAGGCGCGCGAGGGCACCCGTTTCGTCGGCCCGTTCATCGCCATCTGGTTCGCGCTGTTCATGGTCCCGTTTTTCCTGTGGAACCGCGACCCCGCGGGTGCGCGGCCCGTGCGCATCAAAGCGGCGCGGGTTCTCGCCGACCTGCGCGCCAGTCTGCGCGACCTTGGCGACAGGCGGTCCTACCGCAGCTTCCTGATCGCGTCGATGCTGTATCGCGATTCACTGGGCGCGCTTTATGCCTACGGCGGCATCTATGCGCGGCTCGTGCTGAACTGGGAAATCACCCAGATCGGCGTGTTCGGCATCATCGCCGCCATCGCCGCCGCCATCCTCAGCTGGGCCGGGGGCCATGCGGACCAAAGACTGGGGCCAAAGCCGGTGATCGTGGCCTGCGTCTGGCTGCTGATCGCGGTCAGCTGCGTCATCATCGGCATGTCGCGCGACCGGATCTTCGGGTTTGCGCTGCCCGCGGGGTCGACGCTGCCCGACAGCCTCTTTTACGTCTGCGGGGCCATCATCGGCGGGGCCGGCGGGGCGCTGTATTCCGCGTCACGTTCGATGATGGTGCGCCACACCGCCCCCGACCGCGCCGCCGAAGCCTTTGGCCTGTTCGCGCTGACCGGCAAGGCCACGGCGTTCCTTGCGCCGGCGCTGATCACTTTCTTCACGCTGTGGACACAATCCAACCAGTTGGGGTTCCTGCCGGTGATCTTCCTTTTCCTCGGGGGGCTGGCTCTGCTACGCTGGGTGCAACCCGACGGAGACCGAGCAGCATGATCCGCACCCTGACCGCCCTGACCGCCGCCGCCTTCCTGTGGGGCTGCGGCGATGACCGTCCCGCCCCCGCCACGACCGAGGCCGACCTGCCCCGCGTCACCGGCGTGCTGTCGACCAAAAGCGCCAAGTCGATGTTCGGCGGGCAAAGCACCGGGACGAAACAGACCCCCGCCGCGTTTGGCAGCTATTCCAGGGGCTGCGTCGCGGGGGCCGTGCAATTGCCGGAAACCGGCCCGACCTGGCAGGCGATGCGCCTGTCACGCAACCGCAACTGGGGCCATCCCGAACTGGTCGACTATCTTCAGGATCTGTCGCGCAAGGCGTCGCGCCTGCCGGGCTGGAACGGGATCTATGTGGGCGATATGAGCCAGCCGCGCGGCGGGCCCATGACCTCGGGGCATGCCAGCCACCAGATGGGTCTGGACGCGGATATATGGATGTTGCCGGCGAATGATCTGGCGCTCAGCCGCGCCACGCGCGAAAGCCTGTCGTCGATTTCCATGCGCCGCGCCTCGGGCGCCTATGTCAACAACGGCTGGACCGGCGCCCATCACGAACTGCTCCGGGCTGCCGCAAGCGATCCACGCGTTGCGCGCATCTTTGTCTTTCCCGGCGCCAAGGTGCAGATGTGCAACGATGAAAAGGGCGATCGCGCCTGGCTGAACAAGATCCGCCCCTGGTACGGGCACCATTACCATTTCCATGTGCGGCTGTCCTGTCCGCCGGGGGCGACCGGCTGCGTGAACCAGGCCCCGCCACCGCCGGGGGACGGCTGCGCCGACGCGCGGGCCTGGGTCGACAACATCCTCAACCCGCCGCCCCCCGACCCCGACGCGCCCGCGCCGAAACCCAAACGCGACCTTGTGATGGGGGACCTTCCGGCCCAATGCGCATCCGTTCTCGCGGCGCAGTAGCCGCCGCGCTGGCCGGAGGGATCGCCATGGCCGCCGTCGCAAGCGGGGGCGAGGCCACCTATGTCGGCAGCTACACCTGGACAAACGGATCAGACCGGTTTGGCGGTCTGTCCGGGCTGGAGATTTCAGCCGACGGCAGCCACCTGACGGCGGTTGGCGACAGGTCGATCCTTGTCACCGCCGAAATCACCCGCAGCAACGGTCGCATCGTGTCGGTCGCCGGCACCGCGATCAGCACGCTGGAATCCCCCTATGGCTATCAGGGCGCGGGCGACAGCGAGGGGCTGGCGGTCCTTGACGGTCAGAACCATGTGTCGTTCGAAGGCCCCTCGCGGGTCTGGATCCACGACGGGCAGGGCGCCTTTGTCGGGGAACGCAGCCGCAGCCCCGACTTTCGCACCCTGCAGCACAACAGCGGGCTTGAGGCGCTGGCGGTCGACGGCAAGGGCCGCATGCTGACGCTGCCGGAACGGTCCGGTGAACTGACCCGCCCCTTTCCCGTCTGGCGGCAAGAGGGCGATCGCTGGACGCAACCCTATGAAATCCCCCGGCGCGGCGGGTTCCTGGCGGTTGGGGCCGATGTCGGGCCGGACGGGCGGTTCTATCTGCTGGAGCGGGAATTCACCGGCTTTGCCTTTCGCTCGCGCGTGCGTCGTTTCGATATGACCGAAGACGCACTGACCGGCGAGACCGAGCTGCTGAGATCCTCGGTCTTTCAGCACGACAACCTCGAAGGGCTGGCGGTCTGGCGCGACGACAAGGGCGAAATCCGCCTGACCATGATCTCGGACGACAATTTCAACGCGCTGCAAAAAACCCAGCTGGTCGAATACCGCGTGCCGGAAACGCTTGATTTTCAGGACAAGAGGCCGTAACAAGCCGCGTTCGGGCATGTGTCCCGGCACAAGTTCCCCGCCACCTTGTCAAAACGGGTCACTCATGACACGCAAACATCTTCCCGGCATTCTAGCCATGGCCGCCATCGTGCTGGCCTCGAATATCCTTGTGCAGTTCCTGTTCGGCCAATGGCTGACATGGGGCGCCTTTACCTATCCGCTGGCCTTTCTCGTCACCGATGTGATGAACCGCCTGTACGGCGCGCGCGCCGCCCGCAAGGTGGTGCTGGCGGGCTTTGTCGTCGGCGTCATCTGCTCGCTGATCGGCACGCAGATCATGCTGGAGGGCGACGGCTACACCTACCCCGCCGTCACGCTGCGCATCGCGCTTGGCTCGGGCCTTGCGTTCCTGACCGCGCAGATGATGGACGTGGCGATATTCGACCGGCTGCGCGGCGGCGCCTGGTGGCGTGCGCCGCTGACATCCACGTTGGTGGGGTCCGCGCTGGACACGGCGATTTTCTTTACCATCGCGTTTTCCGGCGCGCTGACGTTCGTGGACCCCGGCAACGATGTGTCCTGGGCGCAGGAAGCCCTGCCTTTGCTGGGGGTTGGCCCGGTCGTGCCGCTTTGGGTATCGTTGGGCACGGCGGATTGGCTGGTCAAGCTGGCGCTTGCGGTGATCGCGCTGATCCCCTTCCGGGTGATCGTTTCGAAGGCAATGTCACGAAACGCTTACGCATGATCTGCTAAAAACGCTTTGCGGATAGGCTTATCCGTGCCAACCTGATCTTGCGTTTTTCAACAGCTGAAAGGAGGTGATCCAGTGTCTAGAGTCACATTGGAGAGAGGTGTCGGAACAGCCCGGAGGATGATCTGCTAGGGCAACCCCTCGCAGAGACTCTTCTCAGGGTTGGCATTGCCTAACCGGCCCGCCTCCTTGACGTCTCGAATGGGTCACCCCACAGGCAGGGTGGCCCATTTCAGTTGAAGCTTTCCACCGCGAAAGCCCAGGGCCGCTTCGGGAAACCGTGGCGGCCCCTGTCATTTATGCTACATACCCCGACATGCTGCGCATCAACGACCGCATATCCATCGAGGATTGGGAAATCACCGAACAGTTCATCCGGGCCTCGGGGCCGGGCGGGCAAAACGTGAACAAGGTGTCCTCGGCGGTGGAATTGCGGTTCGAGGCCGAACGGTCCCCGAACCTGCCCCAGCCGGTCAAGACCCGCCTGCGCAAGCTGGCCGGGCGGCGCTGGACCAAGGAAGGCGCGCTGGTGCTTCAGGTCGATGAAACCCGCAGTCAGGTGCGCAATCGCGAAATCGCGCGTGAGCGGCTGGCCGATCTGATCCAGCGCGCCTGCGAAAAGCCCAAGCGGCGTATCCCCACCCGGCCCACGCTTGGATCGAAACGCCGCCGGCTGGAATCCAAAAAGCAGCGCGGCGAGGTCAAGAACCTGCGCGGCAAGATCGACCCCGCGCCCTGAACCGCGCCGTCAGGCGTGCTGGCCGCCGTTCACGTCGATCACCGCGCCGTTGACATAGCTTGCCTGCGCCGAACACAGGAACAGCACGACCCGCGCGACCTCGTCGGGCTTGCCAAGACGGCGCAGGGGAATAAGCCGGGTCATGGTCTTGGTGCCCGGCGACAGGATCTCGGTCTCGATCTCGCCGGGGGTCACCATGTTCACGCGCACGCCGCGCGGGCCCAGTTCGGCGGCGGCCTCGCGGGTCAGCGCCTCAAGCGCCGCTTTCGAACAGGCGTAGGCCACACCGGCAAAGGGGTGCACGCGCCGTCCGGCGATCGACCCGACATTGACGACAGCCCCCTGCGCCCCCGACAGTTCCGGCAGCAGATCGCGCATCAGCGCCGCCGGCCCCATCAGGTTGACGTTCATCACCGCCTGCCAGACCTCGTCAGAGCTTTCGGCGATACCCAGCCGCCCGCCGCCCTCGCCCTTGGGCGAAATGCCGGCGTTGTTGACGATGGCATGCAGTCCGCCGCCGCCCAGCGTTTCACGCACCCGCGCGACCATCTCGTCGCGCGCCGCCGGATCGGCCAGATCGCCCTGGATATGATCGGTGCCCCCTGCGTGCCAGGGGCAGCGCGAATCGAATGCGGTGCGCGAAACGGTGAGCACCCGCCACCCCGCCGCCTGAAACACCTTTACGGTCGCATGGCCGATGCCCCGGCTTGCGCCTGTCAGCAGCAGCGTCTTGTGGTCCGTCATCGCGGCCTCCTGTGTGTCGGCTCAGGTGTGGACCGGGCGCGTGCGCACGGCAAGCCCGCCGACGGGGCGCGACACCAAGAGGGGCGTGAACATCCCGGTGTGGCGCGTGTTATTCCAGCCTGGCGTCCACGGTCACGGTCCGGTCCTTCAGCCCAACACCGGACAGCCCCAGCCTGAACGCCTCGCGCACCAGCCATGCGGCGCGGTGGGCGGCATCTGCCGATGACAGGCCGCGGGGGCGAATGTTGGAAATGCAGTTGCGATCCGCATCGGTGCGGCCCCGCTTTGGCCCGAATGTCAGGTAGAGCCCAAGACTGTCCGCCGCCGAAAGGCCGGGGCGTTCCCCGATCAGCACGACGACCATCCGGGCGTTCAGAATCGCACCGATCTCGTCCCCGATGGCGACCCGCGCCTGCGTTGCCGCAACCAGCGGCGCAACGCTGAACCCGTCGAGCAGCGGCAAAAAGG
The DNA here is from genome assembly GCF_003259905.1 of Salipiger aestuarii. Classification (GTDB taxonomy): domain Bacteria; phylum Pseudomonadota; class Alphaproteobacteria; order Rhodobacterales; family Rhodobacteraceae; genus Salipiger; species Salipiger aestuarii. Next base: position 12,016 of record NZ_QLMG01000029.1, on the reverse strand, counting down.
CCGACAGGAACCCCGGCGCCTGATCCTGGGTCGCCAGCGACGACAGCCCATCGGCCAGCACGATGGCCAGATCGGCGCCCTTGCGCTGCGTTTCCAGCATCTGCGCCGAAGTGTCATCCAGTCGCCGCCCCCGGTCGGGACGTTGCAAATAGGCGGCACGATCCGGCGCGCGTGAGGTGAGGCGGACCAGCGGGCCGACCGCCTGTTCCAGCGCATCCAGATCCAGCGCCGAATGCACCGCGGTGCGGGCCTGCGCATGCGCGACCTGGAATTCCAGATTGCGCGCGGTGCCGAGCGACACGCCCGTGCGGCCCAGCGCGATCCGCGCCGAGGTGTGGCGGCGCAGCCTGGCCCAGGGGTCCTCGAACCGCTGGTCGGGAAGGGGTGTCACATCGCCCATTCAACCGGCCTCCAGCAGGGACAGGCGTTGTGCCAGCAGCGCGGGCGGCGCGCCTGCGGGGGTAAAGCCGCCGTCCTTGGCCATCAGGCCGACACGATCCAGCCAGTCCTCGAATTCCGGCGCGGGACGCAGTCCCAGCACGCGACGGGCGTAAAGCGCGTCGTGAAAAGATGTGGTCTGATAGTTCAGCATCACATCATCCGATCCCGGAATCCCCATGATGAAATTGATGCCCGCCGCCCCCAGCAGCGTCAGCAGCATGTCCATGTCGTTCTGATCGGCCTCGGCGTGGTTGGTGTAGCAGATGTCACAGCCCATCGGCACGCCCAGCAGCTTGCCGCAGAAATGATCCTCCAGCCCGGCGCGGATGATCTGCCTGCCGTCATACAGGTATTCCGGCCCGATGAACCCCACCACGGTGTTCACCAGCAGCGGGCGGTAGCGGCGGGCGACGGCGTAGGCGCGCGATTCAAGCGTTTGCTGATCGACGCCGTGATGCGCATCGGCTGACAGGCACGACCCCTGCCCCGTTTCGAAATACATCACGTTGTCGCCGACGCTGCCGCGTTTCAGCGACAGCGTCGCCTCGTGCGCCTCGGCCAGCAGCGCCAGCGAGATGCCAAAGCTTTCGTTTGCCGCCTGGGTGCCCGCGATGGATTGAAAGGTCAGGTCGACCGGCGCGCCCTCTGTGATGGCGGCCATGGTGTTGGTGACATGGCTCAGCACGCAGCTTTGCGTCGGGATGGCGTGCTCCTGGATGATGTCGTCCAGGAGATGCAGCAGTTGGACGGTCGCGTGCAGATTGTCGGACGCCGGGTTGATGCCGATCACCGCATCGCCGGAGCCATACATCAGCCCGTCCACGATCGACGCCGCGATGCCGCGCGGATCGTCGGTGGGGTGGTTCGGCTGCAAGCGCGTCGACAGGCGCCCCGGCAGACCGACCGTCCCCCGAAACGCCGTCACCACATGGCATTTCTTTGAAATCAGGATCAAATCCTGCACCCGGCAGATTTTCGACACCGCCGCAACCATCTCGGGCGTCAGCCCGGGCGCGAGCGCCGCGAGCGCCTTGCCGTCGGCCTGGTCCGACAGCAGCCAGTCGCGCATATCGCCCACCGTGAAATGCGATACCGGCGCAAAGGCCACCGCGTCATGCCCATCAATGATAAGCCGCGTGACCTCGTCGGATTCGTAGGGAACCACGGTTTCGGTCAGAAACGCCCGAAGCGGCAAATCCGCCAGCGCCACCTGCGCCGCCGCCCGTTCGACATCGGTTTCGGCGGCGACCCCCGCAAGCTGGTCGCCCGAGCGCAGCGGCGTGGCCCGCGCCATCAGCGTTTTCAGGTCCGCAAAACGGAAACTTTCTCCCCCGATGCTGGTGCCGTACATACAGGCTCTCCTTGTCGTGCTTGCCGAACAGTTAGACCTTCGCCTGTCCTCAGGTCCACGCATCGCGGCCCCCGCGCGGCACGCGCGCGGGGCCAGCGCCCGCTTTTCGGGCAGACGCAGCCGCGCCTAGCCGACGATCAGTTGCTTGAGCTGCAACGCCTCGTATTCCAGCGCGGTCAGGCGATAGCGCACCACGTCGCGCACGGAAATCAGGCCGATCACGGCGCCGTTTTCCATCACCGGCATATGGCGAAACCGCCCATCGGTCATGCGGCGCAGAACGCTGACCAGCAAATCGTCCAGCGTGCAGGTTTCGACGTTGCGGGTCATCAGCTCTGCCACTGTCTGCGGCAGGGTCTGGCCCGGCGTGTCCGCGAGGCGGCGCACGATGTCGCGTTCAGACAGGATGCCGACAAGACTGGATTGCGCGTCCAGCACCATGACAGCCCCGATATCATTGTCCCGCAACAGCCTGACAACGGTACCGATGGTCTCGTCCGCAGAGGTCGAGAACACCGCGCGCCCCTTCTGGTCGATCAGGTGGCGCACGGTCAGGTCGGCGGCCCTGAGGTTGGTTTCCAGCGACTGGCTGACGGTATGTTCGGGATCGTCGTCCCTGGTGTGGGGTTGGTAGGATGCAGGCATGATAGCTCTCCCTTGCTCCTCCGGAGGGGTAGTGCGATCAGGGTACGGTCAAACGGACCCGTCCGGGAAGGAAATTCGACAATGCCAGACATGATGCCCGGCTTCGCGCTGACACCCGTCAGCGCCACGGCGCTGTTTACCGCCGCCTGCGTCGCCGGGGTTCAATACCGCCGCACCTGGAAAGCCGACGGTCCGCTGTGGCAGTTGTGGGTCTATGGGCTGATCGCCGCCGGGGGGCTTCTGGCGCTGGCGTTCCTGCCGCTTCGGCCCTGAAACGCGAAACGCGGGGCCTAGGCCCCGCGCTCCATCTCATCCAGCATCTTCTTGGCCCTCGGACAATTGCCCAACCGTTCCTTGAGCGGAGAATCCGGGTCGATCTCGCGGCTGCAAACCACGCAGTGATCCGCGTCCGAGATGGCGTTCAGCCCGCCGCAACTGCCCTTGATCGTCCGTCCGTTCAGAATGACGCCCAGCGCCATGCCCAGCATCACCATCATCAAAAGCCCAAAGGCCAGCACAAACGTCGACATCACGCGTTCTCCGTCAGGATCAGGCCTGAAGCGATGTGAACCGATCCGAGGCCGTGGTCACAACGTCGCCCGCCGCGTCGCCGCGTTCAAGGAACAGCACGGCCATGTCACGATCATTTGCGATTTCCAGCCCACGGTCGCGGCCCAGAACCAGCAGCGCGGTCGCCCAGGCGTCAGCCAGCATCGCGCTGTCGGTCATCACGGTGACCGAGGTGGTGTTATGCGTCACCGGCCGCCCCGTGGTCGCATCCAGGATATGCGAATAGCGCACACCATCCTGTTCAAAGAAATTGCGGTAATCGCCCGAGGTCGCCATGCCCATGCCCGACAGGCTGACCACCTGCATCACGCCGCGATCATGGGCGTCGGGGGTTTCGATGCCGATCTGCCAGGGCTGGCCATCGGGGTTGCGTCCGGCGGTGTACAGATCGCCGCCCACCTCGACCATGTAATCGGTCAGGCCGAAATCCGCGAGCGTCTGCGCCACGCGGTCGATGCCATGGCCCTTGCCGATGGCCGATACATAAATCTCGGTCTCGGGGCGCAGCTTGCGCAGGGCAGCGCCCTGAACCTCCAGCGACCGGCCCTGACCGCAGCACGCCAGCGCATCGGCGATTTCGGCATCGCCGGGCGCATCACGCCGCGTGCTGCCAGCGCCAAAGCCCCACAGATCCAGCAGCGGCCCGACGGTCACGTCGAACCTGCCATCCGATCCATCATGCACATCCTGCGCGGCCTTCAGCACGCGCGCCAGTTCCGGCGACACGGTGAAGGCGTCGGTGGACCGATGCGCGTTGAAGCGCGACAGTTCCGAGCCGGCATCCCAGTTCGACATCTGCGCGATGACATCCGAAAAACTGGCATCCACGGCGGCGGACAATTCGGCCCGGTCGATATTCCTCGTGTGATCGACGGCGACGATGCTATACCCTGTGCCCATGGTCAGCCCGGACAGTTCCAGCACGTTCCAGCCCTTTTTGCAGGCGGCAAGCGCAAGCGGCATGACAAGGAAACTGCGGCGGGAAAAGGTGAATTGCTCGGGCACGTTTATGGTCTCCACGAAGGGGTTGTGTCGCATTCGCTGGCGTGTTGCCCGGCTTCTGAGCCGTTTTACCGCCGGATTCAACATTAAACTAGGTTTTGCCTCGACTGGCCCCTTCAAAAACGGCGTATTGCGGCGCATAAGACCGCAAAAATGGACAGGACGAGAGTGACGTGCAGCGATTTACGTTAAGAAAAGGGCTCGACCTTCCGGTGCTCGGAGCGCCTGAAGGCGGGATCGAGGATGCCCCCGCAATTCGCACGGTCGCCATCCTCGGGGCGGATTACATCGGATTGAAACCCCGACTCGAGGTTGAAGAGGGCGACATGGTGCGCGCGGGATCGCCGATCTTTGCGCACAAGGACACGCCCGAGGTGAAAGTCACCTCTCCCGTCGCGGGGCGCATCAAGGCGATCAACCGCGGGCTGCGTCGCGTGCTGACCAGCGTTGAGATCGAACTCGACACGGCGGCGGGCGAACCCGTGGATTTTTCCAACACCGGCGACATCCACACCGCCGACGGCGTGGTCGAACGGCTGTGCGCCGCCGGGCTGTGGACATCGTTCCGCACCCGCCCTTATTCCAAGGTGCCCGCCCGCGACACGCGGCCTGCTGCGATCTATGTTACCGCGATGGACAGCGAACCGCTCAGCGGTGATGCCGCCGCGATCATCGCCGAGGACAGCCACGCCTTTACCCACGGGCTGACCGCGATCACCAGGCTGACCGAGGGCCACACCTATCTGTGCATGGACGCCGACAGCGACGTACCCGGCGCGGGCATTCCGGGCATTTATGTCGCGGGCTTTTCGGGGCCGCATCCGTCGGGCCTTGCGGGCACGCACATGCATTTCCTGGAACCGCCCACCGCCACCCGGACGGTGTGGACCATCGGCTATCACGACGTCATCGCCATCGGGAAACTGGTGGACAGCGGCACGCTGGAGATGACCAAAACGATCGCCATCTCGGGGCCGATGTGCAAGCGCCCGCGCCTGGTGCGCACCGTCGCCGGCGCGTCGATCCAGGAACTGTGCCATGACGATCTGGAGACCAGACTGCCGGTGCGGATGATTTCGGGTTCGATCCTGTCGGGGCGCATGGGGGTCGGTGAAACCGCGTATCTTGGCCGCTATCACCGCCAGATCACGCTTATCAAGGAAGACACCGAGCAGAACGTGCTGGGCTGGATTCTTCCGATGAAAGACAAATACGCCTATCAGCCGGTGCTGGGGTCCGCCTTTACCAGGAAGCTGCACGCGCTGACAACGAACATGAACGGCGGGCGCCGCGCCATGGTGCCATTGGGCACCTTCGAAGAGCTGATGCCGCAGGATTACCTGCCCACCCAGTTGCTGCGCGCGCTGCTGGTCATGGACACCGACACCGCGCAGGCGCTTGGCGCGCTGGAGCTGGACGAGGAAGACCTCGCGCTCTGCGGCTTTGCCTGCCCCGCCAAATACGAATACGGCCTCGCCCTGCGCGACAGCCTCATCAAGATCGAGAAGGAGGGGTAAACCTTGGGCCTGCGTCAAGTCTTCGACAGGATCGAGCCGCACTTCCACAAGGGCGGCAAACTCCAGAAATACTACTCGATCTACGAGATGGTCGAGAGCCTCGTCTACACCCCGAAAACCGTGACGACCGTGGCGCCGCACGCGCGCAGCTACATCGATATGAAACGGATCATGACCTATGTGGTCATCGCGACGATCCCCTGCATCCTGTTCGGGCTGTACAACACCGGGCTTCAGACCAACCTCGCGATCGCCGATCACGGCGCGTCGGGTTGGCGGGCCGCGATCATCGACGGGCTTGGCATCGGGTTCAACCCGGCCAATCCGCTGGCCAACATGCTGCACGGGCTGCTGTACTGGCTGCCGATCTACATCGTGACGCTGGCCGTCGGCGGTATCTTCGAGGTGATCTTTGCTGTCGTGCGCGGCCATGAGGTGAACGAGGGCTTCCTTGTGTCATCCATGCTGTTCACCCTGATCCTTCCCGCATCAACGCCGCTGTGGCAGGTCGCGCTGGGGATCACGTTCGGCGTGGTCATCGGCAAGGAAGTGTTTGGTGGAACCGGCAAGAACTTTCTGAACCCTGCGCTGGTGGGCCGGGCCTTCCTGTATTTCGCCTATCCCGCGCAGATGTCGGGCGACAGCGTCTGGGTGCCGGTCGATGGCTACACCGGCGCGACCGCGCTGGCGGTAGGCGCGTCCGAAGGCATGGCGGCCCTGCCCCAGCACGGCATCACCTGGATGGACGCCTTCATCGGCACGATCCAGGGCTGCATCGGCGAAACCTCGACCATCGCCGCGCTGATCGGATTGGCGTTCCTGCTGATCACCAAGATCGCCAACTGGCGGCTGGTGGCGGGCTGCCTGCTGGGCATGATCGGTTTTGCGTCGCTGCTGAACGTGATCGGATCGGACAGCAACCCGATGTTCGCGATGCCGTGGTACTGGCACCTTGTGGTCGGCGGCTATGCCTTTGGCCTGGTGTTCATGGTGACCGAACCCGTGTCGGCCAGCCACACCAACACCGGCCGCTGGATCTATGGCGCGCTGATCGGCTTCATGGTCGTCATGATCCGCGTCATCAACCCGGCGTTCCCCGAAGGCATGATGCTTGCCATCCTCTTCGGCAACGTCTTTGCGCCGCTGATCGACTACTTCGTCGTGCAGGCCAACATCAAACGGAGGGCCAAGCGCAATGCCTGAGACCCCTGAAACCCCTTCGGAAAACAAGGGCATGATCCGCCGCTTTCTGGACACCCCGCCGGACAACACCGCCAAGACGGTCACCGTCGCCGTGGCGCTGTGCCTTGTGGCATCCATGGTGGTGTCCGCCGCCGCCGTCACGCTGCGCCCTGTGCAGGACGCCAACCGCCTGCGCGACAAGCAGATCAACGTGCTGGAGGTTGCGGGCGTCTACGACCCCAACGTGCCCGTCGCCGAAGCCTTTGCCGCCTTCGAACCGCATGTGGTCGACCTTGATACCGGCGCATTCGCCGATCAGTACGACATCGAAACCTTCGATGAACTGGCCACCTCCAAGGACCCCGCCATCGTGCGCGCGCTGGATGAAGACCCCGCCGGCCTTGGCGGCACACAGCAGTATTTCCAGATGATCTATATCCTGCGCGACGACGCGGGCGACATCGACAAGGTGGTGCTGCCGGTCGAGGGTTACGGCCTGTGGTCGACGCTGTATGGCTTCATCGCGCTGGAAGAGAACGGCAACGACATCTACGGGCTGCAATTCTACCAGCAGGGCGAAACCCCCGGTCTTGGCGCCGAGGTCGACAACCCCCGCTGGAAGGCGCTGTGGAACGGCAAGAAGCTGCGCGACGAAGACGATGTGCTGCAAATCACCGTGGCCAAGACCCCCCCCGCGGCGGGCCGTGAATATTACGTCGACGCGCTGGCGGGGGCGACCCTGACATCCAACGGCGTCGACAACCTTGTCCGCTTCTGGATGGGCCAGCAAGGCTTTGGCCCCTTCCTTGAACGGCTGAAGGCAGGAGAGATCTGAGATGGTGCAAACCCGCAAATCGCAACTCGTCGACCCGCTGATCGACAACAACCCGATCACCTTGCAGGTGCTGGGCATCTGCTCGGCCCTCGCGGTGACCTCGTCGCTGAACGTCGCCTTCGTCATGGCGCTGGCCGTGACGCTGGTGACGGGGTTCAGCTCGATGTTCATCTCGATGCTGCGCAACCAGATCCCCGGCTCGATCCGGATCATCGTGCAGATGGTCATCATCGCCAGCCTGGTGATCGTTGTGGATCAGCTGCTCAAGGCCTACGCCTATGAAATCTCGAAAACGCTGTCGGTGTTTGTCGGCCTGATCATCACCAACTGCATCGTCATGGGCCGCGCCGAAGCCTTCGCGATGAAGAACCCGCCGGTGGACAGCTTCATCGACGGCATCGGCAACGGGCTGGGCTACGGCCTGATCCTGATGACGGTCGGCGTGGTCCGTGAACTGTTCGGGTCCGGATCGCTGTTCGGCATCACCATCCTGCCGACGGTGAACAACGGCGGCTGGTATGTGCCCAACGGGCTGCTGCTGCTGCCGCCCTCGGCCTTCTTCGTGATCGGTCTGCTGATCTGGGCGCTGCGCACCTGGAAGCCGAAACAGCAGGAAGACCGTGAATACAGGATTCAGTCGGTGGAGGCACACTGATGGAAGGTCTCATTTCCCTGGCCGTGAAGGCGGTCTTTGTCGAAAACCTGGCGCTGTCGTTCTTTCTTGGCATGTGCACGTTCATCGCCGTGTCGAAAAAGATCTCGACCGCGATGGGCCTCGGGGCCTCGGTGATGGTCGTGCAGACGATCACCGTGCCCGCCAACAACCTGATCCTGAACTATCTGCTGGCCCCCGGTGCGCTGGCCTGGGCGGGCTTTCCGGACGTGGACCTGACCTTCCTCGGGCTGATCTCCTATATCGGGGTGATCGCCGCGCTGGTGCAGATCCTCGAAATGGTGCTCGATAAGTATTTTCCACCGCTTTACAATGCGCTTGGGGTGTTCCTGCCGCTGATCACGGTGAACTGTGCCATCCTTGGCGGGTCGCTGTTCATGGTTGAACGCGCCTATGATTTCCCCGAGGCGCTGACCTATGGCGTGTCGTCCGGCTTTGGCTGGGCGCTGGCGATCACCGCCATGGCCGGCGTGCGCGAAAAGCTGAAATACTCCGACATTCCCGATGGGTTGCAGGGGCTCGGCATCACCTTCATCACCGCTGGACTGATGGCCATGGCCTTCATGTCGTTCAGCGGCGTCAAACTCTGAAGGAGACCGGAACGTGATCACCTTCTCCCTTGGCGTCTTCCTGTTCACCCTGATCGTGCTTGCGCTGGTGGCCGTCATCATCGCGGCGCGGTCGAAACTGGTGTCCAGCGGCAACGTCAACATCACCATCAACGACGAGAAAACCATCTCGGTCCCGGCGGGCGGCAAGCTGTTGCAGACGCTGGCCGAACAGAAGCTGTTCGTGCCCTCCGCCTGCGGCGGCGGCGGCACCTGCGCGCAGTGCCGGGTGCGCATCTTCGAAGGCGGCGGGTCGATTCTGCCGACCGAGGAAACCCACATCACCAAGCGCGAAGCCGCCTGCGGCGACCGCCTGTCCTGTCAGGTCGCGGTCAAGCAGGACATGAAGATCGAGGTCCCCGAAGAGGTCTTCGGCGTCAAGAAGTGGGAATGCACCGTGCGTTCCAACGACAACGTCGCAACCTTCATCAAGAACCTCGTGCTGGAACTGCCCGAAGGCGAAGACGTGAACTTCCGCGCCGGGGGCTACATCCAGATCGAAGCCCCCGCGCACAAGCTGTCCTACAAGGACTTCGACATCGCCGAGGAATACCGCCCCGATTGGGACAAGTTCAATCTGTGGCAGTATGAATCGGTGGTCGAAGAGCCGCTGGAGCGCGCCTATTCCATGGCCAACTACCCCGACGAAAAGGGGCTGATCATGCTGAACGTCCGCGTGGCCTCGCCGCCGCCGGGTTCGCAAGGTATCCCGCCGGGAAAGATGTCGTCGTATATCTTCAACCTCAAGCCCGGCGACAAGGTCACGATTTCCGGCCCGTTCGGCGAATTTTTCGCCCGCGATACCAACAAGGAAATGGTGTTTATCGGCGGCGGCGCGGGCATGGCGCCGATGCGCAGCCATATCTTCGACCAGCTCAAGCGCCTGCAAAACCGCGACCGCAAGATCACCTTCTGGTACGGCGCACGGTCCAAGCGCGAGATGTTCTTTGTCGAAGATTTCGACCAGTTGGCAGCGGAATTTCCGAACTTTGAATGGCACGTCGCGCTTTCGGATGCGCTGCCCGAGGATAACTGGACCGGCTACACCGGCTTTATCCACAACGTGCTGTATGAAGAATACCTCAAGGACCACCCGGCGCCCGAGGATTGCGAATTCTACATGTGCGGCCCGCCGATCATGAACCAGTCGGTGATCAACATGTTGCTCGACCTCGGTGTGGATCGCGAAGACATCATGCTGGACGATTTCGGCGGCTGAGGCCAACGACTTGCCAGACATAGGAAAGGGGAGGCGCGCGCCTCCCCTTTTTTCATGCTCCGTTCACAGCGGTTCGATGTTGAGCGTGATGCCCGGCTCGGGCCGCACGGTCATGTGCATGACCGGTTCGGGCGCCGGCCCGCCGGGACTGAAGCGGAATCGCGCCAACAGCGTGGCAAGGATGATCTGGGCCTGCATCATCGCGAAATTCGCACCCACGCAAATGCGCGGCCCGGCCCCGAACGGCAGATGCAGATAGCGATCCCGCTGCGCCTTCGCTTCCGGCGCAAACCGGTCGGGGTTGAACGTATCGGGGCCGTCCCAGTAATTCGCGTGGCGCTGCATCGACCAGATGTTGACGAAAACGGTGTCGCCCGCATGAATGTCGCGGTCATAGATCCGGTCCTCGTCCAGCACATTGCGGGCGAGAAAGGCGACTGGCGGATAAAGCCGCATCGCCTCGTCCAGAACCTGCGCGCCATAGGGCATCGCGCCCAGATCGTCCGCCCGCGCCGGGCGGGAGCCCAGCACGCCCTGCGCCTCGGCGCGGGCACGATCCTGCGCAGCGGAATCGTTCGCCAACAGGTACAGCGCCCAGCTTAGCGCAAGCGCCGTGGTCTCATGGCCAGCCACGATAAAGAACTGCATGTTGTGCAAAAGCTCTTGCGGCGACATGGTGCGCCCGGTCTCGGGATCTTTGGCTTTCAACATGTGATCCAACAGGTCATCCTGCGCGCCAGCACCGGATTTGCGGCGTTCGTCGATCGCTGCGGCAACCATGCTGTGCATCGTCCTGACAGCGTTGCGGCCGAATAACTCGCCGGGGCGCGGCACCCAGGGTGGCACTTCCAGGAAATCGAGCAACGACGCCCGGCCCACCGTCAAAAAATAGCGCGTGATCGCCGCGCCATACACTTCGGCGTCGAAATGCTCGCGCCCCGACAGGGCGACATCGCAGATCACATCGAAGGTGGCCGACAGCATCTCGCTCACCAGTTCGGCCTGACCGCCCGAAGCGGCAAGCCGGTCAGCCGCGCGGGCCGCCGTCGCCGTCATCACCGGGGCCAGCGCATCGACGTTCCGCGCGGCAAAGACCGGCGCGATGGCACGACGCTGCCAGCGCCAGGCGGCGCCTTCGGACGTGAACAGGCTGTTGCCCACCGCCGGGCGCAACATCCGGATCATCACCTCGGATTTGGGATAGTTGCCGACGTTGGTCTGAAAAATGTGCTTCATCCCCTCGGGACCTTGGACCATGTGCCAACGTGCGGGCCCGGTCCGGCCCGTGACGATGGGCTGGGTGTAGGCAATCGCCGGGATGATCCCCAGAACATTGCGCCGCGCCTCGCGCAAGCTTGGCAGAATACCCAGAGGTTTTCCGGGTGGGGTCACCGTGGGGGGGACAAAGGCAGGCATGATGCAGAGATCTCCTTTTCGCACCGGCTGCCGGGGACCTTTCGACCCATGACCAGCGGATTGCGACGGGCGTGTGATTCTTACCTATGGCGCGGGGCCTGCAAATCCAGTGGTTTTGCGCATTGGTGATCGCGTCTGCGCCATGTGCGCCGCCCGGATTGTGTCGCCTTCCCACGCCCGGAACGTCGATGCACTGGCCCCGGCGGCGGTTCCGGCGGCACCCAGAGCATTGAAGCGGGTCATGAGTGCGATGGGGATGTGGATTTCGCCGGTTTGGCGGTCGCGGTCCGTTGCGGCGATGCGCTCGGCAAAGGCCGCGACGCCGCGCAGTTTCGCCGCGATCCGGGCGTTGGGGGCGGGATCCTGAGCCGGGCTTGCAGACGGCCCGATCGTTTTCGGCCCTGCTCCAAGCGGTCGGGTTCTGCTCTTTATGGCCGACCGTTCCTGCGGACAGGAACAATCGGGACGACGCCACGGTCAAGGATGGCGAGGGCGCAACGGCGCGCGTCATGCGCCCCACCCCAGGGTCCCGCTGCCGGTCTCTTCGTTGTTCGGGA
>NZ_QLMG01000028.1 GCF_003259905.1 Salipiger aestuarii | reverse complement strand
TGGCAAGCCCGGAAGCACGGTGTTCAGGAGCGACGCCAATGGCGCAAGGTCCATCTGGCCATGGACACTGCCACTTCCGACATCCGTGCGGTCGAGTTTACCCCCAGCCGGGAAGGCGACAGCCCCGTCCTGCCAGACCTTCTCAACCAGATCCCGGACGACGAAGACATCAGCACCGTGACGGCAGATGGTGCCCAGCTCCAGCGTGAGTTCGTTGAGGAGGAGCGCCAGGTGGTCGAGCTGTTTGGGAGCGACATCTTCTGAATTCAGCGTGACAGTGACCCGACCGATGAGCTCCGCGATTGCGTGCGTTCCGATCCCGGGATCCAAGGCCCGCCCGCGGACAAACACCGCGCAGCTCTCCGATCCCGCAGTCCGGCGCAGCGTTTCCAGCCGCGAGAACTCCTCCTGCGAGAAGCGAATCTTCACGAGCTTGCCCCGCCGCGCGGTCATGCGGGACACCCGTCGGTGTGACCGGTGATCTGGGGGAGCGGAGGGCGGGTGCGGTCGCGGAGTATGGACTGATTGTCAGTCAACGTGGTTGTTCTTTTTGCAGTTTCTCTGACCGACATTGTAACTGCTGCAGGATGCCCCAGCGCACCCGAATGGCGTTTCGAAACCGTCTCGCGTCGCTATTATGTGGATAACCGCGCTGGCCTGGTGGCCCAAGTGGATGGTGAAGCGCCCGGCAAGTGGTCGCTGAGACAGCCTGGAGGAAAAGTCCGTATTTTCCGCCAAGGGGGCTCACAGACCATACTGGCCACGTCTAGCATGTTTATCGGATCGCGATTGTCGCTTCGTGCCGCGCAGGGGACACTTGCGCGCGAAAGGACCTAAGGGGGAGGGCCCTGGGGAGGGCAACAGCGAGCCGAAGCATCCGAGATACGAAAATGATTTTCTGATCCTTACTCTGCGGCAATCGCCTTGGATCAGAGAAAATCTTGGGGCAGGATTGTCCTGCGGGGAGCACGAGGAATGGCCGGGGAAGAGGATAGGGGGTGTTACGTCTGGGCCGTCCGGCCTAGCGTGTCACAGGATCACCGGCGCGGACAGCTTGCCGCTGACCGTCGTGCCGCGCGACCTTGGTGATGAGCGCCCTCGTCGCCGGCACGCTGCGCTGGCATCATCAGGTGCGCCAAGGGTGGCGGTCATTGATCGGTTCTCATAGAACCGTCTCACCAGCCTTGGCCGAGCCCCATCCAGAGATCGGGGCGGTCAGTCGCTGCGGAGCACTGCAGGAAAACGTCACATGTGCGGGTGAAGCCGCGTTAGCAGTTTCGCCGTTCGTTTCTCGAATGTTCTGCCAAACTTTGGCGCTAGTTTCGTTGTTTTCATTAAGTAATCACCAGATTTAGGTTCTGGCGCCTTTGGCGTGGGGGTTCGAGTCCCTTCACCCGCACCAGTCCGCACGACCCCGGTGGGCACAAGCGGCTATCCGGCGTTCGCACCACGGGCCGCGCCGTCGGTCACGGACACGGCCCCGCGGCATCTACAAGCCTACCAGCTGTTGTATCCCAGATACTTGCCCGACATTGTGATCTTGACGCGGTCGCCCTTGGGGTTCGGCTCGCGGTCCAGCGTCATGTCGAAATCAATCGCCGACATGATGCCATCGCCGAATTTCTCGTGGATCAGTGCCTTGAGCGTCGGACCGTAGACGCCGACCACCTCGTAGAACCGATAGATACAGGGATCGGTCGGCACGGTCTGCGCAAAGACCTTGTTGGGGCTTTCGGACAGCACCTCGGCGGCCTCTTCGGGCAGATCCAGCAACGCGACCAGCGCGGCGGCCTTGTCCGGCGGGAACGCATTCATGCCCATGCAGGCGGAGTGGGTGAATACAGGTGACATGGCAATGCCTTGCGCAATGCCTTCCCATGTCAGCTTGCCGCGCTTCTTGGCGGCGATGATCAGGGCGGTGACGTCTTCCTTGTCAAGAAATTCGGTGGCGGTCAGGTCTTTCATCGGGTTTTTCTCCGGGGTTGGGTCAGCCGGCAAGATGCGCGGCAAGGATCACGCAGATCACTGCGAGAATGGCACTCAGCGCCTGCCAGAAGCGCAGCGGGTTGCGCGCGGCCAGCGGCACATGGGTGGCAGCGCGCGCGGCGCTGCCCGGCCGGCGCAGGTCGGCCATGAATTCCGACAGCGCGTCGTAGCGGCGCAGCGGGTCGGGATGCAGGGCGCGGCGCAGCGCGGCATCGACCCAGGCGGGCACGGCGCTGTCATCGCCCTTGGCCGGGTCGTATTGCAGCCGCCGCTGGTCGGCCCGGCTGGAAACGCGCGCCACCTGCGCCCCGTAGGGCAGGCGCCCCGTCAGCATTTCGTAGCCGATGACCGCCAGCGCATATTGATCGGACCGCCAGCTGACAACATCGCCCGACAGGTATTCGGGGGCGGTGTATTGCAAGGTGCCCGGCAAATCGCCCAGCAGCCCCGGCGCGGCCTCTTCGACGCCGGCGACCGACACCGACCCCAGGTCGATGATGCGCGCCGTGCCGTCATCGTCGATCATGATGTTTTCGGGGCGGATGTCCTGGTGGATGATCTCGCGCCGGTGCAGTGCACGCAACCCGGCGGCCACCTGTTCAATGATGTCGCGCATCTGGTCCAGCGAGGGCGCGGGGTGATCCGTCATCCACTGACGCAGCGTCCGTCCGGGGGCGTAGTGCGTCGCCACATACAGCGCCGTTTGCGGCTGCGGCAGGTCGGCGGCGCGCAGCACATGCGGCGAACTGACCCGCCGCGCCACCCAGTCTTCAAGGGTGAAACGGTGCAGCGCCGCCGGGCTTTCGGTGATTTCCGACGCCGGGATCTTGAGCACGACCTTGCCTCCCCGCGGATCGGCGCACAGAAACACATGGCTGCGCGGCGTCTGGCTGAGGGCGCGCAGCACGCGCAGCCCGTCTATCACGTCGCCCGTGCCGGGCAGGGGCGGCACCGGCAGCGAAACCGACCCGGTCAGCCCCGCCTCTTGCGGCAGCCGGTCGATCCGGACGATCTGCACCGTCAGGTTGTCGGTGCTGCCCCGCCCCAGCGCGATATCGACAAGGCTGCGGCAGGCGTCATTCAGCGACGGGCGCACAAGCGCTGCGGCGACATCTTCGCCCGTGACATGATCGTGCAGCCCGTCGGTGCTCAGCACGAACACATCGCCCGTGGTCAGCGGCACGCGCCGGTAATCCAGATCGACTGTGTCGGACAGCCCCAGCGCGCGGGCCAGCATCGGCGCCCCGTCGTCCGCGGTGGCATGATGATCGCGGGTCAGCGGCGTCAGCGCGCCACCGGTGTAGCGCGCGACACGCGCGTCGCCCGCATGCAGCACATGCCCCGAGCGCCCCTTGAGGATCAGCGTCGCAAAGGTGCAGACCATCCCCGCATCCAGGTCGGCCAGCGTCCGGTTCTGTCCGTAAAGCCAGGCATTGGCGGATTGGATCACGCGGCCGGCGGCGGTGCGTGCCGTCCAGGTGTCGGGGGTGTCGAAATAGTCCGACAGCACCATCCTGACCGCCGCTTCGGCAGCCGCCCCGCTGGTATCGCTGCTGGAAATCCCGTCCGCGACGGCAAGCACCACCCCCTTGAGCGTCAGCGCCGCGCCCGAGGGGACATGCGCCCCGTGGAAATCCTGATTGTGCGGCTTGCGGCCGGCCGAAGAATGCTGGCCGATGGCCACCTGCATCGGCCCCGCCCCGGTCTGAGCTGTCATCACGTCCCTTGGCATCACGAACTCCGAACGCACAGAAAACGGGGACCCCGAAAGGCCCCCGGTCGGGCGATGGGATTATTCCGCCGGAACGCTGACAACGTCATCGTTGCGGGCGGCGTTGCGCTTGGGGCTTTCGCGGAAATGGGTGGCGTAGATCATCCCGCCCACAAAGGTCAGCCCGCCCACGAGGTTGCCCAGCACCACGGGGATCTCGTTGTAGATGAAATAATCCGTCCAGGTGAACTCACCGCCCAGCATGATGCCGCTCGGAAACAGGAACATGTTGACGATGGAATGTTCGAAACCAAGGTAAAAGAACACGATGATCGGCATCCACATGGCCATGATCTTGCCGCTGGTCGAGGTCGACATCATCGCCGCGACCACGCCCGTGGACACCATCCAGTTGCACAGAACCGCACGGACGAAAACGGTCAGCAGACCTGCGCCCCCGGCGGCGGCATAGCCCAGCGTCCGCGCTTCGCCGATGCTGCCGATCTTCTGTCCCACTGCGTTGGGTTCGGCCGAAAAGCCGGTGGTGAACACCACCGCCATCAGCACGGCGGTGGTCATGGCGCCGGCGAAGTTGCCGCAGAACACCAGCCCCCAGTTGCGCAACACGCCCTTCCAGGTGCAGCCCGGACGCTTGGCGATGACCGCCAGCGGCGCCAGGGTGAACACCCCGGTCAGCAGGTCGAACCCCATGAGGTACAACAGGCAGAACCCCACCGGAAACAGTAGCGAGGCGACAAGGAAATCGCCCGTTTGAACCGCGATGGTGACGGCAAAGGCCGCCGCCAGCGCAAGGATCGCGCCGGCCATGTAGGAACGGATCAGCGTGTCCTTGGTGGCCATGAAGATTTTCGATTCGCCGGCGTCGACCATCTTGGAGGCGAATTCCTTGGGCATGACATATGACATGTCGGTCGGTCCTTTCGGGATTGGGTCTGGGCCTGAGGGGTCAGGCGTCGGTGGTGGGTGTCAATTTTGGCGCGATCCGGTCAGCCGGGAACTGCGCCGCAGCCGCACCGCCCGTCGCGGAAAGTGGCCATCGCGGGCGGCGTTGCGGGCCGGAGGAGCGACGACCGGGTCACGGGGGTTGGGCATTGTCTGGTTCTCCGGGTCGTGGCGAAACCGGAGATATCCGGGCCGCGGCGGTTTCGGTCAGGGGGGTGCGGATGCGGCAACGCGCCTGTGGCCTGGGCGTGCCAGAACGCAAAGCAGCATCGTTGCCGCAGACCCGCAGAGGGTATTTGACGGAAATCGCCGCGCCGTTGCGGCCAGTCGGAAAGGCGGCTGCGCCTTTCGTTACGCATTCAGTACAAAGGAACGCTTTCGCCGCGCAACTAGGAATGCGCGCGTCGCGCGTTTCCGGCGCCGTGCGCGCGGCCCCATTGCGGCGACGCTCAATCCCAAGGCGGAAATTCGGCGGAATCGCTGCTTTTCGGGCGGTTTGCGCAGCCGATGCGCGATCCACGGCGCACGAATCGCGATTCGAACCGGCTACCGGAAGCTGTGGCCCCGGCCTGCCCTGCAAGGGTCGGATTTGCGCCCGGTGCGGCGCGGGTCAGCCAGCCTCGGGCGGGGGGCGCAACTCGTACCGCAGCAACAGCCCGTAGCCCGCGACCACGACCAGCGCCAGCGCGAACCAAGTCAGCGCATAGCCAAGATGCGCGTTGCGAAACCGCACCACGGTCATGCCGCCACGGGGCCAGGCGCCGGGCAGCGTCAGCTCCTGGTCGATGAAATAGGGCGCGGCGACGTCGAACCCCATCGCGCGCGTGATGGACCCGATGTCGCGGCGATACCAAAGCCGCTCTTGGGGGTTGTTGTCGCGCGAAAACAACCAGCCCTCGTCTTCCGACATGCGCAACAGGCCGGTCACGGTGGTTTCGCCGTCGATGCGGACGAACCCGGAGGCCTCGCCGTCCTGTTGCGGGACGACGCCGCGATTTATCATCACGACGCTGCCGTCATCGCGTTGCAGCGGCGTCAGCACCCAATAGGCCGGGCCGAAATCCGAAGGCGTGTAGATCAGCACCTCGTCATCGTTCAGATAGGTGCCGGTCAGGGTGACGCGGGTGTATTCATCGCCCTCGCGGCTGACTTCGGCGTCTGCCGCCGGGGCGGGCACCGGGCTTGCATGGATGCGCGCATCGACGCGCTCGATCAGGTCCAGCTTCCAGTGCAGCCGCTGCACCTGCCAGACACCAAGGCGCAGAAATCCCGTCAACAGCACGGCGGCAAACAGCGAAACAAGGATCAGGCGCGGCCAGCGCAGGCGACGTGTCATGGAAACGGTCCCGAATGAAAACCGGCGCCGCGAACGGCCCCGGCATGTGGTTTTGCCAGCCTGGGTTAGCCCTGCTGGGACCGAAGGCTTTTCATCTGTTCGATGTGGCGGTCCATTTCGTGCATCGGCATCATGTTCTCGTTCATGTTGTGCATGACCCAGAGCGAGCCTGCGAGAACGATCCCAAGAATGATGACCGAAAAGACCGAGGCCGACAGGGTCCAGCCTTCTTCGGCGCCGCGATTGACGTGCAGGAAGAACACCAGATGCACGATGATCTGCACCGCGCCCAGCCCCATGATGATGCCGATCAGCGTGGTCCGGCCCATGTCGACCTCGGCCATCACCAGATAGAACGGGATGATGGTCAGGATCGCGGCCAGGCCAAAGCCGATCATCAGCTGCCCCATGGTGCCGTGCGAATGCCCCCCGACGGGGGAATGATCAGCCGCCGGGGCCTGCGCTGTTCGAGAGGTATGTTCGGACATCAGACGAGCCTCACGAGATAGACAAAGGAAAACACCCCGATCCATACCAGATCCAGGAAGTGCCAGAACATCGACAACGTGCCGAGGCGCTGCATGTTGGCCGGAATCAGCCCGTGCATCCCGATCTGCACCATCAGCGTGATCAGCCAGATCAAGCCGCCGGTGACGTGCAGCCCGTGGGTGCCAACCAGCGCAAAGAACGCCGACAGGAAGGCCGAGCGGTCCGGCCCCGCCCCGATGTGGATCAGGTGGTTGAATTCGTACAGCTCCATCCCGATGAAGCCCGCGCCAAAGACCGCGGTGACGGCCAGCCAGACCAGCGCGCCGCAGGTATCGCGCTTGTCGGCGCGCAGCATGGCCAGCCCGAAGGTGATGGACGAGAACAGCAGCAACGCCGTTTCGACCGCCACGAACCCCGGTTCGAACAGGTCCGCCGGGGCCGGCCCGCCAGCATAGCCGTAGCCCAGCACCGCGTAGGTGGCAAAGAGCGATCCGAAGATGATGCAGTCGCTCATCAGGTAGATCCAGAACCCGATGGCGGTCGGGCTGCGGTGCTGATGGTCGGTCTCGTGAGGCGTGGCCTCGCGAATGTGGTGCATCGGGGCGTCGGCCATCGGCTCGACGATCCGCTTGTCCGCGGATGCGGTGACCGTGCTCATGCCAGGGCTCCTTTCGCCTCGGTCCGGCGCACTTCATCCACGGGGATGTCGTAGTCGCGGTTATAGTTGAAGGTGTGCCCGATCCCGATCGCGATCATGGCGACAAAGGTCAGCGCCGCGAGCCACCAGACGTACCACACCATCGCGAAACCGAACACAAAGGCCACGGCGGACAGGATCACGCCCGTCGCGGTGCCCTTGGGCATGTGGATCGGCGCATAGTCGGTGGACCAGGCGAACCCGTGCCTTTTCATGCGCCAGAACGCTTCGCGGCCGACAACCTCGATGTCGTGCGGAAAGTTGTAGGGCGCAGGCGGCGATTGCGTGGCCCATTCCAGCGTGCGCGCATCCCACGGGTCATTGCCCACCGCCAGCGCCTTGCGGTCGCGGATCGAGACGTAAAAGCACACGAAGGTCGACAGGATGCCAAGCAGGATGATGACCGCGCCAATGGCGGCGACGATGAAATAGGGCTGCCAGCCCGCATCCGGGTAGCTGTTCATCCGCCGGGTGACGCCCATCAGGCCCAGCGCATAAAGCGGCATGAAGGCGACGTAAAAGCCGATGAACCAGCCCCAGAAGGCACGCCGCCCCCAGGTTTCGTTCAGCTTGAACCCGAACGCCTTGGGCCACCAGTAGACCACGCCCGCATAGATCGCGAAGACCACGCCGCCGATGATGACGTTATGGAAGTGCGCGATCAGGAACAGCGTGTTGTGCAACTGGAAATCCACCGGCGGGATCGCCAGCATCACGCCCGTCATGCCGCCAATGGTAAAGGTCACAAGGAACCCGACCGCCCAGAGCATCGGCAGTTCGAACCGCACGCGGCCCTTGTACATGGTGAACAGCCAGTTGAATATCTTGACCCCCGTGGGCACCGCGATGATCATCGTGGTGATCCCGAAGAACGTGTTGACGCTGGCCCCCGATCCCATGGTGAAGAAATGGTGCAGCCACACGACAAAGGACAGCACCATGATGCACGCCGTTGCCCAGACCATCGTGCGATAGCCAAAGATCGGCTTGCCCGAGAACGTCGACACGATTTCGGAAATGATACCGAAACACGGGATGATCAGGATATAGACCTCGGGGTGGCCCCAGATCCAGATGAGGTTGATGTACATCATGGCGTTGCCACCGAAGTCATTGGTAAAAAAGTGAAATCCAAGATATCGGTCCAGCGTCAGCAGCGCCAGCGTGGCCGTCAGAACCGGAAAGGCCGCGACGATCAGCACGTTGGTGACAAGCGCCGTCCAGGTAAAGATCGGCATGTCGAACAGCTTCATCCCCGGCGCGCGCATCTTGAGAATCGTGGCGATCAGGTTGATGCCCGACAGCGTGGTGCCCACCCCGGCGATCTGTAGCGCCCACAGGTAGTAATCCATGCCCGGCCCCGTGCTGTAGCTGGCGCCCGACAGCGGCGGAAACGCCAGCCAGCCCACGCGCGCGAATTCGCCCACGAACAGCGACACGTTCACCAGCAGCGCGCCGGCGACCGTCATCCAGAACGAAAAGTTGTTCAGGAACGGGAACGCCACGTCGCGCGCGCCGATCTGCAGCGGCATGACATAGTTCATCACCCCGGTGACGAACGGCATCGCCACGAAGAAGATCATGATGACCCCGTGCGCGGTGAACACCTGGTCGTAATGGTGCGGCGGCAGGTAGCCTTCGGCACCGCCCGCGGCCATCGCCTGTTGGGCGCGCATCATCAGCGCATCGGCAAATCCGCGCACCATCATCACAAACCCCAGCACCATGTACATGATGCCGATCTTCTTGTGATCGACCGACGTGACCCAATTCGACCACAACGGCCCCCAGAGCCGGAAATAGGTCATCAGCGTCATCAGGATCAGCCCGCCAAGCGCGATGCCCGCGAAGGTGCCGATCAGGATCGGTTCGTGATAGGGGATCCAGTCAAGCGTCAGACGTCCGAAGATCGGCGAGAAAGTCTCGGCAGGGGAGTTGGCTTCAGATGCCATTGGTCTGTGCCTCCGTCTTGGCCCCGGCGGGGCTGCAAAGTGCGTCGGGATCAAGGCCCAGCAGGTTTGTCAGCTGGGTGGCGCCCGCGGATGTGGTGTCGGTCGCTTCGTGGTCGGCGCCATGCGCGTCGGTGCCGTGGCCGTCCACGGGCGGCAGGTCGATCAGATTGCCGAAACCGTCGATGGCGCGGTCGCGGTCATAGCTGTAGGCACCGGCATCGCCGATGCCGTCCAGCCCGCCACCCCCCATGCGGTCCTGCATCATCATGTGGCCCATGCAGACCTTGCCGTCTTCGACGCACATCTCGACGATGCGGTCGAACAGGTCGTCCTCGACCGTGGCGTAATACTGCACCGGGGCGTTCATCGACGGCTTTTCCAGATCCAGATAGCTGGCGCGGGTCAGCGCCTCGCCCTCCTCGCGGCGCGCGGCCACCCAGGCATCGAATTCGGCGTTGCCCATGGCCAGCGTGTCAAAGGTCATGCCGGCAAAGCCCGGCCCGCTGTAATGCGCCGAGCGGCCCGGATAGGTGCCCTGCCGATCGGCGATCAGGTGCAGCCTGGTTTCCATGCCGGCCATGGAATAGACCATGCCGCCCAGTTTCGGAATCGACAGCGTATTCATCACCGTCGACGAGGTCAGGCTGAATTCGACCGGACGGCCCACCGGGATCGCCAGTTCGTTGACCGCGGCAACGCCGTAATCGGGGTAGATGAACAGCCATTTCCAATCCAGCGACACGGCTTCGATGCGCAGCGGCTGTTCGGTCGATACCCCGGCGGGCAGCGCGGCATATGGGTCCAGCCGGTGGGTATAGACCCATGTGTACCCGCCCAGCGCGATGACGATCAGGATCGGAACGCCCCAGACCGCCGCTTCCAGCTTGTTGGAATGTTCGAAGTCGGGATCGTAATCCGTCATGTCGTCGCGGTTGGCGCTGTATTTCAACGGAAACCAGACCGCCATCACAAGCACGGGCAGGATGACGATCAGCATCAGAAGGACAGAGATGACAAGCAGGTCGCGCTGCTGCGCGCCCACCCATCCGTGCGGAAAGAGCACGTCGTACTGGCATCCGGACAGGGCAAAGGCACCCAATGCCGCCAGGAGCGGTTTTTTGATAGCAAGCAAAATTTCGGCCTCTTGTTCGTCCGACAGGCTGCCAGCCATAGGGAGGAGGCGCTGGCAGTCCGGATCAAGGGTTGCGGGCATCGACGTAGTCCCGTCGCGCGGCGTGATCGCTGTGACGCATCGCCACATCGAGGGGCGCAGGGGGCAAACCTCACGGTTCTATGAGAAATGATGCCCCAAAAGTGTATCTTCTGCGACAATTTGGAACATTTCCCCGCCGTTCAGGCGGGATACCGGGTCGCGGCGCGGCGGCGCGTTGTGCTACGTTGGCGTTGTGGGACGGGCCGCCGGGCGACTCGGCCAAGCGGCGGATCGGCGCGACGGACGCGGCGCTTGATCGCGATCAACGACGAAATCCGCCACAACTGTCTGCGCCGGAGCGCATGGTCGTCATCGGGCACTTGATTTGTGCGCCCGTCGCGCGCAGCTTCTGGGGATGAACAGCCTGACCCCCTTTCCGGGCCGCGGGCCGGCCTCGCCCGAGGTCGTCGCCTTCCAGCGGCCCGAACTGAACATCATCCTGTCGCTGTACGGTCGCATGGTCGCCGCCGGAGAATGGCGCGACTACGGCATATCCTCGCTGAAGGATCGCGCGGTGTTTTCGGTGTTTCGCCGCACCGCCGAGAACCCGTTGTACCGCATCGAAAAGACCCCGAAGCTGCGGGGCAGACAGGGCATGTATGCGGTGTTTGGCCCCGAAGGGCAGGTTCTCAAGCGCGGGCAGGATCTGAAAACCGTTCTGCGCGTGCTGGAACGCAAGCTGATCCGGGCGGTCGATACCGACTGACCGCCCGCGCCGACGTTACGGCTGGCCGATCATCGCGCACAACAGTTCGAACATGATGGTCACGCCCAGAAACGCGGTGCCGCCGGTCTGATCGAACGGCGGCGACACCTCGACCAGATCGGCACCGACGATGTCGACGCCCTGAAGCGCGCGCACCACCTGCAAGGCCTGATAGCTGTTCGGGCCGCCTGCCTCGGGCGTGCCGGTACCGGGGGCAAAGGTCGGGTCGACGAAGTCGATGTCGTAGCTGACATAGGTCGGCGCCGTGCCGACGATCTCGCGCGCCTCAACCATGACGTCTTCGACACCGCGGGCGTGCAGTTCTTCGACCGGGATGATGCGGATGCCGTTGGCGGCGGCGAAATCGCGATCCTCGGTGTCATACATGCTGCCGCGAATGCCGATCTGCACCACGCGCTTGGGATCCAGAAGGCCTTCTTCGACGGCGCGGCGGAACGGGGTGCCATGGGTGTAGAGCTGGCCACCGAAATAGCTGTCCCACAGATCGGTGTGGCTGTCGAAATGCACCATGCCCAGCGCCTCGTCACGCGCGACCGACCGCAGCACCGGCAGCGATGTCAGGTGATCGCCCCCCGCTGTCAGCGGTCGAATGCCGTTGAGCCTGAGCTTGTTATAAAAGGCGGTGATGCGTTCCATGCTGTCCAGAATATCGACCGGGTTCGGCCCGACATCGCCCATATCGGCGCAGGCCAGCGTTTCGAACGGGCGCAGCCCGGTCACCCCGTGCTGGGCGCGGATCATCGTCGAGGCATCGCGCAGCTGGCGCGGCCCGTGGCGCGGGCCGGGGCGGTTGGTGGTGCCGCTGTCCCAGGGCACGCCGATGATGCCGATATCGACCTCGGAAAAACGGTCGTGGTCGGGCTGCACCAGCGGCAGGCGCATGAATGTGGGAATGCCGGCAAAGCGCGGCAGGTCCATGCCCGAAACGGGGTGAAAGAAAGGGTCGGTGGTCATGTGATCCTCATGTGTGATGGCGACGAGGCAAACGTCTGGCGGCGGGATTTGCAAGCGGTTCGGGCAGGGTCAGGCGGACGGTTCGTCCTGCATCAGGATCTCGCGCGATTGCGACGCGAACTCACGCCGCAGGATGACCACAAGGGTAATCGCGGTTGCCCCCACCAGCGCCTCGCCCCCCAACAGCCAGGCGGCAGAGGCAATGCCGAAATAGACCGACCGAAGCCCCCGGTTGTAGCTGCGCGCGGCAAAGATGTTGATCTCGGCCGCCTTGGCTGCCCGATGATAGGCCAGTTGAGATTCGTCGTTGGGCACCGATCCCATCATCACCGAACAATAGCCGAACAGCCGGTTCGACCAGACGAATTTCAGGAATGCGTTGGCCGCGAACAGCAGGATCAGCAACAGCTTGACCTCCCACACGATCACCGGGGCATCGGCATCGGCGAATTCGCCCGCCACGCCGCGCAGCCGGTCGGCATCACCCAGCAGCGCAAAGATGCCGGATATGGCGATCATCGAGGCCGAGGCGAAAAACGCGGTGCTTTGGCGCAGCGATCCGACGATATGCCCGTCAAAGATGCGCGGTTGGCGGGTGACGAAATGTTCCATCCAGACGCGGCGGTACTGGGCCATCAGCTTGGTGACCGACAGGCGGAATTTCGGCGGATGCTCGATCGCCCAGGACGACGCCAGCCATGCCAGCGTCAGCAACGCCACCGCCACCCCGTCCATCACCGAGAAATAGCCAAGGCGGACGGCCCAGTCCATGGTCAGAACGGCTTGGTCACGACGACCCACAGGATCGCGATGACGCCGATGACGCTGACCTCGTTGAAGATGCGCAGGAACATGTCGGATTCGGTGAAAATGCCTTTGCGCGCGCGCATCACCAACCGCCCGGTCCAGCCGTAATGCAGCGCCAGCAGCGCCACCAGGCCGATTTTCAGATGCACCCAGGGCACGAAATCCCACTGCCAGCCCAGCCACAGCCCGGTGCCAGCCGCGATCACCGCCAACCCCGCCGAAAAGCGGTATAGCCGCACGGTCAGATCGCCCAATGGGCCAAATGCCCCCAGCCGGCTCCATTCGCGTTTCCAGTAGATCATCGCGCGCGGCACGGCGAAGATCGACGTCATCCAGCCCATCACGCACAGCAGATGTATGATCTTGACCCAGTCCATGCGCCCTTGATGTCTGCCTTGCGCCCCCTGCGCAAGGGCACTTGCGCGCCACGCGGCGGAAAGACCCTTTCCGCGGACGGCTAAATTGGTTATATGTCCTTACCAATCCACGCGCAGGAGAGCCGATCATGCAGATGCCCGAGCCAAACCTTGGGGTGATTTCACGCAAGGCGGACATCGTCGCGGCGCTGCGTCGCGTCCTGCCCGATGGGGCGGTGATCGACGATGTGGCCGAAACCCGCGCCTATGAATGCGACGCGCTGGTGGCCTATCGCTGCCCGCCGCTGTGCGCGGTGTTGCCCACATCCACACAAGATGTCGCGGCGGTGCTGACGATCTGCCACAAGATGGGCGTGCCGGTGGTGCCGCGCGGGTCCGGAACCTCGCTTGCGGGGGGCGCGCTGCCCACGGCGGATTGCGTGATCCTTGGGGTGGCGCGGATGAACGCGGTGCTGGAAACCGACTACGACAACCGCTTTATCCGGGTGCAGACCGGGCGCACCAACCTGTCGGTGACGGGCGCCGTGCAAGAGCATGATTTCTTTTACGCGCCGGATCCGTCGTCGCAGCTGGCCTGCGCCATCGCCGGCAATATCGCGATGAATTCGGGCGGGGCGCATTGCCTGAAATACGGCGTAACGACGAACAACCTGCTGGGCGTCACCATGGTGCTGATGGACGGCACGGTGGTGGAACTGGGCGGCGCGCATCTGGATGCGGGCGGGCTCGACCTGCTGGGCGTGGTCTGCGGGTCCGAAGGACAGCTTGGCGTGGTGACCGAGGCGACACTGCGCATTCTGCGCAAGCCCGAAGGCGCGCGCCCCGTGCTGATGGCGTTCGAGTCCAATGAGATCGCCGGGGAATGCGTGTCCGACATCATCAAGGCCGGCGTGCTGCCCGTCGCGATCGAATTCATGGACCGCCCCTGCATCGTCGCCTGCGAGGCTTTCGCCAAGGCGGGCTATCCCGATTGCGAGGCGCTGCTGATCGTCGAGGTCGAAGGCTCGGACGCGGAAATCGACGAGCAGCTGGCCCTGATCCTGGACATCGCGCGCCGCCACAACCCGGTCGAGCTGCGCGAGGCCAAGGACGCCGACGAAGCGGGCCGCATCTGGCTGGGTCGCAAATCCGCCTTTGGCGCGATGGGCCAGATCAACGACTACATGTGTCTGGACGGGACGATCCCGGTGTCCGAACTGCCCCGCGTGCTGCGCCGCATCGGTGAGCTTTCCAGGGAATTCGGACTGGACGTGGCAAATGTGTTTCACGCCGGGGACGGCAACATGCACCCGCTGATCCTGTTCAACGCCAATCAGGAAGGCCAGCTGGAACTGTGCGAACGGCTGGGCGCCGAGATCCTCAAGCTGTGCGTCGAAGTCGGCGGCTGCCTGACGGGCGAACATGGCGTGGGCATCGAAAAGCGCGACCTGATGTCGGTGCAATACCGCCCCGAGGATCTAGAGAGTCAGATGGCGGTCAAGGATGTGTTCGACCCCGAATGGCTGCTGAACCCGGCCAAGGTGTTCCCGCTGGATGCCTCGCAAGCGCGCAGGATCGCGGCGGAATAGGGAACGGCGGGACAAGGGGCGGCGCCTCGCCCCACGCCCCCTTCGCGATATTTGGAGCCAGAACAAACCATGAGACCGCAGACCGAAGACGAACTCGCCGGGATGATTGCACAGGCCCGCGCGCCCCTGCGGGTGCAGGGCGGGGGCACACGCTCGCCCGCATTGGCTGGCGAACCGCTGGAAACCAGCGGCCTGACGGGGATCGTGCTGTACGAACCGGGCGCGCTGACGCTGGTGGCCAAGGCCGGTACGCCGCTGCACGAGGTCGAGGCGGCACTGGAAACCGGCGGCCAGCGATTGCCGTTCGAACCGATGGACGCGCGCGGCCTGCTTGGCACGCAAGGTACGCCCACGGTGGGGGGCATGGCGGCGGCGAACGTGTCGGGGCCCCGGCGCATTCAGGCGGGCGCATGCCGGGATTACATGCTGGGCGTGCGGTTCGTCGATGGCGCCGGGCGCGTGATCCGCAATGGCGGGCGGGTGATGAAGAACGTCACCGGCTATGATCTGGTCAAGCTGATGGCGGGCAGTTTCGGCACCCTCGGCGTGCTGACCGAGATCGCCTTCAAGGTGCTGCCAAAGCCGGCGGCGCAGATGACGGTCGTGATCGAAGGGCTGGACGTCGCGGCCGCGGTGGCAGCCATGTCGCAGGCATTGGGATCGCCTTTTGACGTGAGCGGTGCCGCGCATCTGCCCGCCGTCGGGCAGACGCTGGTGCGGGTCGAAGGATTCGCGGATTCCGTTGCCTATCGCGCGCACCAACTTCGCGCGATGTTTGCCGCCCACGCGCCGCACATCGAAGACGATGATCTCGCGGTAGAGACGATGTGGCGGGGCATCCGCGACGTGGCGCCCTTTCACGGACGCGATGGCGATGTGTGGCGGATTTCGTGCAAACCATCGGATGCGCCCGACGTCGCGGCGCGGCTGGACGGCGCGCTGATGTTCGACTGGGGCGGCGGCTTGGTGTGGGCCTGCCTGCCGACGGGCTTTGATGCCCGCGCGGCGCTGTCGGGCATCGGCGGCCACGCGACACTGGTACGCGGCACCGCGCGCCCGGTGTTTCACCCCCAACCGGCCCCTGTTGCGGCGCTAAGCGCCGGGCTGCGCGCGCGGTTCGACCCCAAGGGCATCCTGAACCCCGGTCTGATGTCATGACCGCGCCGACGCTTGCAGTCTTCATCACCTGTTTCGTTGCGGCGCCGCTGCTGTTTGCGCTGCTGTTGCAGTTCGGTCAGTCGCTGCGGGTGCTGCTGTCGCTGGCCCTGTCCGTCGTGGTCTGTGTCGTCGCTGCCCTGCTGATGCAGGCGCAGGACCGGATGCTGAGCGCGCTGGCGCTGCTGGGGCTGTCCTGGGTGCTTGCCATCGCGATGGTGGCCGTGACCCTGCTGCGGCGCCTTTCCGGCGCGCGGCCCCGACGCTGGATCGTTCTGATCGGCATCCTTGCGACCACCCTTCCATGGTTCGGGCTGGCCACCGCCCGCAGCCTCATTCCCTGATCCGGAAAGCTCGCCCCATGCAGACCAATTTCACCGACCAGCAACTGGCAGATCCCGGCACCGCGCGCGCCAACGACATTCTGCGGGCCTGCGTGCATTGCGGGTTTTGCACCGCCACCTGCCCCACCTATCAGGTCCTTGGGGACGAGCTGGATTCTCCGCGCGGGCGGATCTACCTTATCAAGGACATGCTTGAGAACGAGCGCGAGCCGGACGCGCGCACGGTAACGCATATCGATCGCTGCCTCAGTTGCCTGGCCTGCATGACCACCTGCCCGTCCGGGGTGCATTACATGCATCTTGTCGACCACGCCCGCGCCTATATCGAAAAACGCTACAAGCGTCCGCTGTCCGACCGCGCGCTGCGCTGGCTTCTGGCGCGGATCATTCCGTATCCGGGGCGGTTTCGTCTGGCGCTGCTCGGCGCCAGGATCGGGCGCCCGTTCGCGCGATTCCTTCCCGATCCGCGCCTGCGCGCGATGCTGGAAATGGCGCCGCGCCAGATCCCCCCGGTCAGCCGCAACGACGACCCGCAAAGCTTTGCCCCGACCGGCGCGCCGAAGCTGCGTGTGGCGCTGATGACCGGCTGCGCGCAAAAGGCGCTGAACACCGACATCAACGACGCCACCATCCGCCTGCTGCGCCGGCTGGGCTGCGAGGTGGTGGTGGCCAGGGGCGCGGGCTGCTGCGGCGCGCTGACCCATCACATGGGGCGCGAGGATGACAGCCATGCCTCTGCCGCCGCCAACATCGGCGCCTGGATGACGGAAAAGCGCGACACGGGCCTGGACGCCATCGTCATCAACACCTCGGGCTGCGGCACCACCATCAAGGATTACGGCCACATGTTCCGCAACGATCCGCTGGCGCAGGACGCGGCGGAGGTGTCGGGCCTTGCCTGCGACATTTCGGAACTGCTCGCCCGGCTGATGCCCGAGGCCCCGGTTCAGGCGCGCAACCTTGCCCGCGCCGAAATCGCCGGGACCGATATGGCCCCCGCGCGCGACCCCGCCACAGGCGCCATCCGTGTCGCCTATCACGCGGCCTGCTCGCTTCAGCACGGGCAAAAGATCAAGGACCACCCCAAGGCGCTGCTGCGCGCCGCCGGGTTCGAGGTGGTCGAACCCGCCGACAGCCATCTGTGCTGCGGCAGCGCGGGCACCTACAACCTGCTGCAACCCGAGATTTCCGGCCAACTGAAGGACCGCAAGATCCGCACGCTGGAAGCCGGATCGCCCGACATCATCGCCGCCGGCAACATCGGCTGCATGATGCAGATCGGGTCGGGCACCGGGGTTCCCGTGGTCCACACCGTCGAACTTCTGGATTGGGCGACCGGCGGGCCAAAGCCGCCCGCGCTGCGGAAAACGTGACCCGGCCCTGAGCGCCCCATTTTTGACACATGCCGCCGCTACCTGCTGACGCAAGTAAAGGAAAGACATGCGGCGCCTGTGGATATCTTTGATGGCGATGTGGCTGCCGATGGCCGCCCTTGCCGATGGCGGCCTGTTCTCGATGAGCAGCCGCGAGTACGGACGTGCCTGGGAGGCGGTCGGGCGGCTTGAATTGGCCGGAAAGGCGTTCTGCACCGGCGCGCTGATCGCCCCCGATCTGGTGCTGACCGCCGCGCATTGCCTCTATGACACGACGACCGGAGCGCAGGTTCCGGTGGACCAGATCCAGTTTCTGGCGGGCTGGCGCAGCGGGCGGGCCGCCGCCTATCGGCGCGTGCGCCGCGCTGTCGCGCATCCCGACTACGTCTTTGATGCCAGTGAAAAAACCGAACGGGTGCGTCGGGATATTGCCCTGATCGAGCTTCAGCTGCCGATCCGAAACACCACGATTCAGCCGTTCCGGCTTGCGCCCGCGCCGACCAAGGGGGCCGAGCTTAGCGTCGTGTCCTACGCGCATGACCGCTCCGAAGCACCGTCGCTTCAGGGGCTGTGTGAGGTGCTGGCCAGGGAATCGCGGATGCTCGTGTTGTCCTGCCGTGTGGATTTCGGCAGCTCGGGATCGCCGGTATTCAACTTTGTCGATGGCGAACCGCGCATCGTTTCGGTGATCTCGGCCAAGGCGCAGGCGATGGGGCGCGAGGTGTCGCTGGGCACCGAACTGGACGATTCGCTCGACATTCTGCGTCAGGAGCTCGCGCAGGATTCGGTGCGCCTGTCGCTGGATGCCGGCGCGCGCCGGGAAACGGGGGCAAAATTCATCAGGCCCTGACATATCTGGCCCGCATCGGCGTTGCCTGTGCCGTGCTTGCGGCCCCCCCGGACCCTGTCCGCGCCCAACAGCGGGACACGGTGTTCGACGTGCTTGACAGCCGCGGCGCGCTTTTGGGCTGGGAAGGTGTCGGGCGGCTGGATTTTGACGACAGCTATTGCAGCGGCGCGCTGATCAGACGCGACGTCGTGCTGACCGCGGCGCATTGCCTCTATGATCGCGCCAGCGGGGCGCCGAAAGACACGGCCCGGATGACCTTTCGCGCAGGCTATCACCGAGGCGGCGCGATTGCCGTGCGCAAGGTTGTCGCCTGGGTGGTGCCCGACAGCTACGCCGCGCTGAAGGCGGCGGGCCAGTCAGCCATCAGCACCGAAGGGGTGGCTGGCGATGTCGCACTGCTGAAACTCGACCGGCCCCTGTCAAGCGCCGAGGCCGACCCCTTCCGCGTGCACACCGCCGCAGGCGCGGGCACGCGGCTATCGGTGGCCTCCTACGGTCGCGGACGTGACGAGGTGCTGTCGCGCGAACGCGACTGCTCGCTGACGCAGGTTTACCGGGGCGATATTCTGGGGTTCGACTGCGACGTGACCTTCGGGTCGTCGGGCGCGCCTGTCTTCGTGCGTGAAAACGGGCGGTTGCGCATCCTGTCGGTGGTGTCGTCGATCAACGGCAAGGGCGAAGCCTACGGCCCGACCTTGCCCGCCCAGGTCACGGCCCTGTCCGCACGGCTGAACCGCGCGGATGCGCGCCCCAAGGTCACCGCCGGGGCGCGCCGCATCACCGTCGGCGGCGGTGATCGGTCGGGGCTGACGGCGCGCTTCGTCAGGCCGTGATCCGGCGGCATGCGCGGGGTCTTGAAACCCGCCCCGGACACTCCCACATTCCGTTCACCTAGGGTGCCGAAAGGTCGGGCCCGCGGGTGTTTCAGCCGCCTGTCCCGTGCTGGGAAGGCGCATCACACATGGTATCGCTCAACGGAGGATTCCCCCCATGCGTCACTTTGATCTTGCCCCGCTTTACCGCGCCACCGTCGGTTTCGACCAGATCGCCGACCTGATGGACCGCGCCCTTGCCAGCGACGTGTCGCAGGCAACCTATCCGCCCTACAACATCGAAAAGACCGCCGATGATGCCTATCGAATTTCCATCGCGGTCGCCGGTTTTGCGGATGCGGACCTGTCGGTTGAACTGCGAGACCACCAGCTGGTGGTGTCTGCCCGCAAATCCGACGAGGACGACGGCAAGACGTTTCTGCATCGCGGCATCGCGACGCGCGCGTTCGAACGCCGCTTCACCCTTGCCGATCATGTCCGGGTCACCGGCGCCGTACACGAACACGGCATGCTGCACATCGACCTTCAGCGCGAGATCCCCGAGGCGCTGAAACCGCGCCGGATCGAAATCGCCCGGTCTTCGGATCGCCCGGCGATCGAAAAGGATGTGGTGGACGCGCAATCGGTCAACTGATCGGTCCCGAACGCCCCCACGAAAGCCCCGGCGGTTCGTCGGGGCTTTTGCGTGCCGCCGGAACGCGGGGGCGCCGCGCTTGTCGGCGCCCCGTTGCGCTGGTCACCCGGTATAGTCGGCCCAGGCCATATCGGTGCCGCCAAGCCCGCCCTTGAGCACGCGGGTCGGCAGGCCGATCCGGTCGAGCAGGGCAAGGAACGGTTTGGGGTCCAGCTCTTCGACGTTCTTCATGGACTTCGAATCCCATTCGCCCGTCGCGACCAGCATCGCGGCAGCAACCGGAGGCACGCCGGCGGTATAGGAAATCCCCTGGCTGCCGACCTCTTCGTAGGCATCCTTGTGGTCGGCGACGTTATAGACGAACAGCGCGATGTCCTCGCCGTTCTTCGTGCCTTTGACCAGATCCCCGATGCAGGTCTTGCCGGTGTAATCGGGCGCAAGGCTGGCCGGATCGGGCAGGCAGGCCTTGACCAGCTTGAGCGGGACCACCTGTTGGCCTTCGGCCAGCGTCACGGGCTGTTCCGACAGCAGGCCGATGTTTTTCAGCACCGTGAAGACGTTGATGTAGTGATCGCCAAAGCCCATCCAAAACCGCACATCGGCCTGCGGATAGTTGATGGCAAGGCTGTGCACCTCGTCATGGCCCGACTGGTAGGCCTGGCTGGGACCGACAACGGGCAGATCCCAGTTGTGGCCGCTGGCGAACATCTCGGTTTCCTTCCACTGCTGGTCCTCCCAGTAGTAGACGGTGCCGGTGAACTCGCGAAAGTTGATCTCGGGGTCGAAATTGGTGGCGAAATATTTGCCGTGGCTGCCGGCGTTGATATCGACGATGTCGATGGATTTCACCTCGTCCATCTGGTCGATGGCATAGCGCGCATAGGCATTCACTACGCCCGGATCGAAACCCGCCCCAAGGATCGCGGTCACACCCTTTTTCGCGCAGGTGTCGCGGCGTTTCCATTCGTAATTGGCGTACCAGGGCGGGGTTTCGCAGATCTTGTCGGGCTCTTCGTGGATCGCGGTGTCAATATAGGCGGTGCCGGTTTCGATGCAGGCATCCAGAACGTGCATGTTCACAAAGGCGGTGCCGACGTTGATGACGATCTCGACCCCCGTCTCGCGGATCAGGTCGGCCACCTGTGCGGATTGCATGGCATCGACGGCGTGGGCGGAAAAGGCGCAATCATGGCCCTTGGCCCGCACGCTGGCGATGATCGCGTCGCATTTCGCCACCGTGCGGCTGGCGATGTGCAGATCGCCCAGCACGTCCGCGTGCTGCGCGCATTTATGCGCGACAACCTGTGCGACGCCGCCGGCGCCGATGATGAGAACGTTCTTTTTCAACACAGAACTCCCTTTGATGATGAGGCGCCCGTGTCGGGGCGCAGGCGGATCACGACAGGGCCGCCGCGAAATCGTCGTAGGTGAAGGATTTCACCAGCCGTTCCGAGCCATCAAGCTCGCGGATGGCGATGGATGGCATCTGCACCCCGTTGAACCAGTTCTTCTTGACCATGGTGTAGCCGGCCGCATCCTGAATGCTGAGCCGGTCGCCCGGTTTCAGCGCCTTGGGAAAACGGAATTCGCCGAAGATGTCGCCCGCAAGGCAGGATTTGCCGCAGATCATCCACGCCTGATCACCCGCTTCCTGCATTTTTGCGCTCTCGCGATAGATCAGCAGATCCAGCATATGCGCCTCGATCGAACTGTCGACGATGGCAAGGTTCTTACCGTTGTAAAGCGTGTCGAGAACGCTGACCTCAAGCGTGGTGGACTTGGTGATCGCAGCCTCGCCGGGTTCAAGATAAACCTGCACTTCGTTCTCGCCCGCAAAGCGTTTCAGCCGCTCGGCAAGCCGGTCCAACGGGTAATCTTCGCCGGTGAAATGAATGCCCCCGCCAAGGCTGATCCAGTCCATGCGGCGGATGAGATGTCCGAAACGCTGTTCGATCATGCCCAGCATGGCGTCGAAACGGCCGAAATCGGCATTCTCGCAGTTGTTGTGAAACATGAAACCGTTGATGAGCTCGGCGACGGGCTCGATATCCTCGGGCGCGTGTTCGCCAAGGCGCGAGAACGGCCGCGCCGGGTCGGCGAGATCGAAGTCCGAGGTCGACACCCCCGGATTCACCCGCAGGCCGCGGGTGTGGCCGCGGCTGACCTTTTCGAAGCGCCGCAACTGCTGGGCGGTGTTGAAGATGACCTTGTCCGAACTTGCCAGCACCTCGTCGATTTCGCCGGGCGCCCAGGCCACCGAATAGGCATGGGTTTCCCCGGGAAACTTCTCGCGCCCGAGCTTGACTTCGAACAGCGAGGAAGAGGTGGTGCCGTCCATGTAGTCCGACATCATGTCGAAGACCGACCATGTGGCAAAGCACTTGAGCGCCAGCAGCGCCTTGGCGCCGGAACGCTCGCGCAGAAAGGCGATCTTTTCCATGTTCGGCAAAAGGCGGGATTTGTCGATCAGGTAGTAGGGCGTCTGCATGCGCGTCGGGCCTCGCTTGGGGTCGGGACGGGGATGCATCGTCCGGGCCGATGCTGGGCCGCCATTTAGCGCGCCTTGCCCTGCCCCGCAATGATCGACCGGAAAAAACGGGTGCGAGGGCAGAGGGGGGGCGCTGCCCCCCGCCTTCGGCTCCCCCCGGAGTTTACCCGGCAAGATGAAGGAGGGGCGCGGCGCCTTGTCTTCATCTTGCCAGAAAAACTCCCGCCGGAGGCTGTCGGACCATCGCGGCCAGGCGGGATTTCCGACATCGGGGCGGGCAGTTTTCGGCGCCCGCCCCGCGTTTTTCCGGATCAGTTGTCCAGCTTGAACGACCAGAAGAAGGTTTCGCCCGAGCTGTCATCGACGCCGTCGTTGTCGGTGGAAACGTAGACGGTGCCGTCTTCGGTGATGGCGAGCCCTTCGACCTTGTCGACGACGTAGCCGCCCCACGCCTTGAGGTCGGGGATCAGGTCGCGGACCTCTTCCTTGGACACCACGGGTAGAATGCCGCCGAGCGCCGCCGGGGTCATTTCGGCCAACGGGATGCGGAAGATCTTTTTGGTGACGGACTCTGCCCCGATCTGGTTGTCACGCTCGACGACATAGACGTAATCGCCATGGGCGGTGATTTCCGACAGGCCGGTCCAGCCTTTTTCCGGCGCGGCCTTGGCGTACAACACGGCGCCCCATTCGCCGGTTTCGGGGGTGTAGGAGACCAGCTTGACGTGGTCTCTGGGATCGTCGCCCCATTCGCGCTGGATCGCCATCCAGAGCGTGCCGTTCACCATGGTGACGCCTTCGAAACCAAAGCGCTTTTCGACGGCGCGCAGTTCGGCGGGCAGCGCGATTTCGTCTTCGATCTCGCCATTGCTGCCGACGTGATAGAGCGCGTGCGGGACGAGCCGGTCGGTGCGGCCTTCGGAAGCGATCCAGAAGCCACCCTGCCCGTCTGTGGTAATGCCTTCCATGTCGAGCTTTTGCGCCGGGGCACCGGCGCGGGTGACGCGCAGCGCCCTGGTGATCCGCGCCGGCGTGTGCGACGGGTCGATGGTAAAGATCGTCGGCTGGAAGCCGTAGAAGCTGTCGTTGACGGCGTAGATCATGCCGTCATCGCCTGCCACCATGCCCGAGATCGCGCCCCAGCCGATCGGTCCATCCGCGCCTTTCGACGTCAGCGTCGGGTATCTGGCCGCGCCTTCGGCGTAGTCGTAAACCATGACATGGGCACGCACGCCGCCGTCCTCGACGAGGTCTTCTTCGTTGGCGGTGGCCAGCAGGCCGCGCGACGGGATCGCCACGATGCCTTCGGGCGCGATGCCCGAGGGCAGCATCTGCTTCAGCACGGGTGCGCTGGGGTCGGTGACGTCGTAGACGCCCACGACCGAGCCGCGTTCGGACATCACGAACAGGTAGGGCGTGCCGTCGAAACTGGCGAATTCAAGCCCTTCGGGTTCGGCGCCTTTGGCGTCGGATCGTTTGTCGGGGTAATGGCCGACCTGAATCACCGCCGTTTCGAAATCGGTGCCGGATTCGTAGACCAGCGTGCCGTCCTTGGCGAAGATGGTGAACCCGCGCGAACCGCCGTCCATGTCGCCTTCGTTGGCGATGGCGAAATGGTCGTCGTCGATCCACTGAACCGAATCCGGCTCGCGCAGGCGGCCCGGCTGGCGTTCGTCAAAGACCAGCGCGGCGCGCTCGTCGGTGGCGTCGATGCCCTCAAGGTCGACCGACCCGGCGGAAAAATGCGACAACACCTCGCCGGACTTCGACAACACCGCGATGTGGTTGTTTTCCTGCATGGTCAGGACGATTTCGCCCAGCCCGTTGACGTCGACGAATTCGGGTTCGGGATCTTCGGGCGCAATCTCTGCAAGGCCCGTCACGTCGGCGGTCACCATGCTGTCGCATTGCGCCATGCCATCGGCCACGTCGAGGATGGTGACATAGCCCGCCGGCATCTGGCCCACGCGGCCGTCGCCCGCATCTTCGTCACGCTCGTTTTCGATGGCGATCACCACGAAACTGCCGTCCCTGGCAAGCGCCACCGAATCGGGCTGCCCGCCCAGATCGCATTCGCCCGTCACGTCGCCCGAGAGCGCATCGAGCACCACCAGCTTGCCCGACGGATCGGTGTAGCTTTCCGAGGTGTTCACGCCGACGAACGCCGTGGTGCCGGCAATGGCAACCGAGGTCGGCTCGCCGCCCATGTCGATGTTGCCCAGCGGCTTGGGCGACGTCGCATCGGTGATGTCGATGCGCCCGATCACGCCCAGCGGGCTGTCGGTGTAAACCAGCGTGTTGCCGTCTTCGGTGGCGTAGATGATCTCGGCCGAGGTGACGCGGGCGCGGTCCTCGCCATCCGCCATGTTGTGCGGCGTCGCGAACGACGCGATGCGGTTGAAGGTCATGTCGGCGCTGGCGGCGGAGGCCGTCAGCGCAAGCGCCGAGGTAAGGCAGATCGTGCGGAAGTACATGGATGTCCCCTGTCATGATGTCCGCAGCAGCGCATGATCCCGGCGTGTAACATCCCCACGACGATTGGGTGACGGTCCGGCGACAGCGCCGGTTTCGCATAAATTCGGGCGGTCGTTAACGCCCTGTCACAAACTTGCCTTAGTTTGGGGTGAACCCCGAAAACCGGAGACTGCCATGATGTCCCGCGCCCTGCTTTGCGGAGCCGCACTTGCCACGCTGTCCTTTGCCCCGGCGGCGATGGCCTGCACCGAATCGCCCACGGGCACCTATACCTGCAGCACCGACCCTTCGGACCCCGTTGCACGCGCAGGCGACGATGACATCATTGTAAACGTCGACACGGGCGCACGGGTCGACGGCGGCAGCGACGTCGCAATCGCGACCGACGACCGGATGGCGCTGACCAATGCCGGCACCATCGAAAGCGCCGGTAACCGCGCCATCGAATCCGACAATGACGCGACGATCACCAACACCGGCACCATCTCGGCGCTGACGGCGGATGCGATCAATGTCGGAAACCGGTTGGAGCTGGACAACTTCGGCACCATCGAAACCGGCGACGACGCAGTGCAGATGGGTGACCATGCCGTCATCGTCAACCACGCGGGCGCGGCCATCCGTTCCGACGACAAGGGCATCACCGGCGGCGACAACGGCACGGTCACCAACCAGGGCGGCATCACTGTGCTGAACGAAGGGATCGAGTTGGGCGACGACGCCATGGTGTACAATTCCGGCACGATCAGCGCGGTCGAAGACGGTGTGCAGATCGGGCGCAACGGCCACGTCATCAACAGTGGCGTGATCGAAAGCACCGGGCCGGATGGCGACGGGCTGGATATCGACGACGGCGCGGTGATCAACTCGGGCAGCATCACCGCCGCCGCGACATCCGGCGCGGGAATCGACATCGACGGTCCGTTTTCGGACGCGGGCGATGGCTTTCCCGGCGCCTATGACGCGCTGACGATCAACAACTCGGGTCTGATCCAGGGCGGCACCGGTATCCTTGTCGAAACCGAAACCTACACCGAACACGGTGAAGATTTTTATCCCAACCTGCAAAGTCAGATCATCACCAACACCGGCGCGATCCGCGGCACCGAGGGCACTGCCATCAACGTCGGCATGGGCGCAGATACCCTGCGCCTTGGCGCGGGGTCGGTGATCGGCGGCACCGTGCTGCTGGGCGGCGGCGACGACCTGCTGTCGTTCTTTGAAACCGGCTACAGCGACGGCTACGACAGCCTGTTCGATGCTGGCGATGGCACCGACGAAGCGTATTTCGCCTTTTCCGACGATCTGTTCGAAAGCCTGTCCTGGCTTGGCGGGGTGCTGACTTTGGAATTCGGTGGCGATGCCGGTGTGTTTGACCTCGCGCTGGCCGGTTTTGAAACCTACACGTTCGAGAATGCAGGCGGCGCAATCAGCTATTCGACCGCCGAGCTGGCGGGGCTGACATCGCAAGTGCCTCTGCCCGCGGCGATCTGGCTGATGGGCCTTGGCCTTGGCGGACTGGGCCTGACGCGGCGCCGCCAGGTCTGATCCTTGCGCTGGTGCGCCCTAGTCCAGCAGGCGGGCGGTGATGGGGCTTGCGGCATCGGCCAAGCCGTCGATGACGTCGAAATGGTGCCGGCCCTCGTCGATCACCAGCGGGCAACGCCATGCCTGCGACAGCCACCGCGCCTGATCGACAAAGGCAGGGCGTTCGTCCCCGCCGACCCAGACGGTGACCGGCACCTGCGGCGGCGCCATGGCCACCGGGCTTTCCGCCCATGCCTCGTCCGGATCAAGCCGCAGCGTCTGGTTCATCTGCGTCTGCAACAGCGGCCGCAGGTCGGCCAGCGGCGAGATCGGCATGACGTGATCGACACGCCCGGCAACCGCCTCGGGCAACATCCCCGGCGCGAGCATTCGCGCCACCAGATGCCCCCCCGCGCTGTGCCCCGCCAGCCGGATCGGGCCGGACACCTCGACCGCCGCCGCCATCACAGCCATCGCGATCTGCAACGTGATGTCGGCGATCCGCACATCGGGGCAGTGATCGTAGGACGGTAGCGCCACCGCCCAGCCCCGCGCCGTCGCGCCGCCCGCAAGATGCGTCCAGTCGGCGCGCCCGAATGTCATCCAGTACCCGCCATGCACAAACACAAGCAGCCCCCGCGGCGTGTCGATCGGCAATACCAGATCGAACCGGTTGCGCCCGCCCGGCCCGTAGGACAGCCCCTCGCGCAGGCGCCCGTCCGCGGCCATGTCCGCGCGCAACCGCGCTGCGGCGTCCGCCCAGCGGGGCGGATAGCTGTCCGCGTGCGCGATGAATGGCCCGTTGGCGTAGGCGTCGCTGAGATCCATGGAAATTCTCCGAGTTGGCGCTAGACTTCGTGCGAGACAGGTGCTCTGCCCTGCCCATAAATCAATTCCCGAGGAGAACGCCATGCTGGATCAGACTGCAACCAATCTTCCGTCTCTGCTGGACGATCCCAGCCTGCTGCAAACCAAGGCTTATGTAAACGGGGAATGGATCACCGGCGCGGACGGCGAATTCGACGTGACCAACCCGGCACGCGGCGACGTGATCGCGCGGGTCGCCAACCTGTCGCGCGCGCAGATCGCAGGCGCCATCGACGGCGCCTATATCGCGCAAAAGAAATGGGCGGCACTGACCGCCAAGGAGCGCAGCACGATCCTGCGCAGGTGGTTCGACCTGATCATGGCCAACCAGAAGGATCTTGCGACCATTCTTACCGCCGAAATGGGCAAGCCGCTGGCCGAGGCCGTAGGCGAAATCGCCTATGGCGCGTCCTTCGTCGAATTTTTCGCCGAAGAGGCCAAGCGCATCTACGGCGAAACCATCCCCGGCCACCAAGCCGACAAGCGCATCATGGTGATGAAACAACCCATCGGCGTGGCAGCATCCATCACGCCCTGGAACTTTCCCAATGCCATGATCACCCGCAAATGCGCCCCCGCGCTCGCCGCGGGATGCAGCTTTGTCGGGCGTCCCGCATCCGAAACACCGCTGTCGGCGCTGGCGATCTGCGTTCTGGCCGAACGCGCGGGCATCCCGGCGGGCGTGTTGAACATGCTGCCCTCTGACAGCGCATCCGAGGTCGGCAAGGAATTCTGCGAAAACCCCAAGGTGCGCAAACTGACCTTTACCGGCTCGACCGGCGTGGGCCGTATCCTGCTGGCCCAGGCCGCCGATCAGGTAAAGAAATGCTCGATGGAGCTGGGCGGCAACGCGCCCTTCATCGTGTTCGACGATGCCGATCTGGACGCCGCCGTGCAGGGTGCCATCATGTGCAAGTTCCGCAACAACGGCCAGACCTGCGTCTGCGCCAACCGGATCTATGTGCAGGCAGGCGTCTATGACGACTTCGCCGCCAGGCTGAAGGACGCGGTTGCCGCGATGAAGGTCGGCGACGGGTTCGAAGACGGCACAGACCTTGGCCCGCTGATCACCCCCAAGGCCATCGACAAGGTCCAGCAGCACATCGCCGATGCGAAATCCAAGGGCGCCGAGGTGATCCTTGGCGGCGGCGACACGCCGCAGGGGCCAGGCAACTTCATGGAACCCACCATCGTCACCGGCGCCACCCGCGAGATGCTGTTTTCGACAGATGAAACCTTCGGCCCCCTCGCGCCGCTGTTCAAGTTCGAAACCGAAGACGACGTGATCGAACTGGCCAACGATACCATCTTCGGCCTCGCATCGTATTTCTACGCCAAGGATCTCAGCCGGGTCTACAAGGTGGCCGAGGCGCTGGAATACGGTATCGTGGGGGTCAACACCGGCATCATCTCGACCGAAGTGGCGCCGTTCGGCGGCGTCAAGCAGTCCGGCCTTGGCCGCGAAGGCTCGCATCACGGAATCGAGGATTACCTCGAAATGAAATACGTCTGCCTCAGCGTCTGATGTCCCTGCTCGCGCCCGGCGACGATCCGGCCCCGGCCTTCCCCACGCTTTGCGCGTGGACACGGGCCGCCCGGACGGGCGCGGGATCGCCGTGGCTTTCGCCCGGCGATGCCGAAACCCTCGCGCGCCACGCGCTTGCGCGCGGCCTTGGGGTCAGACTTCTGGAAGCCGCCGCCCTGACACTGCACGAACCGCCCCGCGATACCGACTGGGAAATCCTTGGCGCCGATGCGCCAGGAGCCAACTGGGATGACCACCGCGACCCATCCCGCGCGCTCCACCTGCTTTTGACAAAGCTGCGCCAAGCCCGCACCGCTGGCGCGCGGCTGCAATACAAGCTTTGGTTGGGCGAACCCTGATCTGGCACCGGTTCCGGAAAACGGCTTTTGCCTGAAACGACCGGCCTGCCTCCGGCGGGAGTTTATTTGGCAAGATGAAGGTCAAGCGCCGCGCCCCGGCTTCATCTTGCCCGATAAACTCCGGGGGGCCCGCCAGGGCGGGGGCAGCGCCCCCTCCGCGGCGGCAATCAGCGCCGGACGCATCTGTGGCGTGCAAAGAGTCAGAAAAAGCTCTGCGGGTCGATGTCGATCGCCATGCGCAATTCGCCGCGCAGGCGGAACTGGGCAGCCCAGGCGGACAAGGCCGGTTGCAGGGCGACGCCCTTGGCGGCTTTCACCAGCAACCGTACACGATGTCGGCCCCGGACGCGCGCGATTGGCGCCGGCGCGGGTCCGTAGATCTGGGCGCCGATCTTGCGCAGCGGGGCGTCCTGCCGCGCCATGGCGTTGCCCAGATCGAAGGCCTCCTGGGCCTCGGTCGAGGACAGAATCACCGCCGCGAGCCGTCCATAGGGGGGCATTCCGGCGGCACGGCGCTCCTCTGCCTCGGCCTTCCAGAAGTTTTCCTCGTCCCCGGACAGAATCGCCCGGATCACCGGATGCTCGGGTTGATAGGTCTGCATCAAGGCGGTGCCCGGCTTTTCCGCACGCCCGGCGCGCCCTGCGACCTGACGCATCAGTTGAAACGTCCGTTCGGCGGCGCGCAGGTCCGAACCTTGCAGACCGAGGTCGGAATCGATCACCCCCACCAGCGTGAGCAGTGGAAAGTTGTGTCCCTTGGCCACAAGCTGGGTGCCGATGATGATGTCGGCGCCGCCGCGCGCGATCTTTTCGATTTCGTCTTTCAGCGCGCGGGCTGAACCGAACAGATCCGATGACAGCACCGCCAGCCGGGCCTCGGGGAACAGCTCGGCGGCCTCTTCGGCCAGGCGTTCGACGCCGGGGCCGACGGCGGCGAGCTTGTCTTCGGCGTGGCATTCGGGACAGGCGGCGGGTTTGGGTGTCGTCTCGCCGCACTGGTGGCAGACCAGGCGCTGCAGGAAGCGGTGTTCGACCATGCGCGCGTCGCAATGAGGGCAGCCGACCTGGTGGCCGCAGGCCCGACAGATCGTCACCGGCGCATAGCCGCGCCGGTTGATGAACAGCATCGCCTGTTCGCCCTGTTCAAGGCGCGCCCGTACCTGCGCCGCCAGTGCGGGCGACACCCAGCGGTTGGACGGCAGATCCTGCCCGCGCATGTCGATGGCACGCATTTCGGGCATTACCGACGCCCCGAACCGCGATGTCAGGTTCAGCCGCCGGTATTTGCCCGCATCCGCATTTGCCCAGCTTTCCAGCGACGGCGTGGCCGAGGCCAGCACCACCTGACCCGCCCCGATCGACGCACGCAGCACCGCCATGTCGCGGGCGTTGTACAGCACGCCTTCTTCCTGCTTGTACGAGGTGTCGTGTTCCTCATCCACAATTGTCAGTCCCAGATCCCGGAACGGCAGGAACAGCGCCGAGCGCGCGCCGACCACCAGCTGCGCGCCCCCTTGGGACACCTGTTTCCAGACCCGGCGCCGTTCGGTCATGGTCACGCCGGAATGCCATTCGGCGGGGCGTGCGCCGAACCGTGCCTCGACCCGCGTCAGGAATTCCGCCGTCAGCGCAATTTCGGGCAGCAGCACCAGCGCCTGGCGCCCCTTGCGCAGCGTGGCCGCGACCGCTTCGAGATAGACTTCGGTCTTGCCCGATCCCGTGACCCCCTTGAGCAGCGTCGTGCCGTAGCGTCCGCTCGCGATGGCGGCGCGCAGCACCTGCGCTGCGGTTTCCTGATCGTCGGTCAGCGCCTTGCCGCCGTAATCGGGGTCAAGCCGGGCAAAGGCGGTGTCGCGGGGCGCTTCTTCTTCGGACACGGCCCCTTGTTTGACCAGCCCCTTGATGACCGACGATGTGACCCCGGCGGCCTCGGCCAGTTCGCCCAAGGTCAGCGACAGCCCGCCCATGTCGCGCAGCACCTCCAGCACGCGGCGGCGCGGGTCGGTCATGCGGTCGGGTTCCCCGATGCCCAGCCGGTAGATCTTGCGCAGCGACGGGGCCTCGGACAGGCCCGGCGCGCGCGTGGCCAGACGCAGCATTGCCGACATCGGCGTCAGCGTGTAATCGCCCGCGCGGCACAGAAAGTCGCGCAGTTCACCCTGCATCGGCGTTACGTCGAGCACCCGGTTCACCGAACGCACCCTGGAGATGTCGAAATCCCCTTTCCCCGGCCCCCAGACCACGCCCATGATCTTGCGCGGTCCCAGCGGCACCTCGACATAAGCCCCCTGAAAACAGCCACCCGCCGGGGCCTTGTAATCCAGCGTCCGGTCCAGCGGCTGGGTCGTCAGAATGGCAACAAGGCTGCCTTCTTCAAAGAACGCGTCCATGGCAGGGGTTTCCGTTTGCGCAACACCGGGGGGCCTTTCGACCCGGCCCCGCATGGGGTAAGACACGACGAGGAAAATGCCAAGCATGGCCGGGGGGCCCAGAACAGATGAAATTCTTCGTAGACACCGCCGACGTGGACGCGATCCACGAACTGAACGCGCTGGGCCTGGTCGATGGCGTCACCACGAATCCGTCGCTTGTCGCCAAATCCGGGCGCGATATCTTCGAGGTCACGAAAGAGATCTGCGACCTGATCGAAGGTCCGGTTTCGGCCGAGGTCGTCGCGACCGATTACGACACGATGCTGACCGAGGGCCGCAGGCTCGCGGAAATCGCCCCCAACATCGCCATCAAGGTCCCGCTGACCCTGGACGGGCTGCGCGCCTGCAGGACGCTCACCTCCGAGGGGTACATGGTCAACGTGACACTGTGCTTTTCCGCCAATCAGGCGCTGCTGGCGGCCAAGGCGGGGGCGACATTCATCTCGCCTTTCGTGGGGCGGCTGGACGATCTGAACATCGACGGGATGGAGCTGATCGAAGACATCCGCACGATTTACGACAATTACGGGTTCGAAACCCAGATCCTTGCGGCGTCGATCCGGTCGGCCAACCACATGTCCGAATGCGCCAAGATCGGTGCCGATGTCGCCACCGCCCCGCCCGCCGTCATCAAGGCGATGGCCAGCCATGTGCTGACCGACAAGGGGCTTGCCGCCTTTCTGACCGACGCCCAAAGCGCCGGCATCAAGATCGTCTGATCGCGATATGGGCAAGGGGTTTCCACGGTCCACACGTCACGCCGAAGCAGCGCTGAGCCTGATCGACAAGCGGGCGCTGATCCTTGCCTATCAGACCTGTCAGCAGGAACTTTACCGCGCTTCCGCGGAGGATTTCGGAGAGGCGTTCGACGAAATGCTCGACGAGGCGCTGAGCACCGGCGACGCAGACGGGCTGCTGTCGCGCGGCGCGCGGGGCGTGCTGCTGGATCTGCGCGAAACCCTGCGCGAGCTGCCCGAGGAATGGCCGCTGCTGCGATCTTGCCTTGACGCCGCCCTGCCCCACACGGTGACCGGGCCGGTCTTTGCCTGGCTTGAA
Source organism: Salipiger aestuarii (assembly GCF_003259905.1). Classification (GTDB taxonomy): domain Bacteria; phylum Pseudomonadota; class Alphaproteobacteria; order Rhodobacterales; family Rhodobacteraceae; genus Salipiger; species Salipiger aestuarii. The sequence continues at coordinate 26,455 of NZ_QLMG01000028.1, read as the reverse complement.
GACGATCTCTGACGGATCGCGCGCGACCCCGCCGGCCCGTGTTGCAGGGTGGCGGCCCGGCGTCAGGGCTCCGGGCCGAAGCTTTCAGGCGTTGGCGCGCGCGCGCTCCTTGCCTTCCTCGATCGCGTCCCGCAGACGGTGTTCCAGCGTCTTTTGCTTGGACGGGGTAAAGAACTTCAGCCCGAACATATCCTTGACGTAGAAGGTATCGACCACCTGTTCGCCATAGGTCGCGATAACCGCCGAGGCGATGTAGACGTTGCTTTCGGACAATGTGCGTGTCAGGTCGTACAACAGGCCCGGACGGTCGCGGGTGTCGACCTCGATGATCGTATAGATTTCCGACCCCTCGTTGTCGAAGGTGATCGAGGTGGGCACGCTGAACGCGCGCTCGCGCTTCTTGAACCTCAGCCGGGAATGGATCGCCTCGCGCGGCTTGACCTCGCCCCACAACGTCTTGCGGATCATGTCGCGCAGCCGTGGCAGGCGGCTTTCTTCGAAAGGCGTGCCGTCCATGTCCTGAATCCAGAACACCGCCGTGGCGAAACCGTCCTTTGACGTAAAGGTGCGCGCGTCCACGACATTCGCCCCGACAAGCGACAGCGCGCCCGCCAGTCGGGCAAAGATGCCGGGATGGTCCGACAGGGCAAAGCACACGCGCGTGGCGTCGCGGTCTTCGTCGGGATGAATGTCGATGCGGATCTCGTCGTTTCCGATGTCCTTGAGAAGATGCGCAAAAGTGACATGCGCGGTGACGTGCAGCCCCTGCCAATAAGGGTCGTAATGGCGCGCGGTTTCGGTGCGCAGGTCTTTCTGATCCCAGCTTGCCAACGCCTCGCGCAGGGTCTTTTTGGCCGCGGCCCCGCGATTTTCGCGGTTGAGCGCCTCCATCCCGTCCTCAAGCGCGCGCCGGGTCTGGCGATAAAGCGCCCTGAGCAAAGTGGCCTTCCAGTTGTTCCAGGTGTTCGGCCCGACGCCCCGGATGTCGCAAACCGTCAGAACGGTCAGCAGGTCGAGCCGTTCGCGCGTCTGCACCGCCTTGGCGAAATCGCGCACGGTGCGCGGGTCGGCGATGTCGCGTTTCTGCGCCATGTCCGACATCAGCAAGTGATAGCGGACCAGCCATTCGACCGTGGCGCATTCGGGTCTGGTCAGACCCAGACGCGGAGCCACCTTGCGCGAGATCTGCGCGCCCAGCACCGAATGATCCTCGTCCCGGCCCTTGCCGATGTCGTGCAGCAGCACCGCGATATACAGGACCTTGCGGTTGACCCCCTCGCGCAGGATCGTCGAGGCGACGGGCAGTTCCTCGATCAGGTCGCCATGTTCGATTTCAGACAGGGTGGCGATGCACTGGATGGTGTGTTCGTCCACGGTGTAGGCGTGGTACATGTTGAACTGCATCATCGCCACGATGGGTTCGAATTCGGGGATGAAGGAGCCGAGCATGTTCAGCTCGTTCATCCGCCGCAGCGACCGTTCCGGGTTCCCGTGCTTGAGCAGCAGGTCAAGGAAGATGCGCCGCGCTTCCTTGTTGTTGCGCATGTCGTCGTCGACAAGATGCAGGTTGGCCTTGACCAGCCGCATCGCATCGGGGTGCAGCAAAAGCCCGGTGCGCAGACCTTCTTCGAAGATCCGCAGCATGTTCAGCTTGTCCGTCAGAAAGGCGGCGCTGTCGATGATGGCCAGCCGGTTGTGCACGATCTCGTAGCCGTCGCGCACCTTGGGCGGGCGCTTGAACATGCGTTGCAGCAGGGGCGCGTCTTTCTGATGCTCGGCTTCCAGCGCCGTCAGGAAGATGCGTGTCAGATCGCCCACGGCGGTGGCGTGGCGGAAATAATCCTGCATGAACCATTCCACCGCACGCCGCCCGCCGCGGTCGGCATAGCCCATGGCGTCGGCCACCTCGACCTGCATGTCAAAGGTCAGCTGTTCGACCGCGCGCCTGGAACACAGGTGCAGGTGGCAGCGGGTCGCCCAGAGAAATTCCTCCGCCCGCATGAAGGTGGTGTATTCCTCGCGCCGGAACACGCCCAGCGACACCAGTTGCTGCACGTCGTCGGTGTGATGGATGTATTTGGTGATCCAGTACAGCGATTGCAGGTCGCGCAGCCCGCCCTTGCCTTCCTTGACGTTGGGTTCGACCACATAGCGCAGACCCTGCTTTTTCAGCCGCTGCGCGCGTTCTTCCAGCTTGGCGGCCACGAACGCGCGTTCCGTGCCCTTGAACAGATCCCTTTCAAGCCGCTTTTCCAGCTCGCGGGCCAGCGGTTCGTGTCCGGTCAGGTAGCGGGTTTCCAGCAGCGACGTGCGGATGGTGTAGTCATCGCCGCCCAGCCGGATGCAGTCCTTTACCGTGCGCGAGGCGTGGCCGACCTTCAGCTTGAGATCCCAGAAGATGTAGAGCATCGATTCGATGACGCTCTCGGCCCAGGGCGTGATCTTGTAAGGTGTCAGGAACAGCAGATCGACATCGGAAAACGGCGCCATTTCACCGCGCCCGTATCCCCCCACGGCCATAAGGGTCAGCCGCTCGCCCTCGGTGGTTTTGCGCTGCGGGTGCAGGCGCGTGGTGACCAGTTCGTAGACCAGCCGCACCACGCAATCGGTCAGCCAGGCATAGGCTTCGGTGGTGGGAAAGGCGGCGTGGGGGCGCCCGGCAAAGGCGGTCGCGATGATCTCGCGCCCGTCCTTGCTGGCTTGCGACAGCAGGCGAACGGCGATGGCACGCACGTCGGATTCTGTTTCGGCATCGGCGGCCTGCGACAACAGCGCGGCGCGGATGCCGGGCACGTCGAAGATGTCCGATGCCGGCGCGACAAGATCGTCCGGCATCGGGTAAAGCATCGGGCCGTCAGAAACCTGCGCCGGAGAAGCTTGCGGGGGCAGGGTCAAGGATCACCATCTGGTTGTTGCGCACGGTGGCGACGGCAAGGCCACGCTGGTTCGTGCCGTCGGGTCTCAGGCGGAATACACCGCCCGTGCCCTGGAAACCAGAGCTTTGCGTAAGCGCGCCCCGCGTCAGGGCGTCCTTGCGGCCCTGTTCCACCAGGGCGCCGATGGCGGCAATGCCATCAAAGGCAAGCCCCGCCAGCGGGTGCGGCGCGGCGCCGTAGCGCGCGCTGTAACGCTGGGCAAAGCTCGCCTGCATCGACTGGTTCGGCAGGGTAAACCAGGCGCCCTCGGCACCCGGCAGGCTGAAGAGTTCCGGCTTCACGTCCCAGCGGGTCAGGCCGATATACTGAACCTCGGCCGGGTTCAGGCCGTTTTCGGGCATGGTCCGCAACAGCACGGGCATCGCGGCGTTGGTGGCATCGGTGGTGATGAACACCGAATCCGCGCCGGCATCGCTGACGACACGGCCCATGGATTGCGCGGCCCCGGTCACGCCGTCCAGCGTCAGCGGATAGGATTGAACGGCGGCGACGGTGACACCGGTGCGCGCGGCGGCCCGCTGGATCGCGTTCCTGCCAAACTGTCCGGGCACATCGTCGGAATGCAGGATCGCGACGGTGTTGCGGCCCTGACGACGGGCATAGGCCATCAGGCGGTCGGCGGTATTGTTGAACGTCGGGCCAAGCACGAACAGGTTGCCCCCGGCGATCGCGGCGTTGTTGGAAAACGACAGCATGTTGACGCCTTCGTCCGCGACGACCTTGCTTGCCTCGACGGCGACCTCGCCGCGCAGCGGGCCCAGGATGATCCCGGCCCCCTCGTCAACGGCGCGCTGCGCCTGCGCGGCGGCGGTGGCGGGCGACCCGGCGGTATCATAGACCGCAAGCTCGATATTGGCATCGCCCAGGTCGGCAATGGCCAGCCGGGCGGCGTTTTCCAGATCGCGCGCGATGCTGGAGGCACCGGGATCGCTTTGCGGCACCAGCAGCGCCACGCGCACCGGCGCGCCGGGCGTGATGCTGGGACCGGCGGACCGGCTGCCGTTGTCCATGGCAATCGGCATGTCGCAAGCGGCGAGCAAGGTCGCGCCGCCCGCGAGCGCAGCGATTCGGAGCGCCTTGCGGGCGCGGGTCAAAACGGCGAACATGGCGAAAACTCCCTCGATGGTTTGCACGGTTTCGATTGCGTGCGTATTTGCGCCCGATGATAGCCCGAGGAGCGGAAGGGTCCAGAGATGATTGCTGACAAAGGCGAATTGGCGCCGGGGCTGTACCTCGTGGCGGTCCCGATCGGGAATGCGCGCGACATCACGCTGCGTGCACTGGATGTGCTGCGCGGTGCCGATGTGCTGGCGGCCGAGGACACACGCAGCCTGCGCCGGCTGATGGAGATCCACGGCATCGCGCTGGGCGACCGCCCCTGCCTGCCGTATCACGACCATAACGGCGACCGAATGCGCCCGAAACTGCTAGAGGCGCTGGCGGCCGGCCGGTCCGTCGCCTATGCATCCGAAGCGGGCACCCCGATGATCTCGGATCCGGGTTTCGATCTGGCGCGCTCCGCGCGCGACGAAGGCCACATTGTAACCACGGCGCCGGGCGTATCGGCGGCGGTGACCGCACTGACGCTTGGCGGGCTGCCGACGGATCGCTTCTTTTTTGCCGGGTTTCTGCCCAACAGCGGCGGCCCCCGCCGCCGCGCGCTGGAAGATCTGCGCGATATGCCGGCGACGTTGGTGTTTTACGAATCGCCGAAACGGCTGGGCGCAATGCTTGCGGATGCAGCCGACAGACTGGGCCACGATCGCCCGGCAACCGTCTGCCGCGAGTTGACCAAACGCTTCGAGGAGGCCCGCAACGGCAGCCTTGCAGAGCTGGCCGCCCATTATGACGCCCATCCACCCAAGGGCGAGATCGTGGTGCTGGTGGGCAAGGGGAATTTAGAGAAAATTAGTGAAAGTGACGTAGACAGATCCCTGACCGAGGCGCTCGAAACGATGTCGGTGCGCGACGCCGCCGACGCTGTCTCCGGGATGCTTGGGGTGAAACGGCGCCCGGTGTACCAACGCGCGATGGCGCTGGCGAAGGCGCGCGATTCAGACGGCTGACGGCCGCATCGAAGAGGATCAGCTATGACCATGCAGCTTGCATTCGATTTTGCGGCCCCGCCATCTGCGGTGCGCCCGATCACCGCCCGACCTCATGAGGCCGGGCGCACAACCCGCGGCCACCGCGGCAAGATCGGCCATCTTGCAGGTCTCTCGGCGGAAATGCGGGTCTCGCAAGATTACGAACGGCGCGGCTATCCCCTGCTGCGCAGCCGTTGGCGCGGGCAGGGTGGCGAAATCGACCTGATCTTCGCCGATGGTGACGGGCTGGTCTTTGTCGAGGTCAAGAAAAGCCGAACCTTTGATCGCGCGCTTGAGCGGCTGTCGCGGCGTCAGATCCTGCGCTTGTTCTCGGCTGCCGAAGAGTATGCGGGAACCCGTCCGCTGGGTTCGCTTACCGGCATGCGATTCGACGTCGCTCTTATGGACCAGCGCGGGATGGTGCGTATCATGGAGAACGCGCTGTCGCTGTGATACGCGCGGGCATTGCCTCCGGCACAGCTCTGGGCCATGTATGGCCGGAGCCAGCGCGGGAGTCCCCATGAAGATCGCATTCCAGATGGACCCGATCGGTCCCATCGATATCGACGCCGACAGCACGTTCCGCCTTGCAGAAGAAGCACAGGCGCGCGGGCACGAACTTTTCTACTACCTGCCCGACCAGCTTTCGTTTCAGGAAGGGCGGGTGATGGCGCGCGGGCAGTCGCTGACCGTCCAGCGGGTTAAGGGCGCCCACGCAACGCTGGGTGACATGCAGGACCTCGATCTGGCGGACGTCGATGTGGTGTGGCTGCGCCAGGATCCGCCTTTCGACATGCACTACATCACCACCACCCATTTGCTTGAACGGCTGGTCCCCGGTACGCTTGTGGTGAATGATCCGTTCTGGGTACGCAATTCGCCTGAAAAGCTGCTGGTGCTGAATTTCCCCGACCTTACGCCACCGACGGCGATCGCGCGCGATCTTTCCACCATTCGCGCGTTCAAGGCAAAGCACGGCGACATCATTCTCAAACCGCTTTACGGCAACGGCGGTGCCGGTGTGTTCCGGCTTGACGAAAACGACCGTAACCTGAGTTCTCTGCACGAACTTTTCACCGGTTTTTCGCGCGAGCCATTGATCGTGCAGAAATATCTTCCGGCGGTGACGCGGGGCGACAAGCGCGTGATTCTTGTCGATGGCGCACCTGTGGGGGCGATCAACCGCGTTCCGGCGGCGGGCGAGGTGCGGTCCAACATGCATGTGGGCGGACGTCCCGAAAAGGTCGAACTGACGGCGCGCGATCACGAGATCTGCGCCGCCATCGGGCCGGTTCTGCGCGAAAAGGGTCAGGTCTTTGTCGGGATCGACGTGATCGGCGACTGGCTGACCGAAATCAACGTCACCTCGCCCACCGGCATACAGGAGCTTGAACGCTTCGACGGGATCAATGTGGCCGAAAAGATCTGGCAGGCGGTCGAAGCCCGCTGCGGATGAGCTTTCGGCTCGCCGCGCTGAATCTCGGGCTGCGGCTGCTGGCAAAGCCAAGCCTGCGGCGCACCTTCAGTGCGGCTCAGGCAGCGCGGGATCTTGACAGGGCGGCGGTGCTGTTGCGCCAGCCGCCCTTTTTGCGACGGATCGAACGCCCCGGCGGGCTGCACTGGATTTCGGCCGGACGATGCGCCCCGCGCCGGGTGATCCTGCATTTCCATGGCGGAGGCTACATCACCGGCAGCCCGGCAACGCATCAGGGCGTTATGGGCCGCCTGTCGAAATTATCCGCAATCGAGGTTTGCGCCCCGAAGTATCCGCTTGCGCCGGAGGCGCCATTTCCGGCGGCATTCGACGCGGCGGTTGCGGCCTGGGGGCGCCTGAAAGGTCTGGGCTATGCGCCGACACAGATCGTTTTGTCAGGCGATTCGGCAGGCGGCGGTCTGGCGCTGGCGCTTCTGGCGCGGTGTTGCGCCCATGATGAACCACCCGCCGCCGCAGTGGTGTTTTCGCCGTGGACCGACCTTTCGATGTCGGGGAAAAGCCTTGCCGCGAATGCGCGCCGCGACCCGTTTCTGCCCGCGTCGCGCATGCCCGAACTTGTCGCGCTGATCTTGCACGGCGCCGACCCGGCGGACCCGCGGATTTCGCCGCTGTTCGCGCGTTTTCCCAACTGTCCGCCAGTGATGATTCACCATTCCGAAACCGAAATCCTTGCCGATGATTCCCGTCGTATGGCGGCGCATCTGCGGGCACAAGGCGCGCGTGTCGACCTTGTCACGCTGGCTGACGCGCCCCATGTCTGGCCCGTTTTCGACGGCTGGATCCCGGAGGCCCGCGAGACCCTGCGCCAGGCGGCCCGCTTTGTTCAGGCGTCCTTTGCCGAGATCAGCCGGTAGCCAAGCGCCTCTGCGAGATGCGCGCGCCGAATTGGACCTGCGCCTTCCAGATCGGCGATGGTGCGCGCCACGCGCAGAATGCGGTGATACCCGCGCGCCGTCAGCCCGAACCGATCCGCCGCCCGGAGCAGCAAATCCCGGCTTTCCTGATCCAGCCGGGTGATTTCGTCCAGCAGGCGGCCTTCGGCGTCGGCATTGGTACGCACCGACGGATGATCGGCAAAGCGCATCGACTGGATGTCCCGGGCGGCGGCGACGCGGGTGGCAACTTCGGCAGAGCTGTCGCCCGAGGGCGGCAGGTCAAGGTCCATGAACGCGACGGGGGGCACTTCGATCCGCAGGTCGAAGCGATCCATCAGCGGGCCGGAAATGCGCCCCATGTAGTCGTCACCGCAGCCGGGCGCGCGCGAACACGCCCGCCCCGGATCGCTGAGATAGCCGCATTTGCAAGGGTTTGCCGCGGCGACCAGCATGAACCGGCAGGGATAGGCCAGATGTGCGTTGGCGCGGGACACCATGACCTGCCCGGTCTCGACGGGCTGGCGCAGGGTTTCCAGCACCGTGCGGGGAAATTCGGGCAACTCGTCCAGAAACAGCACGCCGTTGTGGGCAAGGCTGGCCTCGCCGGGTTTGGCGCTGCGCCCGCCGCCGATGATCGCCGCCATGGAGGCGGTGTGATGGGGGTCGCGAAACGGGCGGTTTCGGGAAATCCCGCCTTCGTTCAGCAGCCCCGCGACCGAATGGATCATCGAGGTTTCCAGCGCCTCCTGCGGGCTAAGCGGCGGCAGGATTCCCGGCAGACGCGCGGCCAACATCGACTTGCCCGACCCCGGCGTTCCCACGAACAGCAGGTGATGCCGCCCCGCCGCCGCGATTTCCAGCGCGCGCTTGGCACGCTCCTGCCCCTTGACGTCGCGCAGGTCGCGGGGCTGGGCGTCGCGGGTCAGTTCGCCCGGTGTTGCGGGGCGGATGGGCGACTGACCGGTGAAATGCCGGACAAGATCGACCAGCGTGCGTGCGGCGATGACGGTGCAGGTGCCGACCCATGCGGCCTCGGGGCCGGATCCGTGCGGGCAGATCAGGGTGCGGTCGGTTTCCGCCGCGGTCATTGCGGCGGGCAGCGCCCCCGGCACCGGCACCAGGGTGCCGTCCAGCGACAACTCGCCCAGCGCCATGCAGCCCGCGACCACGTCGCGCGGCAGAATATCGAGCGCGGCCAGCAGCCCCAGCGCGATGGGCAGATCGAAATGCGAGCCTTCCTTGGGCATATCCGCTGGCGACAGGTTGACGGTGATGCGCTTGGACGGCAGCGCGATGCCCATCCCCGTCAGCGCCGAACGGACGCGTTCGCGCGCCTCTGACACCGCCTTGTCGGGCAGGCCGACGATGGCAAAGGCGGGCACACCGACGGTTACGGCGCACTGCACCTCGACCGGAGACGCTTCGACGCCCTGAAACGCCACCGTATAGGATTGTGCGACCATGGCCCTTGTTCCCTGCTCTTCTGGGCAGACTGGTCAGATCGTGGTTAGGGAAAGGTTAACGTATGCCGGAAAAGTTAAACATTCGTGCCGCGACAGGCGTTTCCCGTGCTAGAGCAATGCCTTGAAAGCAGGCCATGCCTCGGGATCGGCAACCGTCTTGTCCCGGCAAAAGGCGTTGCAGAAACCAAAGACCCGTCCGCCGGTTTCCAGCAGATGGGTGACGGGCGCGCCCGAATAGGGGCATGCCGCGTTTTCGGGCCTGCCGCTGTCGATTGCTTGCTCCGCCAGCCGCGCAGGCCCCGGCCAGGCGCGTTGCGACCAGGGGCCATCATATCGCGCCAGGTGATCCCGTCGCGCGACACCCATCGCCCGCCAGCGCCGAAAGCCGAAATCGTTCAGATGGGCGTCGACGTAGGCGCGTGCGTCCGCGCTGACCGGCAGGTCATAACCCGCAATACGCGCCGCCACCGGCGCAAAGAACGCATCGACCGCGCCATAGGCGCCGAATAGCCAGGGCCCGTCCGCCCCGAACCGATCCCGTGCAAGCGTCCAGAGCCGGTCGATGCGGGCGACATCCGCCAGCGTCGCGTCCGAGGCGGGAAAGTCCGTATAGGCGGTTTGCAGGTTCATCGGGCATTGGTCGCGCAGCCCGCCAAAGCTGGAATGCATTTCGGCCGCCATGGATCGGGCCATGGCGCGCGCGACCGGGTCGGCCGGCCAATGCCCCGCGTCGGGGTGACGGCTGGCCAGTTCCTCGGCGATGGCAAGGCTGTCCCAGATCACCGCGCCATCATCGGTCACAAGGCAGGGAACCGTCCGCCCCGGCGCGATGTCCGGAAGCTGGTCGGACACCGCACCGTCGTCAAAGCTGATACGGGTCACGGCGAACGGCAGATCGAACCGTGCCAGCAGCAACCATCCGCGCATCGACCAGCTGGAATAGGTGTAATCGCCAAGATAAAGACGATCGGCCATGGAAATCTCCTGATGTCGGATTAGTTCTGACCATGCTGGCACGCTTCCCGGACCGGGGAAAGCGCGCAACCCGTGCGGTGTGTCATCACGGGCGGTGATGGCACTCGGGCCGCCGAAGAGCCGGTCGGCGCCCCGGCGAAGAAAAAATCTTCGTCGGAGGAAACCCGTGGCCAGTTTCACGCGTTCATGGTCGTATCACTACGCACAAGAGGCGGGGAACCCCGTCCGCAATCCGACGGGGGAATGCGCATGAGACCTGTGATGTTCAACGACCAGACGCTGTCCAGACGCGCGATGAAAGCCGAGCTTCTCGACGCCGAAACCGAACTGAAACTGGCCTACGCCTGGCGCGATGAACGCGACGAGGCCGCCCTGCACCGCCTGATTACCGCCTATATGCGGCTGGCGATCTCGATGGCGTCCAAGTTTCGCCGGTACGGTGCCCCGATGGGCGACCTCATTCAGGAAGCGGGCCTTGGCCTGATGAAAGCGGCCGACAAGTTCGACCCCGATCGCGGCGTGCGGTTTTCGACCTATGCGGTTTGGTGGATCAAGGCGAGCATCCAGGACTATGTGATGCGCAACTGGTCGATGGTGCGCACCGGGTCGACGTCTTCGCAAAAATCCCTGTTTTTCAACATGCGCCGGGTTCAGGCGCGTCTGGAACGCGAGGCCGCGGCCGAGGGCAAGACTCTGGAACGCCATGTATTGCACGCGGCGATCTCGAAAGAGATCGGCGTGCCGTTGCACGACGTCGAAATGATGGACGGACGGCTGTCGGGGTCGGATTTCTCGCTGAACGCGACGCAGTCCAGCGACGAAGACGGTCGCGAATGGATCGACACGCTGGAGGACGATGGCGAACATGGCGCCGAGCAGGTCGAGCTTGATCTGGACAATGCGCAGCTTCGCGAATGGCTGGTGACCGCGCTGACCTCGTTGAACGAACGCGAGCGGTTCATCGTGCGCGAGCGCAAGTTGCGCGAAGAGACGCGCACACTGGAAAGCCTGGGACAGGAACTGGGGCTGTCAAAGGAACGTGTGCGCCAGCTTGAATCGGCGGCGTTCGGCAAGATGCGGAAGTCGCTTGAAGCGCAGAGCCGCGAGGTGCAACACTTCTTCGCATGATGCGGGTCTGCCTTTTCGCCCTGACACTGGGCCTTTACGCTCCCTCCGCCTGGGCGGACGAGGGCGCTTTCGATGGTGCCGAGGTGATTTTCCTGGGCGAAATCCATGACAATCCGGCGCATCACGCCCGCCAGGCGGCGCTTGTGGCCGAGCTGAAGCCGGTGGCGCTGGTGTTCGAAATGTTGAGCAACGCGCAAGCGGCGGCGATCCAGCCCGAAGATCTTGCCGATCAGGCCCGGCTTGCGGAAACGCTGGAATGGGCCGACAGCGGCTGGCCGGATTTCGCCATGTACTACCCGATTTTCCAGGCCGCATCCGACGCCGCCGTCTTTGGCGCCGCGCTGCCTCGGGAAGAGGCGCGCGAGGTGGGAGATGCCCCGCTGGCCAAGGTGTTCGGCGCCTCCGCCGGATTTTACGGCCTGGACGAGAATCTGCCGCCCCAGATACAGGCGGCGCGCGAACAGCTTCAGATGGCCGCCCATTGCGACAGCCTGCCCGCGGATATGCTGCCGAAGATGGTCGACATCCAGCGGCTGCGCGATGCCCGGCTGGCGGAAACCGCGCTTGAGGCGTTTTCCATCCACGGCGGTCCGGTGGTGGTCATCACCGGAAATGGCCACGCCCGCACCGACTGGGGCGCGCCAGCGCTTGTTGCCATGGCCGCCCCAGAGGTCCGCGTTGCCGCGCTGGGTCAGGGCGAAGCGGACAGCGCGCCCGAGGGGACCTTCGATCTTGTCGAAACCACCGACGCAGTCGAGCGCGACGACCCTTGCACGGCATTCGCCGCACCCGATCCAGACGCCGATTGAGTTTTCCCGCCGCGCGTCCTAACTCTTGGCAGGACCAGGGAGAGAGCACGCCATGCTGACCGGAAAACGCATCCTGCTGATCGTCGGCGGCGGCATCGCGGCGTATAAATCGCTGGAGCTGATCCGCCGCCTGCGCGAACGCGGCGCCGCCATCACCCCCGTCATGACAGCGGCGGCGGCACAGTTCGTCACGCCGCTGTCCGTCAGTGCGCTGGCCGGTGAAACGGTTCACGGCGACCTGTTCGACCTGACCGCCGAGGCGGAAATGGGCCATATCCAGCTTAGCCGCGTGGCGGATCTGGTGGTGGTGTGCCCGGCAACGGCGGATCTGATGGCGAAGATGGCGCAGGGGCTGGCCGGAGACCTTGCCTCGACCCTGCTGCTGGCGACGGACACCCCGGTGATGATCGTGCCTGCGATGAACGTGCGGATGTGGGATCACCCCGCGACCCAACGCAACCTTGCCACCCTGCGCGGTGATGGCGTGACCGTGGTCGGGCCGGACAACGGCGACATGGCCTGCGGCGAATACGGCCCCGGTCGGCTGGCCGAGGTGCCGCAGATCATTGACGCGGTTCAGCGGGCGCTGTCGGACGGCCCGCTGACCGGCAAGCGCGTTGTTGTGACCTCGGGGCCGACCCATGAACCCATCGACCCGGTGCGTTACATCGCCAACAGGTCCTCGGGCGCGCAGGGCACGGCGATTGCGCAGGCGCTGCGCGATCTCGGCGCCGAGGTGGTGTTTGTTACCGGCCCGGCGGATGTTACCCGCCCCACAGGTGTCGAGGTGATCGAGGTCCAAAGCGCCGTGCAGATGCGCGCGGCGGTGATGGCGGCCCTGCCGGCCGACGCAGGGGTCTTTGCCGCCGCCGTGGCTGACTGGCGGGTCGAAAACGCGGGCGGCTCAAAGATCAAAAAGGTGGCAGGGCAGATGCCGACGTTTCGCTTCGCCGAAAACCCGGACATTCTCGCCGAGGTTTCAAAACTGCCCGAGGGCCGCCCGCGGCTGGTGGTGGGCTTTGCCGCGGAAACCGATGATGTCGTGGCCCACGCCACCGCCAAGCGGCTGCGCAAGGGCTGCGACTGGATCGTCGCCAACGATGTCAGCCCCGCGACCGGCATCATGGGCGGCACCGAAAACGCGGTGGTGCTGATTTCGGACTCGGGCGCCGAGGCCTGGCCGCGGATGGGCAAGCGCGAGGTCGCCGGCCAACTGGCGCGCCGGATCGCGGCGGCGCTGGACGAGAGTGCCGGTTGACGGACCTGCCCTTGGCTGTCGCGGATCGGCGGCAGATTTCGCCCACCTGAAATCGGGCTGTGGAACGACGCGGCCTTTTGCGGGTTGGTCCCTCACTCAGCACTCCGACAAGCACACAAGGAAGAGGAGCTTCCGATGTCGATTCAGAAAGTCGCAAGACAGGCCCTTTCAGCCTATGCCCGCAGCAAGACGCGCGGTCGCGTCGGGCATCCCGGCGCCCCGCTGCGCAACCGCCCGCTCCGCAAGACGCGCGTCAAGCGTGGCCGAAACCCTCAGACTCAGCTGGCGTCGAAGGCCATGCGCGGCCTGCGCCGGTTGTTCTGAACACCGTCGCAAAGCCCCGGTCGAGGCGCGTTTCCGTTAACGCTTACTGAGTATTTCACGCTCAAGATGCATATTGTTCTCAGTTTGGCTGCGAAATGCTGCGCAACGCAGGTTTTGCGTGACGGCTGCGGGCGTTTTTGCTACGCAGTCGCATATTGCCAGGTCCGGTGGCGGGTCCCGGCGCGTATCCAGTCACCCTTTACGCCCCTACCGGAGGTCCGATGGAAGGTTACGTTTCCCAGATATTCGAAAACGACGCGGCGCTTTTCGTGTGGTCCCAGGACCGCAGTGCCAAGTATCTTGCCTTCGTTCAGGACGAGAGAGAGCTTTCCAGCTTTGTCGTGAACGACCGTGTGCGGTTCGACATCGAAGCCGGGCGCGCGGTGAACCTTCATCGCGTTGGTGCGGACGAGACGCGTCATTGTGATCGCAGAACCGCAGCCTATTGACCTGCGAATGCCAGGCCTGCCAATTCGGCCGCGACTGTTTCGCCCCCGACATGAAAGTCAAATTTTTCGACAAGTTGATTTAATGCTCAGTGAATTTTAGATGTGCAGTGACATCGTGCGGCCGATACGTCCGGTTGAAACCCACAGTCTTGATCGTTTCCGGGCGGCGATGCGGCCCGGCGACATCATCCTGAAATTCGGAACCGACAAGGTCGCCGCCGTGATCGGATATGTGCAGGGGCGTTACGGCTATTGCCCCGACGCACGCAAGACGAGTCATGTCGCGATGTACTGCGGTGGCGGGCAGGTGTTTCACGCCACCTATTCACCGCTCAAGCCCGAAAACTCCCGTGCCCGTTTCGATGATTTCGAAACCGCGTTTCTGGGCCATCGCATCACCGTCATCCGTTCGGATATCGCGGGCGACCCGGACCGCTGCAATGAACTGATCGAAGCGGCCCGGACGCTGGGCGGCCCGTATGGCGTTACCGCCGCGGTCGATCTGCTGATCGACGCATCGTTTGGCAAGGTGATCGCAGACACCCTTGGAGCCGATTATTCCGAACGCTATCGGCTCAAGATTCTGCGCGACACCCGCACAGCCCCGATTTGCAGCTCTTTGGTGTTTCAGGTTTACCTTCGGGCGTGGCGGCAGGACACCCCGCTGGACGCGCCCGAGACGGGGGGCAGCGCCCCCGTCTCGATGCCTGCGGATTTTTATATCAATCCGCGTCTGACGAACGTCAAAATCTGATCGTTCAGCGTGTGAATTTCTTGAACTTCACGCGCTTGGGCTCCACCGCATCGGGACCCAGGCGGCGCTTCTTGTCTTCTTCGTAATCCTCGAAGTTGCCCTCGAACCATTCCACATGCGCATCGCCCTCGAACGCCAGGATATGCGTGCAGATCCGGTCAAGGAAGAAACGGTCGTGCGAAATCACCACCGCACAGCCGGCGAAATCAACAAGCGCGTCTTCGAGCGCACGCAGCGTTTCCACGTCAAGGTCGTTGGTCGGTTCGTCAAGCAGCAGCACGTTGCCGCCTTCCTTGAGAAGCCGCGCCATGTGCACCCGGTTGCGTTCCCCGCCCGACAGCAGGCCGACCTTTTTCTGCTGATCGCTGCCCTTGAAGTTGAAGGCGCCGCAATAGGCCCGGCTGTTGATCTCGGCATCGCCAAGCTTGATCACCTCGGCGCCGCCGGAAATCGCTTCCCAGACGTTGGCATCCGGTTCCAGATCGTCGCGCGACTGGTCGACATAGCTTAGCTGTACCGTGTCACCGATGGCAATGTCGCCCTCGTCGGGTTTTTCATGGCCGGTAATCATCTTGAACAGCGTCGATTTGCCGGCGCCGTTCGGGCCGATCACGCCGACGATACCGCCGGGCGGCAGGCTGAAGGACAGGTTTTCGATCAGCAACTTGTCGCCCATCGCCTTCTTGACGTTTTCAAGTTCCAGCACCTTGGACCCAAGGCGTTCGCCGTTCGGGATGACGATCTGCGCCTTGCCGACGCGCTCGCGCACGGACTGGTCCGCCAGTTTTTCATAGGACTGGATCCGCGCCTTGGATTTGGCCTGCCGTGCCTTGGCCCCCTGCCGCATCCATTCCAGTTCGCGTTCCAGCGTCTTTTGCTTGGCCTTGTCTTCGCGCGCTTCTTGCAGCAGGCGCTTGGCCTTCTGTTCGACCCAGCTGGAATAATTGCCCTCGTAGGGGATGCCCCGGCCACGGTCGAGTTCAAGGATCCAGCCGGTGATCGCGTCAAGGAAGTAACGGTCGTGGGTGACGATCAGGATCGTGCCCTTGTATTCGATCAGGTGGTTTTGCAGCCAGGCGATGGTTTCGGCGTCAAGGTGGTTTGTCGGTTCGTCCAGCAGCAGCATGTCGGGCGCTTCCAGCAGCAACTGGCACAGCGCAAGACGGCGGCGTTCACCGCCCGAAAGGGTGGTCACGTCGGCGTCGTCGGGCGGGCAGCGCAGGGCCTCCATCGCCACGTCGATCCGGCTGTCCAGATCCCACAGGTTTTCGGCGTCGATCTCATCCTGCAGCGCGGCCATCTCGTCGGCCGTCTCGTCGCTGTAGTTCATTGCCAGTTCGTTATACTTGTCGAGCTTGGCCTGTTTGGCGGCGACCCCCAGCATCACGTTTTCACGCGCGGTCAGCGTGGGTTCCAGATGCGGCTCCTGCGGAAGGTAGCCGACCTTGGCGCCCTCGGCGGCCCATGCCTCGCCCGAAAAATCCTTGTCCATTCCGGCCATGATTCGCATCAGCGTCGACTTACCCGAGCCATTGACGCCGACAACCCCGATCTTGACGCCGGGCAGAAAGCTGAGCTTGATGTTTTCAAAGCACTTCTTGCCGCCGGGATAGGTCTTGGACACCCCGTCCATGTGGTAGACGTACTGATAGCTGGCCATGCGGTCCTCCGGTGACTGGTCGGGGGTGTGTATCGCATCGCTGCCGCCGATTGCAAAGGCCCAGCCGATGCACCCCCGGTTTGTTTACGCGCGCCGATGGGCCGGGTTTGAACGTCCCGAGCCGCGCCGCCACGCGGTCGGTCGATGCGCCCGCGACACGGCCGCGCGCCTTGTGGGCGATTCAAGTTGAAACCCGCCCGCGATCCAGTGTCTGCTTGCGCGGTTCTGCCATAACAAGATGCAACATGATCTTTGATGCTTACCGGACCGGAGTCTCGCTGGTTCCAGGACAGAAAGTCGGAGTGCTTGGCGGGTCGTTCGATCCGCCCCATGCCGGCCATGTCCATATCACGCTGGAAGCGCTGCGCCGGTTCCGGCTGGACCGGATCGTGTGGCTGGTCAGTCCGGGCAATCCGCTCAAGCCTCGCGGCCCGGCGCCGCTGGCCGACCGCATGGCGGCGGCGCGCGCGATCATGCGGCACCCTCGGGTGATGGTCAGCGATTTCGAATCGCTCGCGGGCACGCGCTATACCGCCAGCACGTTGCGGGCCCTGCACGCCGCCTATCGCGGCACCCGCTTTGTCTGGCTGATGGGCGCCGACAATCTCGCGCAGTTCCACCGCTGGGACGACTGGCACGGCATCATGCAAAGCACCCCCGTGGGCGTGCTTGCCCGTCCGGGCAGCCGCCTTGCCGCGCGCGGTTCGGTCGCGGCCGCCGTCTATGCGGGCGCAAGACTGCCCGCGCAGGCCGCGCCGTTGCTGGCCATGCGCCCCGCACCCGCCTGGTGCTTTGTCAATGTGCCGATGGTCGATCTCAGTTCGACCGAATTGCGCCGGATTCGCGCGAAGGACGCTGAAACGTGATGAAACGGTTCCTTGCCCCAGCTTGCCCGCAGTCCTTGGTCAGGTTTAGATCGACACCATGACGACAGTGATTTCTCGGCGACATTTTCTGGCCGCGTTCGGGGCCTCGGGCCTTGCGGCGGCAACACCGGCCTGGGCCGAGGCGCCCGATGCGTCCCTGCGCCCGGTGGCGCGGGGCGAGGATCTGCGACTGCGCAGCCTTGCCACCTCGCAGGATCTGATCGCGGCGGCAAAGCTGAACGGCGCGGTCAGCTTTGCGGTGCTCGACATGGCCACGGGCGCGATGCTGGACAGCCACGCCCCCACGCTGGGCCTGCCGCCCGCCAGCGTGGCCAAGGCCCTGACCGCATCCTATGCGCTGACGGCACTTGGCCCGAACCACCGCTTCGCCACCGATCTGCTCGCCACCGGCGAGGTCAGGGATGGCGTGCTCCGGGGCGACCTCGTGCTGCTGGGCGGCGGCGATCCGACGCTGGATACCGACGGGCTGGCCGAGCTTGCTGCCGCTCTCAAGGCGCAGGGCGTGGCGCGCATCGAGGGACGGTTTCTGGTCTGTGGCAGCGCGCTGCCCTATGCGCGCACCATCGACGCGGGCCAGCCGGACCATGTCGGCTACAATCCCGCCGTGTCGGGGCTGAACCTGAACTACAACCGCGTGCATTTCGAATGGCGCAGGGGCGGGAACGGCTATCGGATCAGCATGGATGCCCGGTCCGAAGCGCACCGCCCCGCCGTGCGCATGGCCAGCATGGGGGTCATCGCGCGCGCCGCCCCGCTTTATACCTACCATGACGGCGAGGCGCGCGACGAATGGACCGTGGCGCGGGGCGCGCTTGGCAACAGCGGGGCGCGCTGGCTGCCGGTGCGCAAACCCGAAAGCTATGCGGGCGAGGTGTTTCAGGTGCTCGCGGGCGGCATGGGGGTGTCGCTGCCCGCCCCGGAAACCGTCGTCACCTGCCCGTCCGGCACGCGACTGGCCCGCAAACAAAGCGCCCCGCTGCGCATCGTGCTGCGCGACATGCTGAAATGGTCCACCAACCTGACCGCCGAGATCGTCGGGCAGGCCGCGACCAAGGCCCGCCTGGGCGAAGTTGTCTCCATGCGTCAATCCGCCGACGCGATGAGCGCGTGGGCCCGCGCCGAATTCGGCCTGTCGCATGTGGCGCTGGTGGATCATTCCGGGCTGGGCGAGGCCAGTCGCATCGCCTCGCAAGACATGGCGCGCGCGCTGTATCACATCCGCAGTCGCCTGGACCTGAAGGCCCTTCTGAAGCCGATCCCGATGCGCGACGGGGCGCGCAAGGTGGTACAGGACGCGCCGGTGTCGGTGCATGCCAAGACCGGAACGCTGAATTTCGTCAGCGGGCTGGCGGGTTACGCCGATCTGGACGGCGGTCGGGAACTGGTCTTTGCGATCTTTTGCGGCGATCTGGACCGCCGCGCCAAGCTGACCAAGGCACAGCGCGAACGCCCGGAAGGCGGCAAGGCCTGGAACACCCGCGCCAAGATACTGCAACAGGCGCTGATCGACCGCTGGGCGGTGATCGCCAACACCTGACACCGTTGTCTGCGGTCTTGCCCGCCGTCCGCGTGCGGTTCAGGCAGGCAGATGGCGCGCCCGTGCGCCACGCTCGATCGCGGCGGCGTGCAGACGGTCGATGTCCAGCTCGTAGCGGATTTCCTCCAGCAGGCGCAGCTCTTCTTCGCCGAGCGTACCGTCGGCGGCCGCCACGTCGCAGGCCAGCGCATAGGCCGTTTCGAACAGACGCTCGGGCAGGTTGTCGCGGATCAGCCCGAACAGGGCATCAAGCCCCTCTTCCTGTTCAAACAGCGAAAACACCAGTTCGGTCATCCCGCGGATGCGGTCCGTATCGTAATCTGCAAAGATCGGCAGCATGTTCACCGAGGTCTCGATCTTGACCAGTTCGGCGGTCCGCACATTCTGATCCGATGCGGAAATCGCGATCATCAGCGCGACGAGGCAATCCTGCGGTGTCAGCGGATGGGTTTGTGCGTCCTGCATGGCTGCTCTTTCCTGTTGGCGTGCGTTATGCGCATCGGTATCGGGCAATTTATTGACCCGACCCCGCGTCTGCAATAGGACGCGGGCGCATGTGTCCCCCAGCCACGGGGGCGTGATCCCCACCCGATAGATGGAGTGTTTCGGATGTCCGATCTGCGCGAAGCCGCGATGAGCTCGAAGGCCTGGCCGTTTGAAGAGGCGCGCCGCATCCTGAAACGCTATGAAACCAAGCCCCCCGAAAAAGGCTATGTGCTGTTCGAAACCGGCTACGGCCCGTCGGGCCTGCCCCATATCGGCACGTTCGGCGAGGTCGCGCGCACCACGATGATCCGCCGCGCGTTCGAGCTGATCTCGGACATTCCAACCAGGCTGATCTGTTTTTCCGACGACATGGACGGCATGCGCAAGGTGCCGGAGAACGTGCCGAACCAGAACCTGCTGCAGGCGAACCTTCAGCGCCCGCTGACCACGGTACCCGACCCGTTCGAGCAATACGAAAGCTTTGGTCATCACAATAACGCCATGTTGCGGCGGTTTCTGGACACCTTCGGGTTCCAGTACGATTTCATTTCGGCGACCGATTTCTACAAGTCCGGGCAGTTCGACGAAATCTTGCTGCGCTGCGTCGAAAAATACGATGACTTGATGGCCATCATGCTGAAATCGCTACGCGATGAGCGGGCGCAGACCTATTCGATCTTTCTGCCGATCCACCCGGAAACCGGCCGGGTTCTGTATGTGCCGATCAAGCATGTGGACGCGGCGAACGGCACCATCACATTCGATGACGACGACGGCGAGGAACACACGCTGCCGGTGACGGGCGGAAACGTGAAATTGCAGTGGAAGCCCGATTTCGGCGCCCGCTGGGCCGCCCTGGGCGTCGATTTCGAAATGTATGGCAAGGACCATTCCACCAACACACCCATTTATGACGGCATCTGCCGGGCGCTGGGTGCGCGTGCGCCAGAACATTTCACCTATGAGCTGTTCCTGGACGACACCGGCCAGAAGATCAGCAAATCCAGGGGCAACGGGCTGTCGATCGACGAATGGCTGACCTATGCCGCATCCGAATCGCTGTCGTATTTCATGTATCAAAAGCCCAAGACGGCCAAGCGGCTGTGGTGGGACGTGATCCCCAAGGCGGTGGATGAATACCACCAGCAGCTGCGCGCCTATGTCGACCAGGACGCAAAGGCCAGGCTGGCCAACCCGGTCTGGCACATTCACGGCGGCGATGTGCCCGAGTCACGGATGCTGGTGCCGTTTTCCATGCTGCTCAACCTCGCCAGCGCCGCCGGGGCCGAGAACAAGGACAGCATGTGGGGTTTTATCAAGCGATATGCGCCCGATGCGTCCCCCGCGACGAACCCGGACATGGATGCCGCCGCCGGCTATGCGGTACGGTATTACAACGACTTCGTGAAACCCACGAAATCGTTCCGCGCGCCGACGGATCAGGAACGCGCGGCGATGCAGGACCTGGCGCAGCGCCTGCGCGATTATGACGGCGCCGTCGCGGACGAGGCGCTTCAGACGCTGGTCTTCGCGGTCGGCAAGGAGCACGGGTTCGAGAACCTGCGCGACTGGTTCAGGGCGCTGTACGAGGTGCTGCTGGGCCAAAGCCAGGGACCGCGCTTTGGCGGGTTCATCGCGCTTTACGGCGTGACCGAGACCGCCGCCCTGATCGACCGGGGACTTGCGGGCGCGCTCTAACCCTCGTGTCCGCGCGCGCCAGGTTTTCGCATCGAAAAGAGCGCGCGATGACAGGTTGGATGCTTGGCGCCCTGGCTGCCATGGCCTGCGCCGGGGCGCCGGGGCGCCATTCCCGGGCCGATCCGCCAGCAGATCGAAGCCTTTGGCGCGGGCGACATTGCCACCGCCCGGGGGGTTGCCAGCCCGGCGATTCAGGGCCTTTTCGGAAATCGGGAGACCTTTGCCCGTATTGTGCATGAGAACGATCCGTTTCGGCGGGCTGACCAGGGCTGACGGGCTGCCCACGCAGCGGGTCTTTGTCAGTGACGCAAACGGCGCGGTGCATGTTCTGGACGACCTGATGGAACAGATCGACGGCGCCTGGCGCATCGCCGGGGTGCGATACGCCGAACGCCTCTGCCTGACGGTATGATGTCAGAACTGCGCCCACAGCCCGAACGTCATCCCCATCGTTTCATCGCCCGCCAGCCCCCAGCTTCCTCCCACCTGGGCCGAGATATTGTAGAAGGCCGGTGTCACGATCGTGGTCTCGATCTTGGCATAAGGCGCGTTGGCATAGGGGCGCCCGGTCTGCATCTGCGCGACAAGTTTGAAATCCAGCGGCAGGTTCAGCCCGGCGGTCAGGTCAAGTTTCAGCTCGGCGGCGCGGGTGCGCACCGGAATCTCCGCCAGCGCGTCGGCGGCAAGCCAGCCGTGTTTCCAGCCCATCCCCAGCATCAGGCCGGGACGTATGACCGCCTGCCCCGCAACCTGGCCCAACCCCAGTTCGGCGGCGATCTTCAGCGTGCGGTCACTGCGGTTCAGCGGGTAGCGCAAAAAGCCGATGGTCTTTCCCTCGCCGTTCGCGGGGCGCCCGATGTCCAGTCCTGCGGTGATCTTTTCGGTCAGGCCGTATTCGACGAACACCGAACTGTACCGGCTGGTCGGCGCGAAGGATGTCCATGTCGTCCGGTCCTGGGGCCACGACAGGCGTACCAACCCGCTGGCGAACCAGGTGCCCTTCTCGCGCGGCCACGCCCCGGCCTGCGCCATCGAGCCCGCGCAGCACAGGCAGTATAGCCACAGCACCGTTTTGGCGCGGGCCGGCATCGTCATCCAGGACAGGCGTCGGATTGGCATCGCTCGGATTTCCTCGCACCGCACAAGTCTTCGTTCATCTTGGTTAACGTGCGGTTAAATGCGCCCGCGTGCCCGCTGGACGGGGCGGGGCCACTGGACGGGGCGGGCGGAACGCCTATGCTGCAACCGCACAGGTGTTTTGCGTCAGGCAGAAAAGGGGGCGGCATGGCCGGTTCGGTGATCACGGTGGCGCAGCAAAAGGGCGGATCGGGCAAGACAACCCTGACCGCGAACCTTGCGATCGGCCTGCGCCGGATGGGCCGGACGGTGGCGTTGATCGACACCGATCCGCAGGGTAGCCTTGGGCGCTGGTTCATGACCCGGCTCGAACATCACCCCGCCGAAGTCGAGGGCATGGATTTCGCAACCTCCTCGGCCTGGGGGATCACCTATGAATGTCGCAAGCTGACGGATCGTTTCGATGTGGTCATCATCGACACCCCGCCCAAGGCCGACAGCGACCTGCGCCCGGCGCTGCGCACCGCCGATCTGGTGATCGTGCCCGTCTCGATGAGCCACCTGGACCTGTGGGCGACGGAAAGCGTGCTGGATCTGGCCCGCCGCGAGGACCGCGAGGCGCTGATGGTGATGAACCGCACCCGCCCAGGCACCCGGCTGTCGGGCGAAGTCACCGAGGCAGCGCAAAAGCTGCACGCCCGCATCGCCACGGCGCAGCTTGCCAACCGGGTCGGATATGCCGAGGCTTTCGGCCACGGGCTGAGCGCCGCCGAAGGCCGCAAGACCCCTGCCCGCGACGAGGTCGAGGCGCTGTCGGCAGAGGTGGCGGACATCCTGTCGAACGGGTAAACCGGAGGCCAGGCACCCGATTGTGCCCTCAAGGAGTGCCCCGATGACCATCGACCCGACGCAGCTTGCAGACACCATCCGCGCGCATGAGGCCGCGCAGGGCCAGCCGGTTTCGCGGCTCGGGTATTTCTGCGCGCCGTTTCGGCCCACGTCCGGCCCGCTGTCGGACAAGGTGATCAAGGTCTATCGCGGCCTGCCCGACGCGGCGGCGCTGGATCGGCTGGCGGCGGCGCATGACGACTATGTCGCGGCGTTGCGTCAGACCGGCGTTCCCCTGCCCGAAACGGATTTCCGGCTTTTGCCGCTGGACGGGCGCCCCATCCCTGTCATCGTCCAGGCCGCCTTGCCCGAAAGCGCGCTGATGCGCCCCCGGATGCAGGCCGAAGACCGCGAGTCCACCTTGGCGATGATGCAGGCGGCCGGTCAGGTGATCGCCCGCTTCTGGAACGCGGCGGACCAGATCCCGGCCAGAATCGGCTTTCACCCGTCGATCCGCAATTTCGCGGTGCTGGATGGCGAAGCGATCTTTTACGACACGTTCCCCCCCCTGATCCACTATTCGCGCCAGGAAATGGGCCGGATGCTGCTGCTGTTTTCCGACAAGCGGCTGATGCGGCTGATCGGCCCGCTGATGCGGCGACGCGTGACCGGCATTCAGGACGAATGGTATTCGGCGCCCGAAACGCTGGTCGGGCTTGTCGGATCCGCATGCCGTCTGCGCCCGGAATACGAACAGGATTATCTGAATTGGGGACGCGACTTCGCGACGCGCGAAATGCCCCGTTGGGCGGATGAGGCGATTGCCGGAATGCAGCAGGCGCCAAGGCTGCCGGGCTACTGGACCAGCTTTCGCAAGCTTCTTGGATTGCAGGGTGAACCGAACCTCTGAGGCGCGCCAGACGTTTCAAGACCGCCCCATCCGCGGAAGGGCGAGCTAGGCGATCCTCTCTAGCCGCCACGCCGCGTGTCGCTGTGGCGCCATTCAGTTGCGTGGCAGGACAAGGCCAGCCGGGGCGTCAGACCTGGTTCCGCCAGGGGTCCGGCACGGTACGGACGCGGCGCGTCGAATAGCCGGTCGCAATCGGCGCGCGGCCCCCAAAGGGGCGACCTGACGGCACGACGGGCCAGCGGACAGGGCGTCCATTTGGCTGGCGGGATGCGCTGCGGCGATCACGCCGGGCGCCGCCCCGAAACGGACGCACGGGCCGGGCCGCCGCTGACCTGTGCCGCGATGCCGAAAGACACGGATCTCCATCGCCATGATCCTCCGGTCTGGTCCGACAGGGGGGCGCGGGGGTCACCGGGTTCCGTGTGCCCCGAAATAGGCATGACACAGGCGTCCTGTCTGTTTGGAAAGTTCGACCAGGTCGCTCCGTCGCGCGCCCTCTTCCATCAAGTCCCTTTGTTTGCCTGCAACGATGCGATTGCCCATCTCGAAGGTATCGCGATCACACTTTCGTGAGCTTCCGGCCACTGGAACCGTGTTTCCCGCTAGACGAATTATCGCGCACCGGTGCTTATCAACCCTGGGCGAAAGGAAACTCTGTGATCGGTCGTCTCTTCATCATTCTTGTTGCGTTGCAGTTCGTTGTCACGAGTGCATTCGCCCATGTGATGCCGATGTCCGGGCCTTGTGCGGAGCCGGTGGCCCAGCACATGCACGGCGAGGCGTTTTCCGAACTTCAGGAACGGGCCGATGACGGTGCCTTCGGCGCCGATCGGCAACCCGAACCGATGGGGTTGCTGCATTGCGCCGGCATCGCCTGCACGGATCAGTTCGGAGGCGCCTCTATCTCCGACCTCCCCAAGAACTTTCGGCGCGCTGATCTGACCCCGGCCGAGCCGTGCATGGCCCTGCAAACTGTCCTTCTTTCCTACCTTCGGCCCCCTCTGGCCTGACAACGCCTGTCCGGCGTCGATTGCCGCGAAGCCAGATCGGGCGCGCCCGGCAATCCGATCACATGCCGCCAGTTCGGGCACCGGCCCGAGCCGCATCTGATCCTTTCTCACCTCGTACCGTTACTGCTTTTGCAGTGCACCCCTCCCCGCGTGGCCAATCCTTGGTCAACGCCCATGGACAACACATGAAACGCACGGATTTCCTGCGGCCCCTGGCCGTAGCACTGGGGCTTGCCCTCGGCCTGCCGGCGCAGGCGGGCACCTATGACATCACCGTCGACAAGGTCAGGTTCGACACCGGCACCTTCAAGAAGAACGGAATTGGCTACAACGGCAGCCAAACCCCGACCATCCTGCATCACCAGCAAGGCGAAGACGTGGTCATCCGTGTAAAAAACAATTTGCGCGAAAGCACCTCGATCCATTGGCACGGCCTGGTCCTGCCGTTCCGGGTTTCAGGAACCCGACGGCGCCTATGGCGCCATCGTGATTTCACCGAAGAGCGGTGCCAGCGGACCGCGATTACGTCGTACAGTTGACCGACAAACACCCGCACAGCGGGGCGCGGATTTTTCGCAACCTCAAGTCTTCGGCGGATTACTACAACCGCGCGCGGCGCACCGCGCGGGACCTGGTCGAGGACGCTGGTGCTGAAGGAGTGAAAGCGGCGCTTGAGGATCGCAAGATGTGGGGCGCGATGCGCATGATGCCCACCGATATCGAGGACGTTCAGGGCTACACGCCCCTGATCAACGGCGCGAGCACGCAGCAGAACTGGACCGGCATTTTCAAGCCCGGCGAAAAGGTGCGTCTGCGTCTGATCAATGCCTCGGCCACGACCCATTTCGGCATGCGCGTCCCTGGCCTGAAGATGACCGTGGTGCAGGCGGACGGCAATGATGTGAAACCGGTGACCGTGGATGAATTGCGCATCGTCGTCGCCGAGACCTATGACGTGATCGTTCAGCCGCGCGACGCCAGGGCCTATTCGATCATCGCGGAAAGCGCGGGGCGGACCGCGATGGTGCGTGGCACGCTGGCCCCGGCCGAGGGCATGGTCGGCCCCTACGACAAGATGCGGCCTCTTCTGACCATGGCCGACATGGGTGGCATGCTGTCCGGCACCGATCATTCCGGCATGGGCACCAGCGGCTTTGACATGTCCAGCATGGATCATTCTGGCCACGATATGAGCGGCATGGAGACCACCGGTGTCATGCTGTCGTGCCGACCGACGGTGCAGCTGGCCCGTCCTTCTATGCGCCGGGCAGCGGTCTGATCCGGATGGCGGCGAACGGCGGCAAGTTCCTTGGCTACGAAGATCTGGCCGCGCGAAAGCCGCTCTATCGTGACCGCCCCGCCACGCGCGAGATCGAGATCCGCCTGACCGGCAACATGCAGCGCTACATCTGGTCGCTCGACGGGGTCAAATATGAGGATGCCGACCGGCGTTGTTGCAGACCTCCCGCCTGAGGCGTGATTTCCCGTTACCCCGCTGACGTTATGCCACGCGGACGATCGCGGCGGTGCCGAGGGCCGAGCAGCGGTTCATGAGGGCGATGCGGATGTGGATTTCGGCGGTCTGGCGGTCGGGGTCTCTTGCGGCGATGCGTTCGCCGAATGCCTTAATGCCTCGCATCTTGGCCTCGGCGCGGCTTCGGGCGTGGTATCCGGTCCAATGCTTCCAGAATGCACGACCGTAGCGTTTCGCAGCGCGCAGCGTCTCGTTCCGAGCTTTCGCCGCCGGGCAGTCTTCCTTCCAGGCGCGCCCGTTCTTCCGGATCGGGATAATCGGGATGGTCTGCCGTT
>NZ_QLMG01000027.1:51599-60551 GCF_003259905.1 Salipiger aestuarii | reverse complement strand
CGGCCTGCCGGTCACGCTGAAGCTGACCGCCGGGCAGGCCCATGACGGCCGCTCTGCCGACGACATGCTCGCAACCATCGGGCCGGGCCAGACCCTGCTGGTCGATGCCGCTTATGACAGCAACCGGCTGCGCGAACACCTCGCGGAAATCGGGGCCAGGGCCGTCATTCGCCCGATCCCTCGCCGACGCGACCCGCCGCCGCTGGACCGGGACGCCTGCCGACGCCGCAATCGGATCGAGCGGTTTTTCTCGAAACTCAAGCATTACAGGGCTATAGCCACGCGCTACGAAAAGCACGACGCCAACTTCCTCGCCCTCGTCAAACTCGCCGCAACACGCATCTGGTTGCGTGTTTATGAGTCGGTGACCTAGCCCTCGGTACAGGCGCCGGTTTTCAACTTTGCACAAATACGCGCGCAGGGGGGCAGTGACCGGCGCCGGGTGTCTTGACCCTGCCCGCGCCATCCATGATACCAAGGCGGCAAAGGACAGCACGCATGACCCAACCGCCCCTTACCGACAGCCATTGTCATCTGGATTTCCCCGATTTCGACGAAGACCGCCCCGCCGTCATCGCCCGCGCGCTGGATGCGGGGGTGCACCGCATGGTCACCATCTGCACCCGGCTGCGCAACGAACCCCAGGTCCGCGCCATCGCCGAAGCCCATGACCCGGTGTTCTACGCCGCCGGCACCCACCCCATGAGCGCCGCCGAAGAGCCGCTCGCCACCGTCGACCAGCTGGTCGCGCTGGCGGATCACCCCAAGTTCGTCGGTATCGGCGAAACCGGCCTTGATTACCACTACACCGCCGAAAGCGCCGCGATCCAGCAAACCTCGCTTGCTGTTCATATCGAGGCGGCGCAGGAAACCGGGCTGCCGCTTATCATCCACGCGCGCGCCGCCGATGACGATATGGCGCGCCTCCTGTCCGACGCCTGGAAGGCGCGCAAATACACCTGCGTCATGCACTGTTTTTCCTCGTCGCCAGATCTGGCCCGGGCGGCGCTTGACTGCGGGTTCTACCTGTCGATGTCGGGCATCGCGGCGTTTCCCCGGTCGCAAGACCTGCGCGCGATCTTTGCAAGCGCCCCGCTTGACCGCATTCTGGTGGAAACCGACAGCCCCTACCTGGCGCCGCCGCCGCATCGGGGCCGACGCAATGAACCCGCCTATTCGGCGCTGACCGCGCGCATCGGCGCCGAGGCCTTCGGGCTGGATTACGACGCCTTCGCCGCGGCCACCGAGACGAATTTCGAACGGCTGTTCGCCAAGGCCGCCCATTGGGCACCGGAGGCGGCATGATCGCGGCAAGGCACCTCCGGCCATGACCGACCTGCGTATCACCATTCTTGGCTGTGGGTCTTCGGGCGGCGTTCCGCGTCTGGGCGGGCACTGGGGCGATTGCGACCCGTCCAACCCGCGCAACACGCGACGGCGCTGTTCGATCCTTGTGGAACGCATTGGCGCCGATGGGGTGACCCGGGTGCTGATCGACACCTCGCCCGACATGCGCCAGCAACTGCTGGATGCCGGGGTCGGCACGCTTGACGCGGTTGTCTACACCCATGCCCACGCCGATCACACCCACGGGCTGGACGACCTGCGCCAGATCGTGTTCAACCGCCGCGTCCGCCTGCCGGTCTGGGCCGATGACGACACCTCGGCGGCGCTGATCGCCCGCTTTGGCTATGCGTTCGAACAACCGCAAGGCAGCCCCTATCCGCCGATACTTGACCTCAACCTGATCAACGAGCGTTCGTTTGCCATCGACGGCGCCGGAGGCCCGGTGACGCTGCAACCCTTTCGTGTGCGCCACGGCAGCATCGACGCGCTGGGGTTCCGCATCGGCCGCGTCGCCTACCTGCCCGACGTGAACGAGATTCCCGAACCCGCATGGGAGCACCTGCAAGGGCTGGATTGCTGGATTCTGGACGCGCTGCGCCGCGCGCCGCACCCGAGCCATGCGCATCTGGACCTGTCGCTGCAATGGATCGCCCGCGCTGCCCCGCGTGAGGCGGTGCTGACCAACATGCACATCGACCTCGATCACGACGAGGTGGCGCGCGAAACCCCGGATCACATCCGCCCCGCCTATGACGGCATGATCCTGCGCCATGCGCTCTGAGCCCGCGCCGCATCTGCCCGGCGCTTTCCTGTTGCCCCATGCGCGCCGCATCGCGCGACGCCCTGTTCTGGACTGACCGCGATGCAGGCACTTTTCGATATCATCCTTCCGGTGTTTCTGGTGATCGGCGCCGGCTATCTGGCCAGCTGGCGCGGGCTGCTGACCGACAATGCCGTGGACGGGCTGATGGGGTTTTCCCAGACCATCGCCATCCCCTGCCTGCTGTTCAAGGCGATATGGCAGCTTGATCTGGGCGCGAATTTCGAGCCGGCGCTGCTGATCTCGTTCTACACCGGCGCGCTGACCAGCTTTGCCGCCGGGCTTGTGGGCGCGCGGCTGCTGTTCCGGCGCGACTGGGAAGACGCGGTGGTCATCGGCTTTGCCTGCCTGTTTTCAAATTCGCTGCTGCTGGGTCTGCCGATCACCGAACGGGCCTATGGCGCCGACGCGCTGGCGGGCAATTATGCGATCATCGCGCTGCATTCGCCCATGCTGTACGCCGTCGGCATCACCGCAATGGAAATCGCGCGCGCCCGGTCAAGCGGCACCGCGCTGCACCGCCTGCCTGTGACGATTCTGCGCGCGATGTTTCGCAACGCGCTGGTGATCGGCATCGCCATCGGCGTGGCGTTCAACCTTGCCGACATCGCCCTGCCCGGCCCGGTGCTTCAGTCGCTCGACATGGTGATCCGCACCGCGCTGCCCTCGGCGCTGTTCGCGCTCGGGGGGGTGCTGTTCCGCTATCGCCCCGAAGGCGACCTGCCGACCGTGCTGCTTGTCTGTGCCATATCGCTTGGTCTGCACCCGGCCATTGCCTATGGCATGGGGACCCTGCTTGACCTGTCGACCGAAGGGCTGCGGTCGGCCACCGTGACCGCGGCCATGGCGCCGGGGGTCAACGCCTATGTCTTTGCCAACCTTTACGGTCGCGCCAAGCGCGTGGCGGCGACCTCTGTGCTGCTGGCCACGGGGCTGTGCATCCTGACCAGCTGGCTGTGGCTGCATCTTCTGCCCTGACCGGGGGCAATCGCGGGCTTTCCCCCACCCGCCTGCTTCGCTATACGAGGCGCGTTTGGACCGCGATAAGGACAAGATGACATGGCGAACGTGGTGGTCGTAGGTGCCCAGTGGGGCGACGAAGGCAAAGGCAAGATCGTGGACTGGCTGTCAAGCCGGGCCGATGTGATCGCCCGCTTCCAGGGGGGCCACAACGCGGGCCATACCCTTGTCATCGACGGCAAGGTGTTCAAGCTGAACGCGTTGCCTTCGGGTGTGGTGCGCGGTGGCAAGATGTCCGTCATCGGCAACGGCGTGGTGCTGGACCCGTGGCACCTGGTCAAGGAAATCGCCAGCATCCGCGAGCAGGGCGTGGACATCTCGCCCGAAACGCTGATGGTGGCGGAAAACGTGCCGTTGATCCTGCCGATCCATGGCGAACTTGACCGAGCGCGCGAAGAAGCCGCCAGCCAGGGATCCAAGATCGGCACCACCGGGCGCGGCATCGGCCCCGCCTATGAGGACAAGGTGGGCCGTCGGTCCGTGCGCGTTGCCGATCTTGCCGACCGCGCCACGCTGGAAAGCCGTGTCGACCGCGCGCTGACGCACCATGATGCGCTGCGCCGGGGTCTTGGCCTGAAGCCGGTCGACCGCGAGGCTCTGATCCAGTCGCTTCTGGATATCGCCCCCGAGGTGCTGCAATACGCCGGGCCCGTCTGGAAGG
This sequence comes from Salipiger aestuarii, assembly GCF_003259905.1. Lineage (GTDB taxonomy): Bacteria > Pseudomonadota > Alphaproteobacteria > Rhodobacterales > Rhodobacteraceae > Salipiger > Salipiger aestuarii. Next base: position 56,703 of record NZ_QLMG01000027.1, on the reverse strand, counting down.
TGCTGAACGAAAAGCGCCGCGCCGGCAAACGCATCCTGTTCGAGGGCGCGCAGGGCGCCCTGCTGGACATCGACTTCGGCACCTATCCCTTCGTCACCTCGTCCAACGTGATCGCCGGGCAGGCCGCGACCGGAACCGGCATCGGTCCGGGGGCGATAGATTTCGTGCTGGGCATCGTCAAGGCCTATACCACCCGCGTCGGCGAAGGCCCCTTTCCCACCGAGCTGGACGATGAAAACGGCAACCGGCTGGGCACGCGGGGGCGCGAATTCGGAACGGTGACCGGGCGCAAGCGCCGCTGTGGCTGGTTCGATGCGGTGCTGGTGCGCCAGACCTGCGCCACCTCGGGCGTCAACGGCATTTCACTGACCAAGCTCGACGTGCTGGACGGGTTCGACACCATCCGCATCTGCACCGGCTACGAGCTGGATGGAGAGATGCTGGACCACCTGCCCATCGCCACCGAACAGCAGATCCGCTGCGTGCCCGTCTACGAAGAGATGGAAGGCTGGTCCGAATCGACCGAGGGCGCACGCAGCTGGAACGATCTGCCCGGCGCCGCGGTGAAATACGTCCGCCGCATCGAAGAGCTGATCGGCTGCCCCGTGGCGCTGCTGTCCACCTCGCCGGAACGCGACGACACCATCCTCGTCACCGACCCGTTCGAGGACTAGGATGCCCTTGCGCTACAAAACCCGCAAACGCCTGGCGCTGTTGCTTCTGGTGGTCTGGCTGCCGCTTTACATCGCGGCAGCCGTGTCACTGGTGAATGCGCTTGACCGCCCGCCGATCTGGGCCGAGCTGCTGGTCTACGTCGTGCTTGGCTTTGTCTGGGTGCTGCCGTTCAAGTTCATCTTCAGGGGCGTCGGTCGCGAAGACCCGGATGCCCCCGACAGCGACGCGCCCTGACACATCTGCCCGCCCGGTTCGCGGGTGGGACTGCCGGATGCCTCCGGCGGGAGTTTTTCCGGCAAGATGAAGACCGGGCGCAGCGCTGCCGCTCGGTCTGGCGGTGAATATTCCGCCGAGTCGCCGGTCAGGCGTTGGGGGCAGCGCCCCTCGGTCCGCGGCGAGGGACGCGCATACCCGGTGGCATGCGAACCCGCGCGGCCGCCTTGTCGCATCGACCGAGCCTCTTTTCCGGGCGCCGCCCCTTGTTCGCGGTAACGCAACGGACATCATGAAATTTATGTCCAGCACGCCAGCGGACACGAATTAAATTGTCCTGTAGCCCCGCCAATGTTGAGACGGCGGCCTTCTCAAGCCAGCCGATACCCAGCCCTGCCGCCAGAGTCCTGACCGCGAACCCCCTCGGGCCGCCAACCGGGGTCGTTGACTTCCAGGTCCAGGCGAGCGCCGCCGTGCTGGTGTTTGCGTCGCTTGTCTATCCGGGAACCGGAGCGATGACCGCGCGACTGGCGTCTTTCTCGACGTTGCCCATTGCCCTCTTCGCGCGTCCGCCGGGCGCCGTGGTCTCTGGCCATTTCGAAGACCGCCTCGGGCGCAAGGCCACGCTTGTCGCGGCGCTGCGAAGGTGGGGGTCCACGTTGGTGATCGGCCCGCCGCCCATAACCGGATCGGCGTTGCCAGGCATCTGCCGCCGATTCGACCAGCGGGTTGGCCGTGGCGGCGAATGGGCTGATGGCCGAGACCGCCCCCGAGGACAAAAACAACTGGCGCGGCACGTCCCCGCCGCCGGGCCTGTTCCTGTGGTCGGGTCTGGTCCGGGGCTGGTGCAATTCATGCCCGAAGTCAGGTTGCCGGGCTGGGGCGTAACGGCGGGTGATTTGGGAGGCGCATACCGCTCCTTGCCTTGGCGAAGCTGATCCGGTGTCCGGCTGTGGGTCCGGTTGTCGATCGTCGAAACTCCCGATTTTCAGAGAGCCATCGACATCGAGGACCGCGCCGCCGCACCCGTGATCGCGCTTTTGCCACTCACAAGGTGCCGATCATGCGTGGCACACGGAGGTGGCGCTGGTGACTTTTGTGCTGTTCCGTCTCCGCACCGCCTATCTGCGGAACCACAATGCCAGGATGGCAACGATCCCGTTTACCGACGCGCTGGCGATCCGGAGCCGTGATCGTTGGCCTGTTCGGGCGGCGTGAAGTCACGACCACGCCGGGGATCGCGGCCCGGCTTTCTGTGCACCCTGCCGAGTGCCGCGCCGGGGACCCAAGCGACGCCTGGCGGCGCCGGTGTCGGGCACACCGGGTCAGATCGCGTCAGTCGGCCTTGTCTTCGACCGCGTAGGTCTTGAACAGGCCGCCTTGGGTCATGAAGAAGATGAAGATCGCCGCCGTCAGGCCGAAAGTCTTGAAATACACCCAGGTTTCCGTCGAGAAACTGCGCCAGATGATCTCGTTCAGCAGCGCGAGGGCGAAGAAGAATGCGCACACCCGTCGGGTAAGGATCATCCAGCCCGCGTCCTGCAAGGGCATGACCCCTTCCATCACCTTGCGCAGCCAGCTTTCGCCGCGCAAAAGGCCGACCCCCAGGGTCACACCGAACAGCAGGTAGATCAGCGTCGGTTTCATCTTGAAGAACCGCTCGTCGTTCAGCCACACCGACAGTCCGCCGAACACCACGATCAGCACCGCCGTGACGATCTGCATCGGCGACAGGTGGCCTGTCAGTTTCCACAACGCCACGGTGCTGGCCAGGATCAGCGGAATGAACCCTGCGGTCACGAGGATGAACCCTTCGTATTCCTTACCGCCCAGAACAAAGGTCCGGTCCTTGACCAGCAGATAGGCGGCGAAAAACACCACGATAGGGCCGATCTCAAGCGCCGGTTTGAGAAAGGGGGGGGTCTGTTTGGCCGCCATGCGCGTCTCCGGGTCCATGTGTCCGGGAACAGATAGCCGCTGGGGCCTTGCTTCTCAATGGTGTGGGCGGTCAGGCGGCGGCGCGCCGCATCGGTAACGCTTCGTCAGCCACCAGCCACAGGCCGGACCCGATCACCAGCAGCGCCCCCAGCACGGTGCCGGTTGTGGGCATTTCACCAAAGCCCCACCAGCCGATCGCGACCATCCACAGGAATTTGAGGTTCATCACCGGGGTGGCGATATGGGCAGGCAGCAGCCTTAGCGCCTCGACCGACAGCCAGCGCGCGGCGAACAGGGCCGCAGCGTAGCTCAGGAACCAGATCAGATCGGCCGCTGCCACCGGCTTCCAGACGAAAGGCAGCGCCGCCCCCATCACCACCATGACCGCGAGGTTGGGCCAGAACACCTGCGCCAGCGGCGCCCGCTCGGTACGGCTGATCAGCCGCGCCAACAGCAGCGATCCGGTTCCGCTGAGCACCGCGAACAGCGCCCAGATGTGGCCCGCCCCCGGCGCAAGATGGCCCACGGGCACAAGGCACAACAGCCCCGCCGCCCCGATCGCAAGCGCCACCCAGGCAAGCGGGCGGACCCGTTCGCCCAGCACCGGGCCGGAGAGCGCCGCCGACATCAGCGGCATCAGGGCGATGAACACGAACACATCGGCAAACGGCAGCAACGCAAACGCCTGGAAAAACCCGAGCGAGGCCGCCACCGTCAGCCCCGCCCTCAGCGCCATCGGCCGACGCGCGCGGATGCGCAGGGATTGTCCGCTGCCCCTCGCGGCGGCAAGCGACATCGCGATCACCAGGGCGGAGCTGATCGCAAACAGTTGCGGCGCGGCATATTCCGCCGCCACCAGCTTGGTGATGCCGTCGGCGACCGAAATCGCGCCGGTATACAGCACTGCCAGCCCAGCCCCGGTCAGCACGGCGGTTTTCATGCGTGGCCCGCGCGCGCGAAGCCTTCGAAGAAGGCATCGAAGTGGGCCGATTGTCCGGCCAGCATGTCGATGACCTGCAGGGCCTGTGGCGACATGCGGCCTTCGACCCGCGCGCGCATGACCCCCCAGTCGGGGCGTCGCGCCGCGCCTTCGGCAAATAGCGCCTCGGACAGTTCGCGCAGCGGCGTGGCGCGCGGCGCGCGGGCAAAGCTCATTCGCCCCGACGTCAGCGGCGTGCGAAAGGCCGGTCCCCCCGCCACAGCGGCGTGCCAGTTGCACACGAGGAAATCGTGGTAGTCATCGGCGATCGAGCCGTGATCGCCGGTTTCGACAGCGAAGAGATGCGTCTCGCGTTCAAGCCATGCGGTCCAGAACGGCGGCGGCGTTTCCCCCGCATGGCGCAGCGCGATGCAGATCTCGGACAGCAGGTCCGAATTCTGTTCGAGAAACGCAAGGTTTCCGGCGAAATGCAGGCTGGTGATGGCGCGCGCGTCCAGCCCCGGATCGCGCCGACCGTATTCGCCAAGGTAATAGACAATATGGGTCAGCTCGTAGGCGGCTTTCTTGTTGGGCAGCGTGAAGGTCGCGGTGCGCGCGCAGAACGCGCGCAGCCGGTCCGGCAGCCCTGCATCGCCTGCCGGGGCGACACCGCGTCGCGCCAGCAACCGGCGCGCTTCCATACGTTGCAGGTCGGACAGTTCGGCCCCGGCCAGATCATCGCGGGCGGCGATCCGGCACAGGCGCTCGCCGATGTCGCCGCCAAGCCCGAGGTCTTCGAGGTCCAGCACCATCGACAGCAAAAAACGGTAATATTGCGGAAAGAACGCCATGCGGTCCTGCACATCGGCCAGAAAGTCTGCGTGCAGGTCCAGCGCGGCGCCGGGCACTCGCGTCCCCGTGCATTCCAGGATGTTCAGCAGCTCGGCGTTTTCCTTGAGCCAGAACGCGTCTTCACGGTGCCGCCGCCGATTGGCGAAACTGTCAATCAGCGCGTGCAACTGGTCGTCGTGGCGAATTTCCGGCTGGCGGCGAAGTGCGATCACGTTGGTCATGTCTGGGGTCCTGGCTGGCCTGATTGCGCTGAAAGGGTGCGTCGGGGGGCCGGACCATGGCTCCCCCGAACGGCTTGCGGGCGCCTCACCCTTCAGGGCGCCCGCAGCAAACCCGCACTTATGCGCAGGAGGTGGCGGCCGCGGTCAGTTCGGAGGGTGCGGCGCAGGACGTGGCGGTCGCGGTCAGCTCGGAGGGTGCCGCGCAGGACGTGGCGGTCGCGGTCAGCTCGGCGGGTGCCGCGCAGGAGGTGAAGGCCGAGGTCAGCTCGGCGGGTGCCGCGCAGGA
>NZ_QLMG01000027.1:0-51549 GCF_003259905.1 Salipiger aestuarii | reverse complement strand
GTGAAGGCCGAGGTCAGCTCGGCGGGTGCCGCGCAGGAGGTGAAGGCCGAAGTCAGCTCGGCGGGTGCCGCGCAGGACGTCGCCATGTCAAGGCCTTCGCCGGAAAACGCATCAGCGCCGAAAACGTCAACGAATTGTTCAGAAACCACATGCTTGAGTACTGCGGACATTGGGAACCCCTGTTTTTGGTTAGGTCTTTCAAGTGGGTTCAGGGTTTCTTTTTTAACGTGTTTCTTGCAATATGGTTTCTTCCATAGGTTGAATTATACACGAGTTCTCCACATTCGGTAAAACTGCCAGAAGAAGAGCGAAAAAGAAAATTCCGTCTTTCCCACAGGTTGAAATTTTCTGTGGATAAATTTTTGCGACCTGCATTCATGGCAAAATTGGCAAGTCTTACCCAGCGGCAAGTTGCGAATCGCCGCGCCAAAAACCGCACGCCCTTGCCCCTGAGGGCCGCATCGGCGATAGCTTTGGCCGCAGCGCGGAGGGTCCAATGAAGATCGCAACCTTCAACATCAACGGCATCAAGGCCCGCATCGAGGCCCTGACCCAGTGGCTCGACGAGGCGCAGCCCGACGTCGCGCTGCTTCAGGAAATCAAATCCGTCGACGAGGGTTTCCCCCGCGAACACTTCGAAGATCTTGGCTGGCAGGTGGAAACCCACGGTCAGAAAGGGTTCAACGGCGTCGCCATCCTGTCGAAACTGCCGCTAGAGGATGTCACCCGTGGCCTGCCCGGCGACACCGACGACGAACAGGCCCGCTGGATCGAAGCGACGGTCGTGGGGGAACAGGCGGTGCGGCTGTGCGGGCTGTACCTGCCGAACGGAAACCCGGCACCGGGGCCGAAATACGACTACAAGCTGGCCTGGATGCGCCGCCTGGAAACCCGCGCCCGCCTGCTTCTGGCCGACGAGATGCCCGCCATCATGGCCGGGGATTACAACGTCATCCCCCAGGCCGAGGATGCGGCCAAACCCGCCGCCTGGACCGAAGACGCGCTGTACCTGCCCCAAACCCGCGCCGCGTTCCGCCGCATCCTGAACCTTGGCTTCACCGATGCCTTTCGCACGCGCCACCCGGGCGCCGGGCACTACAGCTTCTGGGATTATCAGGCGGGCGCCTGGCAGCGCAACAACGGCATCCGCATCGACCACCTGCTGCTGACGCCGCAGGCCGCCGACCTGCTCGAAGAGGTGGCGATCGACCGCGACATCCGTGGCCGCGACAAGCCATCCGATCATGTCCCGGTCTGGGTCCGTCTGGCCTGCTGACTTTGGCCTGCTGTCTTTGGCTCGCCGCTTGCGTGTCACGCCCGCGATGCTTACATCTGAGCTGAAGAAACAGACAGCGGAGTACCCACGCAATGGCCATCGAAGCGACGGAGATCGAGCAGCTCATCAAGGCTGCCTTCCCCGATGCACGCATCACCATCACCGACCTTGCCGGTGACGGCAATCATTATGCCGCCGAGGTGATCGACGAAAGCTTTCGTGGCCAGAACCGTGTTCAGCAGCAGCGCGCCGTCTACGCGGCGCTCAAGGGCAAGATGGATGGCAACAACGGCGCGCTGCATGCGCTGGCGCTGACCACCAAGGCCCCCGACTGAAATCGGCCCCGGTCCGGGCGACGGCCCGATCCGCCGGCACGACACAAAGCGGCGCGCGTCGCCGCACCTCAAACCGGAGACGGACATGACCGACGCAAAGACAATGATCGAAGAAACGGTGAAAGCCAACGACGTGGTGCTTTTCATGAAAGGCACCAAGACCATGCCGCAATGCGGTTTCTCCAGCCGCGTGGCGGGGGTGCTCAATTACATGGGCGTCGAATTTCACGACGTGAACGTGCTGGCCGATGACGGCATCCGCCAGGGCATCAAGGAATTTTCCGACTGGCCGACGATTCCCCAGCTTTACGTCAAGGGCGAATTCGTCGGCGGCTGCGACATCATCACCGAAATGACGCTGTCGGGCGAGCTCGACAAGTTGTTCGAACAATGCCACGTCGACTACAACAAGGACGCTGCGGACAAGATCCGCGAAGCCAACGTCTAGGCCTTCCTGGCAGCGTCTGAAACCGCTCTCCGCCCTGCGGGGGGTGTTTTTCTATGCCGGGACCGCTGGCGCCCTGTCAGCGAAAGCGCAAGGATCTTAGCTGTTGGGGTCTTCGTAAACGCCCTGCGCCTTCAGCGCGTCGATGACCTCTTTGGGCATGTAGGTTTCATCGTGCTTGGCCAGAATTTCAGAGGCGCGGAACACGCCTTCGATATATCGCCCCGTGCCGACCATGCCTTGGTTCTCGGCGAACAGATCCGGCAGTACCCCGGCAAAGACCACGGGCACGCTTGCCCCGCCGTCGGTCACGAGGAACCGGATCTCGTGTCCATCACCGCGCACAAGCGAACCGGATTGCACAAGGCCGCCGATGCGGAACGTCTCATGCGGCCCGGGGGGCAGCTCGACGACCTGGCTCGGCGAGCGGAAAAAGTTGATTCCGTCCCGCATCGCGTAGCCGATCAGCGCGGTCGACACCGCAAGCGCCACCGCGGCAAGCGCGATGACCTGAATCCGGCGTTGCTTTTTCAGCGACTTGAGCGACATGGCATTTCCCCCTGAGCGGCTGTTGTCGCGTATGGCACATTCACAAGTCAATATAGCTTGGGGCGCACCACGCGTCTGTGACAAAGGTCAATATGCCCTAGGCCGCGCCGAACGTGATCTGGCGTCGCAGAAACCGCGTGGCGTGGCCCGACACCTTGCGCGGATCCCCGGTGGTCATGAACATCGTTTCGGTTCCCGGCCCAAGCATGTCCGGGTGGCGTTTCAGATAATCCGCAAGCGAGTCCGCCACAAGACTGGCCTGCGAATAGACCGCAACACCGGGGCCAAGCGCCTCTTGGAATATCTCTTCCATCAGCGGGTAATGCGTGCAGCCAAGAATCGCCGCCTGTGGCGCCGGCATCTTGCGCATCAAGGCATCGACATGGCTGCGCACCAGCGCTTCGGCCAGGATCATGTCGCCCTCTTCGATGGCGTCGACAAGGCCGCCGCAGGCCTGCGCCTCGACATCGACGCCAATGGCGCGAAACGCCAGTTCGCGCTGAAAGGCACGGCTGCGCACCGTGGCCGGGGTGGCAAACAGCGCCACATGCTGCACGCCCACCTCGCGCGGCGGGGAATTGTCGCCCCACTGACGCCGGGTCATCGCCTCGATCAGCGGCACGAACACCCCCAGCACCCGCTTGTCGCGTGGAAGCCATGTTTCCTGCATGCGGCGCAACGCAGCGGCGCTGGCGGTGTTGCAGGCCAGGATCACCAGATCGCACCCGGCCTCCCACAGGCGTTCGACCGCCCTGGTGGTCAGGTCATAGATGTCATCCGCATCGCGCACGCCATAAGGAGCGTGGGCGCTGTCGGCGAAATAGACGAAGGGCACCTCTGGCAGGCGCTTTTGCGCCTTGTCGAGCACCGTCAGCCCGCCCAACCCCGAATCGAACACACCAACCGCCATGGGCCTGCCTCCTGCCTCGTGTTGAGATCTTTCTTACGGGGCTTCGGGGCGAGAATCCATCGCGACCTATTCCGCCGCTTTCGCGAACGGCACGCCCCCGGCGCGGATCACCGACAGCAGCTCTTCGCGGCGTTTGCCGGCCTCGCGTTCGTTGGCCTCTTTCACTGGGCCGAAGCCGCGAATCTGCAACGGAAGCCGGGCAAGCGCGGTGGCCGCCTCAAGCGTGGCGGGTGTCAGTTTCGACAGAACCTCATCCATGTCGCGCTCGTATTGCGCGATCAGGGCGCGTTCCATCTTGCGTTCCGCCGTACGCCCGAAGGGATCAAGCGGCGTGCCGCGCAGGCCCTTCAGCCTGGCCAGAATGCCAAAGGCCGTCAACATGCCCTTGCCGTAGGTTCTCTTGATTGGGCGTCCGTCCGAGCCGGTTCGGGTCAGAAGGGGTGGTGCCAGGTGGAACTGCATCTCGAATCCGTCTTCGAACGTGTCCCGCGCCTTTTTGCGGGTGTCCAGATGAAGGCGGGCGACTTCGTATTCGTCCTTGTATGACAGCAGCTTGTGATAGCCTTTTGCTGCCGCGTCCCGCAGCCCGGCATCGCTGATGCGGTCCAGCAGCGCACGATAGCGTTTTGCCAGACGCTTGTTTTGATAAGCGGTCAGATGCGCCTCGCGATAGGCGATCTGTTCGGCAAGCGTCCTGGGTTTCTCGGTGGCGTTCGGCGAGGCCAGACCCGCGGCCTCCTGCGGGTACAGCATCGCCCAACGACCGATTTCAAAGGCGCGCAGGTTCTTGTCGACCGCTGCGCCGTTCAGCCGGATCGCGTCCGCGATGGCATCATGAGGCAGCGGCACAAGTCCGCGCTGCCAGGCCGCGCCAAGGATCATCATGTTCGAGAAAATGGAATCTCCCATGGTGATCCGAGCCAGTTCGGTGGCATCGAACAGGGCCAGGCGCTCTTGCATCCGCGCCTCAAGAGACAGCTTCAACCGATCGTTCGCAATGAAAAATTCGGGATCTCGGGTGAATTCCCCGGTGACGATTTCGTGCGCATTGACCACAGCGCCGGTGCGGCCCGTGCGGGTCAGGCCCAGGGTTTTCGATCCGGCGCTGACCACAAGATCGCCGCCGATCAGCGCATCCGCTTCGCCGATGGCGACGCGCACCGCGCTGATGTCTTCCGGTTTTTGCGCAAGGCGCAGGTGGATGTGCACCGCGCCGCCCTTTTGTGCGAGCCCCGCCATTTCCATCATCCCCGCGCCAAGCCCGGCAATCTGCGCCGCCTGCGCCAACACCGCACCGATGGTCACCACGCCGGTGCCGCCGACGCCGGTGATGACCACGTTATGGGTGCCATTGATCGCGGGCAACTGCGGCAACGGCATATCGGGCAGGTCAAGCGCGGCGGTTGCGCCCTTGCGGATCTTTGCCCCTTTCAAGGTTACGAAGGACGGGCAGAACCCCTTGAGACAAGAGAAATCCTTGTTGCAGCTTGACTGGTCAATGGCGCGCTTTCGGCCCAGTTCGGTTTCGACCGGCACGATGGACACACAGTTCGATTGCACGCCGCAATCACCGCAGCCCTCGCAGATATCGGTATTGATGAACACGCGCTTGTCGGGGTCCGGGAACGCACCGCGCTTGCGGCGGCGGCGTTTTTCGGCGGCGCAGGTCTGAATATACAGAATGGCCGAGACACCGGGAATGTCGGCGCAGCGTCTCTGCACGGCATCCATCTCGGATCTCTCATGTTTCTCAATATTTTGCGGGAACAGGCTAAAGTCGATATCTTCCTTTTCGTCATAGACGAGCGACAGGTGCTGTACCCCCATAGCCAACAATTCGCGGGCGATGCGGTCGGCGGTCAGCCCGCCCTCGTTGGGCTGCCCCCCGGTCATGGCAACCGCGTCGTTATACAGGATCTTGTAGGTGATATTGGTGCCCGCAGCCAGGGCGGCACGGATCGCCAGCACCCCGGAGTGGTTGTAGGTTCCATCCCCAAGGTTTTGAAAGACATGGTTTCTTGTGGAAAACGGCGCCTCGCCAATCCAGTTCGCGCCCTCGGCCCCCATATGGGTGAACCCGGTGGTTTCCCGGTCCATCCATTGCACCATGTAGTGACACCCGATGCCCGCATAGGCGCGCGCGCCCTCCGGCAGTTTGGTCGACGAATTGTGCGGGCAGCCCGAACAGAAATACGGCAGGCGGGCCGCGATCTCTGGCGCGTTGTCAGATTTTCGCGCGGTTTCAAGAGATTGCAGGCCGGCCCGGATTCGATCCGTGCCACGCCCTTCGTCGACGAAAATCTGCCCCAGCCGCTCGGCGATCATGATGGGATCCAGCGCGCCCTGCGTCGGAAACAGTTCGGGCCCGTGCATCGACCCGGCACCGCCCCCCCTGTGCCAGCCATAGACCCGGCGGCCGCGGCGGTCGTCAAAGATCGCCTCCTTGACCTGCACCTCGATCAGCTTGCGCTTTTCCTCGACCACGACGATCAGATCCAGCCCTTCGGCCCAGTCGTGAAAGCCGCGCATGTCCAGCGGAAAGGTCTGCCCGACCTTGTAGGTGGTGATGCCAAGGCGCTCGGCCTCGGCCTCGTCAATGCCCAGCAGCGACAGCGCGTGCACGAGGTCGAGCCAGTTCTTGCCGGCCGCCACAAGACCGATCTTGGCCCCCGGCTTGCCCCAGATGCGCTTGTCCATGCGGTTGGCGTGGGAAAACGCCTCGGCGGCGAAGCGTTTGTAGTCGATGACGCGCTTTTCCTGCGCGTGGGGCGTGTCACCCAGTCGGATGTTCAACCCGCCCTCGGGCATGTCGAAATCGGGTACCACAAGCGACATGCGGTCAGGCCGCCCATCGACCACCGCCGTCGCCTCGACCGTGTCCTTCATGGTCTTGAGACCGACCCACACCCCCGCAAAGCGCGACAGCGCCCAGGCATAGACGCCGTAATCCAGTATCTCCTGCACGCCCGCGGGGGACACCACGGGCATATAGGCATCCACCAACGCCCATTCCGATTGATGCAGCACGGTCGAGCTTTCGCCGGTGTGGTCGTCTCCCATTGCCATGATGACGCCGCCGTGTCGCGACGTGCCCGCCATGTTGGCGTGGCGCATCACGTCGCCGGACCGGTCAACGCCCGGCCCCTTGCCGTACCACAGCCCGAAAACGCCGTCATAGCGCCCTTCGCCGCGCAGTTCGGCCTGCTGGGCGCCCCACAGCGCGGTCGCCGCCAGATCTTCGTTCAGACCTTCCTGAAAGCGGATGTCGGCGGCATCGAGGTGTTTCTGCGCCCGGCGCATCTGAAGATCGACCGCCCCCAGGGGCGAGCCGCGATAGCCGGTGCAAAACCCGGCGGTGTTCAGTCCTGCCGCCCGGTCGCGCGCTTTCTGGATCAGCATCAGACGGACCAGCGCCTGGGTGCCATTCAGCAAGACCGGAGACCGCGTGAGGTCGAACCGGTCTTCGAGGGTGATGTCCTGTTTGGCCATATACGCCTCCCTTCGCTCTTATCATGGGCATTTGGCCCCGATATTAGGTCAAAATGACTGACCCTCCTAGGGGTTTTTTCGCCTTTTCCGATGAGCAGGAAAGTGGTGGTTCCCATTTACCCTTTGTGTCGTATACAGGTCGCGCTGGCCGGGATGGATAAAGATATGGACTGGGACAAGCTAAGAATATTTCACGCTGTTGCCGACGCAGGCAGCCTGACACACGCCGGCGATGCTTTGCATCTGTCGCAATCGGCTGTGTCACGCCAGATTCGGGCGCTGGAAGAATCGCTGAACACGACCCTGTTCCATCGTCATGCGCGCGGGCTGATTCTGACCGAACAGGGCGAATTGCTGTTCGATGCCACCGCCAGCATGGTCAAACGCATCGACGCCGCCACCGCGCGCATCCGCGACAGCGAAGAAGAGGTGTTCGGCGAACTCAAGGTCACCACGACCCACGGCTTTGGCGTGCTGTGGCTGGCGCCGCGCCTGACCAAGCTGTACGAGAAATTCCCCGATCTCAAGATCGACCTCATGCTGGAAGAACGCGTGCTTGACCTGCCGATGCGCGAGGCCGACATCGCCATCCGCATGAAAGAACCCAGCCAGGCCGATTTGATCCGCAAGCGCCTGATGTCGATCCGCATGCGTCTTTACGCGTCGCCGGAATATCTTGCCGGCCGGGGCGTGCCCGAAACGCTGGAAGATCTGTCGACGCACAGGCTGATCTGCCAGAGCCCGTCTTCGGCCCAGGTCGCCGCCGGCAAGCTGATGGTTCAGGAAGTGCTGACCTACGACATCCAGACCGCGCTGACGGTGAACAACTACTTCGGCGTGTTGCAGGCGGTGGTGGCAAATCTGGGGATCGGCGTCCTGCCCGATTACATCATTGAGGATTTCCCGTCGATCGTGCGCGTCCTGCCCGAGATCGAAAGCAACGAAGTGCCGGTCTTCCTCGCCTATCCCGAAGAGCTGCGCCATTCCAAGCGCGTCTCGGCATTCCGCGATTTTGTACAGGATGAGATCTTTTCGCACCGCAGGCAGCTTCGCGCGATGGGAGCGGGCTGAACTCTCGCTAAAAGTGTGAGCCATGTGCCACAGTCATGGCGGAAATGCTGCATCTGCGACATCTTGTGGGTTGCGCGACTCAGAACCGATAACATATTTGGCATATGAAGGTTGAAGCGCCCTGCGGCGCATCATCTTCATACCTCCCTGTTGGACTTCGGCCGAGCTTTGTGCTCGGCCTTTTTTTTTGGCGCGCCTGCGAAGTCCCGGCTAGGCTTTCACACATGAGTCCCCACAGGAGGCCCCCATGTCAGATCACCGCGCTCTTGCCTGCCGCTGCGGCACCCTGCGCTGGCGCGTCGCCGATCGGGCGCCGGGCGCGCTGGTGATCTGCCATTGCGCGGATTGCCAGGCGGCAGCGCACGCCCTTGGCGCGGAGGATGCGCTGGATGACGCGGGGGGCACCGCGTTGTTCCAGACCCTGCCCGACCAGATCGAAATCACCGCCGGTGCGGATCGGTTGGCGCTGCTGCGCCTGTCTCCCAAGGGATTGCTGCGCTGGCATGCCGGGTGCTGCGGAACGCCCGTCGCCAACACGTTGCCCAAACCGCTGATGCCCTTTGTCGGCATCGTCGTCCCGCACGGGCGCAAGGATTTCGGCAAGACGCGCGCGCGCGTCTTTACCGAGAGCGCGCGTCGCCCCGTCAAGCAGCACGGGTTCGGCGCGGCAGGCGCGGGGATCATGCTGCGTGCCCTGACCGCCCTGGCGCAGGGGCGGCGCGACACCCCCTTCTTTGGCCCCGACGGCGCACCCGTGCGCGGGGCGCGCATCCTGTCCGCCACCGAACGCAAAACCGGCGCCCGGGTTTTATCCTAGACCTTCCAACGTCCGCGCCCTTGGCGTAAAGAGCGCCTGAACTGGCCAGAGGGACACGGACATGCAGGAACCGGCGATTACCACCGATCTGATCGAGGCGCACGGCATCAAGCCGGATGAATACGCGCGCATCCTGCAAATCCTCGACCGCGAGCCGACGTTCACCGAACTGGGCATCTTTTCGGCGATGTGGAACGAACATTGCTCCTATAAGTCCTCCAAGATCCACCTCAAGGGCCTGCCGACCAGTGGCCCGCAGGTGATCTGCGGCCCCGGCGAGAATGCCGGCGTGGTGGACATCGGCGACGGTCAGGCGGTGGTGTTCAAGATGGAAAGCCACAACCACCCCTCGTATATCGAACCCTATCAGGGCGCGGCCACCGGCGTCGGCGGAATCCTGCGCGACGTGTTCACCATGGGCGCGCGCCCCATCGCGGCGATGAATTCGCTGAGCTTTGGCGACAAGAACCACCCCAAGACCCGCCAGCTGGTGCATGGCGTGATCGAGGGCGTCGGCGGCTATGGCAACTGCTTCGGCGTGCCGACCGTGGGCGGCGAGGTGCGCTTTCACCCCGCCTACAACGGCAACTGCCTGGTCAATGCCTTTGCGGCAGGACTCGCGGACACCGACAAGATCTTTTACTCTGCCGCAAGCGGACTTGGCCGCCCCGTGGTGTATCTGGGCGCGAAAACCGGCCGGGACGGCGTCGGCGGCGCCACCATGGCCAGCGCCGAATTCGACGAAACCATCGAAGCCAAGCGCCCCACGGTGCAGGTCGGTGACCCTTTCACCGAAAAACGCCTGATGGAGGCGACGCTGGAACTGATGCAGACCGGCGCGGTCATTTCCATTCAGGACATGGGCGCGGCAGGCCTGACCTGTTCGGCGGTGGAAATGGGCGACAAGGGCGGCCTTGGCATCCGGCTTGATCTGGAAAAGGTGCCCCAGCGCGAAAAGAACATGACCGCCTATGAAATGATGCTGTCCGAAAGTCAGGAACGCATGCTCATGGTGCTCGACCCCTCCAGGGAGGCCGAGGCGAAGGCCGTGTTCGACAAGTGGGATCTCGATTTCGCCATCGTCGGCGAAACCATCGCCGAGGATCGCTTTGTCGTGGTCCATAACGGCGAGGTCAAAGCCGACATGCCGCTGTCGCGCCTGTCCTCCTCGGCCCCGGAATACGACCGCCCCTGGACCGAACCCGACCCCGCCGCGCCGCTCGAAGACGTCCCCGGCGTCGATCCCATCGACGGGCTCAAGGCGCTGCTGGCCTCGCCGAACTATTGCTCGCGCGAATGGGTCTACGAACAATACGACAGCCAGGTCATGGCCGACACCATGCGCATTCCGGGCTTTGGCGCCGGCGTGATCCGCGTGCATGGCACGGACAAGAAACTGGCCTTCACCTCGGACGTGACTCCGCGCTACGTCAAGGCCAACCCGCTTGAGGGCGGCCGTCAGGCCGTGGCCGAGGCCTATCGCAATCTGACTGCGGTGGGCGCGCTGCCGCTGGCCACCACCGACAACCTCAACTTCGGCAACCCCGAAAAACCCGAAATCATGGGCCAGTTCGTCCAGGCCCTGCGCGGCATCGGCGAAGCCTGCATCGCGCTCGACATGCCCATCGTGTCCGGCAACGTATCGCTTTACAACGAGACCGACGGCACCGGCATCCTGCCCACCCCCACCATCGGCGCCGTGGGCCTGATCGCCGCGGGCGAGGACCCGATCCTGGGCTATGCCCGCGACGGGCACGTCGCGCTGCTGGTCGGCCAACCCGGCAGCCACCTGGGCCAGTCGGCGCTGCTGGCCGAGGTGTTCAACCGCGAAGACGGCGACGCCCCCCACGTCGACCTGAACGAAGAACGCCGCAACGGCGACTTCATCCGCAACAACCGCGCCTGGATCAACTGCTGCACCGATCTCAGCGATGGCGGCCTTGCCATGGCCGCCTTCGAAATGGCCGAAGCCTCGGGCACCGGCATCCATCTCGACACCGGCGACACACCCGAGTTGTTCGGAGAAGATCAGGGCCGCTACCTGATCGCCTGCAACTACGACAGCGCCGAAGCCCTGATGATCGAAGCAGGCAAAGCCGGCGTGACCATCGGCAGCGTGGGCAAATTCACCGGCGACACGGTCAGGCTCGGCACGGCCGAGGCCCCGCTGGCCGAGCTGCAAGCCATCTACAAAACCAGCTTCGGCGCAACATTCTCCTGAACAACACCCCGACCGGAAAACGGCGGCGCCCTTCCGCGCCGCCGCCCTCCTTCATCTTGCCCTTAAACTCCGGGGGGTTCGGGGGGCAGCGCCCCCCCGCGGCTTCAGCCGCCTACAGCCCGTAGAGCGCCCCGAACTTCGCTTCGAGATAGGCCAGCAACGGCCCCTCGTCGGGCGCACGCCCATAGGCCCGCGTGATGACCTCGCGCGGCTCAAACAACCCGCCATGTTGCTGCACATGCCCACGCAGCCAGCCCGTCGCCGCCGACAGGTCCCCCGCTGCCATCTGCGCATCGAGATCCGGCACCGCATCGCGCAACCGCTCGTGCAGACACCCCGCATAGACATTGCCCAGTGTGTAGGTGGCGAAATAGCCGAACAGCCCGGCCGACCAATGCACATCCTGCAGCACGCCGTTGGATGGACGATCCACCGCAAAGCCGAAATCCGCCGCGAAACGGTCATTCCAGGCCGCTTCCAGATCCCCCACAGACAGATCCCCGGAAATCAACGCCCGCTCCAGATCGAACCGCAGCAGCACATGAAGGTTATACTGCACCTCGTCCGCCTCGGTGCGGATGAACCCGTTTTCCAGCCGGTTGACCGCCGCGTAAAACGCCTCCGGCCCGTCCAGCCCCAGATCGCCGAACGCCTCGGTCATCTCGCCATGAAGCCACGCGGTGAATGCGCGCGACCGGCCCAGCTGGTTCTCGTAGATCCGGCTCTGGCTTTCATGCACCCCCATGGACACCCCTTCACCCAGCGGCGTGAACCGATAGGCCGGGCGGATCGCCTGTTCATAAGTCGCGTGGCCAACCTCGTGAATGGTCGTATAGGCACAGTTGAACGGATCGATCTCGCTGGTGCGCGTGGTGATGCGCACGTCATCCCCCGACCCGGAGCTGAACGGATGCACCGCCTTGTCGATCCGCCCGCGCGAGAAATCGTAGCCAAAGACTCCGGCCAGCTTGCGCGACAGCGCCATCTGCGTTTTCGCATCGAACCTGCCGGTCAGCGGCGCGGGCTGCGGGCGCTCCAGACAGGCCTGGCGCAGCGCCACCAAACGGGGCCGAAGCGCGTCGAACATCGCCCCCAGTTGGGCGGCACTGGTTCCCGGCTCGTAATCCTGCAACATCGCATCGTACGGGTCGCCCCCCGCGGCCAGTGCCGCGCCCTCCTCGCGCTTGAGCGCGACGATCTCGGACAGCACCGGCAGGAACGACGCCACATCGTCATCGGCCCGCGCGCGCGCCCAGGCCTGATGCGACCGGCTGGTCAGCCGCGCCAGCGCCGTGGCCAGATCCGCCGGCACCCGCATCGCCCGATCATAGGACCGTCGAATGTGCCGGATCTGGGCACGCGCCTCATCGTCCAGCGTGGCGGGGTCGATCGCGTCCAGCCACGCGCCGATCCGCGGATCGGTGCGGCGGGCGTGCAGAACCGCCTCCATCGCGGCGCCTTCCTCGGCGCGCTGATCCCCGGCCCCCTGGGGCATCACGGTTTCCTGATCCCAGCCAAGCCGCCCCGCCACCTGCGCCAGCGCGCCGGTTTCGCGCTGATGGCGCATCATATCGTCGTAAACGGTCATTTCAGGCGGCCCCTGATGGATTGAACCTTGGGATATTGCGCGCCAAAGCGGGCTCTGACGATCAGCACCCACAACAGCACCGCGCCCAACTGGTGGGTGATCGCGATGTGCAGTTGAGCGCCGTACAGCACCGTCACGATGCCCAGCACAACCTGCACCGTCAGCATCGCCATCACCGCATTGAACCGCAGTCGCGTGTCCGGATTGGGCGATTTGCGCGCCCGCAGCCAGGTCGCGACGCCGAAGGCGAACAGCAGATAGCCCGCCATCCGGTGCATGAACTGCACAAGGCCGGGTTCCTCGAAGAAGTTGCGCCACCAGGGCGCTAGCTGGAACGGCTGAGGCGGAATGAACCCGCCCGCCATCAGCGGCCAATCGGTATAGGAGCGGCCCGCGTCGATCCCCGCCACCAGCGCGCCCAACAGGATCTGCAAAAAGGCGAAATGCATCAGCCCGGTGCCCATGGAAAAAAGCTTGGCCTCGCGCACCCGACGCGCCTGCATCAGCTCTCGCTCGGGCCGCCCAAGGGCAAACACATACCAAGCAATCAGCCCGAAGATGACAAAGGCCAGCCCCAGATGAATGGCCAGCCGATAGGACGCGACATCCAGCATGTCCCCATCCAGCCCCGAAGACACCATCCACCAGCCAATCGCGCCCTGAAGCCCCCCAAGCGCCCCCAGGCCCAGCAGTCGCGGCACCCAGCCCGTCGGAACCTTGCGCGCCACGAGAAATCCGACAAAGCCCACCGCCCAGACCAGGCCAATCACCCGGCCCAGCTGGCGATGTCCCCATTCCCACCAATAGATGCCCTTGAACTCGGCAAGGGTCATCTGGTCGTTCTGCAACTCGAACTCCGGGATCTGGCGATACAGATCGAACTCGGCCTCCCAATCAGCGGCGTTCATCGGTGGCAACGCGCCCGTCAAAGGCTTCCATTCCGTGATCGACAGCCCGGCGTCGGTCAGCCGCGTCAGCCCACCCACCAGGATCATCACCGCCACAAGGGCAAAGATCACCATCAACCAGATGCGGATCGCACCCCGCGCCCCGCCCTGTTTCCGGTCGATCATACCCCCCGCCGGGGCCACCCTGGGCTGTTCGGTTCCGACCTCTTCAAAGAGCTTGCGCTTTTCGGCCATGGATCACCTCATGTCGTCATGTCGCGGCGAACGATAGGGCGTCGCCAGCCCGGTTCAAGCGGCCCGCTCAGCCGCGCTCTTTCCAGCGCACCATCTGTCGCATGATCCCATGCAGCGCCCGCACGTCCTCGCGGGTCAGCGGCATCCGGCTCCACAGATTGCGCAGGGTCAGCTTCATCGACGCCGCCTTGTGGTCGGGAAAAAAGAACCCCGCCGCATCCAGACGTTGTTCGTAATGCTCGGCGAGCTTCTCGACCTCGATCGCGCTCGCCCACTCGGCGCCCGCCATCTCGTCACGCCGCGCGGCGATGGCGGCACTGGCACGGCGCCATTCATAGGAACACAGCAAGACGCATTGCGCCAGGTTCAGCGACGGGAACTCCGGGTTCACCGGCACGGAAATGATGGCGTTGGCCTGGGCGACATCGGCGTTTTCCAGCCCCGCGCGTTCTGGCCCGAACATCACCGCGACCTTGCCGCCGTCGGCCAGCCGCGCCGCCGCCGTGCGCATCGCCTCCTCGGGGGAATAGACCGGCTTGGTCAGGCCGCGGTTCCGGGCGGTCGTCGCAAACACAAGGTCGCAATCGCCGACCGCCCCCGCCACATCCGGCGCCAGCCCGGCCTCGTCCAGCAACCGCCCCGCCCCGGAGGCCATCGCCACCGAAGCCGGGTTGGGCCACCCGTCCCGAGGATTGACAAGCCGCATCCGGTCCAGACCGAAATTCCACATCGCCCGCGCCGCCGCACCGATGTTTTCGCCCATCTGCGGGCGCACAAGCACGAACGCGGGCTGTCTCAGATCGCTGGGCATCGCCCCTCCGTCACCTTTGCGGCCTGACTAAGCCTGCCTTCCGCCAAGGGCAAGCCGTCAGTCTGGCCGCCGGCCATGGCGCAAGGGACGGCGGGCGGGGCGCCTCTGCCAAGGGCAGACAGCGTCCGACCCCGTCGCTTGCACTGTCGATAAGATCACGCCGGTATTGACCCGCCCTCGCGCCGCTCCCCCGTCAGACGCTGATGCTCGATCTTCAGACAGCGGTTCATGACCACGTCAAGGCCCCGCGCCCGCGCCATCTGTGCTGCGCCCTCGTGAACCACCCCGACCTGCATCCATACCGTCCACAGCAGGGGCAGATGCGCAAGCCCGTCCTCGACGATGGGCCCCACCGCCTCGGAGCGGCGAAAGATATCCAACATGTCCACCTCTGGCGGCAGCTCAGACAGCACCCCGCGCACCGTCTCGCCAAACAGCGTCGCGCCCGCATGCCCGGGATTCACCCCGATCACCCGATAGCCGCGCAGGCTGAGATAGCGCGCAACATAATGGCTGGGCCGCGCCGGGTTGGGAGAAAGACCCACCACCGCAATCACCCGCGTCCGGTCCAGAATCCGTTTCAGTCCATCATCGGTCATGTCCCATCTAGCACATGCCAGCCCGCCAGAGGTCAAGCCCCTACATCAGCAGCAAGACCAGCAGCTGCGGCGCAAAGACCCGCAGCCCCATCACCAACGGGTAAACGCTGGCATAGGCGATGGCCGCGGCGGGGGCCGTGCTTTGCGCATTGGCAAAGGCCAGCGCGGGCGGATCGGTCATCGACCCGGCAAGGACGCCGCACAGCGACAGGTAGTTGAAGCCGAACACCGCCCGAGCCACGACCCCCACCGCCAGCAACGGGATCAGCGTGATCAGCGCCCCGTAAAAGATCCAGGCAAGCCCGTCGCCGTTCAACAGCGTGTCCACAAAGCGGCTTCCGGCCTTCAACCCCACCACCGCAAGAAACAACACGATGCCAAGCTCGCGCAGCGCGTGGTTCGCAACCGGAGGCATCACCCAGATGAACGGCCCCCAGCTGCCAAGCCGCCCCAGCAAGATCGCCGCCACCAGCGGCCCACCCGCCAGCCCCAGCTTCAGCGGCGCCGGCAACCCAGGCACCGCAAGCGGGATCGACCCCAGCAGAACCCCCAGCGCAATGCCCGCGAACAGCCCCGGAAAATCCACCATGTCCAGCTTGGCGTGCTGGTCGCCCAGCACCCCGCGCACGGTCTCGATCGCATCCCCGGCGCCCACCACCGTAACGATATCGCCCAGTTGCAGCGTGCTGTCGGCGCGCGGAGACAGCTCGACCCCCGCCCGCATGATCCGGCTGATCGTCACCCCATAGGCCTCGTCCAGCGCCAGCGTGCGCAGCCGGTGGGACGTGGCGTGCCTGTCGGTCACCACCATGCGGCCCCAGCGCAGATCGGTGCCCTTGGTGGACAGCGGCGTTTCGACCGCCTCCCCCAGGATCATCTGCATCGCGTGGATCTTTTCGGCAGGCCCCACCAGATGCAGCACATCGCCCAGGTGCAGCACCGTGTCCCGGCGCGGCACGATCAGCCCCTGCGCGCCCTTCATCCGCGACGCCACCAGCCCGTCGTCGAACAGCCCTGGAACCTCGACCAACGGCCGGCCGTCGAAATTGCCGTTGCGCACCGCAACGTTCAGCGCCGGAAGGCTGGCTGCCGCGCCCTTGCGGCGGGCGCTGTCGAACGCCTCGGCCTCGGCGGCGACATCGACCCCGAGCGCAAAGCGCACCAGCAGCATCGTCAGCAGAATGCCGACGATGCCGAACGGATAAGCCATGGCATAGCCCAGCGGCGGCGCCGCCACATCCGCCGGGCCGGCGCCAACGTCGCTCAGCGCCTGCACTGCGGCGCCCAGGCCCGGCGTGTTGGTCACCGCCCCCGACATCAGCCCGACAAGCTGCGGCACAGGCACGTCGAACACCAGCCCGACGGCCACGGTCACCAGCACCCCAAGCGCCACGATGGCGACAGCGGCAAGGTTGAACTGCAACCCCGCCTTGCGAAGAGAGGCGAAAAAGCCGGGCCCGACCTGCACCCCGATGGTAAAGACAAACAGGATCAGCCCGAATTCGCGCAGCACCTCGAACATCTCGGCGCTGAAGCGAATGCCCACGCGCGCGGTCAGGTCCCCAAGCGCGATGCCGGCAAACAGCACCCCCCCGATGCCCAGCCCGATCCCCTTGATCCCCAGCCGCCCCAGCAGCAGTCCCAGCACGGCGGACAGCGAAATCGCAATCGTGGTCAAAGCCACCTCACCCAGGCGGCCCGTCAGAAACTCGATGAGAAATGTCACGGCCGTTGCCCCTTCGCAAAACGCGTTTACAGGCTCCACCCCGGTTTCGTGTCCACCCAGGCGGGGCGGCCTGTCAAGCGAAGCGCCCGGCGCGGCGCCGGGTAAAATCGTCGCACAACGGCGGCGGATCGGTCCAAAGACCCGGGGCGCAAAGAAAAAGGCGCCCAAGGAAACCTTGGACGCCAGTGTGGAACGAGGGACAGTGAAGGTCTCGCGAGAGTTCCGTTCTCGCGTCCTGAGTGGGATATGGGCGCGTTTGCCACGATTGAAAGTCCAATCGCGAAACCGTGACGAAAGAAATTGACAATCCGCGTCTTGTCGGGGTTGCCGCCTATTCCGCCGCCAGTCTTGCCCCGCCCATCAGCGTCCACAGCCGCATCGGGGTGAACGGCATGTCCACCTGCCGCACGCCCATCGGCCACAGCGCATCCTGCACCGCGTTCGACACTGCGGCGAGGGAGCCGACCGTTCCGGCCTCGCCGCAGCCCTTCATGCCCATCGGGTTGCCAGTCGACGGCACCGGTTCGACATCGAACTTGACAAAGGGCATGTCATCGGCGCGCGGCAAGGCGTAATCCATGAAACTTGCCGACAAGAGCTGGCCGTCGTCGTCAAACACCGCCTGTTCGCACAGCGCCTGCCCCAGCCCTTGCGCGACGCCGCCATGTACCTGGCCTTCGGCGAGCATCGGATTGATGAGGTTCCCGAAATCGTCAACCACGGTGTATTTCACCACCTTGCAGACGCCGGTGTCGCGGTCGATCTCGATCTCGGCAAAATGCGCGCCGTTGGGATAGCTGCGCGCAGCGATCGTGTCGCGCACCTGCCATGTCAGCAGGTCGTCGCGCCCCTTTTGGCGCGCCATCTCAGCCAGTTCAAGCATCGTCGGCGTCAGGTTCGACCCCTCGGCGCGGAAGCGTTCGTCGTCAAAGCTGACCTGAGCGGCCGCGACACCGGATTCGTCGGCGAAAAAAGCGCTGAAACCCTCGATCATCCGGCTCACCGCCGCCAGCGTCACATTGGCCTGCGTCGTCACCGAGCGCGACCCTCCGGTGCCGCCGCCCGTCGCGATCAGATCGCTATCCCCTTGGACAAACGCGATCTGTTCGAACGGAATGCCGGTATGATCTGACAGGAATTTTGCGATGACCGTCTCGTGACCCTGCCCGTTCGACTGGGTGCCGACATAGATCCGCGCGCCACCTTCGGGGGTGAATTCCACCTTCACGTCCTCGGACGGATCGCCAAGGATCGATTCGATGTAATAGCACAGCCCAAGCCCGCGCAGCTTGCCATTGGCTTGCGACGCGGCGCGCCGGGCGGCAAAGCCCGCGACATCCGCGTCCGCGACCGCATGATCCAGCACGCGGGGAAAATCGCCCACGTCATAGGTTTCACCCGTTACCGTAAGGTACGGGAAATCCTTGATGAAGTTGATCTTGCGCAGCTCGACCGGGTCCAGCCCCAGTTCGTGCGCCGCCCGGTCGATCACCCGTTCCAGGACATAGATCGCCTCGGGGCGGCCGGCGCCGCGATAGGCATCGACCTGGGTGGTGTTGGTATAGAATCCTTCAACCCGCATGTAGGCGGCGGGAATGTCGTATGTGCCGGTCAGTACCCTGGAAAACAGCAGCGTCTGGATCGGCTGGCCAAAACCCGAGTTATAGGCACCAAGGTTGCACAGCGTGTGAATGCGATAGCCGAGGATCTTGTTGGCATCGTCGAATGCCAGTTCGGCCATGGTGACCAGATCACGGCCCGCATGGTCCGACAGCATCCCCTCGGTGCGCTCGGAAATCCAGCGCACCGGACGGCCCAGCACCCGCGCCGCCTGCGCCACCGCGAAATATTCCGGATAGGACGCCGCCTTCATTCCGAAACCGCCACCGACATCGGGGTTGGTGATGCGCACCGCGTCTTCGGGCAGGTTCATGGCCCTGGCCATCTGGGATTTCATCCCCCACACGCCCTGCCCGTTGAAGGCGACGTGCAGTCGCGCGCCATCCCATTCGGCGTAACAGCCGCGCCCTTCCAGCGCGTTGACGATCACCCGGTTGTCGCCCACCTCCAGCCGGACCACGCGCGCGGCCTTGTCAAACGCCGCGTTGGTCGCCGCCTCGTCGCCCATGCCCCAGTCAAACGCGCGGTTGTCGGGAGCCTCGGGGTGGATGGCCTCGGTGCCGGTGTGCAAGCCCATGTGGGCGGGCAGTTCGTCATACTCCAGTTCGATCAGCTCGGCCGCGTCGCGCGCCTGGTTCAGCGTCTCGGCCACGACCAGCGCCACCGGCTCGCCCACATGGCGCAGCTTGCCGCGCGCCAGAAGCGGGCGTTCGGGCGCGGCCCCCTTGGTGCCGTCGCGGTTGTCGACCACGGCGCCGGGCATGGCAATGTTGACGCCGGCTGCCAGCAGATCGTCCACCGTCAGCACAAGCGCGACACCCTCCGCCGCGCGCGCCGCATCGACATTGAGCGCGGTGATGGTGGCGTGACCCACCGGCGAGCGCAGCAGATAGGCGCGCAGCGATCCCTCCGGGGCGATATCGTCGACATAGCGCCCGTGCCCGGTCAGGAACCGGACGTCCTCGCTGCGTTTCATCGACTGGCTCTTGCCGAACTTTTCCATGGGGATCCCCTCGCCTGGCATTGCTATGCGCGGACTTTGGCGAGGCGGCGCGGCACTGTCCAGCCGAAGGCGCGGTTTTCCTAGCCGACCGGGGCAAGACGCACGATCCTGCGCGCGCCGTAACCGTTGAATCCGGTGGCAAGGGCCCGCGAATAGGCGCCCATGCCTTCCAGTACGATGTAATCTCCCTCGGTCAGCGACTCGGGCAGCGGCACCGGGTCGGGAAGCCGGTCAAGGCTGTCGCAGGTCGGGCCAAAGACGATGCGCCCGCGCGCCGGGCCAGGCCGCGGCAGGCCATCGGGGGCCATCACACGGATGCGCCCCATCGGCCCCAAGTCGCGCCATTCGGCCATGCCGCCGTAGATGCCATCGTTGACGAATATCGCCGCGTCGTCGATCGCCTTGACGCGCAGCACCAGCAAAAAGGCTTCGGCGCACAATGCGCGGCCGGGTTCGCACACCAGTTGGGGTACGGTGTCGAACGCCGTGCCCGCGCTGCGCCCGATGGTGTCAAAGATCGCGTCCAGATCCGGGGCACCTTCGCCACGATCCGATGGAAATCCACCCCCCACGTTCAGCCGGTGCAGCGTGACGCCTGCCTCGCGCGCAAGCGCGCCCGCGACCTGGATGTAGCGGGCCCAAGGGTCGGCGCTGCGACATTGCGTGCCGGGGTGAAAGGTCAGCGACGGCCTCAGCCCCAGATCGACGACCCGGCGCAGCAATTGCAAGACCAGCGCCGGCTCGGCGCCGAACTTGGCGCCGAAATCATAGGCAGCGCCCGTGACGGGCAGCTTCAGGCGTACGGCGATCTCGGTGTCTTTGGGCAGACCCGCCAGCTTTTCCAGTTCGCTCAGCCGATCCACGGACCACGAAGCGCAGCCGCGCGCCATCCCGGCGGCGACCTCGCTGCGCGAGCGCACCGGGTTGTGGTAATGCAGCACCGCGCCCGGCACATGCGCGCGCACCAGATCCATCTCCTCGGGCGAGGCCACGTCAAAGGCCCGCATCCCCGCCAGCGCCAGGCCCTCCAGCATTTCGGGCGCCGGGTTTGCCTTGACGGCATAGGTCACAAGACCGGGAAAGCCGGTCCGGAACCGCCCGGCGATGCGCGCAAGGCGTTCGGGGCAGAAAAAGAACAGCGGATCGTCCGGCTGCATCGCCGCGAGCCATGTCTCCGGGGACGGAAGAAGCCCGCGCCTGTCACCTGCCGTGATGCCCATTCGTTGTGCCTCCTGCTGCTTTCCCCCAGTCTGGGCGAAAATACGCTCGATATCGCCCGGCAGTTCTGTCAGTTTGCGGGCAAGATGGCACAAAACGACGGACAGACTTCGCAGATCGACGAAACCGACCGGGCGCTGGTGGCGCTGCTGGCGGCAAATGCGCGCATGCCCGTGGCCGACCTTGCACGTCGGCTTGGACTGGCGCGCACAACCGTTCAGGCGCGGATCGAACGGCTGGTGACGCGCGGCGCCATCGCCGGGTTCACCATCCGGCGCGGAACGGCGCTGAAGGAAGCGGTGCGCGCAACCGTGCTTGTCTGCATCGAGCCGCGCGCCCAGGCCGAGGTGCTTGCGCGGCTGCGCCAGCTGTCCACCGTCGAGACGGTGCACACCACGTCGGGCCGGTTCGATCTGATGGTCGTGCTTTGCGCCGGCTCGACCCAAGAGCTGGACGGCAGCCTTGACCGCATCGCCGAGGCGCGTGGTGTGAAAAGTTCGGAAAGCCTGATCCACCTGTCGACCAAGCTGGACCGGCGTGGCTAGGACTCGCCCGTACGCGGGGGTCGGGATACCCGGCCGTCTGGGGGCGCGAAACGTAAAACGGCGGAGGCCAAGGCCCCCGCCGCTGCACATCGCACGTTGGCGCCGCTTACCCGGCGGCGCGCGCGTCCGGCTTGAAGCTGATCCGCTCGGACGCGGTGAACCGGCCGCCGCGAGTCTTTTCGATTTTTCCCTCGCGCAGAAGCTGGCCGAAGGTCCGCAGCCGGTCTTCGCGGCTGGATTCGCTTTGTTCGGCCTGGCGCACCTTTGTCATCAGCTGCGGGCGCGAGAACTGTTCGCGGCGCTCGACAAACGACATGTAGGCGGCCGCCGCCTCCAGAAGCTCGGGCAGATCCCGGGCGCCGACACTGTCGGCATACTCGGCAAAGCCGGAATCGCTGTCGCCGGTATCCTCGTCGATATCGGCAACACGAACCCGGCGCGGGCGCGTGGACACACGGGCGGAATCGACACGCTGCTCGGCCACCAGCTTGAGCGGCGCGGCGCGCGTCTGATCGACCGGGCGGTCGGTGTGGACGGCCGGAGCTTCGGGGCGGCGCGGGCGTACCACGTCGGCCAGATCCTCGCGATAGGGTTCGGAGGCCTTTTCGGCGTCTTTCTTGCGCCCAAGGCGCCGGTCGGCGCGGGTCGCGGCCACGGCGGCGCGCAGATGCGCAATCGCGCTGCGACGGCGGTTGCCTTCGGGTTCGCGCAGCTGGGAATTGGTCTCGTCCAGGATGCGCGAGGCATCGTTGTCCTCGACGCTTGTTTCGGTCAGCATCACGCGGCCCGGACTGGACATCTTGATCGCCTTGCGGACGTCTTCCTGCGCCATGCGGGCCAGATGCGCGGTGACCGAAAGCGACCGGTTTTCATCGGTATCGCCGTCGTCGCCGGTTGCGACCGCCATGTTGTCCAGGTCGTCCTGGGCGGTGTCGGGCGCGCCGTGCCGGGCGGTGCCGAAATCGTCGTCTTCGGCGCCGGCCACGATCTGGCTTACCGCCTCCGTCAGGCTTGGCGTCATGGGGGCGCCGACCTGTTCGGTGACAGGCATCGGCGCTTGTGCCGCTGGGGTGCCGTCCGGCGGAACGGGTGCCTGTTCGCGCAGCATCGCACCCGCCTGGCGCGGCGCGTCGGCGGGCGCCGCTTCGGTCATGTCTTCGTCGAGGTCATCTTCCCAACCCTCGCCCAGCAGCCAGTCATCGCCCGTTTCGGCATGACGCGGCGGCGCGACATTTTCTTCGGCGCGTTCGGTGGGGGTATCGTCGTCGTCCCACGCCTGGGCAAAGCCCGCCTGAAGTTCGGCACGCACCGCTTCGAGTTCGCGGGCAAGATCGTCTTCGTCTTCCGAGCTGAGACTGCTGACCGTGTCGGCCCCATCCGCGTCGTCGGGCGCGATCAGGCCCCTGGCCACCGCCGCATCGAAGGCGGTGCGCTTGACCTTGATGACCCGCGCCCGCGGGCGCAGTGGGCCGTCTGGACCGGCAGCGGGCGGCACCGGCGCCGCGCGGCGCGTTCCGGTTTCGGACGGCCATTCGGCGGCATGACCAAGGGGCGTGCCGGGGACAGCGCCCTCTGCCAAATCGACGTCGGAAAAGAGGTCCTCGTCCCCGTCGTCTTCGGCCAGTTCATCCGCCCAAAACGCATCGGCATGCGGCGCGGCTTCGGCGGCATCGCGGTCGTCTTGCGCATGGTCGGCGCCGCCGAGTTCTTCGTCCGCGACACCCTGATCTTCGTCAAAGAGGCCCATGTCGGATTCGTCATCGGGCGGCATGTCGCCGGTCAGGTCGTCGCCGATCACCCGGGCCGGGGCCGCGTCCCGGTCAGCTTCGAATGGCGCGTCAAGGACCGTCTCGTCTTCGATGTCGTCGGCATAAGGGCTGGTATAGTCGCCGGTTTCGAGGTCGATTTCCGGCCCCGACCCGGCAAACAGGTTGTCGGCGGGGGCATCCGCCGCATCCGCCGGTGCGGCCGGGGTGTCGCCCCGTGCCACCACGGCCCGGATGCGCTGCAACTTGTCCGACACGGTATCCGGATCCGCGAGGCCCTGTGCCGGAGCCATCGGCGCGGCACCGGTCTCGAGCAGGATCAGATCGTCGGGGCGGTCATCCGCGATGTTTCCGGATGCAACCAGCGAGGCGATGCTGTCCGGCGCCCGTTCTTCGGTACCGTGCCGGAGCCTGTCAGTGGTCTGGGCTTCTCTCTGGTCATCGGCGGCAGTGGCGATGTCCGGTTCGGCAAGGCGGCCCGGCTCGTCATGGCCCGGCTCGTCATGGCCCCACCGGTCCTGGCGGGCGAGCGCGGCGAGAACCTCGGTCGTGACATCCTGATGGACCGGCGCATCGTCGGAATCAGAGGTTTCGGGTTCGGACACGCGACGGGACGGATCGCCCGGCGTGGCAGTCTGCGGCGCACGCTGCGCGCCGGCGGCATCCGGTGGCCCACGCTGAATCGTCGGCCCCGCGGCCAGAGCCGCGCTCATCGCTCCGGACGAGGCCCCGGATGAGCCCGTCGCCGTGCCATAGGGATTGCCCAGCGTCAGCTGCCCCTCGCCATGCGACGGGGCGAGTTGCGCCTGCAATATCTCTGCGGCCATTTCAGGATCGAACTGCGGCGGCTCGGCCCCGAAGAACCTGTCGTCGCGAACCACGCCGCGAAAGAAATGCGTCGTCTCCTTGACCACGTCGAGCGGATCTTCGAATCCCTCAGCCGTGCAGGAAAAGGTGCCGTAGGAGACCGTGAGGATCTTGCTCGAACTCACCATGTGCTGCTCACTTTCTATCGCTGTGCAACAGTGTGTTTACCATATGCTCCGCGACCAAAGCTGATCGAATCTAGGGTATCTAGCGTATCATTTCATGGCGCCATTGTGGTCTGTTTGCCAAAAGGCCATTAATTCGCCATGAATCATCCGATTGTTCGGTCCGAAAATCCCGTCCTGCTGGTGGGCGGTGGCAAAAGCGACCCCGACATGCTGCACCAGCTTGCCCAGGCCTGCAAGCTGCGCGTGGCCGCCGATGGCGGCACCGATGCGCTGCTGGCACGCGGCGTGATGCCCGACGCGGTGATCGGCGATCTCGATTCGATCACGGCGCGGGCACGCGCGCAGGTGCCGCATTCGCGTATTCATCACATCGCCGAACAGGACAGCACCGATTTCGACAAATGCCTGCGCAACATCGCCGCGCCGCTGGTCTGGGGCATGGGATTTCTGGGGCATCGGATCGACCATCAGCTTGCGGCGCTGACCGCGCTCGTGCGGCACGCCGACCGGCGTTGCGTGCTTCTGGGGTCCAGGGACTGCCTTGCGCTTGCGCCGCCCCGGCTGGCATTGACGCTTGCGCCGGGGGTCAGGGTCTCGCTTTATCCTCTGGGGCGGGTAAGCGGGCGCAGCGATGGGTTGCGCTGGCCCATCGACGGGCTTTGCCTTGCGCCGGGCGCCCGCGTGGGCACCTCGAACGAGGCCGTCGCCGGGCGGGTGACGCTGACGGTCGATGCCCCTTTGATGCTGGTCATTCTGCCGCTGGAATGGCGCCAGGCTCTGGCGCAAGGTCTCCGCGAAGCGCCCGCTGTGTGGCCCGTTCCCGAATGAAGATGAACAGCCCCGCCGCCATGATGACGCAGATACCCACGGTGGCCAGCGGGTTTGGCAGTTCATTGAACAGAACAAACCCCAGGACCATGGCAAAGGGCAGTTCCAGATACTGCATCGGCGCCAGCGTCGCCCCGGGCGCGTAGCGCAGCGACCAGGTCATCAGCAGATGCGCAAAGGTGCCGATCACGCCCATGCCCAGAAGCAAGCCGGTCGTGCCCTCGGGGAACCCGACCCAGGCGAGTTCGGCCGCGACCCCCGCCGGCATCACAAGCAGCACCGGCCCGACGATGACCACCGCCATGAGCCCCGACACCGCCTGAAGCGAGATCGCGTCGATGTCGCGCGCCATCCGCCGCGTCGCGATCATGAACAGAGAAAAGTTCACCGCCACCCCAAGCGGCAGCAGCGCGGGCCAGCCAAAGGTCTGGAACGCGGGCTGCACCACCATCAGCGTGCCCGCAAATCCCACCGCACAGGCGCCCAGGCGGCGCAGGCCGACCTCTTCGTTCAGCAACAGCTTGCCAAGGATCAGGATCAGGAACGGCATGATGAAGGCGATCGCCACCGCATCCGCAAGCGGCAGGTGCCGCACGGCCGTCACCATCATCGCAATCCCGACGATGTGCATCACCGTACGCAGCGCGGCGAGCGCACAGACCGCGCGCGTCATCTGCCATGTACGCCCCGTTGCGAACATCAGCGGCGCCAGCACGGCAAGCTGGATGGCAAAGCGAAAGAACACAAGCTGCGCGATGGGCACCCTGTCCCCCAGAAGCTTGGCGATGGCATCCGCAAGCGGCGCGAGAATGCAAAACCCCAGCATCAGGGTCATGCCAAGAAGGGGATTGTCCTTTTTCATGGGCAAACGCTAGCGGGCACCCGGATAACGGGCAAGATGCCACCTTGGATAATTGAGGCAAACGACAAGACAACTTTGTCGCGACGCTGACGCGACTTAGCGTCAACCTTCGGCGGGGCACGGGGCCGCGCAGCGACCTCGCCCTCGCGTCATCCCGTCCATCCCGGCCATCTCGGCCATGGCGCCAGACGCGCCGTCGGCCCCGAAGTACCCCGAGCATGGCACCCGGCAAAGGCGCAAACGCCGGGTTGCGCCCCTGCCCCGGTTCCACTAGACAGCGCGCCAAGACCGCAGGCTTCGGGACCATCCATGCAAAACGTCATCCTTATCGTCCATCTCATTCTCGCTCTGTCACTGATCGGCGTCGTGCTGCTTCAGCGGTCCGAAGGTGGCGGGCTCGGCATGGGCGGCGGTGGCGGTGCCATGAGCCAGCGCGCGGCCGCGACCGCGATGGGCAAGGTCACCTGGATCCTTGCGGCGGCCTTTATCGTGACGTCGCTGACGCTGACGATTCTGGCGGCGCAGGACGCGTCGGGCGTATCGGTCATGGACCGGCTGACCGGCGGAACCCCGTCGGATTCGCCCGCCAGCGACAACGGCACGCTCGATACCGATGCGTTGCTTCCGCCCCCGGCCGCCGAAGACACGGGCGCCGATGCCAACGCGCCGCTGGTTCCGCGCGCCGACTGAGGCGCGTCTCTCTACGAATACAACACCTTGAGGGCCGCGCGCCGCACCGCAACAGTATCTTGCGGTCGTCTGGACTTTGTGCCGCGAATCTCTTATATGTGGACTCCCGTGATGCTGCGGTTCCGATGGGCCGCGGGAGTCCTTTCAATGCAGACATTCACGGGGTCGGCCCTTCATGGCACGTTATATCTTCATCACCGGCGGTGTTGTTTCCTCGCTCGGCAAGGGCCTCGCGTCGGCCGCCTTGGGCGCGCTGCTACAGGCGCGCGGTTTTTCGGTCAGGCTGCGCAAGCTCGATCCCTACCTGAACGTCGATCCCGGTACCATGTCGCCGTTCGAACATGGCGAGGTGTTCGTGACCGATGACGGCGCGGAAACCGACCTGGACCTTGGGCATTACGAACGCTTCACCGGCGTTTCGGCGCGCAAGACCGATTCCATCTCATCGGGGCGCATCTATACCAACGTGCTGGAAAAGGAACGCCGCGGCGATTACCTTGGCAAGACCATTCAGGTCATTCCGCACGTCACCAACGAGATCAAGGATTTCCTGTCGATCGGCGACGACGAGGTCGATTTCATGCTCTGCGAAATCGGCGGCACCGTTGGCGACATCGAAGGCCTGCCGTTTTTCGAGGCGATCCGCCAGTTCGCCCAGGACAAGCCGCGCGGCCAGTGCATTTTCATGCACCTGACGCTGTTGCCCTATATCAAGGCAAGCGGCGAGCTGAAAACCAAGCCCACGCAGCATTCGGTCAAGGAACTGCGCAGCATCGGCCTTGCGCCCGACATTCTTGTCTGCCGCTCCGAAGGGCCGATCCCGCAAAAGGAACGCGAAAAGCTGGCCCTGTTCTGCAACGTGCGCCCGGACGCGGTGATCGCCGCGCAGGATCTGTCGTCGATCTACGACGCGCCGCTGGCCTATCATCGCGAAGGCATGGATCAGGCGGTGCTGGATGCGTTCCAGATCACCCCCGCGCCCCGCCCCAACCTTGCCAAGTGGGAGGACGTTTCCGAACGCATCCACAACCCCGAGGGCGAGGTCAACGTCGCTATTGTCGGCAAGTACACGCAGCTGGAAGACGCCTATAAATCCATCGCCGAGGCGCTGACCCACGGCGGCATGGCAAACCGGGTGCGGGTCAACCTGAACTGGGTCGACGCCGAACTGTTCGAACGCGAAGATCCCGCGCCCTATCTGGAAAAATACGACGCCATCCTGGTGCCGGGCGGCTTCGGCGAGCGCGGCACCGAGGGCAAGATCAAGGCCGCGCAATACGCTCGCGAACACAAGATCCCCTATCTGGGCATCTGTCTGGGCATGCAGATGGCGGTGATCGAGGCGGCGCGCAATGTCGCCGGAGTCGCCAAGGCGGGGTCCGAGGAATTCGACCATGAAAAGGGCGAAAAGCGGTTTGAACCGGTGGTCTACCACCTCAAGGAATGGGTGCAGGGCAACCAGCGGGTCAACCGGTCGGTTGCGGATGACAAGGGCGGCACCATGCGCCTTGGCGCCTATGACGCGGTGCTGACCGAAGGTTCCAGAGTCGCATCGGTCTATGGCACACAGGCCATCGACGAACGCCACCGTCACCGCTACGAGGTCGATGTGAAATACCGCAAGGCGCTGGAGCAAAGCGGGCTGTGCTTTTCCGGCATGTCCCCCGATGGCCGCCTTCCGGAAATCGTGGAATGGCCCGATCACCCGTGGTTCATCGGTGTGCAATTCCACCCCGAGCTGAAATCAAAGCCCTTTGCGCCGCACCCGCTGTTCCGCGATTTCGTGCGCGCCGCCAAAGAGGTATCGCGGCTGGTCTGACCGGATAAGGTTACGGCATGAAACAACGGCGCGGTCCCGGCGGGGGCGGCGCCGTTTTTGTCTGTTTGGCCAATCGCCCTGCCCGCGCGGGGGCGGGGCGGAAAACCGTATGGCGGGCCGCACGGCCAGACCGCCGCGCGCATCCGCAAGGGCCCCCGGTTCGGTCATGCGAAAGAACGGACAGGGCCGCCAGACGCGCCTGGGAAAACAGCCCGTCAAGGTGGCGGCGAAGGCCGCGCCCCCGATGGGGGGGCGCACGACCGGGGCGCGCGCGCTGCGAGAAACAAGTGCGTCATGCTGACAAACCCAAGGGAGATGCCATTCGACCGGCTTGTCCCAAGGCCGAGCCGCGGGGCGCTTCAATGATCTGCGCAAGGCGCGGGCCTTGTACCCGGCCCGCCGCTTGACCCGGATCAATGCAGGCCGTCAAGAACCGTGATGTCTGGGCAACACGACCCAATCGCGCAGGAGACAGGCCACATGCTCAGACTCGCCGCTATTCTTTATTCCCTGGTCGGCGCGACGCTCGCGGGAAGTTTCATCGTGGCCGCGCTGGTCGCCGGGTTCGATACGCTTGTGCCCATCGTGGCCTCGGCGCTGACCGGCGCGGTCGTGGCCTTGCCGGTGACCTGGATCATCGCCCGCGCGGTTTATTCGAGCTGATCCAGCAGGCCCCGCGCCGCCGTTTCCACCAGGTCGAGCGTGCCGTCGAAATCGCGGGTGTAATAGGGATCGGGCACATGGGTAGCGCCGGTCCGCGGCACATATTCGGTGAACAGGCGCACATCCGCGGTGCCGTCTGCGGGCCGGATGCGGCGAAGATGGTCCAGATTGGCGTCATCCATCGCAATCAGCAGGTCGAAACGGTAAAAATCCTCGGGCGTGACCTGACGCGCGCGCAGCGACGACAGGTCGTACCCCCGCGCCCGCGCCGCCTGTTGCATCGGGTCATAGGGCGGCTCTCCGATGTGCCAGTCGCCGGTGCCCGCGCTGTCGATCACCAGAGGCACCCCCCGATCGCGCGCCATGGCGCGCAGCACCCCTTCGGCCGAGGGCGACCGGCAGATGTTGCCGAGACAGACGAACAGGATACTGTGGGTCATGCTGGGGCCTCCTTTTGGCGCCAGCCTATCGGTTTGCGGACAAGGGGAACAGCATGGCGGACAAGATCGTGATTCTGACCGGGGCGGGCATTTCGGCGGAAAGCGGGCTGGGCACCTTTCGCGACGAAGGCGGCTTGTGGGCGCAACATCGCATCGAAGACGTGGCCACCCCCCAGGGATTCGCCCGCGACCCCGCGCTGGCGCATCGTTTCTACAACATGCGCCGGGCCGAGGCCGCCGCAGCCGCGCCCAACGCCGCCCATGACGCGTTGGCGCAGCTTCAGCGCGACTGGCCGGGTGAGGTGGTGATCGTCACCCAGAACGTCGACGGGTTGCACGAAAAGGCCGGCGCCCGGGCGATCCACATGCACGGGACGCTGGCCACGGCGCTGTGCGCCGCCTGCGCGCACCGGTGGGACTCGCCGTCCGAAATGGCACCGGGCGCATCCTGCCCGGCCTGTCATGCGCCAGCCGCGCGCCCCGACGTCGTCTGGTTCGGCGAGATGCCCTATCACATGGACGAAATCTCGGATCATCTTCTAGACTGCGAGATCTTCGCCGCCATCGGCACGTCGGGGCAGGTCTACCCCGCCGCAGGCTTCGTGCAGGAAGCGCGCAACTCCGGCGCGCGCACGGTCGAAATGAACCTGCGCGACAGCGACACCAGCCACGCCTTTGACGACCATCTTGTCGGCCCGGCCAGCAAGGTAGTGCCCCGCTGGGTCGCGGGTTTGCTGAACAGCCGCTAGGCGCCGGCCTGAAGTTCCAGCGCCTTGCCAAGCCGTGGCAAGCGCGCCTTTTTCAGCAATCCGCGCATGGTCCAGTCGTCGCCTGACAGGCGGCGGGCCTCGGCCAGAACGGCCTCGCAGGCGGTGCGCACAGGGATGGGGCTGCCCTCGAAACAGCCGCGCAGGAACCCGTCGGCATCGACGCGCGACAGGCCTTCTTCGGCCAGCACGCCGCGGGGAAAATCCTTGGCATTCTCGGTGACGATCACATCGGCGCTGCCCGCGACCGCTGCGGCCAGCACATGCACATCGTTCGGATCGGGCAGCCACAGCCGCGCTTCCAGCGTGGGCTTGTACCGCACCTCGGCCCTGGGCCAGGCGGCGCGCACCCGGGCGATTTCGCCGCGCGCCTGGACCTCGCCCATCGGTCCCAGCTTGCGCGCGGCCAGCGCCCATTCTTCCAGGATGCGCGCGGACCACAGCGGTTGGAACACACCTTGCGCGGCCACCCCCAGCAGGATTTCACGCATCACCGTGGGATAGATCACGCAGGTGTCCAGCAGCACCTTCAAAGGCGAAAGACCAGCGCCTTGAGATAACCCGATTCCGCCAGTTGCGGCAACAGCGGATGGTCCGGCCCGGCAAAGCCGGTGTGCAGCAGTTGCGCGCGGCGTCCGGCCCGCCCGATGCCCCGCAGACAGGCGCCGGTAAAGCTGCCGAGGTCTGCTGCGTGCGAGCAGGAACACAGCACGAGATAGCCGTCCTCGTCCACCAGGGGTGCCGCCAGCTTGGCGATGCGTTCATAGGCGCGCAAGCCCGCCTCAAGCGCGGGTTTGGCGGGCGCGAATGCGGGCGGGTCGCAGATCACGAGTCCAAAGCGGGCCTTTTCGACGCCAAGGGCCGCGAGCGTGTCGAACGCATCGCCCTGGCGTGTGGCAAAGCGGTCCGCCGCCCCCATGCGTGCCGCCCCTTCGGTTGCCAGCGCCAGCGCGGGGGCCGATCCGTCAACCGCCAATGCCGATGTCGCGCCCTGCGCCAAAGCCGCCAGCGCAAAACCGCCCACATGGCTGAACACGTCCAGCACGGTCTGCCCCTGTGCCAGCAAGGCAGCAAAAGCCTGGTTCGGGCGCTGATCGAAGAACAGGCCGGTCTTTTGCCCGCCCGTGAGGTCGGCCAGATAGGTGGCGCCGTTCATCTGCACCGCGATCGGCGCGGCGGGGACCTCGCCCAGCAGCACCGCGTTCGCGTCATCCAGACCTTCCAGCGCGCGCCCGCGCGACCCGGAGTTCTTGAGGATGCAGCCCACACCCGTCACCCCGGCCAGCGCCTCGGCCAGTTCCGGCAGCAGCAGTTCGGCCCAGGCCGCGTTGGGCTGGATCACCGCGACATCGCCGAAACGGTCGATGATCACCCCCGGCAGCCCGTCCGATTCCGCATGGACCAGCCGATAGAACGGCGCATCATACAGCCGTTCGCGCAGCGACAACGCCTTGCGCAGCCGCGCGGTCAGCCAGGTCTTGTCGATGCTGGTCCCGGTGTCGCGATCCAGCATACGCGCCGCGATCCTGGAGCCGGGCGTCACGCCCACAAGCCCCAGCGGCGTGCGCTCGCAATCCTCAAGCAGCGCCACCGTACCCGGGGCCAGCCCCTTGGTGCGCCGGTCCAGCACCAGCTCGTTGGAATAGACCCACGGGAACCCGCGGCGCAGGGCGCGGGCGTTGGCTTTCGGCGTCAGGCGCACGACAGGAAGAGAAGCGTTCATGCCGCCCCTATAGCGCGCTGTCCCGTCCAAGGGAATGCGCGAAACAACCGCCCCGAAATGTGGCAGACGCGGCTGCCCGATACGCAGGCAGCCCCGTCACCGTGCCCGCACCCAACTGTTATCGCGCGCGCGCTTTACTGTTAACGCTAACCGGTATAATTCAATTCCCAAGCCAGCGCCTCGCCGCCGCGAGGCCGACGCCAGATATGGAGAGACCCATGCCGCTCGATTCCACGATCGCCAAGGTCACCGAGACCATCGAGGCCCGTTCCCGATCCCGGCGCGCCACCTATCTTGACCGGATGCGCCGCGCCGCCGACGAAGGCCCCCGCCGCGCCCACCTGACCTGCGGCAACCAGGCCCACGCCTATGCCGCCATGGGCAGCGACCAGACCGCGCTTGCCGAAGGGCTGGCGGCCAATCTGGGCATCGTGACATCCTACAACGACATGCTGTCGGCGCATCAACCGTTCGAACGCTTTCCTCAGATCATCCGCGACGCGGCGCGCGCGTCGGGCTGTACCGCACAGGTCGCGGGCGGCGTGCCGGCGATGTGCGACGGCGTCACCCAAGGCCAGGTCGGCATGGAACTGTCGCTGTTTTCGCGCGACGTGATCGCGCTGGCCACGGGGGTGTCGTTGTCGCACAACGTGTTCGATTCCGCCGTCTACCTTGGGGTGTGCGACAAGATCGTGCCGGGTCTGGTGATCGGGGCGGCGACCTTTGGCTACATCCCCGGCATCTTTCTGCCCGCGGGACCGATGACGTCCGGCCTGCCCAACGATGAGAAATCCAGGGTCCGTCAGCAGTTTGCCACCGGCGAGGTCGGCCGCGACAAGCTGATGGAAGCCGAGATGGCATCCTATCACGGTCCGGGCACCTGCACGTTCTATGGCACCGCCAACAGCAACCAGATGCTGATGGAGATCATGGGCCTGCATCTGCCCGGTGCCAGCTTCGTGAACCCCAACACGCCGCTGCGCGACGCGCTGACCGTGGCCGGGGCGAAACGCGCGCTGGAGATCACCGGGCTGGGCAATGACTATCGCCCCGTTTGCGACATTCTGGATGCCAAGGCGTTCGTCAACGGCATCGTCGGGCTGATGGCGACGGGCGGCAGCACCAACCTCGTGCTCCACCTGCCGGCCATGGCCCGCGCCGCCGGGCATGAGATCACGCTGGAGGATTTCGAAGCGATCTCGTCCGTCGTGCCGCTGATGGCCAAGGTCTATCCCAACGGGCTGGCGGACGTGAACCATTTCCACGCCGCCGGGGGCTTGCAGTACCTGATCGCCGAACTGCTCGATGGCGGTCTCGTGCACGAAGACGTCAAGACTGTCGCGGGCGACGGGCTGTCGCTGTACACTCAGGAACCCAAGCTGCGCGACGGCGTGGTCCGCTACGAACCCGCCTCGCGCGAAACGCAGAACGACAAGATCCTGCGCCCCGCGTCGAACCCGTTTCAGAAGACCGGCGGACTGTCCCAGATGCGCGGCAATCTCGGGCATGGCATGATGAAGGTCTCTGCCGTCGCCCCCGAACGCCACATCGTCGAGGCCCCCTGCCGCGTCTTCCACGATCAGGACGATGTGAAGGTCGCCTTCAAGGCCGGTGAATTCACCAGCGACACCATCGTGGTCGTGCGCTTCCAGGGCCCCAAGGCCAACGGCATGCCCGAACTGCATTCGCTGACGCCCACGCTTGCGGTGTTGCAGGATCGCGGGCTCAAGGTGGCGCTGGTGACCGACGGCCGCATGTCGGGCGCGTCGGGCAAGGTTCCAAGCGCCATCCACGTTTCGCCCGAGGCGGCGGCGGGCGGCCCGCTGGCGAAACTGCGCGACGGCGATATTGTGCGGGTGGATGCGGTGAACGGCACGCTCGCCTGCCTCACCGAGGGGTTCGAGGATCGCGACCCCATCGTGGCCGATCTGGCCGGCAATGGCCATGGCGTCGGACGCGAGTTGTTCGCCGCCTTCCGCGAAAACGTCGGGCTGGCGTCGAATGGCGCGGCGGTGGTCGTCTGACCTTGCGCTGACTTTCCTTTCCCGCTCTGCTTGATTCACAAGAAGAGCGGGGCTTTCGCTCGCCCCCGGACACTTGCAGTATTTCGTGGCGGTGACCGAACGTGGACCGGTCATCGGGGCTGCGCTGTCATCGGCCTGCGCGGCCGGATGACGCCGCACGCGACAATTGCTACGATATCGGCGTTTCAGTCTGGACGGCCGCTGGATCGCCCGCTGCCCGATCGCGAGGGCGACAGGGTTCCTTGACGCGTCCGGGACGACCGGGGACGCAGCGCAAACCGGCGACGTCGCTCAGCGTAAGGGCTTCGGCCCCGTGGTGGCGATCACCCGATTCGACAAGCCAGATCAGCCGGTAACCTGCGCGAATGACAGCCAGGGCGGCCGGTATGGTCGGGCGACGCCGGGTGCGCGCTGGATGTCCTCGGATGGCTGCGCCAGGGTGAACACGCATTTCATCCGGGAGACCGAAAGCCGCCCCATAGCGCGCTTGCGCGGCCCGGCTACGGCAACGATATGCCGATATACGCACTCGAAGATTATTTGGTCCCGCAACAGATCATCACGGTGCGTTAAATACGCCTGCCAATCCGTTGCTTTGAAATCAAAAAGGCCCGCCACATGCGGCGGGCCGGTCAGCCGGTTCATCCATACACGGATGAATCGACGATACTATTTCGTCAGGCCGCGCCCGGTCAGGCGCTTGTCGAGACGATGGTAGGGCGCGTTCTGCACAAAGCGATCAAGCCGGTCGCGCGATACACGCAGCGGCTGGACACTGGAGCGCAGCAGATGCGCCATATAGGCAATGGACGATGCGGCCGCAGCCACGGATCCGACGCTCAGGGCGATTTCGAACGAGGTCATTCAGGTCCTCCTTGACGAGCCATATATAGCATCCCCCGAAGCGGATTGCCACCATAACGCCGCGAGATGCCTAATTGTTCCGCTTTTCGGATGCGCAGATTTCCGCCAGGCGCCGGATCGCGGCGGCCTCGGCCTGGGCATCGTCCTCGGCGCGGGCAAAGCGCATCCGGTACCAGCTTGCCGCAAATCCCGAACACAGCGCGGCCGTGCCCATGATCGCCGCAGGCACCAAGCTCACCGTTCCGGCCAAAGCCAGCGCCGCCGCCGTGACGCCCGCGCCAAAGCTGACCGACTGGATCGGCGCCACGATCTTTTCCGATGGGCGGGCGGCGGCGCGGGCGGCGGCCTCGCGCCGGGCCACTTCGGACAGCAACCAGTCTTCCAGCGTTTCGACCACGTCGCGGTCGTTCATGGCGCGCACCGCCTCCCGCAACGCCTTGGGGCCCACGGGATCGCACGCCAGCGTGGCGATGGCCGCCTCGATGTCGGGCCAGGCGACCTGTTCGCCCAGCCCGTCCTGCGCCGCATAGCTGACCAGCGCGGCCACAAGTGTCTTTTCCGAAATTCCGCTCACAGGTCGATCAGAACCGATTTCGTGCGCCGGTTGCCGTGATAGGCCTCGCGCCCCAGATCCTTGCCAAGACCGGATGCCTTCCAGCCGCCCGTGGGCAGGATGTGGTCGCGGGTGCGCCCATAGCGATTGACCCAGACGGTGCCCGCCTCAAGCCTGCGGGTCAGGCGCAGCGCGCGGCCGACATCGCGGGTGAACAGCCCCGCGCACAGCCCATAGGTCGGGTGACCGGCAAGCTGCATCGCCTCATCCTCGGTGGCAAAGGTCTGAAACGTGGCGACGGGGCCAAAGATTTCCTCGGTCACCGCGGGGCTGGTTTCGGTGACGCCCGCAATCAGGGTGGGCTTGTAGAACGCCCCCGCACGGTCAAAGGCCCCACCGCCGCACAACAGTTCGCCCCCCTGACCCACGGCAGCCTGCACGATGCCGTCGATGCGGCGCAGCTGCTTGTCGGAAATGATGGGCGAAAAGCCGGGCGTGTCGGCCAGCGTGTCGGTCGGCACCACCCGAGCGAAGCGGTCTTTCAGCCGGTCGGCCAGCGCCTCGGCGATGCTGTCCTGCACGATGACGCGCGAGCCTGCAACGCAGAACTGCCCGGCGTTGGGCAGGATGCCGCGCGCGATGCAATCGGCGGTGTGATCCAGGTCGCAATCAGCGAACACCACCATCGGACTCTTGCCGCCCAGCTCCAGCGTCATCGGCTTGATGCCTGTTCTGGCGATGTTTTCCATGATCGCGGCCCCGGCGCGGGTCGAGCCGGTGAACGAGACCTTGTCGATGCCCGGATGGCCGGTGATCGCGGCCCCCGTGACCGGCCCGTCGCCCATCACCACATTTATCAGCCCCTCGGGTATGCCAACCCTGACCGACAGTTCGGCCACATAAAGCGTTGTCCACGGGGTCATTTCCGATGGCTTGATCACCACCGCATTACCCGCCGCCAGCGCCGCGCCCAGCTTCCATGCGGCCATGTTCAGCGGAAAGTTCCAGGGTGTGATCGCCCCGATCACCCCGTAAGGGGCGTCGTCGATGAACCCGAACGCCGCGTCCGAGGTCGGCACCAGCGTGCCCGCTTCCTTATCCGCGAACTCGGCAAAAAAGCGGATCTGCTCGGCGCTGGTCACCACGTCGCCGACGCGCGCCTCGGCCTGGGGGCGCGACGAACACACCGCCTCAAGCCGCGCGATGGTCGCGGCCTCGGCGTCGATCAGATCGGCCCAGGCGTGCATCGCGCGCACCCGTTCGCGGGGGGCACGTCCGGCCCACCCCGAAGACACCAGCGCCGCGCGCGCCGCCTGCACAGCCCTGTCCACCACATCGGCATCCGCGCATGCGATCGCGCCAAGCGCGGCCCCGGTCGAGGGCGAGCCGACCTCGATCGCGCCCTCCCCGTCGATGTACCGCCCCGCGATGAAATGGCCAGAGCGAAGCGGGGTATCAAAGACGGTCATGGCGGTCTCCTGTCGGTTCGAAGCGACGATAGCGCCGCCGGGTGCCCGGCTCTAGCCCCCCGCTGCGGAAATCGCTTCGGCCATGATCGAGATCCCAAGATCGATCTCTTCATCGCTCGCGGTCAGCGGCGGAGCGATGCGGAACACCGCGCCCATCGCCGGAACCCTGACGATGTTCATGCTGAGTCCGCGCGCCATCGCTTCTGCCGCGATCCGGTCGCCCATGTCCAGATCGGGCACACGGCTGGCCCGGTCGGTGACGATTTCCAGCCCCATCAACAGACCGCGCC
The DNA here is from genome assembly GCF_003259905.1 of Salipiger aestuarii. Lineage (GTDB taxonomy): Bacteria > Pseudomonadota > Alphaproteobacteria > Rhodobacterales > Rhodobacteraceae > Salipiger > Salipiger aestuarii. Next base: position 14,431 of record NZ_QLMG01000027.1, on the reverse strand, counting down.
CGCGCACATCGCCAACACAGTCGAACCGACGATGCAGCGACATCAGACCGTCGCGCAACCGCGCGCCCGCCGTGACGGCACGCGCCGCCAGGCCCTCGCGCTCAATGACGTCAAGCACGGTCAGCCCCACAGCCGCGGGCAACGGGTCCGACACATGGGTGGTCAGAAAGATATAGCCCTTGTCATACGCCTCTTGCTCCAGCGCGCGGCTGGTCAGCACGGCGGCCAGCGGCAACCCCGCCCCCAGCGTCTTTGACAGCGTCAGAATGTCGGGCACCACGCCATCGCGCTGAAAGGCAAACATGTCGCCAGTGCGCGCCATGCCCGTCTGCGCCTCGTCCAGGATCAGCAACATGCCGCGTTCCCGGCATTTTTGCCGAAGCGCGGCAAGATAGCCCAAGGGCAGCTCGATGATCCCGCCCGACGACAGGATCGGCTCGGCGATAAAGGCCGCAAGACTGCCGGTCGATTGCGCATCGACCATGGCAAATGCGTCGTCCAGTTCGCTCTGCCAATCAAGCGTGCCATTCGCATGGGTGAATCGCGGCCGATAGGCGTACGGCGCGGGAATGGCAAAATTGCCAACCCCCGCGGGTCCCGCCCCGTGTCGCGCCGCACTGTAGGTGGCCGCGGCGGCAGCCCCCGTCATGCCGTGCCAACTGCGCGAAAACGCGACGATCTCATGCTTGCCGGTCACCACCTTGGCCAGACGGATCGCCGCCTCGTTCGATTCGCCCCCCGTGGACAGCAGCATCACCTTTTCCAGCCCCGGCACCATACGCCCCAGCCGCGTGCACAGGTCGATCACCGGGCGCGACAGCATCCCGCTGAACAGATGGTCCAGCCGTCCGATCTGGTCGCGCACCGTGCGCACGATTTCGGGATGCGAATGCCCAAGAACGGCGCTCATCTGTCCGGAGGTGAAATCCAGAATGCGCTGCCCGTCGCCAGCGGTCATGAAAGACCCCGCGGCCGACAGGATCACCCGCGTCTCAAACACTGGCCCATAGCGCATGACGTGGTCATCCACCTGCTGCCACAACTCGTCGCGCGCAATGCTCCTGTCCGCTCTTGTCATCCCGGTTCCCTCAGCCTGACCTGTTGTCTTGCGCAACGCTACGCCCGCGCGCGGGGCCTGGACAATCGCAAAAGCGCCCCGCACCGGCCGCGAACCCCGGATCGCCCACCATCTCGACGGGATGGTGGGCGGGGCGACGTTCCACAGGAACGAGCGCCGTCCCCATCCCACATCAGACACAAAGAAAACGGCGCTCCGCAAGGAACGCCGTTTTCATAAATCAACCGACCCGAAAGACGCGCTTACGAGGCTTCCTTGATGAACTTGACCGCGTCACCGAAGGTCTGGATCGTTTCGGCCGCATCATCCGGGATTTCGATCCCGAACTCTTCCTCGAAGGCCATCACCAGCTCGACCGTGTCCAGGCTGTCCGCACCAAGATCGTCGATGAACGAGGCGCTCTCGGTCACCTTGTCCTCTTCAACGCCAAGGTGCTCGACCACGATCTTGCGCACGCGATCAGGAATATCGCTCATACTTCCGTCCTCACATCTTTCCGGGCCACTCGCCCATCTCTGCCTTCGCCCCACCGGGGTGCCGGCTCATGTCGCCCGGTTTCGGGCGGCTCGTCCCGGTCGTTCCGGGACAGGCCTTGCAACGCGGTTCCCCGCGCCCCTGGCCCTAATCCTTGCGCGCCTATACCACAGCCGCGCGGGATGGCAAATGCTTTCCGCCGCGCCAGGACCCGCGCTGTCAAAGCATCGCCATGCCGCCGTTCACATGCAGCGTGCTGCCCGTGACATAGCCCGCCTCGGGGCTTGCAAGATACAGCACAGCCGCAGCAATTTCCTGCGCCGAGCCCATGCGACCCGACGGGATCTGGCCCAGAATGCCCGTCTTCTGCTCGTCGTTCAGCTTGTCGGTCATCGCGGTTTCGATAAAGCCCGGCGCCACGGCGTTGACGGTGATGCCCCGGCTTGCGACCTCGAAGGCCAGCGATTTCGACATGCCGATCATGCCGGCCTTGGATGCGGCATAATTGCCCTGGCCGGGGTTTCCCGTGGCCCCCACGATGGATGAGATGTTCACGATCCGGCCCCAGCGCGCCTTCATCATGCCGCGCAGCACGCCCTTGCACAGCTTGAATGTCGCGGTAAGATTCACGTCGATCACCGACTGCCAGTCCTCATCCGACATCCGCATGATCAGATTGTCGCGGTTGATCCCCGCGTTGTTCACCAGAATATCGACCGCGCCCATCGCCGCGATCGCCTGCTTGGGCAGGGCCGAAACCGCCTCGGGGTCGGACAGGTTGCACGGCAACACGAAAGCCCGCTCGCCCAGTTCGGCCGCCAGCGCCTCCAGCGGCGCGCCGCGCGTGCCCGAAAGCCCCACCGTCGCGCCCGCCGCATGCAGCGCCCTTGCGATCTCGCCACCGATGCCGCCCGATGCGCCGGTCACCAACGCGCATTTTCCCGTCAGATCGAACATTGCTCACCCCTGTTTTTCCGTGTTTCATCCAGATATGTGATGCCCTGTCGGCGCCACGGTCCGCAAGCGCAACGCGCCTACTGCGCCACCGCAAGCACCTTTGCGACATCGTCGGGCGTGCCGATACTGTGCACGCCGGAGGCGCGGTTGATCCGGCGCACCATGCCCGACAGCGCCTTGCCCGCGCCGATTTCCCAGAACTCGGTCACGCCTTGCGCCACCATGAATTCCACCGACTCGCGCCAGCGCACCGACCCGGTCACCTGCTCGACCAGCAGCGCCCGGATCTGCGCCGGGTCGGTGACGGCCTGCGCGCGCACATTGGCCACCAGCGGCACGGCGGGCGCCTTGATCTCGACCTCGGCCAGCGCCCGCGCCATCGTCTCGGCGGCGGGCGCCATGAGCGCGCAATGGAAAGGCGCGCTGACCGGCAGCATCATCGCCCGCTTGGCGCCCCTGGCCTTGGCGATGTCGACCGCCCGCTCGACCGCCGCCTTGCTGCCCGAAATCACCACCTGACCGGGGTCGTTGTCGTTGGCCGCAGCGCAGACGCCCCCGTCCGCCGCCGCCTCGGCGGCGACCTCTCGCGCGGTCGCAAGGTCAAGGCCCAACAGAGCCGCCATCGCGCCTTCGCCCACCGGCACCGCGCTTTGCATCGCAAGACCCCGCGTGCGCAACAAGCGCGCCGCGTCCGCCACGCCGAGCGATCCCGCGGCGGTCAGCGCCGAATATTCGCCCAGCGAATGCCCCGCGACAAACGACGCCGCCCCGACCTGCACGCCCTCGGACTGAAGCGCGCGCATCGCGGCAAGCGAGGTCGCCATCAGGGCCGGCTGGGCGTTCTGCGTCAGGGTCAGGGTCTCGGCCTCGCCCTCCCAGATCAGCGCGGACAGGGATTCGCCCAGGGCTGCGTCGACCTCTTCGAACACGGCACGGGCCGCAGGGTAGGCCTGGCAAAGCGCCTTGCCCATGCCGATGGTCTGGGCCCCCTGGCCCGGGAAGATGAATGCGCGCGACATGGGAACCCCTCCGTTGATGCGTCAAAGGCGCCTTGCGCCCGCGTTGGGGGCGTTCCTTAACGTCCCCGGCGCGGTTTCGCAACGCTCGTCACCGCAACGCCAGCGCGGGCCGCACGAGTCCTGTGCGCGGGGCCGGAATTGCGCCCTGGCGCCTTGCAGGGCAGATATTCCGCCAACGCCGTTTGCGTGACAGGAGCTGCCCCATGTCGCTTTCCAATACCTCCACCGCCTATGGCGGACTCACGCGGTTCTTTCACTGGGCCATCGCGCTTGGCATCGCGATCATGGTGCCGCTGGGTTGGACCGCCCATCTGTGGCCAATGCAGGAGGCGGCGCAGATCGCCACCAAGACCACGCTGTTTTCCGCCCACAAGACGCTGGGCGTCGGACTCTTCGCCATCGCGCTGGCGCGGATCGTCTGGGCGCTGGGTCAAACGCGCCCGGTGCCGCTGCATCCCGAACGCCGGGCCGAAACCCTGCTGGCCGAAACCGTGCACTGGGCACTTTATGCCGCACTGGTCATCGTGCCGCTGACAGGCTGGATCGAACACGCCGCGACCGAAGGGTTCGCTCCGATCTGGTGGCCACTGGGGCAGAACCTTCCAATGGTGCCGACCGCGCCCGCCGTTGCCGAAACGTTTGCGACGGTGCATTTCCTGTCGCAATGGCTGCTTGTGGGGATGCTGGCGCTGCATGTGACCGGCGCGATCAGGCACGCGGCGATCGACCGGGATGCCACCCTGGCCCGCATGGTGCGCGGTACCCCCGGCGGGAACCCGGCGGTGCGGACATCGCACGCCGCCCCCGCCGCCCTGGCGCTGTTGGCCTGGGTCGCGCTGTTCGGAGGCGCCGCCGCCGCGGGTCTGTTGGGCACGAACGCAACGCGCCCCGCCGCGCACCTGAAGCCTGCCGTGTCCGACTGGCAGATACAGGACGGCACGCTGGCCATCCGCGTCACGCAGATGGGGGCGCAAGTGACCGGCAGCTTTGCCGACTGGACCGCCGCCATCGCCTGGCAGCCGCGGGACACCCCCGGCCCCGAAGGCGATGTCACCGTCCGGATCAGCGTGCCTTCGCTGACGCTCGGGTCGGTGTCGAAACAGGCGCTCGGGCCGGATTTCCTGGCTGCGGACAGCTTTCCCACCGCAACCTTTTCCGCGACGCTGCTGCGCACCGAAACCGGGCGCGAGGCCCAGGGCACGCTGACGCTGAAGGATGCCGAGGTGCCGATCACCCTGCCCTTCGATCTGACGCTCGACGGCGACACGGCGCGGATGACCGGGCAGGCCACGCTGGACCGGCGCGACTACGCCGTCGGCACGGGCATGACTGATCCGGGCCAGTTGGCCTATGACGTCGAAGTACTGGTGGACCTGGTGGCGACCCGCGCCGCCAGGTGAAACAGCAGGCGGCGGCGCGAGGGCGCGATCAGTCGACCCGCCAGTGCAGCGGGAAGCCGGGGTCGAACACCGTCACCGGGCCCGCCCCGGTATTCAGCTTGGGCGGATAGGCCACCGGATCGCCCTTGCGCAGGGTCAGCGTGTCTTCGTTGGGCGCCAGCCCGTAAAATGCCGGCCCGTTGAGCGAGGCAAACGATTCGAGCTTGTGCAACGCGCCCGCCGCCTCGAACACCGCGGCAAGGATCGACACCGTGTTGGTCGCGGTGAAACACCCGGCACAACCGCAGGCGCTTTCCTTGGCGGGATCGGTGTGCGGTGCGCTGTCGGTGCCCAGAAAGAAGCTGGCATCGCCCGAGGTCGCCGCCTCGACCAATGCCCGGCGGTGGCTTTCGCGCTTGGCGACCGGCAGGCAGTAATAATGCGGTTTGATCCCGCCCACCAGGATATGGTTGCGGTTGATGACAAGGTGATGCGTGGTGATCGTCGCGCCCAGCGTATCGCCGCCCGCGCGGGCGTAATCGACGCCGTCGCGCGTGGTGATGTGTTCCATCACGACCCGAAGCCCCGGCGTCGCGCGCCGGATCGGATCGAGCACGCGGTCGATGAACACCGCCTCGCGGTCAAAGATGTCGACATCCCCGTCGACCACCTCGCCGTGGACACACAGCGGTATGCCCGCCTCGGCCATGGCGTCGAGCACCCGGCGCACCTTGTCGAAATCGCGCACCCCCGAGGCCGAATTGGTCGTCGCCCCCGCCGGGTACAGTTTCACCGCCGTCACGATGCCGTCACGCGCCGCCTGCACCACATCCGCCGGATCGGTTTGTTCCGTCAGGTACAGCGTCATCAGCGGCGTGAACCCGCTGCCCTCGGGGCGCGCCGCAAGGATACGGTCGCGATAGGCCGCAGCCTCGGCGCCGGTGACGACCGGGGGCACGAGGTTGGGCATGATGATCGCACGGCCAAAATGGCGCGCGCTTTCGGGGGCCACGGCGCGCAGCATCTCGCCATCGCGCAGATGCAGGTGCCAGTCGTCGGGTCGGCGCAGGGTGATCTGGGTCATGACGCCGCGATACCACGCGGCAGCGCGACCGACCAGAGGCGGGGCACGGCGATCTGACGCGCGGGGATCTGACGCACAGGGCACGCCGCCGGGTTGATGGCAGCCGGAAGAAACCGGGTAACGGCACCAACGGGGGTTCTCAATACCGCCAGCTTCGCGCTAGAGGAAACGCAACCCGAACAGGAGCGCGCCCCATGATCCCCTCGTCCTATCCGTCGCCCGAAGAGATGGCCCGCCTGACCGCCCGCATGCTGTGGGAAATCGGCGCGGTGCATTTCATGGAGGGCGAACCGTTCCGGCTGGCCTCCGGCCTGCCCTCGCCGGTCTATATCGACTGTCGCAAGCCCAATTCCTTTCCGCGCGTGCGTTCGACCCTGATGGATTTCCTGACCGTCACCGTGATGCGCAACGCCGGGTTCGAGGCGTTCGACAATATCGCCGGCGGCGAAACGGCCGGCATCCCCTTTGCCGCCATGGTGGCCGAACGTATGGCGCTGCCGATGACCTATGTGCGCAAGAAGCCCAAGGGCTATGGACGCAACGCCCGCATCGAAGGCGTGATGAGCGAAGGCCAGCGGGTGCTTCTGGTCGAGGATCTGACCACCGATGGCGGCTCCAAGCTGTCCTTTGTCGATGCCATCCGTGAAACCGGCGCCACCTGCGCGCACACGGCCGTGATCTTTTATTACGACATCTTCCCCGAGACGGTCGGGACGCTGGGCGACCACGGCGTCTCGCTGCATTACCTGTGCACCTGGCACGACGTTCTGACCGAGGCCAGGGCCCGCGGCGGGTTCGGCGCGGACACCCTGGCGCAGGTCGAGGCGTTCCTTGCGGACCCGCGCGACTGGCAGGCAAGAAACAGCGCATGACGAATGGGCGGCGGGGCAAATAATCCGCCGCCGAATCGCGCAGCCCCACCCCAGATGTTGCGAGAATCCTGCGATCTGCTACGATATGAGCCGAGAGCCGGGCGCCGCGCCGAGTCATCCCGCGGTTGTCCGCCAGTTCTCCACAAACATATCCAGATTGGTCCCGGCCGCGGCTTTGGCTATAGCGCACGAACCGCGACGGCAGACGGGACATAGGGGCAGAGCAATGAACGATCACAGCGCATTCAACGCGTCCGGCATCGAGGTCGAGCAGGCCGAGACCATGCCGCATTCGATCGAGGCCGAACAGCAGCTGCTGGGCGCGATCCTGACCAACAACGATGTCTACGACCGCATCGCGGCGATCCTGAATTCGGGGCATTTCTACGAACCTGTGCACGCGCGGATCTTTGAAATCGCCGCGGCGCGAATCGCCAAGAACAACCTTGCCTCACCCGTGACGCTCAAGGCGTTCATGGAAGCGGACGAGGGGCTGAAGGAACTGGGCGGGCCGGCCTATCTGGTGCGCCTTGCCGGGGCCGCGGTGTCCAGCTTTGCGGTGCGGGACTATGCGCAGATGATCTACGATTTGTCGGTGCGGCGCGATCTGATCCGGCTGGGGCGCGACATCGCCGACAAGGCCGCCAAGGTCGATGTGAAATCCGAACCCAAGGAACAGATCGTCGAAGCCGAACAGGCGCTGTACAAGATGGCCGAACAGGGCAGCACCGACGGTGGCTTTCAGTCGTTCCTGCGCGCTGTCACCGATGCGGTGCATGTGGCCAACGCCGCCTATCAGCGCGACGGCGGGCTGGCGGGCATTTCCACCGGCCTTGATGACATTGACAAGAAGCTGGGCGGCTTGCACCCGTCCGACCTTTTGATCCTTGCGGGGCGTCCGTCGATGGGCAAGACATCGCTGGCCACCAACATCGCCTTCAACATCGCCAAGGCCTACCGGCGCGGACAGCGCCACGATGGCACCGAGGGCGCCGTGGATGGCGGCGTCGTGGGGTTCTTTTCGCTGGAAATGAGCGCGGAACAGCTGGCCAGCCGTATTCTGGCCGAAGCGTCGGAAATCAGCTCGCACAAGATCCGTCAGGGCGACATGGACGAACGCGAATTCCGCCGCTTTGTCGATGCCGCCAAAGAGCTTGAAGCCTGCCCCCTGTTCATCGACGACACCCCCGCGCTGCCGATTTCGCAGCTTGCGGCGCGTTCGCGGCGGCTCAAGCGGACGCATGGGCTGGACATCCTGATCGTCGACTACCTGCAACTTCTGCGTGGCACCGCCGAAAACCGGGTGCAGGAAATCGCCGAGATCTCCATGGGCCTCAAGGCCATCGCCAAGGAACTGAACATCCCGGTGATCGCCCTGTCGCAGCTGTCGCGTCAGGTTGAATCGCGCGAGGACAAGCGGCCCCAGCTATCCGACCTGCGGGAATCGGGCTCGATCGAACAGGACGCCGACGTGGTGATGTTCGTGTTCCGCGAGGAATATTACACCGAACGCGAAAAACCGTCGGATGATCGGTTGGATGAAATGGCCGCATGGCAGGAAAAGATGGCGCGCCTGCACGGCAAGGCCGAGATCATCATCGGCAAGCAGCGACACGGCCCCATCGGCACGGTCGAGCTGTCGTTCGAAAGCCAGTTCACCCGCTTTGGCAACCTTGCCAAGGCCTGGCAGCAAGAGGCCCGCGACGCGGCGTTCTGATCCGCCTGCCCGCCGAAACGCCGCGGCAAGGGACTGCGCCCGACCGCGGCGCGCTTGCGTCCGACCTGGCATCAAAGGGACGTCCCGGGCGACCCTTTGCCATATGGGTCGTGGCATGATAGCCGAATGTGGCGGCTGGTCGCAATCAGGGTTCCCTCGGTGTGGCGCCAGCCCCACACAGGCCCGTGCTTGGGGCGGTCAGGGCAGGCGATTTTATGCTCATCCCCCGGCAAAACCGGCATTTCGGTGCATCGCTGCAACAGCACGATGTTGTGACCTGAAAAAGCGGGAAACAGCCCTCACAGTGCCCTATCTCAGCTGGGAAGGTCTGTCCGCATTCACAACGTACGCGGCACCGAATCAACAAACACAGGAGCAAATTACCATGTCTCTGAAACCGCTTTTCATCCTTCCCCTTCTCGCGGCCCCGGTTCTTGCAACCCCGGTGCTTGCCGGTTCGCTTGACTCCACGCCTGTCGAACAACGGCCCGCGGCCCCTGTCGTGTCTGTCGCGCCGCCCGCCGCCAGCACCGACTGGACCGGCGCCTCGCTCGGCCTGCAGCTTGGCTCGGGCACGTCCGAATACGACGAAAACGAGGGCGGCGGCGTCTACGGCCTGCGCGGCACCTATGATCGTGATTACGGCGACTGGGTCGCGGGCGGCGTGCTGGACTACCAGGGCACCGACCTCGAACTCGACGACGGCAGCAACATGGACAGCATGGCCAAGCTTGGTGGACGTCTTGGCTATGACCGCGGCAACGCGCTGTACTACGGTTCCGCGGGCTATGCCCACGCCACGACCGACGATTCCGATTCGTCCGACGGCTATTTCGTCGGTGTGGGCGTCGAGACCTATGTCGCCCCCAACGTCACCCTGAACGGCGAAGTCAGCTATAACGTCTTCGAAGACTTCGACGACACGGATCTTGAGGTCGGCGCGACAACCGCCACGCTCGGCGTGAACTACCGCTTCTGATCCTGACCGGATCGCATCATGCCCCGAGGCGCGGCCTCGGGGCATTTTCTTGTCAGGCGTCATTAATCCGTTACGATCGCGTGCATGCGTATCCCGCTTGCGATTCTCATGATGCTTGGCCAGCCCGCCCTTGCCGCCTCGCCCATCGCCGAGGTGCTGTGCGAGCCCAGCCCGCGCATGGCCCACCGTATGACATCGCGATTTGGCGCCTCGCTGGCCTCGACCGGGCTGCGCAACCCCGAAGAGGTGGTCGAGCTGTGGCTTGACGACCGCGGCGACTGGACGATGATCATCGCCTATGCGTCGGGCACATCCTGTATCGTGGCCATGGGCGAAGGCTGGTCCGACCTTTCCCCGCGTGACCCGGCCTGAGCGGCACCACCGGGCTTTCCCCCGCCCCCGCGCTCTGCCATACTTGCTGCACACAAGAACAGCAAAACACGAGCAGCAGCCCATGGCCGATGACCTTCTCGCCGGAACCGAAGCCACGACCTATGATGCCTCGTCCATCGAGGTGCTCGAAGGGCTGGAACCGGTCCGCAAACGACCCGGCATGTATATCGGGGGCACCGATGAACGGGCGCTGCATCACCTTGTGGCCGAAGTGCTCGACAACTCGATGGACGAGGCGGTCGCGGGCCATGCTAACCGCATCGAGGTGGAACTGCACGCCGATCACGCTGTGACGATCCGCGACAACGGGCGCGGCATCCCCATCGACCCGCACCCCAAGTTTCCCGGCAAATCCGCGCTGGAGGTCATCCTGTGCACCCTGCACGCGGGCGGCAAGTTCTCGGGCGATGCCTATGAGACATCGGGCGGTCTGCATGGCGTCGGTGCGTCGGTGGTCAACGCGCTGAGCGATTCCATGGTCGTGCAGGTCGCGCGCAACAAGGAGCTGTTCGAACAGCGGTTTTCGCGTGGCATCCCGCTTGGACCCGTCGAAAGGATCGGGGCGGCCCCCAACCGGCGCGGCACCACCGTGACCTTCCATGCCGACGAACAGATCTTTCGCGCGCACCGCTTCAAGCCCGCGCGCCTGTTCAAGATGGTGCGGTCCAAGGCGTATCTGTTTTCCGGCGTCGAAATCCGCTGGAAATCCGCCATCGACGACGCGGAAACCCCGACCGAGGCGACCTTTCACTTTCCCGGCGGCCTGTCCGACTATCTGAGCGAAACCCTGTCGGGTGCCTCTGTCTACGCCGACAAGCCCTTTGGCGGCACGGTTGATTTCAAGGAGAAATTCAACACCCCCGGCAAGGTCGAATGGGCGATCAACTGGACGCCCTCGCGCGATGGCTTCATCCAGAGCTATTGCAACACCGTTCCCACCCCCGAGGGCGGCACGCATGAGGCGGGCTTCTGGTCGGCGATCCTGAAGGGCATCCGCGCCTACGGCGAGCTGGTGAACAACCGCAAGGCCGCGCAGATCACCCGCGACGACCTTATCACCGGCGGCTGCGCCCTGGTGTCGTGCTTTATCCGCGAGCCGGAATTTGTCGGCCAGACCAAGGATCGCCTCGCCACCACCGAAGCGCAGCGCCTTGTCGAAGGCGCCGTGCGCGACCATTTCGACAACTGGCTGGCGTCGGATACCAAATCCGCCGGGGCGATCCTGGATTTCCTTGTGCTGCGCGCCGAAGAGCGCCTGAAACGGCGACAGGAAAAGGAAACCGCCCGCAAGTCGGCCACCAAGAAACTGCGCCTGCCGGGCAAGCTGACCGACTGTTCCGCCAAATCCCGCGAAGGCACCGAATTGTTCATCGTCGAAGGCGACTCGGCCGGCGGATCGGCCAAGGGCGCGCGGTTCCGCGAAACCCAGGCGCTGCTGCCGCTCAAGGGCAAGATCCTCAACGTGCTGGGCGCCGCATCGAACAAGCTAAGCTCGAACGCCGAAATCCGTGACCTGTGCGAAGCGCTTGGCGTCGGGCTGGGCACGAAGTTCAACGTCGACGATCTGCGCTATGAAAAGATCATCATCATGACCGACGCCGACGTCGACGGCGCGCATATCGCAGCCCTTTTGATGACGTTCTTTTACACCCAGATGCGCCCGCTGATCGACCAGGGGCACCTGTATATGGCCTGTCCGCCGCTGTACCGGCTGACGCAGGGCGCGCGGCGCATCTATGTGGCCGATGACACCGAAAAAGAGGACATGCTGGCCAGGGGCCTTGGCGGCAAGGGCAAGATCGACGTGCAGCGGTTCAAGGGTCTTGGCGAAATGGATGCCAAGGACCTCAAGGAAACCACCATGGACCCGGCCACCCGCAAGCTGATCCGCGTCACCATCGACGAGGACGAACCCGGCGAAACCGGCGATCTGGTCGAACGGCTGATGGGCAAGAAACCCGAGCTGCGCTATCAGTACATTCAGGAAAACGCGCGGTTTGTCGAAGAGCTGGACGTGTAAGACGCCCGTCCGGGAAAGAAGGTCATGCGCTTGCTGCCGCCCTGGCTGACCTTTGACCTTGGCCAGCCGATGCGGGTGCTCAGCTTTGCGCCCCATAACGGCGGCTATCGAACCGCCCGGCGCATTCTGTGGCGCCAGGTGCGCAACGCCGATCTGACCCCCGAACTTGACGTGCCCGACTGGCTGCGGGGCGAATTGCGCCGCATCGGCGCCGAGGATGCCGTCTGCTTCCTGACCTCGCGCAAGATCGCGGCCCATGTCGTCCGGCAGGCCACCGTGGACGATGTCCGTGCAACCGCGATCGTCACGGCGGGCCTTGGCAATGCCGAGCGGATCGGAACACGCCAGCCCCGGACCTGGAAAGAGTGGGGCACGATCAACGTCGCCCTGCGCCTGTCGCAACCGCTGAGCGACATCGCTCTGGTCGAGGCGATCACCCTGGTGGCCGAGGCCCGCACGCTTGCGGTGCTTGACGCGCGGATCGACCTGCCCGGCGGCCACGCCACCGGCACGGGCACCGATTGCATCGCCGTGGCCGCGCCGCCCGGCACCCGGCCCTTTGCGGGCAAGCACACAGCCGTTGGCCACGCGCTGGGGCGCGCTGCGCACGACGCCACCGCCGCCGCCATCCACGACTGGCTGCGCGAAAGCGCGGCGTGGTGACGGCCACACGCTCACGTTGCCGTCAGCATCGGCGCGCGGCGCTTTGTGAAACGCGGCCGGACAGCTAACCTTGACCTGCCCCGGATCGGAGAACCGGACATGCGCTGCCTGACACTCGCCCTTGCTCTGCTGGCCGGCCCCGCGCTGGCGCAGGACACCGATCTGGAACTGGTGCTGCTGGCCGATGCGTCCGGGTCGATCACCGCCAATGAGTTGATGTTCCAGCGCGAAGGCTACGCGCAGGCCATGACCGACCCCGAGGTGCTCGCCGTGATCGGCAACACGGCCTATGGGCACATTGCCGTTACTTATGTGGAATGGGCCGCGAACCAGGGCCAGGTGGTGAAATGGATGCGCATCGCAAACCGCGAAGACGCCGCCGTCTTTGCCGACAGGCTGTTGACCAGCCCGCGCATGGCGTTCGGGCGCAACGCCATTGGCCGCGCGCTGCTGACCGGCAAGGCCCTGATCGAACGCAACGATTTGGACGGCTGGCGCAGGGTGATCGACTTTTCCGGTGACAGCGCGGGCAATTTCTCGGGGCCGGGCATCGAACAGGCCCGCGATGCCGTGGTTGCCAGTGGCATCACCATCAACGCCCTGCCGATCCTGCGCGACGCAGGACGCTACCCCGGCCTTGCGCAGACCTACAAAGACCGCGTCATCGGCGGCAACGGCGCCTTCGTCGTCGCCGCCCACAGCCGCGCGGATTTCGCCGAGGCGGTCAAGCGCAAGCTGATCCTTGAAATTTCGGGGACGATGCCCGGCCAACAGGTCGTCACGCGGCGGTGACTTGCGCCCGGACCCAAGGCGGGCTTTGGTGCACGCATGCGCCTGATCCTGATCGCCTTGCTGTTGCTTGTGTCCTGCGGACGGTCCCTGACCCCGAACGAATCCGCCTTTCTGCGCGCCATCCAGGGCGACCAGCTGGATACGTCGCGCATCCGGTTTCACGACGGGTTGGCGGCGGGGTCGGTCAGCTATACGCGGCCCATTCGCCCGCGCCTGACCTGCATGGAACGGATCTGGCCGCCGTCCAGGGGCGAAACGGTGTCGGTGTCCCCCGGAGCGATGACCCTGTTTCAACGGGTGTTCTACCGCAAGGACCTGTATCGCGACGATTTCCTGCCGGATTACCCCGACCGTATCGACCTGCTGGACGCGATGCTGCTCGCGCATGAGGCGGTGCATGTGTGGCAATGGCAGAATCGGGCGCGCACCGGCTATACGCCGATCAAGGCAATGACCGAACACGGGGCGTCAGCCGACCCCTACCTCTTCGATCCCGACGGTGCGGCGCGGTTTCTCGATCATGGCTACGAACAGCAGGGCGCGATCGTCGAGGAATACGTTTGCTGCCATGTGCTTGACCCCGACGCCCCGCGCACGAAGCGGCTGCGCGACATGATCGGGGCGGAAATGCCGGTGGCGCGGCTTGAGGCGGCGCTGGACAAGCCCGAGGTGGTGGTGCCCTGGGCGGGAATCCAGCCCGACGGCATCTGCCGCTAGCTGTCACATCCCGGGAGACAATACGGCTGCTTGTTAATCAGTTCCGGCTTTAGCTCGTGCCAGTCCTTCATCGCCTGCAAGGGCGTCTTGCTGCTCAAGGCTGATTGCGGAAGCTGCTGGTAGGAAGCCCAGGCATAGCGGAGCAGCGTGGTTTCCAGTTCCTTGCCGGATCGGAGGGGATGGCTTTGCAGCCCCTCTTCAATGCGACCGCTGAACCGTTCCCTTGCCCCGCAATAGTTTGGCTTCAAACCATAAAAGGGGATCATACCGTCGGTCTGAGGCGGCTT